>NZ_JAOASQ010000056.1 GCF_030158565.1 Limnohabitans sp. | reverse complement strand
TGGTGCAGGTCAGCGACGGCGTGGCCGTGGTGGCCGACTCCTGGTGGCGCGCCAAAAAGGCGGCCGAAAAACTCAGCATCCAGTGGGACGAAGGCGCTGTCGCATCGATCAGCGATGCTTCCATGCTGGAAGGCAACCGTGCTGCAGCCAAATCTGGCAAGGTGATTCCGATCATCGCGTCCAAAGGCGATGTGGCCAAGGCCATCGGTGGTGCCGCCAAAGTGCTGGAAGCCGAATACATCACGCCCATGCAATCGCACTCGCCACTGGAGCCGATGAACTTCACCGCCCATGTGCAAGGCAACAAGGCCCTGTTGATCGGTCCTACCCAATTCCAACAAGGCGCTCACGGTGCTGTCGCTGGCGCTTTGGGCCTCAAGCCTGAAGACGTCACGTTGAAGACCACCTACTTGGGTGGTGGTTTTGGTCGCCGCCTGGAATTGGACTTTGTCGTTCAAGCCGCAGAGATCTCCAAGGCCGTCGGCAAGCCGGTCAAGCTGGTGTGGACTCGCGAAGAAGACATGACCCATGACTACTACCGTCCCATGGGCGTGAACAACGTCAAGGCCGGTCTGGACGCATCGGGCATGCCCGTGGGGGTGCACTTCAAGGTCACATCCCAATCGATCACGCAGCGCGCTTTCGGTTTGCCCAAAGAGACCTTGGACCCTTTCATGGCAGAAGCTGCGGTGACCGGCTACAACGTGCCCAACACGCAGCACGATTTGGTGATCCACGACACCGGCTTCCGTGTCGGTTACTGGCGCGCCGTGAGCCACAGCATGAACGCTTTCGCCAACGAGAGCTTCGTTGACGAGATGGCCAAGGCCGCAGGTCAGGACCCTTACGCTTACCGCATGAAGATGCTCGAAGGCAAGCCACGTTACGCCAACGTGCTCAAACTGGCTGCTGAAAAAGCGGGCTGGGGCAAGCCTGTGGCCAAGGGCCGTGCACGCGGTATTGCCTTGATGGAAGGCTACGACAGTTACATGGCACAAGTGGCCGAGGTGAGCTTGAACAAGGACGGCAGCGTCAAGGTTCACAAAGTCACTGTGGCCGCTGACGTGGGCCACATGGTCAACCCCGACACGGTGGAAGCCCAGCTGCAGTCCAGCATCATCTTTGGCATGGGCGCGGTGCTCAAGCACCAGATCACCATGGCCAATGGCCGCGTGAAAGAGAGCAACTACAACACCTACGAGCCTGTGCGCATGCATGAAACGCCACAGATCGACATCGTGTTGGTCAAGAGCACTGAAAAGCCAGGCGGCATTGGTGAGCCTGGCACTGCGGTGGCTGCGCCTGCGATTGCCAACGCCGTGGCGGCCCTCACGGGCAAGCGCGTGCGCCGCCTGCCATTGACCGCCGACGCGATCCGTCAAGCTTGACGTCCGGAGGTCTGCTGTGGAAAGTCTGGATCTGCGTGTGCTGGCCGATGTGCTGGCCTGGAAACAAGCTGGCCACAGCGTGACCTTGGTCACCGTGGTGGAAACCTGGGGCAGCGCCCCCAGGCCACCCGGTGCTTTATTGGCTGTGCGAGACGATGGACGGGTCAGCGGTTCTGTCTCGGGTGGCTGTGTGGAAGACGATCTGATCGCCCGCATCAAAGCTGGCGAATACGAACACCTGACCCACCCCTCGATGGTGGCCTACGGTGCCACCAAGGAAGAGGCCGCACGTTTTGGCTTGCCTTGCGGTGGCACTTTGCGTTTGGTGCAAGAGCCGGTGAAAGACACCACCTGGATCGAACAAATCCTGGAGCGCACACACGCGCACCAACTGGTGGCCAGAACATTGAGCCTGAAAGATGGTCGCGTGCAACTGCGCGATGCCCAGCGCGGTGAGACGCTGCAGTTCGATGGCATCGCCTTGACCACCCTGTTTGGTCCCCGCTGGCGCTTGTTGTTGATTGGCGCTGGCCAGCTCGGCCAGACGGTGGCCCAGATGGCGGGCATGTTGGACTTTGAGGTCCTGGTGTGTGACCCGCGTGAAGAGTACGCGGCCACCTTGCAGATGAACGGCGTGACCCGCGTGATGGGCATGCCCGACGACGTGGTCAGGGACATCGTGCCCGATGCACACACGGCCATCATTGCCCTGACCCATGATGCCAAACTGGACGACATGGCCCTGATCGAGGCCCTGAACTCCGATGCGTTTTACATCGGTGCCCTGGGCTCACGGCGCAACCAGGCCACACGCAAAGCCCGGTTGGCCGAGCACTTCGATTTGACCGAAGCGGCGTTGGCCCGACTGCACGGCCCCGTGGGTTTGCAGCTGGGTGCCAAAACACCAGCCGAGATCGCCGTGTCCATCGTGGCCGAGATCGTTCAGGTCAAAAACACCGTGGTCAAAAAAAGCGGTGAAGCGGTGGCGCTGAGCAGTCTGGACATCGGCGACTCACGCATCACCGCCTGCGCCTTGACTTGATGTGAACCCGCCATCGGTACTGGAAAAGTCATTGCAAGCGGCAATGCGATAATCATGGCCATGCAAACCCTGCGCAACGCCCAACTGCTCACCCGCCTCGTGCTGGTGTGGTTCGCGTTGTTCATTGGGGTGGCGGTGGCTTCGCCGCTGGTCAAGCCAGAGGCCACGCAGCTGGTCTGCACCGCCATGGGCAGCATGAAGTTGGTGCAAGCCGACGCCGATGACAACGGGGCTGCCGCTTTGCACACTGCACTGGACTGCCCTGCTTGCCTGCCTTTGGTGGCCCCCCCCGTGGCTGCTTTGCCAACCTTGCTGCCCCCTGGCGGCTTGTCGCACGTTTTGCAAGCAAGGCCTGCCGCCCTGCTGGCCAGCTTGCTGGGGCAACCCTGGCAGGCCCGCGCTCCTCCCGCTTTTTCTGCCTGAGTGCCTTGTGGGCGAAGCACAGCTTCGCCCACAAGCTTTTCAGCGCATCTGGCGCTTGCCGCCGTCCCGATTTTTCTTAACCCTGTCCAGGAGTGATCCATGCAACGTCTTGTTTTGTCCGTGTCTGCCCTTTTCTTGTCCGTGGCCGCATCGGCCCAAGTGACCGTCAAAGACGCCTGGGTGCGCGCCACTGTGCCCCAGCAAAAGGCCACTGGTGCCTTCATGCAACTGCAGTCGGCGCAAGATGCCAAACTGGTGTCGGCCCAATCGCCTGTGGCCGGTGTGGTCGAAGTGCACGAAATGGCCATGGACGGTGGCGTCATGAAAATGCGTGCCGTGCCCAGCTTGGCCTTGCCCGCAGGCAAAGCTGTCGAGCTCAAGCCCGGCGGTTACCACGTCATGCTGATGGACCTGAAAGGCCAAGTCAAAGACGGTGACACCGTGCCCGTGACCTTGGTGGTGGAAGGCAAAGACGGCAAACGCCAGTCGGTCGAGCTCAAAGTGCCTGCCCGCACAGCCGCCGCTCCGGCCATGAACCACGGCGCAGGCCAGATGCACAAGCACTGATCGGCCTGAGCATCCAACACTGATCGGCCCATGACCTGGACCTCCTTCCAACTGCGCAAACTCAGCCTGCTGGTGCTGTGCGTGATGCTGCTGGGTGCCTTGGCGCTCACGGTCTCACGTGCACGCGCTTGGAGCCAAGGTGCGCAGATCAACTGGACAGAGGTTTGCACCACCGACGGTGCACGTCAGCTGGCGGTGGATCAGACCCCGGATGAGGGCCGTGCCCCAGTCCCTGGCATGGGCATGCTGGACCATTGCGCTTTGTGCGTGCTGGCTACGGACCGCATGGCCCCGCCCGTCACCCCCTGGGTCTGGCACGGTTTGCCCCTGGCGCCGCCCAAACTGGCGGACGCGCACATTCTTTTTATTCAAACCGTCCTGCATTGGTCGGTGCACTCTCGCGCTCCTCCCGATCTGAGCTGAATTGTTGTCGTGCAGGCGTGTCCGCCTGTTCATGTCCGGTTGACGCCCCAAAGCAGTTGAACCGGCAAATTCAGTCAGGAGAAAAGCGTGAAATTCTTAACTCAAATTCCGGTGGGTGAGCCCATCGTCGTAGCCCGTGGCCAAACCTTGTTGAGCGCCGGCTCGGTCGGCCCGGTCTGGCGGGTCACCCAAGGCGTGTTCAAGCTGGAGCGCACAGGGCAGGATGGCCAAACATTGGTGCAACTGGCCCATGCAGGCGACTTGATCGGGGTCGAGGCCTTGTGCGCCGAACCCTATGCGTTTTCGGTGGTGGCCCTGGTGGCCGCCAAGGCGCAGCCGATGGCCGTCAACCATGACCTGGACCGCTACACCACCATGGCCCAAGGCTTCATGCAGCAACAGCGCCAGACCTGCGACATGCAGCGCCTGCGCACAGGGCACATTGGGCAACGCCTGGCCTATTTGCTGACTGTGCTGGGGCGTCAGTCAGACGGGCGCATTGTGGACGTGCCGCGCAAAGATTTGCCCACCCTCAAGGAAATGGCGCGTGTGGTGGATTCGGCATTCGAGACCGTTTGCCGCGAGCTCAACCGCCTGATGGTCGAGCGTCAACCCCAGCGGGTCAAGCCCGCGTCTGTGTGGGCCGGGGCTGAGCCGTTTGCCTTGGCGGCTTGAGGACTTTTCATGAACTTCAAAACCATGAACCTCTTGGCGCTGCTGCGCAAAACCGGCTTCGGGTTGGGCTTCGTTTTGGGCGGGCTGTTCATCGGCGCTGTGGCGCTGTGGACACCTCAGGCCCACGCCCACGACTTCAAGCAAGGCGATCTGGTGATCGACCACCCCTATGCCACGCCCAGCCTGGCTGGCACGCGCAACGGCAGCGTGTACTTCAAAGGCCTGCGCAACCGGGGCGGCCAAGCCGACCGTTTGATCGCGGCCAAGAGCGCGGTGGCCGAGCGGGTCGAGTTGCACCAGATGCAGATGGACGGGCAAGTCATGCGCATGCGTGAAGTGCCTGCCATTGAGCTGCCTGCACGCACCGAAGTCAACTTACGTCATGGCGGTGCAGGCACACACCACCTGATGCTGATCAATCTGAATCAGCCCTTGAAAGATGGCGATCGCTTCGATCTGGAGCTGGTCTTTGAAAAAGCCGGAACCCGGCGTGTGAACGTCTGGGTCCAAACACCGCGCTCGGGCAATGCCAACCCTGCACATCAACACTGAAACCCACCAGGAGACCTTTATGAAACAACTCTTCATCACAGCTGCCGCCCTGGCACTGGCCGCTTGCAGCACAGTGCCTACCGCGCCCAAAACCGCACAGGTGTCGCTCAACTTTGCGGCGCAAATCAACGGCCAGACTTTTGCCTGCGGCCAGCGTTACGACGGCGTGGGCACCACACGTTCGAGCATCACGCCCAGCGACTTTCGCATGTATGTGAGCGAGGTGAAGTTGTTGCGCCAAGACGGCAGCGCCGTGCCAGTGCAACTGACGCAAGACGGCATGTGGCAGCACCATAACGTAGCTCTGATCGATTTTGAAAACGGCACCGGCCCCTGCCGCAACGGCACCACCGCCACCAACACCGCCGTGCGTGGCCAAGTGCCTGCGGGTGACTATGTGGGTGTGGAGCTGACCGTGGGCGTGCCCTTTGCACTGAATCATCAAGATCCGACCGTCGCCCCTGCACCGCTTAACTCCACGGCCATGTTCTGGAACTGGCAAGGCGGCTACAAGTTCATCAAGTTCGACACCACCAGCAGTGGCATCAACACCGACAAACCAGCTGCCCCCAACGCCATGGGCCCTGTCACGCGCTATTCGGTGCACCTGGGCAGCACCGCGTGCGCGGGCGACAGCAAAACCCAAGCCCCCAGCGCCTGCCAAAACCCCAACCGCATGACCGTGCGCCTCAACCAGTTTGACCTGGCCAAAAACACCGTGGTGGTGGACATGGGCGCTGTGGTGGCACAGGCCAATGTGGACGTGAACGCCAAAGGCACATCGCCCGGCTGCATGAGCTTTTTGAAAGACGCCGACTGCCCGCCCGTGATGAGCGCTTTGGGCTTGGCCTATGACGGCGTGGCCGCTGCTGGCGCGCAGCGCCTGGTGTCCCAGCGCTGATCGGCCATGAAGCGTTTGTCTCGCCCCCTCGTGTTGTGGCCCGCTTTGGTGTTGGGCTGGGTGCTGCTCAGCGGCAGCGCCCTGCAGGCTTACCACTGGGGTCTGCCCGCATGGGTGCCTCGCCCGGTGGAGCCGGCCGACAACCCCATGAGTGCGGCCAAGGTCGAGCTGGGCAGGCACTTGTTTTATGACCAACGCCTGTCGGCCGACAACAGCATGTCGTGCGCCAGCTGCCACCACCAGGACAAAGCCTTCACCGATGGGCTGGCCTTGTCTGAAGGCGTGACGAAGGAACTTGGCAGCCGCAGCGCCATGTCGCTGGCCAATGTGGCGTACCTGCCCGTGCTCACCTGGGCCAACCCGCACTTGACCGCGCTGGAGGTGCAAGCCTTGGTGCCGCTGTTTGGCGAACACCCGGTCGAGATGGGCATGGCAGGGAAAGAGAAAGAGCTGTTTGCACGCCTGCAAGCCGATGCGCGTTACCGTGAACTGTTTGCCAAAGCCTTCCCGGCCGAGGCAAGCCAGGGCGCGCAGGCGCTGTATTCGCTCAGCACGCTGACCAAAGCGCTCGGCAGTTTTCAGCGCAGCTTGTTGTCGTTTGACAGCCCTTATGACCGCTACCAATACGGCGGACAAAAAGACGCCATCAGCGCATCGGCCAAGCGCGGCGAAGCGCTGTTCTTTGGTGAAAAGATGGAGTGTTACCACTGCCATGGCGGCTTCACCTTCACCGACAACATCCGCCACCAAAAACTGCCGCTGGCCGAACAAGGCTTTCACAACACCGGGCTGTACAACCTGGATGGCCGGGGCGCGTATCCGCCCAACAACGTCGGCATCAGCGAGCTGACGGGCAACCCCGACGACATGGGCCAGTTCCGCACGCCCACGCTGCGCAACGTGGCGCTGACCGCGCCCTACATGCACGACGGCTCGATCCCCACGCTGCAGCAAGTCATCCGCGAGCACTACGCCCAGGCGGGCCGCGCAGGCAACACCCCTGCAGGCCCCAACCCCATGCGCAGTTCGCTGATCGCCGGGTTTGAAGTGAGCGAGCAAGAAGTCACCGACTTGGTGGCATTTTTGAATGCGCTGACGGACAAGACATTCGTTCAGAACCCTCGGCACGGCAACCCATGGACGGCGCGTCGGTGAATCTCTGCATGTCGATCCGAAACCGAACACACCCCATGGTCTCCCTTGACTCGGGTCAATCATCGCTTGTGTTTTGAGATAATCCATAGCATGTTCAACACACTTCAAATACTGCGCCGCCTGGCCCGCCTTGTGCTGGTCTGGTACGTGCTGTTTGTGGGTGTGTCGGTTTTGGCGGCCACGCTGCAGCCCAAAACCATGGACGTGGTGTGCTCCAGCATGGGCCTCATGAAGGTGGTGGTGCAAGGCGAGGGCGGTGACGCCCAGGTGCGCAGCAGCATGGACTGCCCGCTGTGTGCCCACGCCACGCCCACCCTGCCGCCGCCCACGGTGGCCGATCTGGCCCATGTGGCCGATGCCCGCTCGCACATCGTGCAGCGACTGCCCGAGGCCGTGCTGATCGCACGCACGGCCCCGCCTTTGCCCTCTCGCGGGCCCCCTGAACTGATCTGATCGCCGCAAGGCCACTTGGTTTCACCCGAGTTTGTACGGGTGAATTCTTTTTCGCGTGCATGGCTGTGCCTGCTCGCTCAGATTTGTTCAGAACATGAAAACAATATTTCGCCTCTCTCCCATCGCCCTGGCATTGGCTGTGTATGCCTCTGGCCCCCATGCGTTTGCGCAAACCCAAGCGCTGGAGGTGCTGGTCACTGCCCCAGCGGTCATTGACAGCAACAGCACCGATGACATGGCCGGGTTTAAAACCACGGTGACGTCGCGCCAAATCGAAGACTTGAACGCCATCGACGCGGCCGCAGCTTTGCGCCGCACGCCCGGCGTCAGCATTTCGCGCTTCAACCCTGTGGGCTCGTTTGGTGGTGAGGAAGGCGGCGCGGTTTATATCCGTGGCATGGGCACCAGTCGGCCAGGCAGTGAGATCAAAACCTACATCGATGGTGTTCCGTTCTACATGGGCATCTGGAACCACCCTTTGCTCGACTTGTTGCCCCTCAACGGCATGTCACGCATCGATGTGATCAAGGGGCCTCAACTGCATGAATTCGGAAACACCTTTGGTGCGATTGCCTTGTCGCCCAAGAAGGCGCGTGCGACCGATGGCGTGTCGGGTGATGTCAGTGTTCGGGCAGGTAGTTTTGGCACGGTGGCTGAGCAAGTGGATGTCCAGGGGCGTCAAGGCGACTGGGACTTCAGCTTGGCACAAGGGTACGCGTTGTCCGATGGGCACCGTCCCGACGCCAAAGGCCGTTTGAACAATGTGATGGGGCAGCTGGGACATCAGATTGACCGCAACTGGTCGGTCCGCCTCTTGGCCATGAGCACGCAAAACAGTGCAACAGACCCTGGCCATGCGACGACGCTTGCCAACAAAGGTCAAACCTACGACACCCAAGGCGATTTGTTGGCCTTGACCGTGGCTCATCAGCACGATGCTGCGCAGGGCAGCTTCAAGCTGTACAGCACCGAGGGCTATGGCGAACAAAAACCGGGTCTGAAATCCAGCTTCAAAACATCGGGTTTGCGCTGGCGCGAAAGCCTGCAACCCTGGCAAGGTGGTCAGGTGCAGGCGGGTCTGGATGTGGACAAAATCGGTGGCGATGTGGCGACCGTGGGCTTCATCGCGCCAGACTTGCGAGTGACGTCGCCGTTTGTGGCTGTCAGCCACAAGTTTGAGCTGGGTCAGGGCTGGACGGCCACACCATCCGCAGGTCTTCGTCGCTACGAACACAATGTGCTCAAGTCAGAATCTGCACACCAAGCGGGCGTGGTGCTGGCACAAGGCGAACGATTGGCTTTGCGTGCGCAAGTGTCCAAGGGCATCAGCTATCCCGGTCTGGATGCGGCAGTGCTGTCAGACTTGATCCCGGCTTTGAGCAACAGCTGGAAAAGCTTGGGCGCTGAGCGGCTGGATCATCAGGAGTTGGGTGCCACCTGGAAGCCGCAGCAGGGGACCAGCGTGGATGTGTCTGTGTTCAAGGACCGCGTCAAGGATCGCTACATCTTTGCCTTCCCCCCGGCGGTTTCTGCCCCAAGTTTTGTCAACATGGGCAGCTATGAGGTCACGGGATCGGAGCTGACATGGGCGCAATCCCTGGGACAGTCTTGGCAGTGGTTTGCAGGCTGGACACATCTGAACAGCAGCAAAGCTGATTTGCCCTACGCACCCGAGAACAGCCTGACCGCAGGGGTCAATTGGCAACAAGGTGCATGGCGAGTCAGTGCCGATGCGCAACATCAATCGGCCATGGTCGTTTTGGGCCAAGCGCGAAATGGCAGCCCCAATTTGACGCAAGTGCCCAGTTTCACCGTGGCCAATTTGCGCATGGGCTACAAACTCCCACAGCTGGGACAGCGTGGAGAGGTGTTTGCTGCAGTCGAAAATATTTTCGACAAAACGTATGCCTTCCGCGAAGGCTATCCCATGCCAGGGCGTGCCCTGCAGCTGGGTGTGAAAGCCAGCTTCTGAACCGGCGCTGCACCATGAAACACATCACCCACATGGCCTTGACGCTCTCCTTGGCGGCCCACCTGAACATGGTCATGGCGCATCCAGATGCAGCCGTGAAGACTGCACCTGAGCAGGCGCAAGCCCAAGTGATCGTTCATGTTTTGAAAAAACAGTTTGACAAACCTCAGTCGCCACTCACCGTCACACCTGTGGCGGTGGAGGGAGATTGGGCCGTTGCGGGCTGGTTGCAAGACGTGCGCGGTGGTCGTGCGCTGCTCAACAAGCGGCATGGTCAATGGGTGATCGTGGTTTGTGGCGGCGATGGCTTGCGCCAAGCGAGCACGCTTGCTCAGACCGGCATGAAAGCCGCTGAAGCCCAGGCGCTGGCGATGAAGCTGCAGGCCGCAGAAAGCCGTCTGCCCGCAGAAACCCTCAGGAAGTTCGCCTCCTTCGAGGGCATGTTGCGTGTGGATGGTGGCGCACATGGTGCGCACGCTACTCATCCCAAGCATTGAGCAGCAGCCCTTTGGCCAGGCCAGCCACAACGAGTGACTGGCCTGGCTTCTGAGCCTTGCTCCCAAGACCCAACGGGTCATGAATTCAACAATCCATGGATATCAAAATGACATTTCATATTTCTCGTCTCTCCCCTGTGGCGTTGGCCACATTGGCGTTCTGCAACAAGTTGGTGCAGGTCTGATGCCTATTCCTAATCTCTATCGTTCGAAATTCAATCTTTCTCTATCTTTTTCATCATGAAAAAATCAATTTCTCAATACCAACGCAAACAATCACCTGTCGCACTGGGTGCAGCACTGTTCGTCGCAGCCTTGGGGGGTATGAGCATTGCTCATGCCCAGACGACTGCAACCGCAGTCGGTGAAGTGCTGGTCAGTGCACCCAAGGGCGCACTGGACACGCGCCAGGTGTTCACCTCGGTCAACATCCTGCCCTCTGAGCGTATCGAAGAGCAGGTGACGCTCAATAATTGGCAGTTGTTTGAGCAGGTTCCTGGCGTGCAAATCACGCAGTTCGGACAGGGCAATACATCGGGCAAATTTTCCTTGCGTGGCTTCAATGGCGAAGGCGAAATCAACGCTGTCAAGTTGTTGATCGATGGCGTGCCTTCCAACAGCAATGATGGGAACATGCCGTACATTGATTTGGCCCCCAAGTTGAACATCGAAGCCATTGAGGTGGTGCGTGGGACCAATGATCCGCGCTATGGTTTGCACAACATTGCGGGCTCGGCCAACATCATCACCAAGCAAGGGGGCAATGAGCGTCAGCTGCGCTTGACCGCCGGTTCGTTTGGCACGCAAGAGGCACAGGCGGCG
The DNA here is from genome assembly GCF_030158565.1 of Limnohabitans sp. Classification (GTDB taxonomy): domain Bacteria; phylum Pseudomonadota; class Gammaproteobacteria; order Burkholderiales; family Burkholderiaceae_C; genus Limnohabitans_A. Next base: position 21,938 of record NZ_JAOASQ010000056.1, on the reverse strand, counting down.
TTGGGCATCGAAAAAGACGGGTTCTCGCAAAACTACGCACTGAATTACCAGAATTCAGATGGGCATCGTGCTCACTCGGCTTCGGAGAATGTCGGTTTTTCGGGCAAATGGTTTTTGACGTCACAAGACAAAAATTCACGTGTGGGGCTGATCGCACGCCGCTATGAAGGCAATGCGCAGGAAGCGGGTTATTTGACTGAGGCTCAGGCCAAGGCTGATCCGCTACAGTCCTCGGCTTACAACGTGAGCGATGAGGACAAGCGTGTCGTGTCGCAACTGGCCTTGCAAGCTGAGCACCGTTTGTCTGTGCAATGGGTGGGTTCAGCACAGGTGTACAGCAACGCCATCAACGATCGCCGCTTTGTGAAGTTTTCTGCAGGTACTTCTCAGCAAGAACGTGTGGTCGATGAGCAGCATGTTGGAGCGTCAGCCCAGTTGACATGGCGAGCTGGCCAAACGGCCTTGGGTGACACGACTGTTGTCACTGGCATGGATATGGAGCGCCAGGATAATGTCAGTGAGCGTTACACCACAGCCACACAGGTGCGGACAGCGCAAACACGCAATCAACAATTTGACTTCAATACTGCCGGTGCATTCGTTCAAGCTGTCCTCAAACCTGCTGACCAGTGGACTTTGGTGCCCGCCTGGCGCGTGGACAAGGTCAGCGGAAATTACACCAACAGGTTGAACAACAGGGTGTATGCCATCAATGATTACGGTTTGGTCAATCAGCCCAAGATCAGCGCAATTTATCAACTGTCAGACGCTGCGTCGGTTTACGGTAACTGGGGTAAATCGTTTCAAGTGGGTGTTGGCACAGCGTCCTACAAAGTCAACCAGGTCAATGATTTGGAGCCTTCCATCAATCAAGGTTGGGAAACTGGTCTGAAGTTCAAGCCGGTCAGCTGGCTGGATGGTCGTGTCGCTGCGTGGCGACAAACGGCCAGCAATGAAGCTCGACGCAAGCTCAATGATCCTGCCAATGATTCGGAAAACATCGGTAAAACCCAGCGGCAGGGTTTGGATGTCGAAATCAATGCCCGTCCCGATGCGAAGACGCGTTTGTGGGCTTCGGCATCGCTACAGCGTTCCAAAATTCTTTTTGCAGAAACGGCAAGTACCGTGGGCAAAGAAATTGATCATGTACCTCACCAGTTGATCAACTTGGGTGGCGAGTACCAAGCGACGGATGCGCTCAAACTGGCCGCCTGGATCAACCACCAGAGCGACAGTTATCTGGAAAGGACCAACGCCACTGGTCAGTTCGGTGGCTATACCTTGCTCAATGCATCAGCCCGCTATCAGGTCAATCGTGAGCTGAGCATCGACTTCCAGGCACGTAATTTGACCAATCAATATTACGAGTATGTTTGGTGGGATGGTTCGCAGTCTTTGCATGCACCTGCGCCCCAGCGCAGCTTTTTTGCATCGGCAACCTGGCGCTATTGAGTATGAAAAAGACCTGGAGAAAGTGGTGCTTGCGTGTCCACCTGTATCTTGGTTTGAGTGTGGGCTTCCTGTTCGCCTTGCTGGGGCTGACGGGAAGCCTGCTGGTTTTTTATCTGGATATTGATGCTGTTGCGAACCCCGCCATTCGGGTGAGTGAATCACCAGCGGTATCGATCAACCCGGACCGCGTCATTGAAAAGCTTCGTTCGGAATTCCCGGAGCGTTTGGGGCCTTGGCGGATCGAAATGCCGCTGCACCCACAAGACCCGCTGCGCGCACGCTATTACAAGCCTGCAGAGCGCCCGGCCGGGGTGTTTGCGCCTTTGTTGGTCACGCTCAACCCCCAGACACTTGAAGTGACCAGTCAGCGCTTCTGGGGTGACAGCGGCACGACCTGGATTTATGACTTGCATTACAGCTTGTTGTTGGGTCCGCAAGGCCAAGTTTGGGTGGGCTTTCTCGGCATGGCCTTGGTCATTTCTCTGACTGCCGGTCTGGCATTGTGGTGGCCGTCCCTGCGCAGTACGCGCAAGGCTCTAAAGCCCGTGATCCGGTCTGGGCGTGTCAAGCGGGTGTATGACTTGCATGTTTTGTCGGGGGTGTACAGCTTCATTTTGATGTTGATGCTCAGCGTCACAGGCGTTGCTTTGGTATGGCCGCAAGAGCTGAGGGCCATGCTGTCGCTTGTCACGACGGTGCAGGCTCCTCCCCGTTCATGGGTGGCCGCTGAGCCACTGGATGGGCGAGTTCTGAGTCTGCAACAAGCGGCCGTGATCGCGCAGCAGAACTTTCCGAAGTCCGAGTTGAGGTGGCTGGAGTCTGCCGGTCAAAAGGGTGAGGCGGTGTCGATACGGCTGTACCAGCCGGGCGAGCCCGGGCGTCGATTTCCGAAAACTCAGCTGTGGTTGCACCCACAAACAGGCGATGTGCTGGCTGTGCGCGATGGGCTGGATTTGCCGTGGAGTGAGGCCTTGATCAACTGGATGCATCCCTTGCACAACGGGGAAGGTCTGGGCTTGCTGGGGCGAATACTCGTGTTGCTGACGGGCTTGCTGCTGCCTTGGCTTTGGATCACCGGGCTGATTCGTTGGCGGCAAAAAATCAAAGCCCAAAATTTGATCAGAAGTAAGGCGCAGTGTTAGATATTTCGCAGATTTGGAAACTGTGGCTCAAAGCTTTGGTTTAAGCTTCGCTCACCACCCCCTTGAGGAGACCTTCATGAGCGACGCATCCGCCTTCGGCTTTGGCAAATTTGTACCGGGTTTTGACTTTCTGCAAAACCTGTCCAAAACGGCAGCGCAGGCCACGCCTGCTGCGGGCGCAGGCGCTGTGCCCGGCATGGCCAGCTGGGTCGCGCCCACGCTGAGCGTCGAGGAGATCGACAAGCGCATTCAGGAGCTCAAGTCGGTGTTGTTCTGGCTGGAGCAAAACACCACCGCGCTCAAGGCCACCATCCAGGCGATGGAGGTGCAGAAGATGACCTTGTCTACGCTGCAGAGCATGAACGTCAACATGGCCGATCTGGCCAAAGCTTTCACGGCCAAGCCTCCGGCCGCAGCCGAGCCTGCCGCACCGCAAGCAGAACCTGCTCCTGCCCCAGCGCCCACGAAGGAAGAGCCCGAGCCCGAGAAGGCGAAAGAAACTGCTGCGGAATCCTCGGCCAAACCGGCTGTGGACCCCATGCAGTGGTGGGGCGCGTTGACGCAGCAGTTCCAGGACATTGCAGCAGCAGCCGTGAAAGATGTGGCCGCCGAGGCCATGAAGGCGGGTATGACGGCCAAAGGCGCCAGCACAACGGCATCGGCCAAGAAAGCCCCGGCCGCCAAAAAGGCACCTGCCAAAAAGACAGCGACTGCGAGCAAAAAACCGGCGGCCAAAGCCCCTGTGCGCAAAGCCGCAACACGCAAGTCCTCATGAAGTTGTTTCCGTTTGGCCACGCCACCCACCCGCAGTGGCGCATGGCCGCAGGCTTGGTTCTGGCCCAGTTGCGGGCGCAGCTGACCTTGCCCGACTATGCGTCCGAGCCTCGGCTGGCGCTGGTCTACATCACCGACCACTACGCTCACGAAGCGCAAGCGCTGCTGGACCATTTTCGCCAGGAGCTGCCCGAAGTCACCGACTGGGCTGGCACAGTGGGTGTGGGCATCGCGGTCAACAACGCCGAATATTTTGATGAACCGGCCCTGGCTGTGATGCTGTGCAACGTGCCGCCAGCGCAGTACCGGGTGTTTTCGGGCGTATCGCCTTTGCCTGCGCAGTGGGCCGATGCCGCGCTGGTGCATGCCGACCCAGCCACGCCCGATCTGGCCGAGTTGATTGCAGAGATGGCTGGGCGCACCCAGCAGGGTTATTTGTTTGGAGGCTTGACCTCCAGCCGCACCCACAGTGTGCAGTTCGCCATCAGCGCTGACCAACCGCAAAGCTTGGCGGCCGGGGGGGTCTTTGAAGGGGGGCTCAGCGGCGTGGCTTTTTCATCGCAGGTGGGTTTGTTGTCTCGCGTGACGCAAGGCTGCCAGCCTGTGGCACCTGAGCGTGAGATCACCGAGGCCGACAAGCATGTGGTGCTCAAGCTCAATGGCGAAGCTGCACTTGATGTGATGCTGGATGACCTGAAGATCAGCCTGAGCGAGCCGCAAAAAGCCATCCCCGTGGTGCGGTCTACCTTGGTGGGCCTCAGTCCCGCAGGGCAGTCGGGCGTGGGCCGTGCAGGCAATCTTGGCAGTGATGTGCTGGTGCGCCACATCGTGGGTTTGGACCCGATGCGCCAGGGTGTGGCTGTGGCCGAACATCTGGAGCCCGGCATGCGCCTGACGTTTTGCAAGCGCGATGTGCACGCAGCCCGTGCCGACCTGGTGCGGGTGTGCGCCGAAATCCGTGAAGAACTCGAACCCGAGATGCTGTCCATCGAAGCCATCAATGGACTCAGCGATGACCCGGTGGCGACCCTGCCCCAAGCAGGCAAGCGCATCGCGGGCGCTGTGTACGTCAGTTGCACCGGTCGCGGTGGGCCCCACTTTGGCGGCCCCAGCGCCGAGATGCAAATCATCCGCCATGCGCTGGGTGATGTGCCGCTGGTGGGCTTCTTTGCCGCTGGCGAGATCGCGCGGCACCACCTGTATGGCTACACCGGTGTGTTGACGCTCTTCACAACCGATTGACGCCTGCAGGTCGGAGCTTCAGCTTCGACATGGAGAGCTTTGACGCAGGCTGGATGTCGGGGCTGAAGCCGCCGACCGATCACCGACCTGGATGTTCACACGCCGCGTGTTCGATCCGACTTGAACTGCGCCCGGAACTGCGAGAACTGGCCTGCGTCCAGCGACTCGCGCACTTCTCGCATCAGGTTCAGGTAGTAATGCAGGTTGTGGATGGTGGTCAGCATGGGGCCGAGCATTTCGCCGCAGCGGTCCAGGTGGTGCATGTAAGCGCGGCTGAAGCCGTCGCGGCCGCCTTGGTCCCACGACACGCCGGACGTTCCCGCACAGGCATGGCAGGTGCAACTGGTATCCAGCGGTTGCGGGTCGTTTTTGTGGCGGGCGTTGCGCAGCTTCAGGTCGCCAAAGCGGGTGAACACCGTGCCGTTGCGGGCGTTGCGGGTGGGCATCACGCAGTCGAACATGTCCACGCCATCGGCCACGCCCTGCACCAAATCCTCTGGCGTGCCCACGCCCATCAGGTAGCGCGGCTTGTGGGCAGGCAGGCGGTGCGGCGTGTGCGCCATGATTTGCAGCATCTGCTCTTTGGGCTCGCCCACGCTCACGCCGCCCACGGCGTAACCGGGGAAGTCCATCTCCACCAGCGCTTCGAGCGATTCCTGGCGCAGGTTTTCAAACATGCCGCCTTGCACGATGCCAAACAGGGCGTTCGGGTTTTCCAGGCGGGCGAATTCGTCTTTGCTGCGCACGGCCCAGCGGCGGCTCATCTCCATCGATTTGCGCGCTTCGGCCTCGGTCGTCAGGTGGCCCTTGGTCTCGTAAGGCGTGCACTCGTCGAGCTGCATCACGATGTCCGAGTTCAGGATGGTCTGGATCTGCATGCTCACTTCGGGCGACATGAAGAGCTTGTCGCCGTTCACGGGGCTGGCAAAGGTCACGCCTTCTTCGGTGATCTTGCGCATGTCGCCCAGCGACCAGACCTGAAAACCGCCCGAGTCGGTGAGGATCGGTTTGTCCCATTTTTCAAACTGGTGCAGGCCGCCAAAGCCTTTCATGATGTCCAGGCCCGGGCGCATCCACAGGTGGAAGGTGTTGCCCAGAATGATCTGCGCGCCCATCTCGTGCAGGCTGCGTGGCATCACGCCTTTGACCGTGCCATATGTGCCGACCGGCATGAAGATGGGCGTTTGCACCACGCCATGGTTCAGGGTCAGTGTGCCGCGACGGGCGTGGCTGGAGGGGTCGGTTTTGAGCAGGTCGAATTTGAGCATGCAGAGATTGTAGGAGTGCTGTTGGTCCCCAAAAAAACAACCCGTCTTGCCCCCGTTGCGTCAATGGATCATCATTGACGAATGGAGGCAAAACGGGTTGAGACTCAAGACTCACTCAGAGGGAGTCTTGATCACCGGTGCTTGTCAGTTGGGCGAAATACCCAATGCTTTCACGGTTTCCAGGTTGAGGAAGCCATCAACAGGCAAGCCCTTGGTTTTTTGATAAGCGTTGACGGCTTTCATCGTGTTGGCACGGATGAAACCATCGATGCGACCGGGGTTGTACCCTGCCGCCAGCAATGCACGCTGGATTTCCATGATCTTGGACGGCGTTGCGTTGGTTTCGCACAGGACGGCGCGTCGCTCAATGCGAGCATCGGCAACTTTGACCTGGTATTGCAGGTCTTCGTACTGCGCTGGTACTTTGATTTCTCGCACGGTGGGGCTTGCATCTACAACTTGGCGTGTCACAGACTTGTACACGGCCGGTATCACTTCTTCGCGAACGCTGGCTGGGCTGTCAATGACACGACGTGGAACCTGTTGCGTGACAGCAGGGACCGGGATTTTGCGAACCGATGCTGGGGTGTCAACCACTTGACGCTCCACGGTGCGGTATTCCGCTGGCACCGTGACTTCGCGTGTGGAGGCTGCCGTTTCAAGCACCTGCTTGGTGATGGTGCTGTAGACCGCTGGTGCCAAAAGCACCTCTTCGGTTTTGGCGGGACTCACTTCCACTCGTGATTTGATGACTTTGGTGGTGCCAGGCAGCTCGATGGTTTTGACGGAGGCCGGTTGATCGAGCACTTGGCGTGACACGTTGACGTATTGCGCGGGCGTTTTTACTTCGCGCACATAAGCTTCCTCGCCAGATGCTGCGCCTGCCGACTTGCCAGCGTTGGACTTTTGCAGGCTTGCAGCACGCAATACGCGGTCACCAGTTGGCGTGGCAACGATGTCGCCATTGTCATCAAAGCGGAAGCCTTGCATCTTGAGCAGGTCCAGATCGATCACCCTGCGGGTCACGGTCTGGTTTTGGCCGGGAATGGTGATTTCCTTGCGACTTGCTTCGCGATCTACCACGCGACGTGTCACGGTGGTGTACTGGGCTGGAACATCAATTTCTCTGGTGATCGCTGCGGTCTTGAGGACTTGGCGGCTGATCGTTTCGTACTGGGCAGGAACTTCAACCAAGCACAGCACATCATCGTCCAAGTTGGTGTTGTCACCAGTGATCACGCGTGTTTCCAGAGATCCCTTGCTGCTGTCTGCGGCAGCGGGAATCCCAAGGCGGTTGCCATCAAGGAATTTGCTGTCTGCGCCCACTGCAAAACCTTTTAGAGGTTTCACATCCAGCGCAACGCCGATCCAGGCTCGGCCACGTTTCCATTCTTTGTGGGCATCTGCAGTTTTGATCCGTTCGGTCACGGTTTCAAAGACAGGTTCGGTGGTCACAAGTCGTTTGCCTGCAGGTTTGATTTCCACCTGTTCTGTGACCGTTTTGTAAGTGGCAGGAATCACTTCAAAGCGACTGCTTTGAGCGCGCAAAACGACTTCTTCTCGAACGGCTTTCGTTGGCAAAGACAGCGGAACATAAGAAAGCCTCTCAGGCTTGATCATCACTTTTTCTGTGACGGTCTTGAACGTGGCTGGGACCGTTTCTGCGCGCGTTGTGGCTGGACGATCGTCTACGGTTTCTTCGCGGTCTTCGTATTGCGCAGGAATGACCCTCAGGACTTTTTTCTCGGGTGTGACCAACACTTTTTCTGTGACGGTTTTGTACGTGGCTGGCACCACTTCAAGTCGCTTGCTTTCGGGTTTGACCAAAATACGCTCGCTGACCGCTTTGTACGTGGCCGGGATGGGCTCTTCACGCTCCGACGCTGGTTGCACGACCACAGTCTCTTGGATGGTTTTATAGGTGGCCGGCACGGAAATCTGTTTTTTGATTTCGGGGGTGACCAAGACTTGTTCGGTCACTGTCTTGTAAGTCGCGGGAACGACCTCCATGCGTGACGTTTCTGCAATCTTGATGACGCGTTCGGTTTTGGGTTCGAACTTGGCCGGAATTTGCACCGATGCAAAGCATTCCGAATGGGCTTGAGCACTGACGGGTGTGCCCAATGGGCGAGGGAAAGCCCCGCTGAAATTGTTATCGCACTGCAGCATGCTGGCGCGCACCAATTTTCCGGTGCTGTCAAAGTAGGCGTTGACCGGCATGTTGGGAGAGAACGGAACGAACTTGCCGACCAACTTGGCACTGACGCCGTCGCGTTCATGGGCTCTGTGGGTGCCCACGTCGCAAGATCCTTTGGTGTAGTCTGCGACCGTCAGGGCCTTGAGTTCCATGGCGCGAACGTCGACTTCACCAGCACGTTTGAGAGGTGCATGTGTGGTGTACGGTTGGTAAAACTTGGCATCCCCGGACTCGATGGCCGCCACACATTCAGCCAAAGTGTCATAACCCACGTTGCCGTTGCCATCGTGGTGGGTGGCTGCAGTGGCTTGCATGGCGCACAGGCTGATCAAGCTCAATCCCCAGCCCATAAGCAAGGGGTTCTGTCGTTTGGAAATCATGGTTGAGTTTTTCCTTGTTGCAAAAGAAAAACATAATAGTAAACAAACTGCTAACAAAGTAGTAATTAGAGTAATAAATGTATTTTTTTGTACAGCGGCTGCACCATTAAGTCTTGTGGGGCAGACCCAAGCCCAGCGCTCAAGCGCTTTGAGTCGTTGCGGGGTGAGCGCTGTCGCCAAAGAGCTGGGTCAACTGACCCCGCAGCCACTGGTGCCCTGGATCTTTGTGCAAGTGTGCATGCCAGAACTGGTGGATGACGCTGCCGTCCACCGCCAGCGGCAGTGGCCGCGCCGTCAAAGTAAAGGGGCCTGTCACGCGCTGGGCAAAGCGCTCAGGCACTGTGGCGATCAGGTCCGAGTGGCCCAGCACATCGCCCAAAGCGACGTAGTGCGGCACTGTGAGGCGAATGCGGCGCTGCAGACCCTGCCGTTCCAGTGCTTCGTCCACCCGGCCGTGGCCCGTGCCTGCGGCGATGACGCGCACATGGCTGGCCGCGGCAAAGTCGGGCAGGGTCAAGTCGTCTTTGCTGGCCAATGGGTGGCCTTCGCGCATCAGGCAAACATAGGGCTGGCGAAACAGCGACTGCTGAAAGAAGCCCGCTTGCAGTTGCGGCAGCAGGCCCAGCGCCAAGTCGGTGCGGCCCGAGGCCATGTCGTCTTTCAGGCTGGCGCTGGTCACGGCCACCACGTTGAGGGTGACGCCGGGGGCGGCGTGGGCCAGCGCGTCCATCAGCACGGGCAGGAAATACATTTCGCCCACATCGGTCATGGCCAGCGTAAAGCGGCGCTCGCTGGTGGCATGGTCAAACGAGGCGCGCACATTGAGCGCTTGCTGCAAGCCGTCGAGGGCGGCGGCCACGGGCTCGGCCAGTTGCAGGGCGTAGGGCGTGGGTTCCATGCCGCGCTGGGTGCGCAAAAACAACTCGTCGCCCAAGCTGGCGCGCAAGCGGCCCAGCGCACTGCTGACGGCGGGCTGGCTCATGCCCAGCACGGTGGCCACTGCAGACACGCGTTTTTCGCGCAACAGGTGGTGGAACACCAGCAGCAGGTTCAGGTCGAGGCGGGCGAGTTCCATGGGGGCGATAGTGTTATTCGAAATTCGGATAATGATTATCTTTGAATTTCGATTTACGGAATTCGATCATTTGAGCATGATGCGCGTCAAGTCTTGTAGGTCGGCGGCTGTAGGTCGGTGGCTTTAGCCCCGACATCTCTGCCTCCGCAAACGCCAGCGTCGGACCTGAAGGTCCGACCTACAAAAAACCGAATAGAAAGAGACACCATGACCGAACACCCCATCCACTGGGAAACGGAAGGCACCAGCCGCGTGCCGTTTGCCGTGTACACCGACGAAGACCGGCACAAGAAGGAGCTGGAGCGCTTCTTTTACAAAAGCCACTGGAGCTATGTGGGCCTGGAGGCCGAGATCCCGAACCCCGGCGACTTCAAGCGCACCGTGGTGGGCGAGCGCTCGGTCATCATGACGCGCAGCAACGACGGCCAGATCCATGTGGTTGAGAACGTCTGCGCCCACCGGGGCATGCAGTTTTGCCGCGAGCGCCATGGCAACAAGAAAGAGTTTGTCTGCCCGTACCACCAGTGGAGCTACACGCTGCAAGGCGATTTGCAGGGCGTGCCATTTCGGCGCGGCGTGCGGCAAGACGGCAAAGTCAACGGCGGCATGCCCGCCGACTTTGACCCCAAAGACCATGGCCTCACAGCCCTGAAAGTAGCCACACGCGGCGGCGTGGTGTTCGCGTCGTTTGACCACTCGGTGGAGTCGCTCGAAGACTTCATGGGGCCAACGATCCTGAAATACTTTGACCGTCTGTTCAATGGCCGAAAACTGGTGGTGCTGGGCTACAACCGCCAGCGCATTCCGGGCAACTGGAAGCTGATGCAGGAAAACATCAAAGACCCGTATCACCCCGGCCTGCTGCACACCTGGTTTGTGACCTTTGGCCTTTGGCGTGCCGACAACAAGAGCGAGCTGCGCATGGACGCGCACCACCGCCACGCCGCCATGGTCTCGACCCGCGGCAGCGCGGGCCAGGCAACGGGCGCTGCGGCGCAGGTCACGCAAGTCAGCAGCTTCAAGGAAAGCATGCAACTCAACGACCCGAGCTTTCTGGACATCGTGCCCGAGGGCTGGTGGCAGATGGAAGACAAGATGCCCACCGCCGTGATGATGACGCTGTTCCCCAGCGTGATTTTTCAGCAGCAGGTCAACAGCGTGTCCACCCGCCACATCCAGCCCGATGGACATGGTGCGTTTGACTTTGTCTGGACGCACTTTGGCTTTGAAGACGACACGCCCGAGATGACCGAGCGCCGCTTGCGCCAGTCCAACCTGTTTGGCCCGGCCGGTTTTGTGAGCGCGGACGACGGCGAGGTGATCGAGTTTTCGCAGCAGGCCTTTGAGACCAAACCCGAGCACCGCATGCTGGTGGAGCTGGGCGGACGCGATGTGGGCGAGACGGACCACATGGTGACCGAAACCCTCATTCGAGGCATGTACGAATACTGGCGCAAAGTGATGGAGGCTTGATCATGGTCGATATGCAAACTTGGTTCGGCATCCAGCAGCTCTATGCCGATTACGCCAGCGCCGTGGACAGCGGCCATTGGGATCTGTGGCCTGAATTCTTCACCGAGCAATGCGTGTACAAACTGCAGCCGCGTGAAAATTTTGAGCGAGGTTTTCCGCTGTGCACGCTGTCGCTGACCAGCAAAGGCATGCTCAAGGACCGCGTGTACGGCATCCAGGAAACGCTGTACCACGACCCCTATTACCAACGGCATGTGGTGGGCGCGCCCATGGTGCGCAAAGTCGAAAACGGCCGCATCCACAGCGAAGCCAATTACGCGGTGTTTCGCACCAAGTTCGACAAGGAAAGCACGGTGTTCAATGTGGGCCGCTACATTGACACCATCGTGCAAACGCCCGAGGGCTTCAAGTTCGCCGAGCGCCTGTGCGTGTACGACAGCGAAATGATCCCCAACTCCATCATTTACCCCATCTGAGCCAACAAGATAGACGCATCCATCACCCTCCCTGTGTCTTTGCCACCTTTTATGCGTCTTTCACCTTCTATGCACCTGTCACCTTCTATGCACCTGTCACTTTCTACGCCTCCGTCACCCCGGGCTTGACCCGGGGTCCATCTTCAGAAGGCGTGGATCCCGGTTCGGAGGCCGGGATGACAGAGAAGACCAACATTCGACGAACGAGCACAAAACATGACCAACACAGCAATGAGCAACTGGACCGACGTGGCCGCCGAGGCCGATTTGTTTGAGGGCGCAGGCATCGCCGTGGCCCCCGAGGGCCAGGACATTGCCCTGTTCAGCGTGGACGGCGAAGTCTTCGCCATCAACAACCTGTGCACCCACGGCAACGCCAAGCTGTGCGATGGGTTCGTGGAGGGCGACCATGTAGAGTGCCCCTTCCACCAGGCCCAGTTCAGCCTGCGCGATGGTTCAGTGGCCTGCGGCCCAGCGACCGAGCCGGCCAAGACCTGGCCGGTCAAGATCGAAGGCGGGCGGGTGTTTCTTCAGCTGGGCTAATGCCTGCGGGGAGCAACTTCCATCAGTGGAAATCGTCTTCGCGCTGATGTCGCAGTGCGAGGATGGTGACCGTATGGGCATCCTCAATTTCGAAAAGCGCCAGATAACCTGAGGCACCAAACGGGATGATGAGTTCTCTGAGCAGTGGGCCGTGCGCGCCGTCTGCAGCTTTACGACACGAGAAGGGTGATCGGCGCAGAAACCCCAGACCATCTTCAATCGCTTGAAGTGAGCGCTCGGCGGTAACGATGTCAAATTCCAAAAGGAAGTCGTACAGCCGATTCAGATCGGATTTGGCTTTTTCAGTGAAGCGGACCTGAAATTCACCCATGATCGGGTCTGCTCCGGTTCAGGATGCAGAAGACTTTGCTTTGGCCAGCTTACTTTTCAATTCCTGCAGTACTTCATCGGCAGAAAAGTAGACCTGACTTTGGCGAGCCTCCTCGGCTGAGCGCAGCCCACGTGCGATGAACTCGTCTTCAGCCGCTCGGTGTGCGATGAACCTCTCCAGCGATGTTTCCATCAGCTTGGAAATGGTTTCATGGGGCCGGAGTGCCTTTTCGGCGGCTTGCCTCAGATCTGGGCTGACACGCAGCGCGGGGAGTGTTGCGGATTTCATCTTGAAACCTTTCGATTGCAATGCAATTGTAATGCAGCCGACAGGCGCTTGCTCAGTCCATTGTTGTGTGTGTCAACAGCATCGCATCCCCATAACTGAAGAACCGGTACTGGTTCGCGATCGCGTGTCGGTACAGACCCATGATGTGCTCATACCCTGCAAAGGCGCTGACCAGCATCATCAGCGTGCTCTTGGGCAGGTGGAAGTTGGTGATCAGCCGGTCCACCACTTGGAATTCAAACCCCGGTGTGATGAAGATCTGCGTGTCGCCGCTGGCCTGTTTGAACTTGGCCCAGGATTCGAGCGTGCGCACCGTGGTCGTGCCCACAGCGACCACTTGGCCACCTCGCGCCTTGCACGCTGCTATGGCCTGTTGCGTGGCCTCGGGCACCTCGTACCACTCGCGGTGCATGGTGTGCTCGGCGATGTTCTCGGTCTTGACGGGCTGGAAGGTGCCCGCACCCACATGCAGCGTCACGCTGGCGCGTTGCACGCCACGGGCCTCCAGCTGGGCCAGCAGGGCTTCGTCAAAGTGCAGCGCTGCCGTGGGCGCTGCCACCGCACCGGGGGCGCGGGCAAACACGGTTTGGTAGCGCTGCGCGTCTTCTGCGGTGTCGGTGTGCGCAATGTAGGGCGGCAGCGGCACATGGCCGTGCTTTTCCATCAGCGCATGCGGCTCATCGCTCAGTTGCAAATGGAACAGCTGGCCGTTTTCATCAGGCCAGCGGCCCAGCAGGGTGGCATCAAAACCACCGTTGTGGGCGCCGCCCATCATGAACATCTTGCCGCCCAGCAAAGGTTTTTTGCTGACCTTCATGTGCGCCACCACCTGATGGCCGGGTAGCACGCGCTCGATCAGCAGCTCCAGCTTGCCGCCCGAGGCCTTCTCGCCAAAGATGCGCGCCTTGACCACCTTGGTGTCGTTGAACACCAGCAGGTCGCCCGCATGGATCAAGTCGGGCAGCTCACGGAAGATGCGATCGACCACGGTGCTGGAGGAACCATCCAGCAAGCGAGAACCGCTGCGCTCGGCAGCAGGGTGTTGGGCAATCAGCGCGGGGGGGAGTTCGAAGTCGAAATCACGGAGTGTGAATTCGCGGGGGGAGGCAGAAAGAGTGGTCATGCTTCAGGGCCGGACAGGCCCGTTCGAAGTTGGAAAGCATGGATTGTAAGAACCTGGTTTGGGTTCGCGCACGTTGAGGACAAGAATGCGGGTCTGGCTTGGCTACTGAGGCTGTTGGCCTTCAATCTGGTCATTGCCGCGCTTGCTTGCGCAGCTGCATCGGCTACGAGCGCACTCAATTTAAAAGTAATAAATATTTACACATTTATCAAGATTGTTAACTTTTGGGTGGCTAAAATTCGTGCCCAGCGGACACGGTGTTCGCGTCTAAAAATCAACCACTGAAAGTCAATATGAAAAAAATGATCCGTTTCCTGAGCGTCACAGCCGTTCTCGCCACTGCAGCAGCTGCTCAAGCACAGGTTTATGTCGAAGGCTCTGTGGCTGCATTGACAGCCAAGAGCTCCTCTGATGGCGTAAATACCGAAACTAAACCATCCGCATTTTCGGGACTCGTGGGCTACAACGTTCACCCCAATGTGGACGTTGAAGGCTACTTGGGCCTTGGTGCTGGTAAATCCAGCATCACCGCAAATGGCAAGAACATCGGTATTGATGCCAAGGTCAAGAGCTCGTTTGGCGTGTTTGTGAAGCCCAAAGTCATGGTCAGCCCTGAAGTCGAGGTGTTTGGGCGCTTGGGGTTTCTGGAAAACAAATTTGAAGCTAGCGATCAATCTAGCAATGCCAGCAATGTCTCGACACAAGGCTCCTTCGCTTTTGGCGTGGGCGCCAATTACTACTTCGACAAGCGCACTTACGTGACCGGTAGCTATATGAACTACCACAACAAAGATGGTTTGAAAGTCAACGGTCTGAGCATCGGCGTGGGCTACAAGTTCTGAATTTGAACCACTGAAACGTCACACATCAAGACAAAGCCGCCTTCGGGCGGCTTTGTTTTTGGGCGTCATCCAAAGGCACAATCACGGACATGCCGCCCAAGCCCGCTACCACGCCTGCCAAAACGCTGTCCGCGCCTCAAAAAGCGCTGATCAAGCTGGGCTTGGTGCGTGACATCGATCTGGCGCTGCATTTGCCGCTGCGCTACGAGGACGAGACCCGCATCGTCAAATTGCGGGATGTGCGTGAAGGCGATACCGCGCAGATCGAAGCCACGGTGACGGCCTGCGAGATCACGATGCGGCCGCGCAGGCAGTTGCTGGTGACGGTGGACGATGGCTCCGACACCTGCGTGATGCGGTTTTTCAGCTTTTACCCCTCACACCAAAAAGCGCTGGCCGTGGGCAACCGCATCCGTGCGCGGGGCGAGGTCAAAGGTGGTTTCATGGGCCTGACCATGATGCACCCGACCTTCAAGGCCGCAGGGGGCAACCTGGCGGAAGCATTGACGCCGGTGTATTCCACAGTGGCGGGCTTGGCACAGGCTTATTTGCGGCGGGCCGTGATCACGGGCCTGAACCATGCCGACCTGAGCGAAACCCTGCCGCGTGGCATCGCCTGGCCCGACAAGCGCGGGGCTTGGTCACTGCGCGATGCGCTGCAGTTTTTGCACCACCCCACGCCCGATGTGTCGCTGGCTGCGCTCGAAGACCGCAGCCACCCGGCCTGGGTGCGCCTCAAATGCGAGGAGTTGCTGGCGCAGCAGCTGTCTCAGCTCACGGCCAAGCGGGAACGTGATTTGCTGCGCGCCCCGGCTTTGAAGTTGAAGCCCAAGGGTTTGTATGGCCAGTTGCTCAAGGCGCTGCCTTTTGGCCTGACGAACGCGCAACAACGTGTGGGCCAGGAAATCGCCCAGGATTTGGCCCGCCATGTGCCCATGCACCGCCTCCTGCAAGGCGATGTGGGCGCAGGCAAGACGGTGGTCGCCGCGCTGGCGGCCATGGTGGCCGTGGACGCGGGCTGGCAATGCGCCCTGATGGCCCCGACCGAAATCCTGGCCACCCAGCACTTTGCCAAGCTGGTCGGTTGGCTGGAGCCCTTGGGCGTCAAGGTGGCTTGGCTGATTGGCAGCCAGAAGAAGAAAGAACGCGCCGCCATGCTGGCGCTGATCGAGTCGGGCGAGGCCGCGCTGGTGGTGGGCACGCACGCGGTCATTCAGGAGCACGTCAAGTTCAAGAACCTGGCGCTGGCCGTGATCGACGAGCAGCACCGCTTTGGCGTGGCGCAGCGCCTGGCCCTGCGCGGCAAGATGCAGGCCGATGGCATGGAGCCTCACATGCTGATGATGACGGCCACGCCGATCCCGCGCACGCTGGCCATGAGCTATTACGCCGATCTGGATGTGTCAGTGATCGACGAACTGCCCCCCGGGCGCACGCCCATCTTGACCCGGGTGGTGTCAGACCACCGCCGCGACGAAGTGGTCGCGCGCATTGGGGCGCAGTTGCAGCAGGGGCGGCAGGTGTATTGGGTCTGCCCGCTGATCGAAGAAAGTGAGGCGCTGGACTTGACCAATGCCACCCAAACCCATGCCGACCTGAGCGAAGCACTGCCCGGCGTGATGGTGGGTTTGCTGCATTCGCGCATGCCTGTGGCCGAGAAAAAGGCGGTGATGGACTTGTTCACCAGTGGTCAGATGGGCGTGTTGGTCAGCACAACGGTGATCGAGGTGGGGGTCGATGTGCCCAACGCCTCGCTGATGGTGATCGAACACGCGGAGCGCTTTGGCCTCTCGCAGCTGCACCAGCTGCGCGGTAGGGTGGGGCGCGGCGCGGCGGCGTCGGCCTGTGTGCTGCTCTATGGCACGCCCGAGGGCGGTCGCCTGAGCGAGACGGCGCGTGAACGGCTGCGCGCCATGGTCGAGACCAACGACGGGTTTGAAATCGCCCGGCGCGATCTGGAAATTCGAGGGCCGGGCGAATTTTTGGGGGCGCGGCAGTCGGGCGCGCCTTTGCTGCGCTTTGCCGATCTGGAAACCGATACGCCCTTGCTGGAGTGGGCCCGCGCTTTGGCCCCGCAGATGCTGGACCAATACCCCGACTTGGCCGAGCGCCACATTGGCCGCTGGCTGGGCGGGAAATCCGAGTATCTGAAGGCCTGATGTTTAAATACTGCCCATGACCCTGACCGAACTCAAATACATCGTGGCCGTGGCCCGCGAAAAGCATTTCGGCAAGGCGGCCGAGGCTTGCCACGTGTCGCAACCTACCTTGTCGCTGGCCATCAAGAAGCTCGAAGAAGAGCTGGACATGAAAATCTTTGAGCGCAGCGCCAGCGAGGTGAGCGTCACCGCGCTGGGCGATGAGGTGGTGCGCCAGGCGCAAAGCGTGCTGGAGCAGGCCGCCGAGATCAAGGAGATCGCCAAGCGCGGCAAAGACCCGCTGGCCGGGCCTTTGCGCTTGGGCGTGATCTACACCATCGGTCCCTACATCTTGCCCGCCTTGGTGCGGCAGGTGATTGACCACACGCCGCAAATGCCGCTCATGCTGCAAGAGAACTTCACGGTGCGCTTGCTGGAGATGCTGCGCACCGGCGAGATCGATTGCGCCATCCTGGCGGAGCCTTTTCCGGACACTGGCTTGGCCATCGCGCCGCTGTACGACGAGCCCTTTGTGGCGGCCTTGCCGCGCAACCATGCTTTGGCGGGCGCGGCCTCGTTGACGACCGATCAGCTCAAGGATGAGACCATGTTGCTCTTGGGCACCGGGCATTGCTTTCGGGACCATGTGCTGGAGGTGTGCCCGGAATTTGCCAAGTTTTCGAGCCGCACTGAGGGCATCCGCAAAAGCTTTGAAGGCTCCTCGCTGGAGACCATCAAACACATGGTGGCCGCAGGCATGGGGGTGACCCTGGTGCCGCGTTTGTCGGTGCCCGAAGAAGCCTTGGCCCAGCCCGACAAGAAGTCGGTCAATGGTGACGCCCATGTGCGTTATTTGCCCATCGTCGATCCGCATGGCGGCTTGCCGCCCACGCGCCGCGTGGTGCTGGCCTGGCGGCGCAGCTTTACTCGCTATGAAGCGATTGCCGCGCTGCGCAATGCGGTCTATGCCTGCGAGCTGCCAGGCGTGACGCGATTGTCTTGATGTGGGCTTGCGTGTGCCAGAGCTGAAGCTGCCGAATTGCCGGCTTCAACGTCTTCCTGGCATCACGCCCAGGCCCATCGCGCAGCCAATCAGCGCGGGTTGCTCGGCGCGGATCACGTAGGTGGGGATGCGCTTCATGTAGTTTTCAAAGCGGCCTTTGGCTTCAAACGCAGTGCGAAAACCCGACTGTGCAAAGTAGTCGCCCAAGCGGCCGATCACGCCGCCGCCGATGTAAATGCCGCCACGTGCGCCCAGCGTCACGGCCAGGTTGGCGGCCGCATTGCCCAGCAAGCGGCACATGCGGTCCAGTGCTTCTTCGCAGGCCACATCGCTGGCGGCCAAACCGCGCTCGGACACTTGCGCGGCCGTCAAGGGTTCTGCAGTGCTGCCGTTGAGTTCGCAAATGGCTTTGTACAAATTCTCGAGCCCCATGCCCGAGACAGCACGCTCGGCAGACACATGCGGGTAGCTGCGCCACAGGATGCGCAAGATGTCCGCTTCGCGCTCGCAGGTGGGGGCCAGGCTCACGTGGCCCCCTTCGCCCGCAATGGGCACCCAATCGCCGCGGCGCGAGCGCACCAGCGAGGACACGCCCAGACCGGTGCCGGGGCCGATCAGGCCTTTGGGGGCATGGGGCACAGGTTCGCCCGAGCCGATTTGTTCGAGGTCGCTGCCTCTCAAGGCCGGAGCGGCCATGGCCATGGCTTCCCAGTCGTTGAGCATCAGCAGGCTGGTCAGGCCCAGTTGCTGGCGCGTGGCTTCGATGGAGAACTGCCAGTGGTTGTTCGTCATCTTCAGCACATCGCCGTCGATGGGGTTGGCGATCGCGATGCAAGCCTCGCGCACCGCGGGCTGACCGGCTTGTTGCAAATAGGCCTGCGCTGCGGCGGCCAGGTCAGGGTGCTGGCCAGTGGGCAGCGTGATTTCTTGCGTGATGGGTGTGCCATCGCCATGCACCAGGGCAAAGCGGGCATTGGTGCCGCCGATGTCGCCCAAAAGGCGTGGCGTGTTGGCTGGGGTGGTGTGGTTCATGTGGGCCATGGGTGTGTGGGCGGCTAGGGTATCAGGCTGCAAGGCCGTGGACGTCCTGAAAAGTTACCAATGCGTTTCAAGTTCAGTTGCCGCTGGCCATGGGCAAGCGCACCCGCACGCACAGGCCAGGGTGGGCATCGGTCAGCTCGACCTGGCCCGCATGGCGTTCCACGATTTCCTTGACGATGGCCAGGCCCAGGCCGCAGCCGTTGCCTGCGTCGGTGGCGCGCACGAAGCGCTCAAACACGCGGTCCTTGTCGCCAGCCGGGATGCCCGGGCCGTTGTCGATCACTTCCAGCACGGCCATGGGCGCGTTCAGATGTTCAGGCGTCAGGGGCGCGGGCTGCACGCGCACCGTGACCTGGCTGCCCGCGCCCGCGTAATGCAGGGCGTTGTCGATCAGGTTGGTCAGGGCCTCGCGGATCAAGAGCTCATTGGCATGCACCCACACCGCTTGGGTGGTGAGTTCGTCCATGCCCAAGTCGATGTGCGCTTTCAAGGCACGGGGCACCCATTCGGCCGTCAGGGTCTGGGCCATGCGGTGCAGGTCAAAGCGCTGGCGGTCTTGCGCCATGACCGATTCAGGCTCGGCGCGGGCCAGGGTCAGCAGCTGGTTGACCAAGTGGGCGCTGCGCGTGGCGCTGTCGTGTACCCGCTGCAAGCGGGCACGCAGCTCGGGGTCGGTGGTTGATTGCAGGGCGATTTCGGTCTGGCTTTTGAGGCCCGCCAAGGGTGTGCGCAACTGGTGCGCCGCATCGCCAATGAAACGCTTTTGCGTGGCCACGGTGTTTTGCACGGCGGCCAGCAAGGTGTTGATGGCGGTGGCCAGCGACCACAGCTCGCGCGGGGCCGAGGCCAGCTGTAAGGGGGCCAAATCTGTGGGTGCGCGACCTTCGACCTGCTGCCGCAGCCGGGCCAGTGGCGACAAACCTGCGCGGATGCCCAGCCACACGATCACCGTCATCAACAACACCAGGCACGACATGGGCAGCAACATGTCCACCAAAATGCGCTGCGCCAGCTCTTCCCGGTTGGCGCTACTGCGTGCGACTTGCACCAGCATGGTCTGGGGCGTGGCACCGTCCTCGCCAAAGCTCAGGTACAGGGCCACCAAGCGCAGGGGCTGGCCCGCCGGGGCATGGCGCGAGTTCCGGTCGTGCTCGGGCATGGTGCCGTCGTAAAAGTAAGGGGTGTTCAGTTGGGGTTCGCGCGGGCCTTCGGGGCCAGACAAGGTCGGTGGCGGTGGCAAGGACTGGTTGCCCAAGATGAACTGTCCAGGCGGCGAGCTGACCATGTACAGCTGGCGGTCTGAGGGGTCGGCTTCGAGCACGTCTTGTGCGGCCCGAGGAAAGTCGATCAGCAAGCCATTGCCGACGGGCTTGAGCTGGCGAGCCAACGAACGGCTCGCTTGCAGCAAGCTCGCGTCGATGGCCTGGTTGGCATAGCCCGCTGCAAACCTGTAAGTGGCCACGCCACCGGCCATCCACAACACCAGTTGCGGCAGCAAGACCCACAGCAGCAGCTGCCGGGCCAGCGAGACGCCGGCTTGCCCAGGGCTGGATGCGTGCTGCGAATCGGACATGAGGGCCTCAGGCCTCGGTTTCCATGAGGTAACCCAGACCCCGCACGGTGCGGATCACCAGGCCCGCATCTTCGAGCTTGCGGCGCAGGCGGTGGATGTACACCTCGATCGAGTTGCCGCCGCCGGTCTCGCCGCCTTCAGCGCTCCAGGTCTGCGTGATTTGTTCTTTGGTGACCACCTTGTCGCGTTGGTTGACCAGCAGTTCCAGCAAGGTCCATTCGCGACCGCTCAGCTCCAGCGGCTCACCCGCCACCAAGGCCCGGCGGGAGGTGGGGTCCAGGCTCAGCCGTCCCAAGAGGGCCGATGAGTTGGCTGGTTGGCTGCGGCGCAACAAAGCTTGCAAACGCGCCACCAGCTCGGGAAAGTCAAAGGGCTTGGTCACGTAATCGTCGGCCCCGGCTTGCAGCCCCGCCACGCGGTCGTCCAGCGCATCGCGGGCCGACAAGAGCAACACCGGCAAAGCCGGTTGGGTCTGGCGCACATGCTTGAGCACCGACAGCCCGTCCATCATGGGCAGGCCAATGTCGAGCACCGCGATGTCAAAGCTTTGCTTGCTCAGCAAATAGTCGGCCACCGCCCCGTTGGGCGCGTGTTCCACCTCAAAACCGGCACCGCCCAACTGGGTGGTCAGGGCGTCGGCCAGCATCGCATCGTCTTCGGCAAGCAGCAGTTTCATGCCTGAAGCTTAATGGATTGTTCAGATTGCAGCCTCGCATTTGGCAAATCCTGTATCAGGGTTTAACCTAGTGTTAATATATTAATGAAACATTAATATTCCGCCTGTCGAGGTTCTGGAAGGCTGGCAAGCCGCCTCGAACATCAACCTTTGGGCCCCAGGCCCCCATACCAGGAGACTCTCTTGAAAACTCTGAAAATGTTCCAGCGCACCCTGTTGGCCACGGCTGCCGTGGTGACTTTGGCTGCGCAAGCCGGTGAAGTCGAAGTGCTGCACTACTGGACCAGCGGCGGCGAAGCCAAATCGGCCGCAGCCCTGAAGGCCACTTTGCAAGGCAAAGGCCACACCTGGAAAGACTTCGCAGTGGCCGGTGGCGGCGGTGACAACGCCATGACCGTGCTCAAGTCGCGTGTGGTCTCGGGCAATGCCCCTGCTGCAGCACAAATTAAGGGCCCCGCTTTGCAAGAGTGGGCTGCTGAAGGCGTGCTGGCCAACATCGACGATGTGGCCAAGGCCGAGAAGTGGGACAGCTTGCTGCCCCCCGTGGTCGCCAGCGTCATGAAATACAAGGGCAACTACATCGCTGCGCCCGTGAACGTGCACCGCGTGAACTGGCTGTGGGCCAGCAACGCCGCCTTCAAAAAGGCTGGCGCCAAAGTGCCGACCAACTGGGACGAGTTCTTTGTGGCGGCCGAAGCCCTGAAGAAGGCCGGCATCATCCCCGTCGCGCACGGTGGTCAAAACTGGCAAGACTTCACCACGTTTGAAAGCGTGGCCCTGGGCGTTGGCGGTGCCGACTTCTACAAAAAAGCTTTGGTGCAACTGGACCAAACTGCTTTGACTGGTGCCACCATGACCAAGGTGCTCGACACCTTCAAGAAGGTCAAGACCTACACCGACA
>NZ_JAOASQ010000055.1 GCF_030158565.1 Limnohabitans sp. | reverse complement strand
GGTTTGGGATGACATGCCTGGCCCGGGATGACATGCCTGGCTTGGGATGACATGCTTGTGTTCGGGATGACCTGCGCTCATTCGTGGTGGCAGGATCTCCAGGGGAATGACGGTTCAAGCCGCAGACGGCATCAAGAACTCTCGGCTGATGCGGCCACCCAGCACATTCACGCGGTCCAGGAACTGCGTCAAATAAGCGTGCAAGCCGGTCGCCAAAATCTCATCGATGCGGCCAAAGGCCAGCTCGGACAACAAGCGCCCGGCATCGCGCAGGGTGTCACTGTCCGGGTCATGTGCCACCAGCTTCAGATTCGACAAGACTTCGTTCAGGCTGGCGTGCAGCGAGCGTGGCATGTCGGGGCGCAAGATCAGCAACTCGGCCACGCGCTCGGGGCGGATCACATCGCGGTAGACCTTGCGGTAGACCTCGAAGCCGCTGACGCTGCGCAAGATGGCGCTCCAGTGGTAGAAGTCGTATTCCTGCGTGCTTTCTGCACCCGATGTGTTGTATTGCGGCGCACCAAAAAAGTCGTTGTTCATGGCGTGGAACTTCACATCCACCAAACGCGCCGTGTTGTCGGCCCGCTCCAGGAAGGTGCCCATGCGCATGAAGTACAGCGACTCGTCCATCAGCATGGTGCCCACCGTCACGCCGCGTGACAGGTGCGAGCGGAACTTCACCCACTCGAAAAACTGGCCCGGGTCGCGTTCGAACTCGCCGCTTTTGAGCATGCGGTTGACTTCGAGCCAAGTCTGGTTTTGCGTCTCCCAGACCTCGGTGGTCAGCGTGCCGCGCACAGCGCGAGCGTTCTCGCGGGCCGCCCGCAGGCACGAGATGATGGATGAGGGGTTGTCCACATCCTTGACCATGAACGCCATCACATCGCGGGGCGTGATGTTTTTGTACAGCGCCAGGTAAGCGGGCAGCAGTTCGCTGATCGACAAGATGCCTTCCCAACCGGCTTCCACGGCGGCGGCGGACTGCGGCAAGAGGGAGGTCTCGTAGCTCACATTGAGCATGCGGGCCGTGTTCTCGGCCCGCTCCATGTAGCGGGACATCCAGAAGAGGTGGTCGGCGGTGCGGCTCAGCATATTTTTTCCTTGGTGTGTCATGCCCGACGGGTCGGGTATCCGTGGATCCTCGGGTCAAGCCCGAGGATGACAGGGGTGAAATCAGGACAGGGGGTGAAATCAGTCCTGCAATATCCAGGTGTCTTTGGTGCCGCCGCCTTGGCTGCTGTTGACCACCAAAGAGCCTTCTTTCAGCGCCACGCGCGTCAGGCCCCCGGGCACCATCTGCACCGTGCGGCCACTCAGCACAAAGGGGCGCAGGTCGATGTGGCGCGGGGCGATGCCGCTGTCCACAAAGGTCGGGCAGCTCGACAGGCTGAGCGTGGGCTGCGCGATGTAGCCCTCGGGGTTGGCCAGCAGCGCACCGCGAAAGCGCTCGATCTCTTCTTTGGTCGAGGCCGGACCGACCAACATGCCGTAGCCGCCTGCGCCGTGCACTTCCTTGACCACCAGGTCTTTGAGGTTGGCCAAGGTGTATTGCAGGTCGTCGGGCTTGCGGCACTGAAAAGTCGGCACGTTTTTGAGGATGGGTTCCTCGCCCAGATAGAACTTGATCATGTCGGGCACATAGGGGTAGATCGACTTGTCGTCGGCCACGCCCGTGCCCACCGCGTTGCAGATCGCCACATGACCAGCTTTGTAGGCCTCCATCAGGCCCGCGCAGCCCAAAGTGGAGGTGGGGCGGAACACGTTGGGGTCCAAAAAGTCGTCGTCCACCCGGCGGTAGATCACGTCCACCCGCTTGGGGCCGCGCGTGGTGCGCATGTAGACGAAGTTGTCCTTGACGAAGAGGTCTTGGCCCTCCACCAGCTCGATGCCCATCTGCTGCGCGAGGAAGGCGTGTTCGAAGTAGGCGCTGTTGTACATGCCGGGCGTGAGCACCACCACCGTGGGCTCGGCCGTGGTGGCCGGGCTCACCGCGCGCAGGGTTTCCAGCAGCAGGTCGGGGTAGTGGGCCACGGGGGCCACGCGGTTCTCACCGAAGAGCTCGGGGAAGAGCCGCATCATCATCTTGCGGTCTTCGAGCATGTAGCTCACGCCGCTGGGCACGCGCAGGTTGTCTTCGAGCACGTAGTACTCGCCGTTGCCTGCACTGTCGGGGGCACGCACGATGTCGATGCCGCTGATGTGCGAATAGATGTTGTTGGGCACATCCACACCGACCATCTCGGGGCGAAACTGCGCGTTGTTTTCGATCTGCTCGCGGGGGATCACCCCGGCCTTCAAGATGTCCTGGTCGTGGTACACGTCGTGGATGAAACGGTTGAGGGCCGTGACGCGCTGCACCAGACCGGCCTCCATGCTTTTCCACTCCTGGGCGGCGATCACGCGGGGGATCAGGTCAAAGGGGATCAGGCGCTCTGTGCCCGAGCCGTCTTCGTCCTTGTCGCCGTAGACGGCAAAGGTGATGCCGACACGGCGGAAAATCATCTCGGCCTCTTCACGGCGAGCGGCCATGGTCCGGGGATCTTGCGCCTGCAACCAACGGGCATAGGCCTCGTAGTGTTTTCTCACCTCGCCCGCATCGCCTGATGCAGGCAGGCGGCTGTACATCTCATCAAATTGGCGCATAGCTTCTTACTCCTGCACACAGGTTAGCAAGATGCGTACCCACTTCGATTGACGGCGGTCAAGGCGCTGCGTGGTGCCAATAGCGGCGCGAGCGCTCGCGCTCGCACACCAGCTGTTTGGGTGCATCGCTGCGCCAGGTGGCTGCGCCGCAGTGCACGCTGTCCACCACGCGGATGCGCAGGCCTTCATAACGGGCCAGCACCGCAGGTGCCGGGTGGCCAAAGCGGTTGCGGTAGCCCGCTTGCACCAGCGCCAGCTTAGGGCTCAAGGCCTGCAAAAACTCGGGTGTCGAAGAGGTCTTGCTGCCGTGGTGCGGCACCAGCAGCAGATCGACCGGCGCCAGCCCTGCCGCCACCAAGGCTTGTTCTTGCGGCGCTTCAATGTCACCCGCAAGCAAGACCGAACGCAGGCCATCGCTGATGCGCAAGACGCAGCTGAGCGCATTGGGCTTGATCGGCTTGTCCGGCGGCAGCTGGGGCGCCGCCGTGGGGTGCAGCACCTCGAAACGCACACCGTCCCAGACCCAAGCTTGGCCACGGTGGCAAGGCTGCGAGCTGGCGGCCAGCGCATGCAAGGGGTGCCCGGCTTCCAGCGATGACCACAGCGCGACCTGCGGCTGCATGGCCAATACCGCTGGCGCGCCGCCCGTGTGGTCGGTGTCGCGGTGGCTGAGCATCAGCACATCCAGCCGCTCGGCCGTCTGTGCCAGCAGCGGCACCAGCACGCGGTGACCGGCATCGCTTTCGGGCGAATAGCGCGGCCCCGCGTCGTAGAGCAGACTGTGGCGCGCCGTGCGCACCAAAACAGCATTGCCCTGCCCCACATCGGTGATAAGCAATTCAAAAGTACCCAGAGGTGGGCGCGGCGCCGTCCAAAACAGTGCGGGCCACAGCAAGGGCAGGCTCGCCAGCTTCCAGGACAAGGGCCAGCGCGACACCCACAACAGCGCCGCCAACAGCGCCAAGACCGCAAACCCCCAAGGCGGCCAAGCCAGGCTCACACTGGCGAGCGGCCAACTGGCCATCCAGACCAGCAAAGCGGTCAAAGGCTTGAGCGACCAAGCGGCCAGCACCGCCCAACCCGACCAAACCACGCCCAGCATGGCCAGCGGCGTGACCACAAAACTCACCCACGGAATGGCCACCAGATTGGCCAGCAGGCCCACCACCGAGACCTGCCCAAAGAACAGCAAACACAAAGGTGCCAGCGCCAGCGTGACCACCGATTGCTCGCGCCACAAACCCCAGATGCGGCCCGCAACATGGCGCCACGACTGACCCCGCCATTCGCCCTGCAAGGCGCCACCTTTTGCATGAAAACGTGCAAGGCACAGGGCACGCAAGCGGTGCACCAGCCCCGACTTGGTGCTGGGGTCAGGATGCACCTGTGTCGCCTCCTGCGCAGCATCCTGCATCGGTGCGCCCGGCCAGCGTTCATCGGTCCACACCAGCACGGCCACCGCCACAAAGCTCAGCCAAAAGCCTGGCTGCAGCAGCGCCCAAGGGTCGAGCGTCAAGACGACTGCCGCCGCCAACAGGCACACCAGCGTGGCAGACCATTGCCTGGCCGACAGGCGCAAAAGCACCACCACACCGAGCATCCAGACCGTGCGCTGCGCCGGCACACCCCAGCCGCTGAACAAGGCATACACAAGCGCCAAAGCCAGCCCCGCCAAAGCCCCCACCTGCGGCGCAGGCCAGCGCAAAGCGCCGCGAAACCCCCACAGCGCCGACCGGCGCCAGCACCAGCCCACCGTCATGGCGGCGAGCCAGGCAAACATGGTCACATGCAGGCCGGAAATGCTCATCAGGTGCGCCACCCCGGTGGCCCGAAACACATCCCAGTCGCTGCGGTCAATGGCGGCTTGATCGCCTGTGACCAAGGCCACCACGATGCCCGCCACATTGGGGGCGCGCCCAGCGCCGTCGGCAGCGACACCGGCGTCCGCCACCGCACCGAGCCGCGTCTGCAAACGATCGCGCACCGACTGCCGCCACCACTCCACCGGGTGCGACCCAGTCTGCCCCAGGCGCTCTGGCGCAGGCTGGCCCGGCCCGGCACGCACCACACCGGTGGCACGGATGCCCTGCTCCCAAAGCCACAGCTCGTAGTCAAAACCGCGCGGGTTCAGGTTGCCGTGTGGCGCTTTCAGGCGTGCCCGCAAGCGCCAGCGCTCACCGGCCTGCACGGGCTCGGGCAGGGGCGACAGGTTCCAGCCGCTGTCGGTCACGCCGTCCTGCCCATACCAGCCCAGATAAATCTGCTCGGGCACTGGCACTTGCTGCCGTGCAGCCCCCTGCCCGCGCCAGGCCGACTCGACCCGAAAACGAAAACGCCAGCCCATGTCCTGCTTGTGCGGCATGGCCTGCACCACACCCACCAGCTCCAGATCCTGACCTTCCAGTTCGGGGGCAATCGATGGCAGCTTCCACAGCGCATGCCAAGCCGTGCAGGCAAAAGACAACAGCGCACACGTCAAACACACACCGATGAACGCAGGCATGCGCCGCCAAGCAGGCCAGCACAAGCCCGCCAAAGCCAGAACCCCCATGGCGCCATAGACAGGTGCGGACCACAGCTGGCTTTGCTGAAGCTGCAAGGCCACCCCGGCGCACCAGGCCAGCAAGGCCGGTGCCAAACCCTGCGCCCAACGCAAGGACATCATGGCGCGGCCTCATGGCGGGCAACGCTGCGCTTGGGCCTGCTGGGCAAGCATGACATCTTCAGCCTCCCTGGATTGGCTGTTGGGGTCGCCAATCTCTGGGCTGGCGCGTGTCTTGCTAGTTTAAAAAGCCCAAGCTGCATTTGTCATGCGTGCAGCCCCTGTTGCGCTTTTAAAGATATGTCGATACAAGTTGCCCTGCACCACGTTACCCATTACACCTACGACCGACCGGTTCAATTGGGGCCCCAAGTCATCCGCCTGCGCCCGGCCCCGCACAGCCGCAGCCGCATCCTGAGCTACAGCCTCAAGGTCGAACCCGAAGAACACTTCATCAACTGGCAGCAGGACGCCTTTGCCAATTACCAGGCGCGCTTGGTCTTCCCGAAAAAAACCACCTCGTTCAAGGTCACGGTGGACGTGGTCACCGAGATGGCCGTGTTCAACCCCTTTGACTTCTTTCTGGAGCCCTCGGCCGAAGAAGTGCCGTTCAAGTACGCGGACCTGGTCAAAGAGGAGTTGCAGTCTTATTTGGTCAAGGACAACAAGACGCCCAAGTTCAAAAAATACCTGGCCAGCATGGACCGCAAGCGCCAACGCACCATCGACTTTCTGGTGCAGATCAACCAGCGCCTGCACCAGGACATCCGTTACACCATCCGCATGGAGCCCGGTGTGCAAACGCCCGAAGAAACGCTGACCCTGAAAAGCGGCTCCTGCCGCGACTCGGCCTGGCTGCTGGTGCAGTTGTTCCGCCACATGAACATCGCGGCCCGTTTTGTCTCGGGTTATCTGATCCAGTTGGCGCCGGACGTGAAATCGCTCGACGGCCCGAGCGGCACCGAAGTGGACTTCACCGACCTGCACGCCTGGTGCGAGGTGTACTTGCCCGGCGCGGGCTGGGTGGGCCTGGACCCGACTTCGGGCCTGCTGGCCGGTGAAGGCCACATCCCGCTGGCTTGCACCCCGCAGCCCT
The DNA here is from genome assembly GCF_030158565.1 of Limnohabitans sp. Classification (GTDB taxonomy): domain Bacteria; phylum Pseudomonadota; class Gammaproteobacteria; order Burkholderiales; family Burkholderiaceae_C; genus Limnohabitans_A. The sequence continues at coordinate 28,987 of NZ_JAOASQ010000055.1, read as the reverse complement.
CAGCGGCGGCGCCCATTGAGGGCCTGATGGACAAGGCCGAGGTCGAGTTCAGCCACGAGATGAAGGTCACCCGCATCCACGAGTCGCCCCGCGTGACCAAGCCCTACACCGACGAGCAATGGGCCGAGGTGCAGCAACTGGGTGAGCAAGTGGACGCCCAGCTGGTGGCCGAAGACGTGCGCCTGACCATGGGCGGCGAGCCGACCTTTGTGTCCACCCAGGACCGCGATGGCGCGGAATGGAACACCGACGCTTTGGGGCCCACGAAGCGCGGCCTGGCCACCGAGCTGGTGCACAAGCTGCGCCAGCAATACGGCCAGGGTGGCTTTTTGCACTTTGGCCAGGGCAAGTGGTACCCGGGCGAGCAACTGCCGCGCTGGGCGCTCAGCATCTATTGGCGTGCCGATGGCACACCCTGCTGGCAAAACCCCGAGGTGTTTGCCGACGAACGCGAACCGCAGCGATACACCAGCGCCGATGCGCTGCGCTTCATGGAAGGGCTCACGGCGCAGCTGGGTCTTTCCAGCGACACCGTGCTGCCCGGGTTTGAGGACACCTGGTACTACCTCTGGCGTGAACGCCGATTGCCCGTGAACGTGGACCCGTTTGATGCGCGCCTGGACGACGAGATGGAACGCAACCGCTTGCGCCGCGTCTTCAGCCAGGGTCTGGACCAAGCCGTGGGCTATGTCCTGCCGCTACAGCCGGTGGACACAGGCAACCCGGCACTGACTGCCTGGCAGACCGGGCGCTGGTTTGTGCGCGAAGAACGCATGTACCTCATGCCCGGCGACTCGCCCATGGGCTGGCGCTTGCCGCTGGACTCGCTGCCCTGGGCTGCCCCCACCGACCGCTGGCACCAGATCGAGCAAGACCCCTTCGCTTTGCGGGGTGCCTTGCCCGCCGCGCCCACGCTGCTGCAAACGCGCGCCCCGGGCATGACCGCCCATTCGGCGGCCAGCGGTGCCCCTGGCTCGGCCGCCGTGCCCGCCCAGCCCGTGTCGCGCTTCGTGTCCGACCCGTCGGTGGTGCGCACCGCCTTGTGCGTGGAAGTGCGCGACCCGAACCGGGCCAATGGCCCCCAAGCCGAAAGAGATGCCGAGAAAAAAGGCGACAAGTCGGGCGTGCTGTATGTCTTCATGCCGCCCCTGGCGCGGCTGGAAGACTATCTGGCACTGGTGAGCGCCGTCGAAGCCACCGCCTTGAAGCTGGGCCTGAAGATCGTGATGGAAGGCTACCCGCCACCCCGCGACCCGCGCCTGAAACTCCTGCAAGTCACGCCCGACCCCGGCGTGATCGAGGTCAACATCCACCCGGCCCACAACTGGACCGAGCTGGTCGAGCACACCGAGTTCTTGTACCAGGCCGCTTTCGAGACGCGCCTGTCGGCCGAGAAGTTCATGACCGATGGCCGCCACACCGGCACCGGCGGCGGCAACCACATGGTGATGGGCGGCGCCACGCCTGCCGACAGCCCCTTCTTGCGCCGCCCCGAGCTGCTGGCCAGCCTCATCCTCTATTGGCACAACCACCCCAGCCTGAGCTATTTGTTCAGCGGCATGTTCATCGGCCCGACCAGCCAGGCCCCCCGCGTGGACGAAGCGCGCAACGACCAGGTCTATGAGCTGGAAATCGCGCTGCGCGAGATCATCCGCAACCGCCAGAAGTACGGCGCCGACATGCCGCCTTGGCTGGTGGACCGCACCCTGCGCAACATCCTCGTGGACGTGACCGGCAACACCCACCGCAGCGAGTTTTGCATCGACAAGATGTACTCGCCCGACAGCAGCACCGGCCGCCTGGGCCTGTTGGAGCTGCGCGCATTTGAAATGCCGCCCCACGCCCGCATGAGCATCGTCCAGCAACTGCTGCTGCGTGCCCTGGTGGCCCGCTTTTGGGATGCGCCCTATTCAGCGCCCGTGACCCGCTGGGGCACCGAGCTGCACGACCGCTTCATGCTGCCGCACTGGATCCACAAGGACTTTGACGACGTGCTCACCGAGCTGGGCGACGCGGGCTTCCACTTTGACCCGAGTTGGTTCGCGCCACATTTTGAATTCCGCTTTCCGCTGGTCGGTCAACTCCGGGTCGATGGCGCGGTGGTGACCCTGCGCAATGCGCTGGAGCCCTGGCACGTCATGGGCGAAGAAAACGGAGCAGGCGGCACCGCCCGTTATGTGGACTCGTCGCTGGAGCGCATCGAGGTGCATGTGACGGGCATCAACCCCTCGCGCCACACCGTGACCGTCAACGGCAAGCCCCTGCCCCTGCAGCCCACGGGCGTGGTGGGCGAGTACGTGGCCAGCGTGCGCTACAAAGCCTGGAACCCGCCCTCGTCGCTGCACCCGAGCATCGGTGTGCACGCGCCGCTGACGGTTGACCTGGTGGACACCTGGATGAAACGTTCGCTGGGTGGCTGCCAGTACCACGTGGTGCACCCCGGTGGCCGCAGCTACGAGACCTTCCCGGTCAATGCCTATGAAGCCGAAAGCCGCCGCCTGGCGCGTTTCTTCCGCATGGGTCACACGCCCGGTGCGATGAAACACGTGGCCGCACTCGGCCCCAACGCCACGCTGCACGCCAGTCCCGAGTTCCCGTACACCCTGGATTTGCGCAAGGCTTGAGCGACAATGGTTGAATGAATGAATCCCGCCACAGCCCGGCCCAAACTCTGGACGCGCAAGCCATGACCTGGCTGGCGCACCAGGCGCTGGCCGCGCCCGAGGGACACTGGGATGAACTGCGCGGATTGAGCCTCGCACCCACGCCAGACGGGCTCGCGCCCGATGCGCAGATGAGCCGCGCCTGGCAAACCTTCATCGAACATTTGGCCGGTGAAGGCCTGCAGGGCCTGAACGCCCGCATGGCCAATTTGCAGCGCCAGGTGCGCGACAACGGCATCACCTACAACGTGTACGCCGCGGCCGACCAACCGCAGCGCCCCTGGTCGCTCGACCTGTTTCCGCTCATGGTGCCCGAGGCCAACTGGCAGCAGATCGAAGCGGGTGTGCTGCAGCGCATGCAGCTGCTCGAGCGCATCATGGCCGACGCCTATGGCCCGCAAAAGCTGGTGCTCAATGGCCAGTTGCCTGCGGCGCTCATTCAAGGCCACCCCGCTTACCTGCCTGCCATGCATGGCGTGCCGCCCGTGGGTGGCCGCTATTTATCGGTGGCCGCGTTCGACCTGGCACGTGGGCCAGACGGCTGCTGGTGGCTCTTGTCACAGCGCACACAAGCGCCTTCGGGCCTGGGCTATTTGCTGGAAAACCGGCTGATCGTCTCGCGCCTGTTCCCTCAGGCGTTCGAGGCGTTTCCGGTGCAGCGCCTGGCCGAGACCTACCGCACGCTGATCGACGGCATCAAGGCGCGCAGCCCGGCCGGGGCCTCGGCCCACATCGCGCTGCTCACGCCCGGCCCCTACAACGAAACCTATTTCGAGCACGCCTACCTGGCCCGCTATCTGGGCCTGAGTCTGGTGCAAGGCAACGACCTGACCGTGCGCGATGAACGGCTTTACCTCAAGACCTTGCAAGGCCTGCAGCCGGTGCATGGGCTCTTGAAGCGGGTGGACGACGACTGGCTCGATCCGCTGGAGCTGCGCGCCGAATCGACGCTGGGCGTGCCCGGCCTCTTGCAAGCCGTGCGCAGCGGCAACGTGCTGGTGGCCAACACGCCCGGCTCCGGTTTTCTGGAGTCGAACGCGCTCTTGGGCTTCATGCCGTCCTTGGCGCGTGCGCTGCTGGACGAAGAGCTGCAACTGCCCGCCATTCCCAGCTGGTGGTGCGGCGAGGCGGCGGCCCTGCAAGACGTGCTGCCGCGCATCAGCAGTTGCGTGATCAAGCCCACCTACCCCTACAACACCGACCGCCAAAGCTTCGAGCCGGTGTTGGGCCACCAACTGAGCCGCAAAGAACAAGACGAATGGGCGGGCCGCATCCTGCGTGACCCGGATGCCCACACCTTGCAGTCGTGGTTGCCACTGTCGCACCAACCCACCTGGCAAACACCGCCCGGCGGCCAGGCCCGGATCGAATCGCGCCCGGTGGTGCTGCGCGTGTTTGCCGTGGCCGACGCGCAAGGCGGCTGGCAAGTCTTGCCCGGCGGCCTGGCGCGCTTGGGCACCCGCGAGGGCATCGCCTCCATGCAGCGCGGTGGCAGCAGTGCCGATGTGTGGGTGCAAGCCGCATCGGCCGAAGGCAATGCCCATTCGAGTAACAGCTCGTGTGCCGAGACTGGATCGCCACACCGCTTCGCGCCTCGCGATGACGCATCAAACCCCGCGATGGCGAGCGGATCCCACTCTGTCATGGCGAGCGAAGCGCGGCCATCCATGTCTTCACCCGACACATCGGTCAGCGACACACCGCATGGATCGCCACGTCGCTTCGCTCCTCGCGATGACGAGTCCGCCTCCGGCATGGCGAATGCCTCGCCCACACCCCAGCGCCAGCGCCTGGTCACCAGCCGCGCCGCAGAAAACCTGTTCTGGATGGGCCGCTACACCGAGCGCACCGAAAATACCTTGCGTCTGGTGCGTCTGAGCCTGGAGATTTTGAACAGCGAAAACCAGAACCAGCCGCTGCTTTTGAACTTCATCACCCGCATGGCCGCGCGCCACGGCCTGGTGCGCCCGGGCGTGCCTGCCGCTGGTCTGTCGCACCGCGTGTTTGAGCGTTCGATGATCGCCGGGCTCTGGGACAAGACCTTGGCCACCAGCGTGGGTTTTAACCTGCGCTCGGTGCGGCTGGCGGCCTCTTCGGTGCGCGAGCGCCTGTCGCCCGAACACTGGCGGCTGCTGGAGCAAGCCGAGTCGCGTTTTTTCAACTCGGTGGCCAGCGACAACTCGCAAGACACGGTGGAAGTGCAAGCCCTGCTGGGCGAAACCAGCCAAATGCTGGCGGCCTTGACCGGGGCGCAGACCGACCGCATGACGCGCGACGATGGCTGGCGCCTCTTGTCGATTGGCCGCCACATCGAGCGGCTGGAGTTTTTGTCGAGCGCCTTGAGCGAAGCCGTGCAAGGCGGCCTGATCGGCGAGCAAGCGGGCTTTGACGCGGTGCTGGACTTGTTTGACAGCACCATCAGCTTCCACGCGCAATACCAGCAAAGCCGCACGCCGCAGGCCCTGATGGACCTGCTGGTCACCAACCCCGACAACCCGCGTGCTTTGGGCTGGGTGGCGCACACCTTGCGCTCGCGCCTGCTGCGCATGGGCAACCTGGCCGATGGCGCCACCGTGCCGCTGGCCGACTGGGTGCCGCGGCTGGTGGACCTCACGCCCGAAGCCTTGTGGCCCTTGTACAGCGCGCCCGATGCCCACTTCACGGGTTCGGCCCAGCCCCTGCCCTTGCATGCGGCTTTGGCGCATTGCCAAAGCGCCGCAAGGCAGGTGTCTGACCAGCTGTGCGCGCTGTTTTTCACCCACAGCGGTGAAGCCCGTTTCAGCTTTGGCGCTTGATCGGTTGCTCCCATGCGTCTGGCCATCACCCACGAAACCCGATACCGCTACAGCCCTGCCGTGCAAACCGCGCAGCATGTGGCGCACCTGCAACCGGCCAATTCACCTTGCCAGCAAGTGCTCAACCACAGCCTGTATGTGGAGCCCACAGCGAACGTGCAGCACAGCGTGGACGCCTATTGCAACCACCGCGCCTACTGGGCCCTGACCCACCCGCACGACGGCTTGCTGGTGCGCGCCTACAGCGAATTGAACACCTCGGTCATTGAAGCCACCACGTCCGCGCAAAGCTGGGAATCGGTGCGCGAGCATTTCCGCTACCGGGGCGGGCATGCGGCCGATGTGAACAACGGCTTTGTATTTGGCTCGCACCATGCGCCCGCGCATGAAGCCTTTGCGGCCTACGCGCAAAGCAGCTTTTCACCCGGCCGCCCCTTGATGCAAGCCGCGCAAGACCTGACGGCGCGCATGCACCGCGACTTCACCTACGCCTCGCAAAGCACCGACATCAACACCCCGGCGCTCGAAGCCCTGCAGGCCAAACGCGGCGTCTGCCAGGACTTTGCGCACATCTTGCTGGCCTGCCTGCGTTCGCTGGGCCTGCCCGCCCGTTACGTGAGCGGCTACCTGCTGACCCAACCGCCGCCTGGTCAGCCGCGCCTGGTGGGCAGCGACGCATCGCATGCCTGGGCCTCGGTGTATGTGCCCGAGCTGGCCAGCCACGCTTGTCAAGGCTGGCTCGATCTGGACCCGACCAACAACCGCACAGGCCTGGCCAGCCCGGGCCTGGACTATGTGCGCCTGGCCGTGGGCCGCGATTTTGCCGACGTCTCGCCCCTGCGCGGCGTGCTGCAAGGCGGCGGCGAACACACGCTGGAAGTGGCCGTCACGGTGGCACCGATGGACGAATGAGCCCGTCCTCCCGCCCCTTCGGCGACAATCGGTTTCTGGCCGTTCCCGCCCACGCTGGAATGCTCCATTCAACCCTTTTTGACATCTGACCATGAGCGTTTACGACACCCTGAAATCCCTGAACATCGAACTGCCCCCCGTGGCGGTGCCCGCTGCGGCCTATGTGCCCTTCGTGCAAAGCGGCAACATGGTTTTTTTGTCGGGCCACATCGCCAAGAAAGACGGCAAAGTCTGGGTCGGCCAATTGGGCAAAGACATCGGCACCGCCGAAGGCCAGCAAGCGGCCCGTGCCGTAGCGATTGACCTGATGGGCACCCTGCACGCCGCCGTGGGCGACCTGAACAAGGTCAAGCGCATCGTCAAAGTCATGAGCCTGGTCAACTCGACCGGCGACTTCACCGAGCAGCATCTGGTCACCAACGGCTGCAGCGAATTGCTGGGCCAGGTCTTCGGCCCGCAAGTCGGCGCACACGCCCGCAGCGCTTTTGGCGTGGCCCAAATCCCACTGGGCGCTTGCGTCGAGATCGAACTCATTGCTGAACTGGCCTGATACACGACGTCAACATGTCAATGCTGAAGCTGTCGACTTGCGTTCATCCCGCTTGCAGGCCAATGGCTTCAGCCCCGACAAATCTTGGCAAACCCGGCTCATGCGCCACAAACCCCTCATCGCACTGACGCTGCTGACCGGCTTGACGGGCTGCGGCCTGACTTCGTCGCAAGCCGTTTACGAAGGCATACGCGCCCAAGAAAAAGCCAACGCCGTCGGCACCAATGCACCGCCCAACCAGGGCTTGCCGCGCTACGACCAATACGAAAAGGAGCGCTCGACGCGCCCTGAAACCCGCTGACCGACCATGCAAACCGTTGAACTGAAACACGCCTACCGCCTGCTCAACCACGGGCCCACCGTGCTGGTGGGCAGCGCCCATGCGGGCCGCAGCAATGTGATGGCCGCTGCCTGGGCCATGCCACTGGACTTTGACACACCCAAGGTGGCGGTGGTCGTGGACAAGAGCACCCTCACCCGCGAGTTGATCGACGCCTCCGGCGTGCTCAGCCTCTGTGTGCCCACGGTGGCCATGAAAGACCTGGTCATGGCCGCTGGCGGCATGAGCGGCAAGAACTACCCCGACAAGCTGAACCGTTGCCACATCAGCACCCAATCCGCACCGCTGACCGGCGTGCCCTTGGTGGACGGCTGCATCGCACAAATGGAATGCAAGGTGTTGCCCGCCACCGCCCATGTGGCGGGGCCGCACGATTTGATCCTGGCCGAGGTGGTCGGGGCCTGGGCCGATGAACGCGTGTTCAGCCAAGGCCGCTGGCACTTTGAAGACGCCGCCCCCGAACTGCGCAGCTTGCACCATGTGGCAGGCGGGCACTTTTACGCCATTGGCGAGGCGGTACAGGCATTGCCTGTGGTCAACGCCTGAATTTTCAACAACAACCGGAAACTTTCATGACCCTTTCCATGTCCAGCGCCAGCCTGCCCGTGTGCACCCGCATGCTGAGCAACCTGAGCCACATCCTGAGCAAGGCCGAGCAATTCGTCGAAGCCAAAAAGATCGACCCCACGGCGCTGACCACCTACCGCCTGGCCCCCGACATGTTCCCCTTCACCCGTCAAGTGCTGATCGCTTGCGACGCGGTGAAAAACGGCGTGGCCCGTTTGAGCGGCATCGAAGCGCCCAAGTTTGACGACACCGAAACCACGCTGGCCCAGCTGCAAGAGCGCATCCAGAAAACCCTGGCCTTCATCGCCACCGTGCCTGCGGCTGCGCTGGACGGCACCGAAGACAAAGAGATCACCTTCCCCGCAGGCCCCGGCAAAACCCGCACCCTGTCCGGCCAGAACTACCTCACGGGCTGGATGCTGCCGAACATGTACTTCCACATCACCACGGCCTACAACATCCTGCGCCACAACGGCGTGGACGTGGGCAAAGTGGATTACCTCATGGGTGCGCAGGGCTGATTCAGAACAAGCCTGCTCCTGCATGCTTTTTGAACTGCTCCACAAACAACAAGGCCGTCTCAGACATGCCGGAGCCCAATTTGGTCAGGGCCACAATTTCGCGCAAAACACTGGGTGCGACCAGGTTCACAGTGGCCACTGCAGCCGCCTGAGACAGTGACTGGGCGCGGGAGATGGCGTATGAGGGCAAAACGGAAACGCCCTCCCCCTCACTGACCAAACCCAAAGCGGTCGCCACTTGGGACACCTCGTAGGCAGGCTGAATGCTTTTGTGCCATTTGGAAAAAGCTTTGTCCACCAACACGCGCAAGCCACTGCCATGACGCATCAAGATCAAACGCTCGTCCAGCAGGTCTTGCCACTCCACCTCGCGAAACTGTGCCAAGCGGTGCGCACGAGGACACACCAGCATCAGCTTGTCGGTGTAAACCGGTGTGGCCAGCAAGTCGCTCATATCGCTGCTGGCTGTGCACACCGCCAAGTCGACTTCACCTCGCCTGACCAACTCGGGCAAGGAGGCCACCGGCGCATCCATGAGCGAGACTTTGATTTGGGGGTTGAGCAAACGGAAACTGGCGATGACCTGTGGAAACAGGGCACTCGCCAACAAGGGTGACGCCGCCACATGCAGGCGACCCGCCTTGATCTGTTGGTTGTTTTGCAGCGCCGCAATGCCCGCTTCGAGTTGAGAAAAGACCTGCTCAACCGTGGGCAAAAACTGCACGCCCGCCTCGGTCAATACCAAGCGCCGGGTGGTGCGATCGAACAAACGCACACCCAAATCGTCTTCCATGCCACGCACCAGCATGGACAGGGCCGAGGGGGTGAGGTGTAATTTTTCCGCCGCACGGGTCATGCTCGACTCTTGGGCCACCGCCAAAAAGGCGCGCAGTTGACGCAAACTCAAATGGGAAGCCATGGACTTGAAACTCATCCCGGGAGTTTATGCGCAATGGGCATCCTCCCGGATTGAACAAAATAGCTGCACGATTGTTCAATTTTTATCGCCCTTCAGGGCGGCCGTTTTTGGTCCAATCAAGCGGTGACTCCACCTTACAGCCAGCCCACCACGGCCTCGACAGTACCTTCGCCAACTGAGCAGAAGCTGCCGCTGCGCCGCGAAGATCCTCCTTTGCTGCGTGGTGAGGGCCGTTTTGGACAGGACATCTCACTGCCCGATGCGTGTCACCTGGCTTTTGTGCGCAGCCCCTTGGCACATGCCAAGTTGCTGGGCATTCAAACGGAAGCGGCCTTGCAAATCGAAGGCGTGTTGGCCGTGCTGACCGATGAACAACTGGGTCGGCACACAGTGCCCGCCCACAATCCTTTGCTCGAAGTGGTCGCGGGCCGCGCATTTGATTTGCTGGCGCATGACCATGTGGCTTATGTCGGACAGCCCGTGGCGGTGGTGGTGGCGCGCACTGCAGCCCTTGCCCGTGAGGCCGCCGCACTGGTCTCGCTGTCATTGCAGGCATTGAAACCTGTCAACGATTTTTCGGACGATTCGCCCACCACACAGACGCAGCACATCTGCGGAAAAATGCCCGAGGACAGTGCCCATGTGGTACACGCCAACATCCAGTCACCGCGTGTGAGCGCCATGCCCATGGAGCCGCGTGCTTGCAGCGCATGGGTCCACGAATCACCCCAACCACACCGCATCACCATTTGGCTGGGGACCCAAACCCCTTCTCGCGCACAAGCCGACATGGCCCGGGTGCTGAACATCCCCACCGAGGAAGTTCTGCTCATCTGCCCAGATGTGGGCGGCGCATTCGGCGCCAAAGCATCTGTTAGCCCGGAAGATTTGCTCACGGCACTGACCGCACAACACATGCAGCGCCATGTGCAATGGCTGGCCAGCCGATCGGATGACTTTGTGGCGGGCATGCAGGGCCGGGGCTCGTTGATGCAAGGCCGTTTGCACGTCGACGCACAAGGTCACATGCAAGGCCTGTGGGCGCGCATGCATTTCACCCTGGGGGCCTGGCTGCCATTTTCTGCCGTGGTGCCCTTGCGCAATGCCACACGGATCTTGCCGGGACCCTATGCACTCACGCAGCTGGACATTCAGGGCATGGCCACCCGCTCGAATGCCGCGCCCGTCAACATCTACCGTGGGGCAGGACGCCCCGAGGCGGCCTTGCTGATGGAAACTTTGGTCGAGCAAGCTGCGCGCCAATGCCACATCGACCCCGTGGATTTGCGCTTGCTAAACCTGATTGCCCCACAGGCGATGCCCTACACCACGCCCACTGGCGAAGTGTTGGACTCTGGCGACTACGCCCAAGCCCTGCGCCAAGCCTGTACGCAATTTGACTACGCCGGCGCTCGCCTTGCGCAAACAGAACGCCGTCGCCAAGGTGAGATGGTGGGCATTGGTCTGGCTTTTTACGTCGAGCCCTGCGGTCAAGGCTGGGAGTCTGCGCGCGTGACCTTGCAAGCAGACGGCCGTGTTCTGGTGGCCAGTGGTACCCCGGCACAAGGCCAAGGCCATGCCACCACCTTTGCACAACTGGCGGCAGAGACCCTGGGCTGCGCCGCTGAACAGGTGCAGGTGCTGATGGGCAACACCGATCTGTGCCCTGCCGGTACTGGCGCACTGGCCAGTCGGAGTACGGCCATTGGCGGCAGCGCCATCGTGAAAGCATGCCAAGCCGTGTTGGACAGGCGCGATCACGGTGAAGCCCTGCCCATCACCGCTGAAGAAAAATTCACCGCTCAAGAAGCCTGGAGCTACGGCTGTGTGATTGCACAAATGCGCATCGATGCAGACACCGGAGCGCCCACCGTCGAGCGCATGTCCTGGGTAGACGATGCTGGCCATGTGCTGCAGCCACAACTGGTGCATGGCCAACTGATGGGCGGTGCCGCACAAGGCTTTGGACAGGCCATGATGGAGCGCTTGGTCTACGACGAGCAAGGCCAACTCATCACCGGCTCATTGATGGACTACGCCATCCCGCGCGCAGACAACATGCCCCCCATTGAAATCAGCAGCCTGCACACGCGCAGTCCGCACAACCTGCTGGGCGCCAAAGGTGTTGGCGAGGCAGGCTGTATTGGTGTGCCAGCGGCGCTGATGAATGCCGCACGCGATGCGCTCTCACCCTTGGGTGAGCACGACTTGCAATTTCCGCTCACGTCAGAGCAACTCTGGCGTGTCATCCACCGCTCATTTGAGAAAGCGACCCCATGAAATACAAAAAATCCGAAGCCAAAGAACATGCACGCCAGAACATGGTCGGGGTTTGGGCGGCCAACCTGACCCCCTTCAATGACGCCTTGCAACTCGACGAAAAAGCCTACCGCGAAAACCTCAGTCACTGGGTCAACGACCTCAAGCTGGGTGGCTTGTTCATCGCCGGCAAACAGGCCGAGTTTTTCTCCATGTCCATCCCGGAACGCAAGCGTTTGATGGACTTGGCCGTTGAAGTGGCCAGCGACGCAGGCAACCGCGGGGGCGCAGGCCACTGCGGCATCGTCACCTCTTGTTCGGACACCAACCTCGATGTGGTGCTGGAATTGGCCGAACATTCGAAAAACATCGGCGCCGACTACGTGATCGTGCACAGTCCCGTCTTGCACTTTGGCGCGCACACAGACGACACCATTTACGAGTACTACCGCTACCTTTCAGAAAAGATTGACCTGGGCTTGGCCATGTGGAATCACCCCGACTGCGGCTACGTCATGAGCCCCGAGCTGTGCGCCAGAATTGCCGAGTTGCCAAACGTCGTGGCCATCAAATACAGCACCGACCGCGTGCACTACAAGCGCCTGACCGAGATGGTGGGCGACAAAATTCACGTCAGCAACCCCGACGAACACGATTGGCTGGACAACATCATCGAGCTGGGCTGGAAGCTGTATCTGTGCTCCACGCCGCCCTTCTTGTTGCAAAGCAAGGTGGACCAGCGCATGAACGAGTACACCCAACTGGCCTTCGCTGGCCAGTTTGAGCAAGCGCGCCAAGTGCGCGACAGTCTGAACCCCGTTCGCGAGGCCATTCGACAAAGCAAGCCCCAAGGCAAACCCCAAGCCCACGCCAAGTACTGGCAAGAACTCCTGGGCCAGCACGGCGGCCCGGTGCGTCGCCCCTTGCTGCAATTGACCGAAGCCGAGCGCGAAAAAACACGCCAAGCTTTTGCGCAATCGGGCTTGCGTACAGCTTGAACAGGCCCGGTTTTTGTTTGACATGAACGCCCCGCTGCAACTGCACATCAACGGCCAGCGCAAGCGCCTGAGTGTGGCGCCATCGAGCTTGCTGCTGACAGTATTGCGCGAGCAATGTCAGCTCACCGGCACACACCAAGGCTGCGACACAGCCCAGTGCGGCGCTTGTACGGTGCTGGTCGATGGCGCAGCCGTGAAATCGTGCAACCGTCTGGCCGTGCAATGCAGTGGACAACACATCACCACCATCGAGGGTGTTGCACCCAATGCCTCTGATCTGCATGTGATGCAGCAGTGCTTCAGCAAACACCATGCACTGCAGTGCGGTTTTTGCACCCCCGGTTTGATCATGCGCGCCCTGGCCATGGTCCACGAAGACGTGCCGGCACAAGAACAGGCTGTGCGACATGCACTGTCTGGAAATTTGTGCCGCTGCACAGGCTACGAAGGCATTGTGCTGGCAGTTTGCGAGGGCCTGCGCTTGTTGCGTGCGTCCCCGTCATTGGCATGAAGAACACGCTCTACCTTCGCCCCCAAAGCTTGGCCGAAGCCCAAGCCATGCTGGCGGCGCATCCACAAGCGCAAGCCCTGGCTGGCGGACAAAGCTTGTTGGCGGCCATGAAGCTGGGCTTGTGTCACCCCACACATTGGGTAGACCTGCAAGATCTGCAAGAACTCCGGCGCATCACGCTGCAAGCCGATCACTTGTGGATAGGGGCCATGGTCACGCATGCACAGGTGGCCCGTCACGCAGATGTCAAGGCCTGGTGCCCCATGCTTGCGCAATTGGCCGCAGGCATTGCCGACCCGCAAATCCGCCATGTGGGCACACTGGGCGGCTCCGTGGCCAACAACGACCCTGCCGCTTGTTGGCCGGCGGGTGTTTTGGCCGCCCGCGCCACCCTCGTCACGACCGAGCGCGAGATCGCCGCCGATGATTTCTTCCAAGGGCTGTTCACCACGGCCTTGCGGCCCCAAGAATTGATTTTGGGCCTCAAGTTTCCCGCCTCGACCTGTGGGCACTACCTCAAATTCGAGCAACCCGCTTCACGCTTTGCTTTGGTCGGTGTCGCGGTGATCCGCGACCACCATGGGGGCGTCAGGGTGGCAGCGACAGGCCTGGGACACGGTGTGGTGCGCTGGCACCAAGCCGAGCAGGCACTGGGCGAACGGTGGGAGGTCCATGCACTCAACGACTTGGATCCCCACGCTCATCCAGCACTGAGCGATGTGCATGCCAGCGCAGCTTACCGCCAACACCTCATGGCGGTGCTGTGCCGACGTGCCGTTGCCCAGCTAACAGGGCAAGCACCGGGCATGCCACGCGCCCCTGCGCATGCCGCAGCGCACCGCCTGTCATCCACACGGGACCACATACAGGATGCCCATGCGCTCAAAGGTGAGCATGTTCTGCAAGCGCCACTGGTGCGCGTTTGGCAAGCACTGCTTGACCCCACCGTGTTGCAAGCCAGCATTCCTGGTTGCACAGCCATGCGCCTGGTCTCGCTGCACCAGTACCAGGCCACGGTGAAGGTGGGATTAGGGCCTGTCTCGGCCAAATTTGACACCTCGGTGCAACTGACACCCGAGCTCGAGCCCACCGGCAATGCACAGCACGCACAGTGCGCCTTGCACATGACAGGCCAGGCCGGTGCACTGGGCAGCGGCCAAGCCCAGGTGCTGGTGCGATTACATCAGGAGGGGGCAAACACCCGCCTTTACTGGACGGCACACCCCCAACTTCAGGGGACCCTGGCCCAATTGGGCAACCGATTGGTGCATGCCAGCGCACAACGCTTAAGTGAACAATTTTTCGAGCGATTTGCTCAGGTCTTATTGGGTGAAGCACCAAGACGGGGCATACCCGTTTTGTTTTATGCTTTGTGGCAACCGCTGCGCCATTGGTGGCAGCACTTTTTCAAGAAATGAGTCCCATGTCGTCTGATCCATCCGTTCCCCGACTTGACCACTACAGTGCGCCCTTGAATTTTCAACACTGGATCGATGAGCGAGCCCATTTGCTCAAGCCCCCCGTTGGCAACCAGCAGATCTGGAAAAATTCGGACTTGATTTGTACTGTGGTCGGCGGACCCAACCAACGCACAGACTTTCACGTCGACCCGTTCGAAGAGTATTTCCACCAATTCAAAGGCAACGCTTCATTGCTCATTGCCGACCGCGGCAAGTTCGAACGCGTGCACCTGCGTGAAGGCGATGTGTTTTTACTACCCGCTTTTGTGCGCCATTCGCCACAACGCCCCGAAGTCGGCAGCTTGTGCACCGTGATCGAGCGCAGCCGCCCTGCAGGGGACATCGATGCCTTCGAATGGTATTGCGCGGACTGCGGCCACTTGGTTGCCCGGCGCGAGTTGCAATTGCAAAGCATCGTGGAGGACTTACCCAAAGCTTTCTCCTCGTTTTACGACACCAGCCATGAGCAGCGCACCTGCTCGCACTGCGGCACGGTTCATGCTGGCAGAGACTGGCAAGCATGGCACCAAAGCTGCGCGCAACACTTTCCCAATACGGCCCTTTGATTTTCACAACCCTCCGGAGACCACAACATGAAGCCCCTCACCCTCAAAGCCCTTTGCGCAGCAGCCATTGCCACTTGCGCACTCGCCACCACCCACGCATCCGCGCAAGTGAAAATTGGTTTCATGGCCACTTTGTCGGGGCCTGCAGCCTCACTGGGCCAGGACATGTACGACGGCTTCATGCTGGGCCTTGAGCAATCGGGCGGCAAATTGGGCGGCGCCAGCATCGAACTGCTCAAAGAAGACGACCAACTCAAGCCTGAGTTGGGCGTGCAAATCGTCAACAAATTCATTGAGCGCGACAAGGTCGACATTGTCACCGGCGTCACCTTTTCCAACGTGATGATGGCCTTGGCCAAACCCCTGTCCGATGGCAAAGCTGTCTTCGTTGGCTCCAACGCAGGCCCTGCCCCACTTGCTGGCGCACAGTGCAATGCCAACTTCTTCTTCACCTCATGGCAAAACGACATGCAGGCCGAAGTGGTGGGCAAATACGCCACCGACAAGGGCTACAAAAACATTTACATCATGGCGCCCAACTACCAGTCGGGCAAAGACAACGTCGCCGGATTCAAACGCTATTTCAAGGGTGGCTTGGCCGGCGAGGTCTACACCACCGTCAACCAACCCGACTATTCGGCTGAAATCGCTCAAATGCAAGCGGCCAAGCCCGATGCGCTCTTTGTGTTTTATCCGGGCGGCATGGGCGTGAACTTTGTCAAGCAGATGCGCCAAGCGGGCTTGCTGGGACAAATCCCTCTGCTGTCGGTGTCCACCACCGACGGCTCTACCTTGCCGGCCTTGAAAGACACGGCCTTGGGCGTGATCTCTGGCACTTTCTGGGGGCCTGACTTCAACAACGCAGCGAGCAAGAAGTTTGTGGCCGACTTTGAGAAAAAGTACAACCGGATCCCATCCCAGTACGCTGCGCAGTCTTATGACTCGGCCTTGTTGATCGACAGTGCATTGAAAAAAACAGGTGGCAAAGCCACCGACAAAGCCGCTTTGACGGCCGCTTTGCGCGCTGCTGAATTCAAGTCCGTGCGTGGCAATTTCCGTTTCAACAAGAACGGCTTCCCCGTTCAGGACATGCATGTTTTTGAAGTGGCCAAAGACACTCAAGGTCGTGTCTCGCTCAAAACCTTGTCCACGCCACTCAAAGACTTGGCCGATCCCTACGTGAAAGATTGCCCTCTGAAGTAAGCTCAACCGACATTTGTGACACCTCACCGGGGTTGGCGCTGTCGCGAACCCCGGTTATTTTTTCAAAGATCGCATGAGTTTCAATTTGCTCTTGGCGCAAGCCCTCAACGGACTGCAGTTCGGTGTGCTGCTGTTTTTGATGGCAGCAGGACTGACGCTGGTGTTCGGCATCATGAGTTTCATCAACCTGGCCCATGGTGCGCTTTACATGTTTGGCGCTTACTTTGCGGCCTTGGTGTTTTCGGCCTCGGGTTCTTTCACACTGGCGCTATTGGCTGCCGCCGTGGGCGTATTTGTGCTGGCTGCACTGCTGGACGCGGGCGGCTTGGCCGTACTGCACAAGCGAGATCACCTGGATCAGGTGCTGGCCACTTTTGGTTTGGTGCTGTTCAGCAACGAGTTTGTGCGCTGGGCTTGGGGCAATTCGCCCCTGTTCATGGACACGCCAGAAGCCTTGTCCAATTCGGTGCAGTTTTTTGGCTTCAATTACCCAGCCTACCGCTTTGCCATCATCGGTGTGGGTCTCACTGTGGCCGTGGGTTTGTATGCACTGATCGAGCGCACCCGCATCGGCATGCTCATCCGCGCAGGCGCAAGCAACCGCGAAATGGTGTCCGCATTGGGTGTGAACATTGGCTGGCTTAACCGCTTTGTATTCGCCTTGGGTGCAGGCCTGGCGGGTTTGGCTGGCGCCATGGTGGGGCCGATCCTGTCCATTCAGCCAGGCATGGGTGAACCCATTTTGGTGCTGACACTGGTGGTCATCGTGATCGGCGGCATTGGCTCCATTCGCGGTGCCTTTTTGGGGGCGTTGGTGGTGGGCCTGGTGGACACCATGGGCCGCGTTTTGCTGCCCATTTGGCTGCGCCAATTGTTGGATGCATCGTTGGCCAATGCCGCAGGACCTGCCCTGGCATCGATGTTGGTGTATTTGATGATGGTCCTGGTGCTGGCTTTCAAGCCCGATGGCCTGTTTCCCGTGAAGGCACGTCAGCAATGAACAAGCACGTTGAACAAACAGGGCAAGCCCCAACATTGGCCCTGCGCACCCCGTGGCGCAAAGGCCTCGCGGCCTTGCTGATGGCTGGCTTGGCGGGTGTTCCAATCTATGCCTGGTGGGCACAAGACGTGTACGCCCTCACCTTGTTTGGCCGCATCCTGGCCTTTTCTCTGGCCGCCATGGGCTTGAACCTTGCACTGGGTTTTGGTGGCATGGTCAGTTTGGGCCATGCCATGTACATCGGCTTGGGGGCCTATGCGGTGGGGATTTTGTCGAGTCTGGGCATCCATGCGGGCTGGCTGCACATCACCTCGGCTGTGCTGGTCACGGTGCTGATCGCAGCGCCGCTGGGTTGGGTGGCACTGCGCACACAGGGCATTGCCTTCATCATGATCACACTGGCATTTGCGCAACTTTTTTATTATGTCTTCGTCAGCCTCAAAACCTTTGGTGGCGACGATGGCATCAGCTTGCAGCAGCTGAGTGATTTCGGTTTCCTGACGGGCAACAAGTACGCCATTTATGTATCGCTGCTCATCACGGTCTTGTTGGCGCTTTGGGCACTAGAGCATGTCGTGGCTTCGCGCTTTGGTTTGGTTTTGCGTGCCAGCAAGGTCAATGCACGGCGGGTACACGCCTTGGGGGCCAACGGCCTGCCCTACCGCATCACGGCTTATGTGATTTCCGCCGTCTTGTGTGCGCTGTCCGGCTTTTTTCTGGCCAACCTCACCGGTTTTGTGTCGCCAGCCATGATGACCTGGGCCGTCTCGGGCGAATTGATTGTGATGGTCTTGCTCGGTGGTATGGGCAGTGTGTTTGGCCCCATCGTGGGCGCATTTGCCCTGCTGCTGACGGAAGAGGGCCTGAAACTGCTGACCGAGCGCTGGCCCATGATCATGGGCCCTCTGATCGTTTTGATTGTGATTTACCTCAAGCGCGGGCTTTGGGGCCTGTTGGAGGAGCGCTGAGATGAGTGCCTTGTTGGAAGTGCGCGGGCTGGTGAAAAACTATGGTGGCTTGCGCGTCACAGACCAGGTGAACCTGAGCCTGCATGCAGGCCAAATCCATGCCTTGATTGGACCCAATGGTGCGGGCAAGACCAGCTTGGTGAATCAAATCGTGGGTGAAGTGACCTGTGACGCCGGACAAGTCTTGCTCAAGGGCATGGACATCACCCATTGGTCTGTGGCCAAACGTGCCCGAGCGGGCTTGGGCCGCTCCTACCAAATCAACGCGATCATTCCTGAATTCACTGCCCTTGAGAACGTGCTGCTGGCAGTGCAAACCGCGCAAGGGCACAACTTTCATTTTTGGAAAGCCGCCACCGCCCAGCGCGATCTGCTTGAACGCAGCGATGCCGTGCTGGATTTGCTGGGTCTGCTGGGCTTGCGACATCAACGTGCAAGCCATTTGTCTTACGGTCAGCAGCGGCAGATCGAGCTGGCCATGGCTGTGGCATCACAGCCCGATGTGCTGCTACTGGACGAGCCCATGGCGGGCTTGGGGCCGGCAGAAACGCAGCACATGATCGAGGTCTTGCAGGGCCTGCGAAAAAATTTTGCCATCTTGCTGATTGAACACGATATGCATGCCGTTTTCTCCTTGGCAGACCAAGTCAGTGTCTTGGTCTATGGTCAAGTGGTGCTGTGCGACACACCGCAAGTGGTACGCAACAGTGACATCGTGCGTGAAGCCTATTTGGGCGATGAGGAACTGAGCGCATGAACACGCCGCTGTTGGAAATTCGCCAAGCCATCAATGGCTACGGTGGCAGCCAAGTCCTGTTTGACATGTCCTTGTCAGTGCTGCCTGGCCAATGCGTGAGCTTGCAAGGGCGAAACGGCATGGGCAAAACCACCACACTCAAAAGCATCATGGGCCTGTTGCCGCTCTGGAAAGGTGAGGTTTGGTGGCAGGGCCAGGCCATTCAAGCCTGGCCGCCCCACCGAATTGCCCAATTGGGCATCGGCTTGGTGCCAGAAGGCCGGCAAATATTTCCCAACCTCACGGTCTGGGAAAACCTGGTGGCCACGGCGCGGCCTGCGCGCAAAAACCTCAAAGCCTGGGACCTTGCGCGCGTGTACGCCTTCTTTCCCAGATTGGCGGAGCGCCAAAACAATTTTGGCAACCAGCTTTCGGGCGGCGAACAGCAAATGCTGGCCATTGCCCGAGCCTTGATGACCAACCCCCAACTGCTGATCCTGGACGAGGCCACAGAAGGACTGTCACCCTTGATACGTGAAGAGATCTGGTCTGCATTGAAAGTGCTTCGCAGTGAAGGTTTGTCGATCCTGGTCACCGATAAAAACCTGCAGCAATTGCTCAGTCTGTGCGATGCGCATTACGTGATGGAAAAAGGACGTTGCGTATGGACGGGCGACTCCGCACATTTTCGCGCCGACACCAGCGTGCGCGAACGCTATCTGGCGGTGTGATCGCTGCGCACCAACGGATCGAACGTGGACTTGTCCGTCAACCCGGGCGCAAAACGCTCAGGCATTGACCCGGCGCAACCAGTGGCTCAGATCGTCAACGGCCGGCACGCTGGCCAGCAAGATGAGCAAAAACGCCAACGGCACCGTGGCCACGTAACCCACGTACTTGAAACCCAAAGCACCGAGTACCCCACCCAGAAAAAAGCTCATCGCTAAAAAAAGCAAAATCTGTAAACGTGCAGCGTTGGCCTTCACGGGGGATTGATGGCCCGCTTGAGCCGCCAGGCCATAAGCCGCTTTGCCCATCTCAATGCCAATGTCTGTGACCAAACCGGTGATATGGGTGGTGCGGATTTCAGACCGGGAAATCTTGGTGACCAGGGCATTTTGAAGCCCCATGATGAAGCTCAGCAGCATCACGGTCATGGGCACAAACAAGCCCGCAATGTGCGATAAGCGCTCACCCAGAAAACCAAAACAAAGCAGCAACACAGCCTCCAGCACCAGCGGCATGGCAAATTCGCTGTGCAGACGGTGCTGTCTGCCAACGTTGACCAAAATGGCCGAGCAAGCCGCCCCACCGATGAAGGACAAGAGCGCGCCAAAACCGGTGAGGTAAGCCCGAAACTCTCCCAATGCCAAATGATCGGCCATGGCCGAAACAATGCCGATCATGTGCGATGTGTATTGCGACACCGCCAGGAAACCGCCCGCATTGGCCGCACCGGCCACAAAGGCCAAGACGAGTCCGAGCTGCCGATTGGCGTCGGCGCTGCGTTTGCGCCCCGTCAGTTTGCGTGAATAGTGAATGGGCACGGCGTGAACTCCATGGTCAATTGAGCCGCCCAGCCCGGCGCGTCAGACCCAGGCCGACACCACCCGGAAGGTGATGAACGCCGCGCCGTAAGCCAGCGCCAGCTGGTAGAGCAAAGTGATGGCGGGCAGCTTCCAGCTGCCGCTTTCGCGGTGAATCGCCACCAGCGTGGACAGGCACTGCGGCGCAAAAATGTACCAGGCCAACAGCGCCATGCCGGTGGCCAGGCTCCACTGCCCGGCCAGCACCGGTGCCAGCGCTGTGGCGGTGGCGCCGCTGCCATCAGCGGACACTACCGCATACACCGTGGCCAGCGCGCCAATGGCCACCTCGCGGGCGGCCATGCCCGTCAGCAGCGCCACGCTGATTTGCCAATTGAAGCCCATTGGCGCAAACAGCACCAGCAGCACATGGCCGATCTGCCCGGCATAGCTGTGCTCGATGGCTGGGCCCACGGCACCGGCGGGGGCCGCGGGGTAACTGGCCAGCGCCCACAGCGCCACCGTGAGCAGCAAGATCACCGTACCCACGCGGCGCAAAAAAATCCAGGCTCGCTGCCACAAGCCCATGGCCAGATTGCGCCAGGTGGGCCAGTGGTAAGACGGCAACTCCATCATCAAGGGGCGCGACTGACGCCCCGAGCGCGTGAGCTGCTTGAGCACCCAGGCCACCGCCATGCCACCGGCAATGCCCGTGAGGTACAGGCCCAAAAGCACCAGCCCTTGCAACTGCATGCCGCCCCAGGTGCTGGACGGGATGAAGGCCGAGATCAGCAAGGTGTAGATCGGCAAGCGGGCCGAGCAAGTCATCAAAGGCGCAATCAAGATCGTCACCAGCCGGTCACGCCGGTTGGCAATGGTGCGCGTGGCCATGATGCCCGGCACCGCACAGGCAAAGCTCGACAGCAGCGGAATGAACGAGCGCCCCGACAGCCCCACCCCGCCCATGATGCGGTCGAGCAAAAACGCCGCACGCGGCAAATAGCCCGACTCTTCAAGCAGCAAGATGAAGAAAAACAAAATCAAAATTTGCGGCAAGAACACCAGCACACCGCCCATGCCCGCCAAGAGCCCCTGCACCAACAGGTCGCGCCACCAGGCCTCGGGCAGCGCCCGCAAGGCCGCAGCCGACAGCATGTCGGTGCCGGCCTTGATCTGATCCATGGGCCAGGTCGCCCAGGCAAACACCGCCTGAAACACCACAAACAGCACCGCCAGCAAGATCACAGGCCCTGCCCAAGGGTGCAGCACCACACGGTCGATGCGGTCGCTCAGTGCATCGGGCACCAACGAATCGAGATGCAAATCCCGCAAGAGGGTCTGCACCTGCACATGGTCGGCTTCGGTGCTGGCCGCCTGTGCGCCCGAGCCCTCATCGGCCAAATGCACAGCCCCCCCGTCCACCCAAGGCCGCGAGGCCAACCAATCGCGCACGGCCGCGTCACCCCCGGTGTGGACGGCCACACTGGTGACCACCGGCAAGCCCAGCGCCCGCGACAAGGCAGCGGGGTCGATCTTCAGGCCACGGCCTGCGGCCAGATCGGCCATGTTGAGCACCACCAGACACGGCAAACCCAAACGTTTGACCGCCAGCACCAAACGCAGGCCTCTACGCAAATTGGTCGCATCCACCACACAGACCAGCGCATCGGGGCGCTTTTCTCCGGGGGAATTGCCCATCAACACATCGCAGGCCACGCGCTCATCGTCAGACCGGGGGTAGAGGCTGTAAACACCGGGCAAATCCAGCAAGCGCAGCGCGGTGCCATCGGGCAAGGCCAGACGACCTTCTTTTTTCTCGACCGTGGCGCCCGCGTAATTGGCCACCTTCTGGCGGCTGCCCGTCAGGCGGTTGAACAAAGCCGTCTTGCCGCAATTGGGGTTGCCCACCAGCGCGACCATCGTGCCGCGTGGCACCCAGTGCATGCGCTGCTCACGCATCGGCTGGTTCCAGCTCAATGCAGGCGGCCTCGTCGCGGCGCAACGCAAATGTGGACAAACCCACCCGCACCGCCAGCGGATCACCGCCCCACAAGCCCCGCGACATCACACACACGGGCTCGCCGGGCAAAAACCCGATCTCTTCCAGCTGCCGCGCCTGGTCTTCACGCCCAGCAGGCACCCGCACCCGAGCCACACGCCACACGGCTGACAAAGGGGCTTGATCGAGGGTCATGGTGGGCATCAAGAGGGTAGCCGACCATTCTATCGAGAACCATTCTCATTTGGACTGATGCAAAGCAAACTGTCCCCAAAGTCCGGGCCCAAACTTGTGGACAAGTACAGGGATAAGCCGCGAAAGGCCCGCCTGACAAGGGCTGGCGGGGCGTGCTCAATTCATGAGCACAGCCATTCATCGCACGATTGACAATGCTGTTTAAAGTATTGAAAATCACACGTTCTCCCCATCTGAACATACTGCACCATGCCTCAACTGACCGCCAATGACCTCAAAGTACGCGGCATCGCCGCGATTGAAACTGCCCTAGCTGACCAGACCGAAGCCACCATCTCGGTGC
Source organism: Limnohabitans sp. (assembly GCF_030158565.1). Classification (GTDB taxonomy): domain Bacteria; phylum Pseudomonadota; class Gammaproteobacteria; order Burkholderiales; family Burkholderiaceae_C; genus Limnohabitans_A. The sequence goes on along the minus strand of NZ_JAOASQ010000055.1, from coordinate 5,956 downwards.
GGGGAAAGGACCGGTTTGTGGTGATGGACATGGCGCAATACCACTACCTGCGCGAATGCGAGCTGGAAGCTGCCTTGATCCAGAGCCGCGCCGACCTGGCTGCTGGCCGTGCCGTGCAAGAAACGGCTGAAGCCCACATGGCTCGGCTCAATGCCCTGTTGAACAACGCTGCACATTGAACACATCAGCGGCTCAAGCGGCATGCCCTACACCCTGGTCTTCACCGATGCCTACATGCGCCGGGCCGTGCGCTTCATTCGGCGCCATCCTGAACTGCGCAACCAGTACGCCAAAACACTGGCCCTGCTGGAGCTGAACCCGCACCATCCGTCGCTGCGCCTGCACGCCCTGTCAGGGCATCTGACGGACATGCATTCTGTCTCGATCAATCTGTCTTACCGCCTCACCCTGGAGCTGCTGATTCAGGACCAGCAAATCATCCCCATCAACGTGGGCGATCACGATGCGGTCTATTGAGTCAACAAAGCATTTGCGTTGATTTAAACAAATATGTTGATTATTTAGTATTCACAAAATGGCATACTGAAATGTGTTTTCACACACATGTCAGCCTGTCATGAGCCAGCCTTCTCTCTCTGCATTTATTTGGTCTGTAGCGGGGTTACTGCACGGAAATTTCAAAGCGCATGACTACGGGAAAGTCATCCTCCCCTTTATTGTTTTAAGTCGCCTGGACTGCGTGTTGGCGCCGACCAAAGCCGCTGTGCTCAAAGAGCTGGACGCCAAAACCGCCCAAGGCGTCAACCCCGAACCCTTTTTGCGACGTAAAGCAGGTCTGACCTTTTTCAACCAAAGCCCCCTCGACTTGCACAAACTCTTGGGCGATCCGGACCACATTGCGCAAAATTTGTTCACCTATGTGCAGGGCTTTTCTGAGGACGTACGCGACATCTTCGCCCGCTTTGAATTTCAAACCCAAGTGGAGCAATTAGCCAAAGCAGGCCTGCTTTATCAGGTGACTGAAAAATTCACCCAGATCGACCTGCACCCCGACCGTGTCAGCAACATGCAAATGGGGATGGTGTTTGAAGAGCTGATCCGCAAATTTGCCGAGATCAGCAACGAAACCGCCGGTGAACACTTCACCCCGCGTGAGGTCATCCGACTCATGGTCAACCTCATCTTCATTGAAGACGACGCCATCCTGAGCAAACCCGGCGTGGTACGCACCATTTATGACCCGACAGCAGGCACAGGCGGCATGCTCAGCGTGGCGGGCGAATATTTGGCCGAGCACAACCCACAAGCGCGCCTGACGGTCTTCGGCCAAGAACTCAACCCCGAGTCCTACGCCATCTGCAAGGCCGACATGCTCATCAAAGGGCAAGACGTGGGCAACATCGCCTATGGCAACACCCTGAGCGACGACGGTCACACGCACAAAAAGTTCGACTACATGCTCTCAAACCCACCCTTTGGCGTGGAATGGAAAAAGGTCGAGAAAGAAGTCCGCAAAGAGCACGAACAACAAGGCTACAACGGCCGCTTTGGCCCTGGCCTGCCCCGCGTTTCAGATGGCTCCATGCTGTTTTTGCTGCACCTGATCGACAAGATGCGCCCCGCAGCCGAAGGCGGCAGCCGCTTTGGCATCGTGCTCAACGGCTCGCCCCTGTTCACAGGCGGCGCAGGCAGCGGCGAGAGCGAAATACGCCGCTACGTGCTCGAAAACGACCTGCTCGAAGCCATCGTGGGCCTGCCGAACGACATGTTCTACAACACCGGCATCGCCACCTATGTGTGGATCATCAGCAATCGCAAACCCGCGCACCGCCAGGGCAAGGTGCAACTGATCGACGCTAGCGGCATGTGGCAAAAAATGCGCAAAAGCCTGGGCAGCAAACGCAAAGAACTCAGCGATGCCCACATCGACCGCATCACCCAAATCTTTGGCAGCTTCACCGAGGCAGAGCATGACGGCAAACCCATCAGCCGCATCTTTGACAACGAAGACTTCGGCTACCGCACGGCGTATTTGTGGGAACAGGTCTGGCAGCGCGACAGTTGGCTGGAGATCTTGGCCCGTTATTTGGTGACCCAGCGTGACGACAAAAAACGGATCAAGGCGATTTTGTTTCCGCGTTACCACCAGCTGGACGCGACACGCCGCCTGGTGCAGGCGGTGCTGGCCGAAGGAGCGGGCCAAAAGTACCTGATCCAGCACAGCGCGGGCTCGGGCAAGACCAACTCCATTGCCTGGTCGGCCCACTTTTTGGCGGACTTGCACGATGCGAACAACGCCAAGGTGTTTGACACGGTGCTGGTGGTGAGCGACCGCACCGTGCTGGACACGCAGCTGCAAGAGGCGATTTTTGACTTTGAGCGCACAGCGGGCGTGGTGGCCACCATCAAGGGCGCGGCAGGCAGCAAAAGCGCCGAGCTGGCCGAGGCGTTGTCGGGCAGCAAAAAGATCGTGGTCTGCACTATCCAGACCTTTCCGTTTGCGCTCAAGGCGGTGCAAGAGCTGGCCGCCACGCAGGGCAAGCGCTTTGCGGTGATTGCCGACGAGGCGCACAGCAGCCAGACGGGCGAGGCTGCGTCCAAGCTCAAGCAGCTGCTCAATGCCGAAGAACTGAAAGATCTGGCCGATGGCGGCGAGGTGAGCACCGAAGACCTGCTGGCTGCGCAGATGACCGCCCGAGCCAGTGCGGGCCAAGATGCAGGCATCACGTATGTGGCCTTCACCGCCACACCCAAGGCCAAGACGCTGGAGCTGTTTGGCCGCAGGCCCAACGCCCACGCGCCTGCAGGGCCAGACAATTTGCCTGCGCCGTTTCATGTGTATTCGATGCGCCAGGCGATTGAAGAAGGCTTCATCCTGGATGTGTTGAAGAACTACACGCCCTACAAGTTGGCTTTCAAGCTGGCCAACAAGGGTCAAGAGTGGGACGAAAAAGAGGTGGAGCGCAACGAGGCCATGAAGGGCTTGATGCGTTGGGTGCGTTTGCACCCCTACAACATCAGCCAAAAAGTGGCGGTGGTGGTGGAGCACTTTGCGCAAAACGTGCAGCCCCTGCTGAACGGCCACGCCAAAGCCATGGTGGTGGTGGGCAGCCGCCTGGAGGCTGTGCGATGGAAGCTGGCCATCGACAACTACATCATTGACAACGGCTACAAGCTGGGCACGCTGGTGGCGTTTTCTGGCGAGGTGAACGACCCCGAAAACCTGCCCGAGCCGGTGACGGAGACCTCCGCCAAACTCAACCCGAACCTGAAAAGCCGCGACATGCGGGAGGCGTTTGCCACCGACGAATACCAAATTTTGCTGGTGGCAAACAAGTTTCAGACGGGCTTTGACCAACCGCTGCTGTGCGGCATGTATGTGGACAAACGACTGTCAGGCATTCAGGCTGTGCAAACGCTCAGCCGCCTGAACCGCGCTTACAGCGGGCCGCATGGCCACAAAGATACGACTTACATCCTGGACTTTGTGAACGACCCCGAAGAGGTGTTGACCGCCTTCAGGCAGTACTTTGAAACCGCCGAGCTGGCGGGGGTGACCGACCCCGATTTGGTGTTCAGCCTGAAATCCAAACTGGATGCCAGCGGGCATTACGACGACTTTGAAGTGGAGCGCGTGGCCCAGGTGGTGATGAACCCCAAAGCCACGCAATCGATGCTGACGGCGGCGATTGAGCCTGTGGCCGACCGCTTGCTCAAGCGCTACAAAGCCGCCAAAGCGTTGATCGCGGACAACGGCGAAGACAAGCGCAAAGGTAAAGCAACACAGGCCGCCAAAGACGAGGTGAACGCCCTGCTGCTGTTCAAGGCCGATTTGGGCAGCTTCATCCGTGTGTATGCGTTTTTGAGCCAGATGTTTGACTACGGCAACACGGGCATCGAAAAACGGGCTTTGTTTTTCAAACACCTTTTGCCCCTGCTGGACTTTGGCCGCGACCGCGAAGGCGTGGACCTGAGCAAAGTGGTGCTGACCCACCACCGCCTGAAAGACGAAGGCTACCGCGACTTGGCCCTGGGGCAATATGCCAGCGAGAACAGCGAAAACGACAAGCTGCAGCCCATGACCGCCCCGGGCACAGGCGAGGTGCAGGAAAAGCAAAAAGCCCTGCTCTCGGCCATTGTGGAAAAAGTGAACGACCTGTTTGAAGGCGAGTTGAGCGACAACGACAAGCTGGTCTATGTGAACAACGTGATCAAGGGCAAGCTGATGGAGTCGGACCTGCTGCAACAGCAAGCGGCCAACAACAGCAAAAGCCAGTTCGCCAACTCACCCGACCTGGACAACGAACTCATGAACGCCATCATGGACGCCCTGAGCGCCCACACCACCATGAGCAAGCAGGCGCTCGATTAGGTCAAGGTGCGCCAAGGCCTGAAAGCTATTTTGCTGGGGCCTGTGGGCTTGTATGAGGCTTTGCGCGGTCAAGCATGAATTCCATAAATCACACCGCAGATGATCCTAGTGAGCTTGAAAAGGCTGTCCTTGATTCAATGTTTGAACAGAACGAGGAATATGCAAATGCATTGATCTGCAACTTGCACGAGCTTGGCGATTCAGAAAGCCACAACTGCTTGGCATGCAATTTTGCAGACCTTGTTGAGAGGCTCAAGGGACTTGCTCAGGACTTTTCAAAATTTTCAGACGCGGTAACGGGGAAAATTACTTACCTGCTTTGGCTTTATTTGCTGGCCGAACGCATGCAAGAGATTCTGATGCTCATCTCATTTCCTGAGGAAATCAAGAGTCAGAAATTTCCCAATTTTCTATTGGTCAAACGATGGGCCAATTTCTTCAAGCATCCGAAAGCATTTTTTCTGACTCATCATGCTCAATACGATCAAGCGCCGCAAGGAGGAAATGAAGTTGTCATTGATGATTCATTCATCAACAGGTTTTACTCGGGCGACAAGAAAAATAAGGAGCTTTACGAACGGCTCACAAACAAGGCCGACGTGCTTGTTTTGTTTCCGGACTTGGTCGCTCTAACAAAAGGGATTGGACAAGAACTGGCATATCTTTCCGACGTCATCCGGTCCAATCCCATTTATGGCGAAATCTTGGTCAACAAGAGCGTGCTCGAAGAGTACTACTCAGGGCAGTTGGCCGATTCTTAGGTTTTGAATGGCCCTGAGTGGACGGCCAATCACTCCACCCGGGTCACGCGGTTCGGCTTGAAGCCGAGATCCGCCACGCGGCCTTTTTTGGCCCGCGCGGCTTTGGCGTTGTTCAGGCTGCGGATTTCCAGCGTTTCGTCGCGCTCTTTGCCGCCCCGGCCAATGCCTTCGATCTTCACGCTGCGTGTGTAAGCCGCAGCACCGGCCAAGGTGTCTTTGGCTTCCAGATCGATCAGCATCAGGCCCCGGCCACCTTTTTCCATGGTTTTGAGTTCGCTGATCTCAAAGGTCAGCACACGGCCGCCCGAACTGGCGCAGCAGACGCTGGTGGCGGCCGGCATGGGCTGCTTGTCGGCAGGCACGGTGGCGCTGGAGCCGCTCACATGGCTCGGAGCGCAGACGGTTTCGCCGTCGCCCAGGCTGATGAAGGCCTTGCCCGCCTTGTTGCGCGAAATCATGTTCTCGACCGAGGCCATGAAACCGTAGCCGCCTGAGCCGCTGAGCAGCAGCGTGGCGTGGGCCGGGCCTGCAAAGTAGTGGGCGATTTGCGTGGTGGGTTCCAGCTCGATCAGCGTGGTCACTGGTTGGCCGTCGCCACGGGCGCCGGGCAGCGTGGCCACAGGCACGCTGTAGATGCGGCCGTTGCTGCCGAAGATCAGCAGTGTGTCCACCGTGCGGCACTCGAAGGTGCCGTACAGGCCGTCGCCCGCCTTGAAGGCGAAGCTGGTGGCATCGTGGCCATGGCCGGTGCGGGCGCGCACCCAGCCTTTTTCCGACACGACCACCGTCACCGGTTCGTCCACCACCTTGACTTCGGCCACGGCTTTTTTCTCTTCCTGGATCAGCGTGCGGCGCGGGTCGG
>NZ_JAOASQ010000054.1 GCF_030158565.1 Limnohabitans sp. | reverse complement strand
GCCACCATGACCAAGGTGCTCGACACCTTCAAGAAGGTCAAGACCTACACCGACAAGAACGCCCCTGGCCGTGACTGGAACCTGGCGACTGCCATGGTCATCAAGGGCGAAGCCGGCATGCAGCTGATGGGTGACTGGGCTAAGGGCGAATTCGTCGCCGCTGGCAAAAAGCCTGGCGCGGACTTCACCTGTGCAGCAGCCCCCGGCACGGCCAAGTCTTTCACCTTCAACGTGGACTCGTTTGCCATGTTCAAGCTGAAGAACGAAGACAACGTCAAGGCCCAGAAAGACTTGGCCTCGGCCATCATGTCCACCGACTTCCAGGAAGTGTTCAACCTGAACAAGGGTTCGATCCCTGTGCGCCTGAACATGAACCTGGCCAAGTTTGACGACTGCGCCAAGCTGAGCTCCAATGACTTCGTGGTCACCGCCAAGAACGGCGGTCTGGTGCCTTCGGTGGCCCACGGCATGGCCATCGGCTCGGCCACATCCGGCGCGATCCAGGACGCCGTCAGCCAGTTCTGGAACGACGACAAGATGAGCACGAAAGACGCTCAAGCCAAGATCGCTTCGGCCGCCAAGGTCAAGTGAGTCTTTGAGCCGACCTTGCGGTCGGCTCGCACAAGCCCGCCGGGCTTGTTGTTTCTTTAGCCGCCGGGCTGCAGGTCACGAGCTTGCAGCCCGAGCCGGTCTCGATTGGATCACCCATGTCTGCATCTTCCCCCCAACAAGCCGCCTGGCTGCCCAAGCTGGTGATTGCGCCCAGCTTTGTGCTGTCGCTGCTGTTCATTTATGGCCTGATGGCCTGGAACGGCTACCTGTCCATGTCCGCCTCGCGGATCTTGCCCAACTACGACTTCGTGGGCCTGCAGCATTACGCCACTTTGCTGGACAGTGACCGCTTCCGCGTGGCCATGACCAATATGGCGGTGTTTGGCTTTTGCTTCATCGGCGGCGCCATGGCGCTGGGCGTTTTGCTGGCCATCTTGCTGGACCAGAAGGTGCGCGGCGAAGGCGTTTTGCGCACCATTTACCTGTACCCCATGGCGATCTCGTTCATCGTCACAGGCACCGCCTGGAAGTGGATTTTGAACCCCGGCCTGGGCTTGCAGCACCTGATGCACAGCTGGGGCTTTACCGATTTTAAGTTCGAGTGGCTGGTCGATCAGGACATGGCCATTTACTGCGTGGTGATTGCGGGTGTGTGGCAAAGCGCGGGCTTTGTCATGGCGCTGTTTTTGGCGGCGTTGCGCGGCATCGACGACTCGATCATCAAGGCCGCGCAAGTCGATGGGGCGAGCTTGCCGCGCATTTACTGGCGCATCATTTTGCCCAGCCTCGGCCCGGTGTTTTTCAGCACCCTGATGGTGGTCTCGCACCTGGCCATCAAGAGCTTTGACCTGGTCATGGCGCTGACGGCCGGTGGCCCCGGCTATGCGACCGATTTGCCCGCCACCTTCATGTACGCCACCGCCTTCACACGCGGCCAAATCGGCGTGGGCGCGGCCAGTGCCACCGTCATGTTGGCCACCGTCGCTGCCATCGTGGTGCCTTACCTTTATTCCGAATTGCGAGGCAAACGATGAACCGCCTGAATTTTCATCGCCTGATTCTGTGGACCATGCTGCTGCTGTTTGCGGCCTGGTTTCTGGTGCCGCTGTATGTGATGCTGACCACCTCGCTCAAAGACGCCGAGCAACTGCGCGCAGGCAACCTGCTCAGCCTGCCCACCGCGCCCACGCTGGACGCGTGGTTCAAGGCCTGGGACACCGCCTGCACAGGGGTGCAGTGCGAGGGCCTCAAGCCCTACTTCTGGAACTCCATGGTGATGGTGGTGCCTGCGGTGCTGCTGTCCACACTGATCGGCTCGCTCAACGGCTATGTGCTCAGCAAGTGGAAGTTCCGTGGCAGCGAGACCCTGTTTGCCTTCATGCTGTTTGGCGTGTTCATGCCCATGCAGGTGGTGCTTTTGCCCATGAGCCAGGTGCTGGGCTGGCTCGGCGTGGCCAGCTCCATCTGGGGCCTGATGCTGGTGCACGTCGTGGCGGGCATTCCATCGACCACGCTGTTCTTCCGCAATTACTACATCGGCTTGCCGGACGAGTTGATCAAGGCCGCGCAGCTCGACGGTGCGGGTTTTTGGATGATCTTTCGCCGCATCGTGTTGCCGCTGTCGCTGCCGATTTTGGTGGTCACGTTGATCTGGCAGTTCACCAACATCTGGAACGACTTTTTGTACGGTGTGGTGTTCTCGGGTGCTGACAGCAAGCCGATCACCGTGGGCCTGAACAACCTGGCCAACACCTCGAGCGCGGTCAAGGAATACAACGTCGACATGGCCGCAGCACTCATCGCGGCATTGCCCACCCTGTTTGTGTACGTGGTGGCGGGTAAATATTTTGTGCGCGGCCTGACGGCTGGCGCAGTGAAAGGGTAAATCATGGGCGCACTCGCCATTCGCAACATCCACAAGACCTACAACGAGACGGTCCATATCCTCAAGGGCATTGATCTGGAGATCGACGCCGGAGAATTTCTGATTTTGGTGGGCCCCTCGGGCTGCGGCAAATCGACCTTGCTGTCGATGATCGCGGGCCTGGACCATCCGACCAGCGGCAGCATCCACATCGGCGAGCGCGATGTGACGAACCTGCCCAGCAAGGACCGCGACATCGCCATGGTGTTCCAGAGCTACGCGCTCTACCCCAACATGACGGTGGCGCAAAACATCGCCTTCGGCCTGGAGATTCGCAAGGTGCCCAAGGCCGAGCGCCAAGCCGCCGTGGACCGTGTGTCGGCCATGCTGCAAATCGGCCACCTGCTGGACCGCAAGCCCGGGCAACTCTCGGGCGGCCAGCGTCAGCGCGTGGCCATGGGCCGGGCCTTGGCGCGTGACCCCAAGCTGTTTTTGTTTGACGAGCCGCTGTCCAATCTGGACGCCAAGCTGCGTGTGGAAATGCGCGCCGAAATCAAGCTGCTGCACCAGCGCACCAAAACCACCACGGTCTACGTGACGCACGATCAGGTCGAAGCCATGACGCTGGGCGACCGCATCGCCGTGATGAAAGACGGTTTGGTGCAGCAGTTCGGCACGCCCGCCCAAATCTACAACCGACCGGCCAACCGCTTTGTGGCCGAGTTCATTGGCTCACCCGCCATGAACATGGTGGACGCCCAGCGCACAGGCGAAGCACTCACAGCCCACGGCGTGGAACTGGCCATCACCGACGCGCAACGCGCTGCGGTGCAAGCGCATGGCAGCGCCGAGCTGGTCTATGGCCTGCGCCCTGAGAGCATCAGCTTTGCCGCCACCGGCCTGCCCGGTACGCTCAGCATGATCGAGCCCACCGGCCCCGAAACCTATGCCACGGTGGACACGCCCGCAGGTCAGCTCACGGCCCGCGTGCCGGGCGTGTTGCAAGCGGCGGTGGGTGATGCGGTGCATCTGCAATGGCAAGCCGATCAGTCGCACCTGTTTGACCGCGCCAGTGGGGTTCGGGTCGGCTGATGGTGATCTGGCAGTCTGCTTTGCGGGCTGTCTTGTCTTGTGCAGACCAGCGACGGGTGGTGTCAGTTCGGGTCTTTCATGATGGTCTCCATCAAAGCCCGTACTTTGGGCAGCAGCGGCGCTTCGGTGCGTCCTGCAATGGTCACCAGCCCAAAGCGGGCATTGCCGTTCAGCGCGGGTGTGACGGGCAGCTCCACCAGATCAGGGGCGGAGGCCCGGATCGCTAGCACGACCGCATCGCTGTGGCGGACGACTTCGATCAGGCTGGAGATTTCTTCGCAGCGCAGGTTCACCAATTGATCGGGGTGCCCGCGCGGACCAAAGCGTTCCATCAGCATGCGTGCGACTTCGTCGCTCAAAGGGGTGGATGCGATCGGATAGTCCAACAGCATCTCGAATGACACGCTGCGCTTTTTGGCCAGCGGGTGCTGTTTGCGGCACATGAAGGTGCCTTTCATTTCCTGCAGCGCTTCCACCTTCAGGTCGGTGGCCGGTTGCAGTGAGCGGATGTCCAGCACCAGGGCGTCCAGGGTGCGATCACGCAAGGCCTGCACCAGCAGTGCGGTGCTGCCGCGCGAGATGTCGATGTGGCCTTGCGGGTGCTCCCGGGCCATGAGCATCAGCAAGGGCGTCATCAGCATGGCGCCAGGCCCCGAGCCCATGCCCACCCGGAATTGACCGATCTCGCCTTTTTGCAGTTGTAAGCTGGTCAGGCGCAACTCGTTGGCCTCGTCCACCAGCACGCGGGCGCGTTGCACCACGTGCTGGCCAAACGGCGTCAGCTCGTTCTTGCGACCGATCCGGTCGAACAGGGGTTGTCCCAATTCACCCTCCAGCGCCTTGATGCTGCGGCTCAGCGCCGGTTGTGTCAGGTGCAGCTTCAGGGCCGATTGGCTGAAGGAGCCGCTGTTGGCCAGCTCGATCAGGTGCTTGAGTTGAACCAGGGTCATGGGGGTTCCAATCCATAACTGAAAATCATGCAATGTGGCATGAAAATGCATTGGACATTATAGGAATGGCTTTCTACGATGGCCTCACAACCACTTTTCATATGGAGACAAGACATGTCCAAAACCCTTCGCCGTTGGGTGGCCCTTTTGGGCGCCGTGTGCCTGGCCGGCGCTGTGAACGCGCAGACCTATCCCAGCAAACCCGTCACCTTGTTGGTGCCTTACCCGGCTGGCGGCGTGTCGGACGTGATTGCCCGCATCGTCAACAACACCCTGTCCAAAAACATCGGCCAGACCGTGATCGTGGACAACCTGGGCGGTGCCAGCGGCTCGATCGCTGCGCAAAAAGTCTTGAACGCACCGGCCGATGGCCAGATCATTTTTCAGGGCTCGCCCAATGAGCTGATCCTGGCACCTCTGGCCATCTCGGCCGTCAAATTCAAGAGCGAAGACTTCCGCCTGGTGCAGATGATCGCCACAGCGCAGATCGGCTTTCTGGCCCGCAAGGATTTGCCCGTGAACAACGTGGACGAGTTCCTGGAGTACGCTCGCAAGGAGGCCGCACAAGGCCGCCCCATCACCTACGCCAGTGTGGGCCCAGGTTCGTTCTATCACCTGCTGGGTGAGCACCTGTCCAAGATCACCAACATCCCGATGACCCATGTGCCCTACAAAGGCATGGCGCCTGCCAACCAGGATCTGTTGGGTGGTCAGGTGGACATCTTCCTGGCACCGTTTGGCAAGGCTTCTGAAGAATTGCAAAAGCAGGGCAAGCTCAAAGTGCTGGCCATGCTCAACAGCGAGCGCCTGGACTCGGTCAAGGACTACCCCGCCATCACCGAGAGCAAGTCGCTCAAGAACTTCACTTTCAACATCTGGACCGGCTATTTCGTGAAGAAAGACACGCCCGAGCCGATCGTGCAGGTCATCCACAAGGCGATCACCGATTCCTTGACGGACCCCGCGGTGCGCGGTGGCCTGGAGGCCAACAGCCAGCTGGTGGCCAAGCCTTTGTCGCTGCAAGCCGTGGGCAAGGCCTACACCGATGGCACAGCCCAGTTCCGTGCGATTACCAAGTCGATCAACTTGCAGCCGCAGTGACATGACGTATCTGCGCGATGCGCTCACCGAAAGGGTGGGTGAATTCATCCAGCTGCGGCGTGACATCCACCGCCACCCCGAGTTGGCGTTTGAAGAACACCGCACCTCGGACCTGGTGGCGGCCAAGCTGCAAAGCTGGGGCTACCAGGTGCACCGCGGCCTGGGCGGCACCGGCGTGGTCGGCACCTTGAAGCGCGGCAGCAGCGAACGCAAGCTCGGCATTCGCGCCGATATGGACGCCTTGCCCATTCAGGAGGCCACGGGTGCCGAGTGGGTCAGCACACGCCAAGGCCTGATGCACGCCTGTGGCCACGATGGCCACACCGCCATGTTGCTGGCGGCGGCCAAAGCTATCGCGCAAGCGCCTGACTTTGATGGCACTCTGAACCTGATTTTTCAGCCCGCCGAAGAAGGCGGAGGCGGTGCGGTCCGCATGATGGACGACGGCTTGTTCGAGCACCACCCCTGCGACGCCGTGTTTGCCATGCACAACATGCCGGGCACACCGGTGGGGCACTTGGTGTTCCGCGATGGCGCGGCCATGGCGTCGAGCGATTACGCCACCATCCGTATCCATGGCACCGGCGGTCATGGGGCCATGCCGCACCGCGCGGCCGATCCGCTGGTGGCCGCCTCGTCCATCGTCATGGCCTTGCAGACCATCGTGTCGCGCAATGTGGACCCGCTGCACACCGCCGTGGTCACGGTGGGTGCTTTGCACGCCGGTCAGGCCAACAACGTGATCCCGGCCCTGGCCACCCTGGAGCTGAGCGTGCGTGCGCTCGACCCGCAGGTGCGTCAGTTGCTGGAGCAACGCATCAAGGCGCTGGTGACGGCGCAAGCTGAGAGCTTTGGCGTGCGCGCCGAGGTGGAATGGCGGCAAGGCTATTGCGTGCTGGTCAACAACACCGAGCAGACCAACTTTGCACGCCAAGTGGCGCTTGACTTGGTGGGGCCTGAGCGCGTCACCTTGAACGGGCCACCGCTCACGGGCAGTGAAGACTTTGCCTTCATGCTGGAAAAAGTGCCGGGCAGTTATTTGCTGATCGGCAATGGCGACGGTGACTCGGCTGGCGCGTGCATGGTGCACAACCCGGCGTATGACTTCAACGATGACAACATCGCCACGGGCGCTTCTTATTGGGTTGCGCTTGTTCAGGCCTACCTCGCCGTTTAAAATGAATTAAAACCATCGACCTTGTGTCGACATGTGATCGGGAGAGACTGCCACCGCCCAAGCGGCAGGCAGCGCCGAAGGAGCAACCGCCCCGGAAACTCTCAGGCCAAAGGACCGGTCACATGCCAATTCTCTGAAGAGCTGCTGGCGTCATCGTCCGCCAGTGCACCGAAGGAGCAAGCGATGCGCCCCCGTGCGTGCCGTGAATCTCTCAGGTCCTGATACAGAGGGGGCGCCACCGGCATGCGGCTTGCATGCGGTGGCCCCATCCTTTGACGTCTTGGAAAGCTCACTTTCATGAAAACCATTGCAGTTATTGGCGGCGGCATCACCGGCGTCACCACCGCCTATTCCCTGGCCAAACGCGGCTTTGCCGTCACTTTGTTCGAGCGCCATCGCTACGCCGCGATGGAAACCTCTTTTGCCAACGGCGGTCAGCTCTCGGCTTCCAACGCCGAAGTCTGGACCCACTGGTCCACCATCCTCAAGGGCATCAAGTGGATGCTCAAAAGCGATGCGCCTTTGTTGGTCAACCCCGCTCCGACTTGGCACAAGCTGTCGTGGTTTGCCGAGTTCATCGCGGCCATGCCCCATTACGAGCGCAACACCGTCGAGACCGCCCGCCTGGCCGTGGCCGCACGCCAGCACCTGTTTGCCTGGGCACAAGAAGAGGGCATCGACTTCGACCTGAAAAAAGAAGGCATCCTGCACATCTACCGCGACAAAAAGGGCTTTGACCATGCCGGTCGCGTCTCGCAAATGCTGGCCAAAGGCGGCTTGCCACGCCGCGCCGTGACCCCCGAAGAAATGAAGGCCATCGAGCCCACGTTGGCAGGCACTTATTACGGTGGCTACTTCACCGAGAGCGACTCGACCGGTGACATCCACAAGTTCACCAACGGCCTGGCCGCAGCGGCCGAGCGCCTGGGTGTGAAGACCTTGTACGGTCAAGACGTCAAGTCGGTGCGCAGCGATGGCCAGCAAGCCGTCATCACCGTCGCAGGCGATGAAGACAGCGTCGTGCACACCTTCGACGGCATGGTGGTGTGCGCGGGCGTGGCCAGCCGCGACTTCGCCTCGCAACTGGGTGATCGCGTCAACATCTACCCTGTCAAAGGCTATTCGATCACCGTCAACCTGAACGACGAACAAAGCCAGGCCGGTGCGCCCAACGTGAGCTTGCTCGACGACGAAACCAAGCTGGTCACCAGCCGCTTGGGACTGAACCGTTTCCGCGTGGCGGGCACGGCCGAGTTCAACGGTGTGGACCGCGACATCCGCGCTGACCGCATCCGCCCCTTGATCGAATGGGTGGAGCAGTGCTTCCCCAAGATCAACACCCGCTCGGTGGTGCCATGGGCCGG
>NZ_JAOASQ010000053.1 GCF_030158565.1 Limnohabitans sp. | reverse complement strand
GTGGGCCTGGTGGTGGCGCTGGCCGACAAGCTCGAAACCCTGGTCGGCATGTTCGGCATCGGCAATGTGCCCACCGGCGACAAGGACCCTTTCGCTTTGCGTCGCCACGCGCTGGGCGTGATCCGCATGCTGATCGAAAAAGACGTCGCCCTGGGCCTGCCCGAATTGCTGGCCCTGTCTGCGCCGGTGTTTGGCGACAAGATCACGGGCAGCGCAGACGCCTTGATCGATTTCATCTACGACCGCCTGGCCGGCAGCCTGCGTGAGCAAGGCTTCAGCGCGCAAGAGGTGGATGCCGTCATGGCTTTGCGTCCCGCCCGTCTGGGTCAGGTCAGCCAGTTCCTGTCGGCCGTGCGCGCCTTCGCCGCCTTGCCCGAAAGCCCGGCTCTGGCCGCCGCCAACAAGCGCATCGGCAACATCTTGAAAAAGGCCGGTGAGGTGGATGCCCACGTCAACCCCGCGCTGCTGCAGGAAGAGGCCGAGAAGAACCTGCACGCCGTGATGCAAAAGCTGTTGCCCGAATCCGAAGCGCAGTTCAAGGCCGGTGACTACACTGCGAGCCTGCAAACCCTGGCCGCCTTGCGCGCGCCGGTGGACGCCTTCTTTGACGATGTGATGGTCAACGCCGAAGAGATGGACCTGCGCCTGAACCGCCAGGGCCTGCTCAAGAGCCTGCATGTGGCGATGAACCGCGTGGCCGACTTGTCGCGCCTGGCGGCCTGAAGCGCTCACAGCCATGAACACCCACTTGAAACTCGTCATCCTGGACCGCGATGGCACCATCAACCGGGCCAGTGACGAGTTCGTCAAGTCGCCCGACGAGTGGCATCCGCTGCCCGGTTCGCTGGAGGCGATCAGCCGACTCAACCATGCCGGGTTTCATGTGGTGCTCGCGACCAACCAGTCGGGTCTGGGCCGTGGTCTGTTTGACATGGCCGCGCTCAATGCGGTGCACAGCCACATGGTCAAGATGGTGGCCGCTGCCGGTGGCCGCATCGATGCGATTTTTTATTGCCCCCATGCGCCCGATGAAGGCTGCACCTGCCGCAAGCCCGCGCCGGGTTTGTTGCACCAGATCCAGGAGCGCTACGGCATCGACCTGCATGGCGTGCCCTATGTGGGCGACAGCCTGCGCGACATGCAGGCCGCGCACGCCGCAGGCTGCGCGCCGCACCTGGTGCTGACCGGTCGGCACCCCGACGTGCAGGGCCAAGCCCTGCCCGCGACCTTCCCGGCGCAAACGCAGGTGCACGCCAACCTGTCGGCGTTTGTTGATCACCTTTTGGGTGAAACCTCTTTGTCCTCGAACTGAGCCCACACCCCATGAACTTCATCCGCGCCGTGCTCCACATGCTCTGGATGGCCATCACGGTCATCCCCTGGGCGCTGTTTGTGGTGGTGGTTTCCTACTTCATCAGCAGCACCCGTCTGTACTGGATCTGCGCGGCTTGGCTGCGCCTGTCGGTCAATGCGGGCACGGTGATTTTGGGCATCCAAAACCGCATCCAGGGCATGGAGAACTTGCCCCAGGGCGCGAAAGACCCGGCGGTCTTGCTGGTCAAACACCAGTCGACTTGGGAGACCTTTGTGATGCCCGCGATCATGCCGCACCCGCTGGCCTATGTGTTCAAGAAAGAGCTGCTAAGCGTGCCATTTTTTGGTTGGGCCATGGGCCGTCTGGACATGATCCACATCGACCGCAGCCAGCGTGCACGCGCTTTTGCCAAGGTGGTGCAACAAGGTCGCCGCCTCATGCAAGAAGGCGTGTGGGTCATCATGTTCCCCGAAGGCACGCGCATCCCGCGGGGCCAAAAAGGCGAGTACAAAACCGGGGGCACGCGATTGGCCATTGCCGCTGGTGTGCCCGTGATCCCGATCGCGGTGACCTCGGCTCGTTGCTGGCCAACCAAGGCCTTCATCAAGAAGCCAGGCGTGGTGGACATCTCGATTGGCCAAGCCATTCCCAGCGTGGGCCGCAGTGCCGAAGAGCTGATGCTCGAAGTTGAAAACTGGATCGAAGCCGAAATGCACCGCCTCGATCCCGAGGCCTACCCGGCCAAACCCTGAGCCGGAGCTGGGCGAAGCATGCGCGCGCCTTTGCAGTTTGTGCTGGATTTTTTCACCGGCGGTGACCCTGTGGTGCCCACTGCCCCGGCCGTGGCTCCGGCCGTGGCGCCAGTACTGCCGTCTTCTGAGCCGCCGCCAGCATCGCCCCCCACGGGCGCGCCCCCGCTGCGCGTTTTGCCCACGCCTGAGACCACGGGCTTTACCCACCCCAACGCCAACCGCCATGCGGTTTTGCATGGCATGACGGTGTCGTTCTTGTTCGAGCGCTCACGCCGGCGCAGCATCGGTTTTCTGGTGGGGGCCGAAGGGCTGGTGGTGCGTGCGCCCAGCTGGGTCACCTTGCGTGAGGTGGATGCCGCCGTGCAGGAAAAAGGCGCCTGGATCGTGGCCAAGTTGCAGCAATTCAAGCAGCGCCAGACCGAACAGTTTCAGCAAGCCATCGAGTGGACGCATGGTGCGCACGTGCCCTTTTTGGGCGGCACGGTGCAGCTGTGTGTCCTCGAGCGCGGCACGCCGCTGCACGAGGGCTCACCCGATGTGCAGCGTTTGCCCGTCAGCGTGCCGCCGGGTGCTTCCACCACACAGGTGCGCGAGGTGGCCGAAGCCTGGCTCAAGAAGCAGGCCCGCAACTTGTTTGAGCAGCGTCTGCAGCACTTTGCGCCCTTGCTGGGCGTGCGCTGGAGCAAGCTCAGCCTGTCGAGTGCCAACACCCGCTGGGGCAGTGCGCGCAGCGATGGGCACATTCGGCTGAACTGGCGGCTGATCCATTTGCCGGTCAGCCAGATCGACTATGTGGTGGTGCACGAGTTGGCGCACCTGCGCGAGATGAACCACAGCCCCCGCTTTTGGGAGACGGTGGGCGAGGTCATGCCCGATTACGCGCAGCGCCGCAAAGCCCTCAAGCAAGCGCCCATGGGCCTGGCTCAGGACTGAGTGCGGCTGAAGCGGTAGATGCCGTCGGCGCCCAGCTCGCGCCGCAATTGCCCGCCCAGCCACAGCATGTGCAGGTGGGCCACCGACTCGCCCATGGCAAAGGTGGTCTGGTGCACGTTCAGGGGCCGCTTGAACAGCACGGGCAGCGCTTCATGCGCCGACAGGGCTTGAGCGGTGCACGCTTGCAGCAGCTCGCTCAGGCGCTCGTCGTGGTGTGCCCGCAGCTGCGCAATGCGCCGTGCTGCGCCTTTGAAGGGGCGCCCGTGTGAGGGCAGCACCAGGGTGCTGTCCGGCAGGTTTTGCATTTTGGTCAGCGAGTCCAGGAACAGCTGCAAGGCATTGCCCTGAGGCTCCTGCGCATACACGCTCACATTGGTCGAGATCGAGGGCAGCAGCATGTCGCCGCTGATCAGGATCTGGCTTTGCGCGTTGTACAAGGCCATGTGTTCGGGCGAATGACCGAAGCCGCTGATGCAGCGCCAGTGTTGCCCGCCAATGCTGACCGTGTCATCGGCCATCAGGCGCACATAAGCCTGAGGCACTTGCGGCACCATGCTGGGGTAGTAGCCCACACGGGCCTTGATTTGCAAAAGGTCTTCCGTTTTGTTCCAGCCATGCACGGCATAAAAACGCATGGTCGGCTCGCCGCCGAAGTTGGACACGCCCGACTGGGCCATCACGGCCGACTGGTATTCGCCGGTGCTCATCCACAAAGGGGCTTGCCAGCGCTCACACAGCCAATGCGCCAGGCCCATGTGGTCGGGGTGCATGTGGGTGACCAGCACGCGCAGGATGGGCAGGCCTTGCAGGTGTTCTTTTTCGATTTTCAGCCAGGCTTCGCGCGTCGCCTCGTTGTCGATGCCGCAGTCCACCACGGTCCAGCCTTCTTGCGTCACGCCGGTCTGGGTGGGGTGGGGCAGCTGGTCACGCAACAGCCACAGGTTGATGTGGTCCAGCGCAAAAGGCAGGCCCATGCGCAGCCACAGCACACCGGGGGCGACTTCCATCACGCTGCCTGGCGCCGGGAGTTGGTCGGCGTGGGGGTAGTCCAGAGGAGTGGCTTGTGCGGAATTGGACATGCGGGCAGTCGTTTGGGTTAGCATTCGCTCAATTGACGTTACGTAACGTCAAGCATCAAAAGCATTCTAGGGGGGGGGCCGTCAAGGGCCTGTCCCCAGTGCGCAAAGACGGAGTACCC
Organism: Limnohabitans sp.; assembly: GCF_030158565.1. Taxonomy (GTDB): domain Bacteria; phylum Pseudomonadota; class Gammaproteobacteria; order Burkholderiales; family Burkholderiaceae_C; genus Limnohabitans_A. Next base: position 34,988 of record NZ_JAOASQ010000053.1, on the reverse strand, counting down.
CATGGCCAGCACCTACACGATCAGCGACCTTGCGCAGGAATTTGACCTGACCACCCGCGCCATCCGTTTTTACGAAGACATGGGGCTGCTGGAGCCCGAGCGCTCGGGGCCCGGTGGGCGCAACCGGGTGTATTCGGCCCGTGACCGCACCCGCCTGAAGCTGACATTGCGCGCCAAGCGCCTGGGCCTGTCGCTGACCGAGGCCAAAGACCTGATCGACATGTACGACAGCCCGCGCGACACGGTGCCGCAGCTGAAAAAGTTTTTGGTGGTGCTGGCCGAGCACCGCCAGCAGCTCGAATCGCAGCTGGCTGATCTGGAGGCCACGCTGGACGAGGTCAAAACCCACGAAAAAGAAACCAAAACCCTGCTGACCAAGGCCTCCAAAGCCACCTCAGGCGGGTAAAACCCTGATTGACGTTTACGTAAACGTCAATTAGAGTGATGGCTTCTTCTTTCTTGCAGACATCCGCCGTGACCACCCCCACCCCAGCCCATGAACGTGTTGCCCGCAGCCTGGCCCGCCAGGGCATGATGCAGCACTTGGGCGTGCGCTTGCTGTCGGTGAGCGAAGGCCAGGTTGAGTTGGCGCTGCCCTATGGCGACAAGACCACACAGCAGCAAGGCGGTTTTCACGGCGGTGCCATCGGCGCCCTGGCCGACATCGCAGGCGGTTATGCCGCCCTGACCGTGGTGCCCGAGGGCATGGAAGTCGTCACCGTCGAATACAAGATCAATTTCCTCAGCAGCTACCAAGGCGGCGAGATCCGCGCCACCGGCAAGGTGGTCAAGGCCGGTCGCCGTGTGGTGGTAACCACCGCCGAGGTGGTGCACATCGACGCCAACGGCAAAAGCTCGCCTTGCGCGGTGATGCAACAAACCCTGGCCCCAGTGCCGCGAACTTATTGACGCGCCTTGCGCGCGTTTGTCCAAGACCTTCGGAGAACCTGATGAACAATTTGCCCGGCCTGAATTTCCAACTCGGTGAAGACATCGACGCCCTGCGCGACGCGGTGCGTGACTTTGCCCAAGCCGAGATCGCCCCCCGCGCGGCCGAGATCGACAAGAACGACCAGTTCCCGATGGACCTGTGGCGCAAGATGGGCGACCTGGGCGTGCTGGGCATCACCGTGGGCGAGGAATACGGCGGCGCCAACATGGGCTATCTGGCGCACATGATCGCCATGGAAGAAATCTCCCGTGCCAGCGCCTCTGTGGGCCTGAGTTATGGCGCGCACTCCAACCTGTGCGTCAACCAGATCAAGCGCAACGGCAACGAAGCCCAGCGCGCCAAATACCTGCCCAAGCTGATCAGCGGCGAGCACGTCGGTGCGTTGGCCATGTCCGAGCCCGGTGCGGGTTCGGACGTGCTGAGCATGAAGCTCAAGGCCGAAGACAAAGGCGGTTACTACCTGCTCAACGGCTACAAGATGTGGATCACCAACGGCCCGGATGCCGACACCCTGGTGGTCTATGCCAAGAGCGAGCCCGAGCTGGGCGCGCGCGGCGTCACGGCCTTTTTGATCGAAAAGGGCATGAAGGGTTTCAGCATCGCGCAAAAGCTCGACAAGCTGGGCATGCGCGGCAGCCACACGGGCGAGCTGGTGTTCGAGAACGTGGAAGTGCCCGCCGAGAACATTCTGGGTGGCCTGAACAATGGCGCCAAGGTGCTGATGAGTGGCCTGGATTACGAACGCGCGGTGCTGACTGGCGGCCCGCTGGGCATCATGCAGGCCGTCATGGACAACGTGATCCCCTACATCCACGACCGCAAGCAGTTCGGCCAGAGCATCGGCGAGTTCCAGCTGATCCAGGGCAAGGTGGCCGACATGTACACCGTGCTGCAGGCCGGGCGCAGTTTTGCCTACACCGTGGCCAAGAACCTCGACTTGCTGGGCACCGAGCATGTGCGCCAAGTGCGCAAGGACTGCGCCAGCGTCATTTTGTGGACCGCTGAAAAAGCCACCTGGATGGCCGGTGAGGGCGTGCAGATCTTCGGCGGCAACGGCTATATCAACGAATACCCGCTGGGCCGTTTGTGGCGCGATGCCAAGCTGTACGAAATCGGTGCGGGCACCTCGGAGATTCGCCGCATGCTGATCGGCCGCGAACTGTTCTCCGAAACCTGCTGAGGTTTTTGTTGCACTGCGACAATTGACGCATGAGCACCTCACTACAACACCTTTTTGAGAACAACCGGACCTGGGCGCAAAGCATGGTCCGGCAGGACCCCGCGTATTTCTCGCGTCTGGCCAGCCAGCAAAACCCCAAGTATTTGTGGATCGGCTGTTCCGACAGCCGCGTGCCCGCCAACCAGATCACCGGCCTCGACCCGGGCGAGGTCTTCGTGCACCGCAACGTGGCCAATCTGGTGGTGCACTCTGACCTGAATGCCTTGTCGGTCATCCAGTACGCGGTCGATGCGCTCAAGGTCGAACACATCATGGTGGTGGGCCACTACGGCTGCGGCGGTGTGTTGGCTGCCGCACGGGGCATGCGCGTGGGGCTGGCCGACAATTGGCTGCGCCATGTGCAGGACGTGCATTTGCGCCATCGCCAGCGCCTGAACCATCTCGCGCAAGCCGAACTCGAAACCGCCCTGTGCGAGATGAACGTCATTGAGCAAGTGGGCAACGTCGCGCTCTCCAACGTCATGCAAGACGCCTGGAGCCGCGGCCAAAAGGTCACCGTGCACGGCTGGATTTATGGCCTGGACAACGGCCTGGTCAAAGACCTCGGCGTGAGCATGAGCCACGCCGGTGAAGTGGTCGATGTGTTCCGCAACGCTTTCAAACGCTACCCCCGTGGTGGCATGCTTCCGGCCGCGTGACCCTGTGGGGTGGCGTGGCGATTTTTTACTGATTGGAGAAAACCATGTCCGACCCCATCGTCATCGTCAGCGCTGCCCGCACCCCCATGGGCAGCTTTCAAAGTGATTTCGCCAGCCTGTCTGCGCACGACCTGGGTGGCGCTGCCATCAAGGCCGCTGTGGAGCGCGCCGGCATCAGCCCTGAGCTGGTCACCGAAGTGCTGTTTGGCAACTGCCTGATGGCTGGCCAAGGCCAAGCGCCCGCACGCCAAGCGGCTTTCAAGGGCGGCTTGCCCAAGAGCGCTGGTGCCGTGACCTTGTCCAAAATGTGCGGCTCGGGCATGCGTGCGGCCATGTTCGCGCACGACATGTTGGTCGCAGGCACGCACGACGTGCTGGTGGCCGGTGGCATGGAGAGCATGACCAACGCGCCTTACCTCATGCTCAAGGGCCGCAGCGGCTACCGCATGGGCCACGACCGCATTTTTGACCACATGATGCTCGACGGCCTGGAAGACGCTTACGAGCCCGGCCGCAGCATGGGCACCTTTGGCGAAGATTGCGCCGCCAAATACAGCTTCACCCGCGCCGAGCAAGACCACTTTGCCACCACCAGCGTGCAGCGCGCCAAGGCCGCCACCGAGTCGGGTGCCTTCGCCACCGAGATCACGCCCGTCACAGTCAAAGACCGCAGCGGCGAACGCGTGGTGTCCATCGACGAAGGTCCCGGCAAAGTCAAGCTCGACAAGATCACCAGCTTGAAGCCTGCCTTCAAGAAAGACGGCACCATCACCGCCGCCAGCAGCTCGTCCATCAACGACGGCGCGGCCGCGATGGTGTTGATGCGCGAGAGCACCGCCGCCAAATTGGGTTGCAAACCGCTGGCCCGCATCGTCAGCCATGCCACACACGCCCAAGAACCTGAATGGTTCGCCACCGCCCCGGTGGGTGCGACGCAAAAAGCCCTGACCAAAGCCGGCTGGAAAGTCGAAGACGTGGACCTGTGGGAAGTCAACGAAGCCTTTGCCGTGGTGCCCATGGCGCTCATGAAAGAGCTGAACGTGCCGCACGACAAGGTCAACGTCAACGGCGGCGCTTGCGCGTTGGGTCACCCCATTGGCGCGTCCGGTGCCCGCATCATGGTCACACTGATCCACGCGCTCAAGGCCCGTGGCCTCAAAAAAGGCCTGGCCACGCTGTGCATCGGCGGCGGCGAAGGCACAGCGGTGGCGCTGGAGTTGGTGTAATGCATCCCTTGTAGGAGCGACGCCCTCGTCGCGATGGGCGTCAGCCCGGCACAACACATCGCCGCGAGGGCGCGGCTCCTACAAAAGCAAAACCATGACCACCGTCCTCCTCATCGGCGCCTCGCGAGGCATCGGCTTTGAACTGGCACGCCAGTACCTGGCCGAGGGCTGGCGCGTGATCGCCACTGCCCGTTCTGACGAAGGCCTGGCCCGACTCAAGGCGCTGGGCGCAGAAACACTGCGCCTGGACGTGGCCAACCCCGCTAGCAACACCGGCTTGGCCTGGCAGCTCGACGGGGAGAAAATCGAGCTGGCCATTTACGTGGCCGGTGCCATGGACCGCGCCGGTGCCAACACGCCCCCCACCCGTGACAGCTTCGACGCGGTCATGCACACCAACGTGATGGGCGCGATGCAGGTCATTCCGCAGATCGTGCCCATGGTGCAAGAAACGCATGGCGTGATCGCCTGCATCAGCTCCATCATGGGCAGCCTGCAAGAGACCACCAGCGGCAACGCGGCGCTCTACCGCGTGAGCAAAGCCGCCCTCAACATGGTGGTGCGCTGCACCCAGGCTGAGCAAACCGACATCACCGTGCTGGCCATCCACCCAGGCTGGGTGCAGACCGAGATGGGCGGTGAACAAGCGCCCCTCACACCCGAGCAAAGCGCCGCCAGCCTGCGCCAGACATTGAGCTCAGTATTTGAACAACGCGACCCGAAACACCGGGGCGCATTTTTGAACCACGACGGCCAGCCCCTGCCGTGGTGAACCGATAAAGAAAGACCGACATGCTGCTGACCCCCGACCAGGAAATGATCCGTGACGCCGTGCGCGACTTTGCCCAGCGCGAGCTGTGGCCCCATGCCGCCGAGTGGGACAAAAAACACCACTTCCCCAAAGACGTGCACAAGGGCTTGGCCGAGTTGGGCGCCTATGGCATCTGCGTGCCCGAAGAACTGGGCGGCGCGGGCCTGGACTATCTGACGCTGGCGCTGGTGCTCGAAGAGATCGCAGCCGGTGACGGCGGCACCAGCACCGTGATCAGCGTGACCAACTGCCCGGTGAACGCCATCTTGATGAAGTTTGGCAACGCGCAGCAAAAGAAGCAGTGGCTCGAACCTCTGGCGCGTGGCGACATGCTGGGCGCGTTTTGCCTGACCGAGCCCCATGTGGGCAGCGATGCTTCTTCTTTGCGCACGACGGCGGTGAAAGACGGCGACGGCTACGTCATCAACGGCGTCAAGCAGTTCATCACCAGTGGCAAGAATGGTGATGTGGCCATTGTCATCGCCGTCACCGACAAGGGCGCGGGCAAGAAAGGCATGAGCGCCTTTTTGGTGCCCACCACCGCACCCGGCTATGTGGTGGCGCGCCTCGAAGACAAGCTCGGCCAACACAGCAGTGACACCGCACAGATCAACTTTGACAACTGCCGCATACCGGCTGAAAACCTGATTGGCAAAGAAGGCGAAGGCTATGGCATCGCCTTGGGCGGTCTGGAAGGCGGTCGCATCGGCATCGCAGCGCAAAGCCTGGGCATGGCCCGCAGCGCACTCGATGTGGCGATTGACTACGCCAAACAGCGTGAGAGTTTTGGCACGGCCATCTTCAACCACCAGGCGGTGGGCTTCCGTCTGGCCGAGTGCGCCACGCAACTCGAGGCGGCGCGCCAGCTGATCTGGCACGCGGCCAGCCTGCGCGACGCAGGACGCCCCTGCCTCAAAGAAGCCGCCATGGCCAAACTGTTTGCCAGCGAAATGGCCGAGAAGGTGTGCTCTGCCGCCATCCAGACCCTGGGCGGCTACGGCTATGTGAGCGACTTCCCGGTCGAGCGCATCTACCGCGACGTGCGGGTGTGCCAGATCTACGAAGGCACCAGCGACGTGCAGAAGATCATCATCCAGCGCGCTTTGTAAATGCCCAAGAAACTGGATGGCCGCGCTTCGCTCGCCATGACGAAGCATTGAACCATTGACTTTCAAAAGAGGAGCCCCGCATGCCCATCACCAAAGGATTTCAGGCGCTGGTTGACGAAGCCATGTCACAGGTCATGACCTACAGCGTGGAGCAAGTCCGTGCGCGCCTGACCGATGCGAACGTGCAGATCGTCGACATCCGCGACCCGCGCGAGCTCGAGCGCGAAGGCACCGTGCCCGGCGCCTTGCTGGCGCCACGCGGCATGCTCGAATTCTGGGTGGACCCGGCTTCGCCTTACTTCAAGCCCGTGTTCGCCGACGAGGGCAAAGAGTTCATCTTGTTTTGCGGCGCAGGCTGGCGCAGCGCCCTGGCCACCAAAACCCTGAAAGACATGGGCATGACCAATGTGGCGCACATCGACGGCGGTTACGCCGCCTGGAAAAAAGCCCACGCGCCCATGGTCACGCTGGAGCAGCACAAAGCCGAAAGCGCTGCGCGCAAAAGCCATTGAGCGCGACACCTTGCCCCTGCGGCCGTACCACCCAAAAAGGCCAAGCACTGAGCTTGGATGCCTGCTGCGGCCTGTACCACGCAGGACAGCCAGCGCCCGATGCCGAAAGCCTCATGCGCTCGCGCTACGCCGCCTTTGTGCGCGGCAATGTGCCTTACCTGTTGACCACTTGGCACAGCAGCCAGCGCCCTGCCGAGCTGACGCTCGAAGCCGGGGCCAAGTGGCTGGGGCTGGAGATCAAACAGCACCGCATGACGGGCACGGACAGCGCCGAGGTTGAATTCGTCGCCCGCTTTCGCGTGGGTGGCAGGGCGGTTCGCCAGCACGAGCGCAGCCGCTTTGTGCGCGAAGAGGGCCGCTGGTTTTATGTGGACGGCGACGTGCTCTGAGCGGGCACTTCGTACAGCTCCAGCGGCAGCCCGTCGGGGTCGGCAAAAAACACAAAGCGTTGGCCGGTGTATTCGTCGGTGCGGATGGCCTCGATCGCGATGCCTTGCGCGTGCAGATGTGACTTCCACGCTTGTACATCCGTCACTGCAAACGCCAGATGCCGCAGACCCTGTGCTTCGGGGTAACTGGGCCGAGCAGGTGCGCCCTTGAAAGAGAACAACTCGACTTGTCCCCCATCGGGCAAGGCCAAATCCAGCTTCCATGAATCTCGCGCTGCACGGAAGTTTTCTGCCAGCACTCTCAGGCCCAACACCTCGGTGTAAAAACGTTTGGACCGTGCGTAGTCCGAGCAGATGATGGCGGCGTGGTGGATGCGAAGCAGGGGCGTCATGGGCAGGCAGCAAAGTCAGCCCCGTAGTTTGCCTTGAAGCGCAGCCCTTATGATCCCCGCATGACATTTGAAGCCATTTTGTTTGACTGCGACGGCGTGCTGGTGGACAGCGAAGCCATCACCTGCGGTGTGCTGCGCGACATGTTCGAGGAGCAGGGCTGGCGCATGACGCTGGCCGAGTGCATGCAGCGTTTTGTGGGTCACACGGTCAAAAGCCAGCGCGTGACCATCGAGGCCCACACAGGCCGGCCGCTCACCGACGCCTGGCTGCAGCAGTTTTTCGAGCGCCGCAATGTGCGCTTGCAAGAAAGCATCACCGCCATCGAAGGCGTGCACGAGGCTGTGGCGCATCTGCACGACCATTGCCAGGGCCGCATCGCGGTGGCTTCTGGTGCTGACCGCTTCAAGGTCGAGATGATGCTCAAGCAAGTGGGTTTGCACAGCTTTTTTGAAGGCCGCATTTTCAGCGGTCATGAGATGCCGCGCAGCAAGCCGCACCCCGATGTGTACCTGGCCGCTGCTGCGCATTTGCAGGTCGACCCTGCGCGCTGTTTGGTGGTGGAAGACACCACGGTGGGCATCACGGCGGGTGTGGCCGCTGGCGCCACGGTGTGGGCCTATGCCGCACCCCCTGCGGCGCACGAGCCGCTGCTGCAGGCTGGGGCCGCGCGCGTGTTCACTGGCATGCACGCTTTGCGGCTGGCATGAAGGTCTGACACCGACTCAACAAAGCGCAAGTGGCAGGCAGGGCCCACAAGCCCTGTGACCTGAATACTCAGTTGGCCGAACCCAAGGCCAAGCCCGCGTGTTCGCGCAGGGGATGGAAGTGGATCTTGGGAAAGCGCTCTTGCGCCAGGCGCACGTCGTAGGGGCTGGTGCACAAATACGCCAGCGTGCCTGCCGCATCCAGCGACATGCGCTGCGGGTAGGCGTTGGTGAACTCGCGCAGCTCGGCCGGGGTGTCGGCGGTGATCCAGCGGGCACCGGTGTACTGGCAGCCTTCCAGGCGCACGTCGCAGTCGTATTCAGCCTTCAGGCGGTGCTGCACCACTTCAAACTGCAGCTGACCGACCGCACCCAGCAGCATGGGGCCGCCGATTTCGGGTTTGAAGACCTGGATCGCGCCTTCTTCGCCCAATTGGTCGAGGCCGGTTTGCAGTTGCTTGGTGCGCAGCGGGTTCTTCAGGATCACGGTCATGAAGAGTTCGGGCGCAAAGAAGGGCAGGCCGGTGAATTGCAGGTTGGCGCCGTCGGTGATGGTGTCGCCCAACTGCACGCCACCGTGGGTGGTGAAGCCAATGATGTCGCCCGCAAAGGCCTCTTCCACAGCTTCGCGACGTTGGCTCATGAAGGTCACCACGCTGGTGGGCCGCAGCTCTTTGCCGGTGCGTTGCACCTTGAGCTTCATGCCGGGGGTGTATTTGCCCGAGGCCATGCGCACAAAGGCGATGCGGTCGCGGTGGTTGGCGTCCATATTGGCTTGCACCTTGAACACCACGCCAGAGAAGGCGCTGTCTTCGGGTTGGATTTCTTTGACCACCGGCTGCTTGTTCACGATTAAATTGCTGGTGCGGGGCTTGGGCGCGGGGGCCAGGTCGACCAGGGCGTCGAGCACTTCCATCACACCGAAGTTGTTCACACCGGAGCCGAAGAACACGGGCGTTTGCTTTCCTGCCAAGAAGGCGGCTTCGTCAAACGCAGGCGATGCACCGGTGGCCAGCTCCATGCTGTCCATGGCGGCTTGCCAGTCCGCGCCAAAGCGTTCAGCCAGGCTTTGACTGCCATGGGCACTTGCCATCCCGGACCCCGAGGTCGTCAACCCGGACTCCGAGGTTGTCATCCCGGACGCCGATCCGGGATCCATGGATACCGGGTCAAGCCCGGTATGACCAGACAAAGGGATGGTTTCAAAGTCCTGTGGACGGCGTTCGCTGCCCGACTCGAACACCGTCATGGCCTGCGTGCGCAGGTTGATGATGCCGCCAAACGATTTGCCTTGGCCTACAGGCCAGGTCATGGGCACGCAGGGCATGCCCAGCTCGCGCTCGACTTCGTCGAGAATGTCGAGCGGGTCGCGCACTTCGCGGTCCATCTTGTTGACGAAGGTGATGATGGGCGTGTCGCGTTGACGGCAGACCTCGATCAGGCGGCGGGTTTGTGCTTCCACACCGTTGGCCGCGTCAATGACCATGAGCGCCGAGTCCACGGCAGTCAGCACGCGGTAGGTGTCTTCCGAGAAGTCTTTGTGGCCGGGGGTGTCGAGCAGGTTGATGACGTGCTCGCGGTAGAGCATTTGCATCACGGACGAAGCCACCGAGATGCCACGCTGCTTTTCAATTTCCATCCAGTCCGACGTGGCGTGGCGCGAAGCCTTGCGGGCCTTGACCGAACCGGCGATCTGGATCGCGCCCGAAAACAGCAAGAGCTTTTCGGTCAGCGTGGTTTTACCCGCGTCGGGGTGGGAAATGATGGCAAAAGTCCGGCGGCGCCGGGTCTCGTTGGCGTAGGTCACAAAGCGTCCTGAAATTCATGCGGGCGGCAAAACGCACGCGAGGTTGCCAAGCGTTGCAATGCTTGGCAAAACCCCTGATTTTACGGGCTGAGCACCACATCGGGATCATTCTTCGTATAATCGAAAGCTTCCGAGGAGCGTTGCAGCGTCCCCTGGCTTTGAACAAAGTCGGCAGCGGGGCGTGAGGCTCGGAACCTTCATACAGCAACGACGCTCATCCACTCGACGTGTGGTGAGCCTGTTTTTCCCATTCAGTGCTTTTCCTGCGCGTGTGGTTCATTCACATTGCTTGGAGCTTTTCTCATGAATGCACGTATTCCTACCGCCATCAACGCTGACTGCGTGATCGCCGACATCGGCCTGGCCGATTGGGGCCGCAAAGAAATCAAAATCGCCGAGACCGAAATGCCCGGCCTGATGGCCATCCGCGAAGAGTTCAACAAGGCCCAGCCCTTGAAGGGCGCACGCATTACCGGTTCGCTGCACATGACCATTCAAACGGCCGTGCTGATCGAGACCCTGCAAGCCTTGGGCGCTGACGTGCGCTGGGCCTCATGCAACATTTTCTCGACCCAAGACCACGCCGCCGCCGCGATTGCCGCAGCCGGCACCCCCGTGTTCGCGATCAAAGGCGAAACCCTGGCCGACTACTGGGATTACACCCACCGCATTTTTGACTTCGGCGCAGCGGGCACGCCCGGCGAAGGCCCCAACATGATCCTGGACGACGGCGGCGATGCCACGCTGTTGATGCACCTGGGCAAGCGCGCCGAAACCGACGCTTCCTTGATTGCCAACCCCACCAGCGAAGAAGAGACTTGCCTGTTCAACGCCATCAAAGCCAAGCTGGCCGTGGACCCGACCTGGTACAGCCGCAAGGGTGCGCACATCATCGGCGTGACCGAAGAGACCACCACTGGCGTGCTGCGCCTGAACGAGATGGCCGCCAAGGGCAGCTTGATGTTCCGCGCCATCAACGTGAACGACTCGGTGACCAAGAGCAAGTTTGACAACCTGTATGGCTGCCGCGAATCTTTGGTCGATTCGATCAAGCGCGCGACTGACGTGATGATTGCTGGCAAAGTGGCTTGCGTGGCCGGTTACGGCGACGTGGGCAAGGGCTCGGCCCAAGCCCTGCGCGCTTTGAGCGCCCAAGTCTGGGTGACCGAGATCGACCCGATCAACGCCCTGCAAGCCGCGATGGAAGGCTACAAAGTCGTGACCATGGAATACGCTGCTGACAAGTGCGACATCTTCGTGTCGGCCACCGGCAACAAGAACGTGATCCGCTACGAGCACATGGCCGCCATGAAAGACGAAGCCATCGTTTGCAACATCGGTCACTTCGACAACGAAATCGACGTCGCTTCGTTGGAAAAGTGCCAGTGGGACGAGATCAAGCCCCAGGTCGACCACGTCATCTTCCCCGATGGCAAGAAGATCACCCTGCTGGCCAAAGGCCGCCTGGTGAACCTGGGTTGCGCCACCGGCCACCCCAGCTTTGTGATGTCCTCCTCGTTTGCCAACCAGACCATCGCCCAGATCGAGCTGTTCACCAAGCAAGACCAGTACGAGTCCGGCAAGGTTTACGTGCTGCCCAAGCACCTCGATGAAAAAGTGGCCCGCCTGCACCTGAAGAAAGTCGGCGCCATGCTGACCGAGTTGAGCGACGAGCAGGCCGCCTACATCGGCGTGTCCAAGAACGGTCCTTACAAGGCCAATACCTACCGTTACTGAAATTCACCGCATGCGCATTGATCAACTTCTTGTCGAACGCGGCCTGGCCGCTTCCCGTTCCCAGGCCCAGCGCCTGATCGCCGGGGGCGTGCAGTGGCAGCTGCCCGACGGGAGTTGGCGTGCGGTGGTGAAAAACCGCGACGAAGTGCCCGAGAGCGCTGCTTTGCAGCTGCTCGACGACGCCGAGTCGCGTTATGTCTCGCGGGGTGGCTTGAAGCTCGAAGGGGCCTTGAAGGCCACGGGCGTGCAGGTGGACGGCTTGCGTTGTTTGGACGTGGGCCAGAGCACCGGCGGTTTCACCGACTGCTTGCTGCAGCATGGCGCAGCTGAGGTGGTTGGCATCGATGTGGGCCATGCCCAGGTGCACCCGCGCATTCGCGAAGACGAGCGGGTGATTTGCATCGAGGGCGTCAACGCCCGTGAACTGGAGCCCGGTGACGAGCGCATCCCGGACGCACTGGAAGGCTTTGACCTGATGGTGGGCGATGTGTCTTTCATCTCACTCACGCTGGTGTTGCCCGGTGTGGTGCATTTGCTCAAGCCCACGGGACAGTTGCTGATGCTGGTGAAACCCCAGTTTGAATTGCAGCCTGGCCAGGTGGGCAAGGGCGGCATCGTCAAAGACGACACGCATTTCCCCTTCATCGAAAACCGTGTGCGCACGGCCTTGACCGAGCTGGGCATGCAGGTGACGGCATGGCTGGCCAGCCCAATTGAGGGCGGTGACGGTAACCGCGAATTTTTTGTGCAGGCCTGCTGGCCTGACCCCGCTGCGGTGTTGCCCGCACGCGAGGCCACACGCGTGGCCCACGAGGCCGATCTTGCCGCCAAGGCTTATGCCAAGGCCAACGACTATTGAATTTTTGAAGGTGTTGTGATGTCTGGTTTGAAGCTGCCCATCAGTCTGGAATTTTTTCCACCCAAAACGCCAGAAGGTGCTGAGAAGCTCCGAGGCGTGCGTCAAGCGCTGTATGGCTTGAAGCCCGAGTTTTGCTCGGTGACCTATGGCGCTGGGGGCTCCACACAAGAGGGCACCTTTTCCACCGTGAGCGCCATCCTGAACGAGGGCGTTGCAGCCGCTTCGCACTTCTCGTGCATTGGCGCCACCAAGGCTTCGGTGCGCGAAGAGCTGGCCACGCTCAAAGCCATGGGCGTCAAACGCCTGGTGGCCTTGCGCGGCGACTTGCCCAGCGGTTATGGCGCAGGGGGCGAGTTCCACTATGCCAGCGATCTGGTGGCCTTCATTCGGGCTGAGACCGGTGACGACTTCCACATCGAAGTGGCGGCCTACCCCGAAATCCACCCGCAGGCCAAATCGCCCGAAGCCGATTTGCAGGCCTTTGCCACCAAGGTCAAGGCCGGTGCCAACTCGGCCATTACGCAATACTTCTACAACAGCGATGCGTATTTCCGCTTTGTGGACGACGCCTACAAACTGGGGGTCGATGTGCCCATCGTGCCGGGCATCATGCCCATCACCAGCTCCTCGCAATTGCTGCGATTTTCGGACGCCTGTGGTGCCGAAATTCCGCGTTGGATCCGCTTGCGCTTGCAAGGCTATGGCGATGACATCGATTCGATCAAAGCCTTTGGTCTGGAAGTGGTGTCGGACCTGTGCGAACAGCTCATCAACGGTGGCGTGCCCGCGATCCACTTCTACACCATGAACCAAAGCGCCGCCACATTGAGCGTTTTGTCGGCGCTGAAAAGCCGTTGAAAATTTTTGCTTTAGCCTTGGCGTTGTGGTGCGGCGCCGCGGTCGCAGCCGTGCCCGAGCCGTCTGCTGAGGCGGCAATGCCGCAGGCCTCAGAGCCCGAGGATGCCCGCGTCAGCGAAGCCTTGGCGCATGACACGTCTGCCACCTTGCTCCAGCATGGATGGGCCACTTGGTACGGTGGCAAGCGTTGGCACGGGCGGCGCACGGCCAGTGGAGAGCGTTTCGATCGCCAGGCCTTGACCGCAGCACACAAGACCCTGCCCTTGGGCAGCCGTGTTCGCGTGGTCAACCTGAGCAACGGGCGAGAGGTGACTGTTCGCATCAATGATCGCGGCCCCTTCACCCCCAAATTCATCATTGACTTGAGCGAAGCCGCCGCAGTACGCTTGGGTATGCGCCATGCCGGACGAGCGCAGGTGGCCTTGCACCGCAGTGCGGCATTGCACAAACAAGCGCGATGAATGCACGTTGTTGATTTGTCGCAAACTGCATGCAGATCGGGCGGCAAGTCGGTTCTGGATTTGACGCAGCGCAAGACCGCATACACCCCATGGGCGTCCAATGACTTTGAGGCGAAAAGCTTCTTCGTTAAAGGAAAAAACCATGAAAAAACAATTGATCGTTATCGCCGCTTTGGCCGCATTGGGCATGGGCGTGGTTCAAGCGCAAGAAACACCTTGGCTGGTGCGTGCACGTGCCGTGAACCTGGACATGACCAACAAAGACAGCACAGGCTTGGGCCTGACGGTGGACAACAAGACCATCCCTGAAGTGGATGTGAGCTATTTCTTCACGCCGAACATTGCAGCCGAGTTGATCTTGACCGTGCCTCAGAAGCAGACCGTGTCCAGCAATGGCACATCAATCGGCACGTTCAAACACCTGCCACCAACATTGTTGATGCAGTACCACTTCACAGGTTTGAATGGCTACAAGCCTTATGTGGGCGCCGGTATCAACTACACCGACATCAGCAAAGTTAACCTGCTTGGCGGTGTCGCCACTTTGGACAAAGACAGTTGGGGTGGCGCCTTGCAAGTGGGCGTGGACATCCCGCTCGACAAGAACTGGTCGATCAACTTCGATGTCAAAAAAGTCTATATCCGCACCCATGTTTACGCGGGTGGTGTGAATGCAGGGACGTTGAAGCTCGACCCCCTGCTCGTGGGCGCAGGCGTGGGCTACCGCTTCTGATCGGGTTCACCCCTGAAGCAAAACGCCCTGCATTGCAGGGCGTTTTTCATGGGCGACCGAATACAAATCAGCGTTCGTCGAAGCTCACCACCACGCGGTCGCTGGTGGGGCGAGCCTGGCACGACAGCACGAAGCCTTGATCGACTTCGGGCTTTTCTAGGGTGAAGTTCTTGTCCATTTCAGTGGAGCCTTCCATCACCTTGCAGCGGCAGGTGCAGCACACGCCGCCTTTGCAGGAGTAAGGCAAATCCAGACCGAGTGCCAGCGCGATGTCCAGAATCTTCTCGTTCTTGTTCATTGGCATGTCGTAGGGCTTGCCGTCCAGCACCACGGTGAGCTGCACTTCGCCGCCGTCGCGCGTGGCTTTGTGGCCCAGCACGGCCTTGGCTTTTTGTTCGGGGCTCAGCGCTTCGAGCGTGGGCGAGGTGAAGCGTTCGGTGCGGATGCGGTCGGCCTTGACGCCGGCATCGAGCAAGGTCTTCTCGGTCTCTTCGATCATGGCCTCAGGCCCACAGATGAAAACCTCGTCCATGCTGCCCACGGGCAAAAATGCGTCGATGATGGCGCGCACTTTGTCCGCGTTGATCCGGCCCTCTAGCAAAGGCACTTCTTGCGATTGGCGCGAGAGGATGTGGATCAGCGTGAGGCGAGAAGGGTAGCGGTCCTTCAGGTCTTGCAGGGCCTCGTTGAACATCACGCTGTCCATGCGGCGGTTGCCGTAGACCAGGGTGAATTTGGACTCGGGCTGCTCTTCGAGCGTGGTCGCCAAAATGGACAGGATGGGCGTGATGCCTGAACCTGCGGCAAAGCCCACGCGGTGGATGGCGCGCTGCTTTTGCACGGTGAAGCGGCCGTCTGGCGGCATCACGCGCAGGGTGTCGCCTGCTTTCAATTCGGTGGCTGCCCAGTTGGAGAACACGCCGCCTTCGACGGGGCGGATGCCCAGTTCGAGTTCGCCTTGCTGCAACTGGCTGCGGGCCGAGCTGATGGAGTAGCTGCGGCGCACGTCGGCGCCATCGATGCTGGCGCGCAGGGTCAGGAACTGACCCGGTGCAAAGTCAAAGGCTTTGCGCAGATCGGTGGGCACGGCCAGCGTGATGGCCACGGCGCCAGCGGCTTCGGGCGTGACTCGGGCGACGGTGAGGTCATGAAAACGCAAGGCGGTCATGGCGGGCTTTCTTGAGAAGCTTCAGTAAGGTTTGAAGTAGTCGAACGGTTCCATGCAGTCGAGGCACCGGTACAGGGCCTTGCAGGCGGTGGAGCCGAAATGGGAGGTTTCGGTGGTGTTGGCCGAGCCGCATTGCGGGCAGTTGACGACCTCGGCTTTGGCGCCGCGTGCCGCGAACTGCACCACGTTGGCCGAGCCGGATTTTTCGCTGGCGCAGGCGTGGGGCGGTGCGATGCCGTAGGCACGCAACTTCTCGCGTGCCGCTTCGGTCATCCAATCGGTCGTCCAAGCGGGGGCCAGTTGGGTGACGACCCGGCCATGCAAGCCGCTTGAGGCCAATGCCGCCTTCACATCGTCTTCGATCTGGCCCATCGCGGGGCAACCGCTGTAGGTCGGGGTGATGACCACTTCCAGCCCATCGGAGCCTTCCCGCACGTCACGCAAAATGCCGAGCTCTCGCAGAGAGACCACCGGAATTTCCGGGTCACTCAGGTGTTCGAGCAGGCCCCAAGCGCGCTGTTCAAGTGCCGTCATCGCGAGCGGAGAATTCTCTGTCATCGCGAGCGAAGCGCGGCGATCCAGTCCCTGTTCAAGCGCGCTGGTGCTGATGGTCGGTTCGGTCATGTGGGCGGAGCGGCTTTACCAGGTGGCTTGTGGGTGTGCGCGGGCCAGACTTTGCATTTCGGCCAAGACAAAACCCAGGTGCTCGGAGTGCAGACCTTGTTTGCCAGTGGGCACAAAGCCGCCTGTGGCTGGGCGCTTGAGCGTGGCTTCTTGCACCGCCGTGTCAACGATTTGGTTCCAGTCGGCTTGCAGCGCAGCCATGTCGATGCCGGTGCCATTGGCCTGGGCTGCCGCTTCTTGCGGGCTGGGGCTCCAGAACTCCTGGCAATACGGCAGCAGCTGGTCGAGCGCGGCTTGCGCTTTGGCATGCGATTCATCGGTGCCATCGCCCATGCGCACCAGCCAGTCACGCGAGTGGCGCAAGTGGTAACGCACTTCCTTGAGTGACTTGGCGGCGATCGCTGCCAGCTGCGTGTCTTTGGACGTTTGCAATTGGTCCCACACCAGCACCATCAGGCTGCTGTAGAGGAAGTTGCGCACGATGGTCATCGCAAAGTCGCGGTCGCCTGCCGAGGTGGCGGCCATCAAAGGCATGTGCGGCAATTCACACAGTGTGTAGTTTTTGAAGTCAGGCACATCGCGGAAGTAGGCCAGCGTGTCTTCGGTGGCGCCGCCGCCATGCAGCTCGGCCGCGCGTTGGTACAACATGCGGGCCTGACCGATCAAGTCCAAGCTGTTGTTGGACAGCGCGATGTCTTCCTCCAGGATAGGGGCGTGGCCACACCATTCGGCATTGCGCTGACCTAGGATCAGCGCGTTGTCTGCAAGGTGCAGCAGGTAATCAACAGGGGCGTTCATGGTGGCGCTCACATGTGTCCCACTTCTTCTGGGATTTCATAGAAAGTCGGGTGGCGGTACACCTTGTCGCTGGCCGGATCAAAGAACTCGGGCTTGTCATTGGGCTCGCTCGCCGAGATGCTGGCCGAGGGCACGACCCAGATGCTCACACCTTCTTGGCGGCGGGTGTACACATCGCGCGCCATTTGCAGGGCGTGTTCCGAATCGGATGCGTGCAAGCTGCCGCAATGCTTGTGCTCCAGGCCTTGCTTGGAGCGGACAAAAACCTCCCACAGTGGCCATTCTTTCAGTGCAGGTGTGGCGCTCATGCGGCCTCCTTCATTTGACGTTGCTGTTGTTTCTTGGCGTGGGCCAGAGCCGCTTCGCGCACCCAAGCGCCATCGTTCCAGGCCTTGACGCGGGCGCCTAAGCGCTCCTTGTTGCAAGGGCCGTTGCCGTTCACGGTGGCCCAAAACTCGTCCCAGTCGATTTGGCCGTAGTCGTGCGCCTGGCGCGCTTCGTTCCACTTCAGGTCAGGGTCGGGCAAGGTCACGCCCAAGACCTTGGCTTGCGGCACGGTGGCGTCTACAAACTTCTGGCGCAGGTCGTCGTTGCTGATGCGCTTGATGCCCCAGCGCATGCCTTGCGCGCTGTTGGGGCTGTCGGCGTCGGGCGGCCCGAACATGGCCAGGCACTTCCACCACCAGCGGTTGACCGCGTCCTGCACCATGGCCTTTTGCTCGGCGGTGCCTTGCATCATCACCAGCAGGGCTTCGTAGCCCTGGCGCTGGTGGAAGCTTTCTTCTTTGCACACCCGCACCATGGCGCGGGCATAAGGGCCATAAGAGCAGCGGCACAGCGGGATCTGGTTCATGATGGCCGCACCATCGACCAGCCAGCCGACCACGCCCACATCGGCCCAATTGAGCGTGGGGTAGTTGAAGATGGAGCTGTACTTGGCTTTGCCGGTGTGCAGAGCGTCGAGCATCTGGTCGCGGCTGGTGCCCAGGGTTTCGGCGGCGCTGTACAGGTACAGGCCGTGGCCGCCTTCGTCTTGCACCTTGGCGATCAGGATGGCCTTGCGCTTCAAGCTGGGGGCGCGGCTGATCCAGTTGCCTTCGGGCAGCATGCCCACGATTTCGCTGTGGGCGTGCTGGCTGATCTGGCGTACCAGGGTCTTGCGGTAGGCCTCGGGCATCCACTCGCGGGGCTCGATGCGGCCATCGGCATCAATGCGGGCATCGAACTGAGCCTGCAGGGCCTGTTCGCTGGCGCTGGCTTGTTTGGGCACGGCCTTCAGGCCGGCTGACTTCGCGTCATCCTGGTCGGATACGCTGAAAGATTGCGTGTACATGGGCTTCTCCTGCGCCTGACAGGATGGAATGATCGTGGCGCAGAAGCGAGTATAGCAATTAACCGACCGATCGGTCGGTTAATTAAAGCCCTTGTGCTCAGGACTTTCCCTGAGCCGGGGCGAGCCTCAAGACGAGGATTCGACTTTCCATTCCTTGCCCGTGCCACGCGCCAGTGCGGGGCCCACCACGTCCAGCGCCTTGCGGATCTGGTCCTTCAGGGTGAAGGGCGGGTTGATCACGAACATGCCACTGGCCACTAGGCCGCCGACGTCGCCAGGGCCACGGCCAATGGCCAAGGTGGCGTTGAGCCATGGCTTTTGCGCCTGGTTGGCCAGCGTTCGCAAGCGGCGGGGCAGCTCGTGTGCTTCGGGGCGAGGGATGATCGGGTACCAGACCAGATAGGTGCCGGTGGAGAAACGTTTGAGGTATTCCTGAATGACGTTGGCCACTTTGACGTAATCGGACTTGATTTCGTAGCTGGGGTCGATCAAGACCATGGCGCGTTTGGAACCCGTGGCCGATGCGGGTGGTGGCAGCAGCTTTTTGAGGGCTTCAAAGCCATCTTCGCGGCTCACGGTGACGGTGCGCCCCGCCTCCAGCTGGGCGATGTTGGACATCAGGGCACGGCTGTCGGTGGGGTGCAGCTCGAACAGGCGCAGGCGGTCTCGCGAGGCGTGGCGCATCAGGCGCTGCATCAAAAAGGGCGAGCCGGGGTAGATCCGCGCCTCGCCATTGGCGTTGAAGCTCGCAATTTGTTCCAGATAGTCCTCGATGGGCTCCGGAATGCTGTCCAGTTTTTCCAGCGCGCCCAACAGTTTGAACAAGCCGTCCTGGGCCTCGGCGCCTTTTTGGGAGTAATCGCCGTCCAGGCGGTACAGGCCCGCGCCCGAATGGGTGTCGATCAAGGTGATGCCAGCCTCTTTTTGCATGAGGTGGCGCATGGTGGCGAGCAAGGTGATGTGTTTGAGCACATCGGCATGGTTGCCCGCGTGAAAAGCGTGTCGGTAACTGAACATGCGTCGATGGTAACCAATAACTTCTGCAAGTCCTTGATTTTTCGTATAATAGAAGGCTTCGCAGCGATTCAGTGGTTCCGCGGCGAAGACGCCAACCGCCGCAAGGCATTGGCAAATTCCCACCTAAGAGGCTCCCAACAGAGGAGCACCGACCGTGGAAAAGGACCCGACAAACCTTTCTTCAAAGAGAAAACTCATGACAACAACTTTCAGCGCCAAACCCGCTGAGGTCGTGCACGAGTGGTTTGTGATTGACGCGACCGACAAGGTCCTCGGACGAGTAGCCAGCGAAGTTGCTCTCCGTTTGCGCGGCAAACACAAGGCCATTTACACGCCTCACGTCGACACCGGTGACTTCATCGTCATCATCAATGCTGCCCAGCTCAAAGTGACTGGCACCAAGAGCCTCGACAAAGTGTATTACCGTCACTCGGGCTATCCCGGCGGTATCACTGCAACCAACTTCCGCGACATGCAAGCCAAGCACCCTGGCCGCGCACTCGAGAAGGCTGTCAAGGGCATGCTGCCCAAGGGCCCACTCGGTTACGCCATGATCAAGAAACTCAAGGTGTATGGCGGCGCAGAGCACCCACACACCGCCCAACAGCCTAAAGTGCTGGACATCTAAGGAGCCTTGAGATGATTGGTGAATGGAACAATGGCACAGGCCGTCGCAAATCCAGCGTCGCCCGCGTGTTTCTGAAAAAAGGCACTGGCAAGATCACGGTCAATGGCAAGGACATCCAAGCCTACTTCGGCCGCGAGACTTCGATCATGATCGCCAAGCAACCCCTCATGTTGACCAACCATGCCGAAACTTTCGACATCATGATCAACGTGCACGGCGGTGGCGAATCCGGTCAAGCCGGCGCATCGCGCCACGGCATCACCCGCGCCCTGATTGACTACGACGCAACGCTCAAGCCTATGCTGAGCCAAGCTGGTTTCGTCACTCGCGACGCCCGTGAAGTCGAACGTAAAAAGGTCGGCTTGCACTCTGCTCGTCGCCGCAAGCAATTCTCGAAGCGTTAATCCGCTTTCTTGTTTTGCCAAAAGCCGCAACGGTTCGCCGCTGCGGCTTTTTTCATGGGGCCGTCAGCTGCCGCATACCCCCAACGCCAGTAGCGTTAATGGCTTGGGTGAACGGGAATAACCTACTGCGGCGCTATACTATTCACCATTGATCCCGGAGAAAAACCATGAGCGCAGTTGCAGAAAACATCCAGACCGAAATGCCCGCACCGATTGTCTTCACCGACAGCGCTGCCGCCAAAGTGGCCGACCTGATCGCGGAAGAGGGCAACCCGGATCTGAAACTGCGCGTGTTCGTCCAGGGTGGCGGCTGTTCGGGCTTTCAGTACGGCTTCACCTTTGATGAAATCACCAACGAAGACGACACCACCATGAGCAAAAATGGCGTGTCGCTGTTGATTGACGCCATGAGCTACCAATACCTGATCGGCGCAGAGATCGACTACAAAGAAGACCTGCAGGGCGCGCAGTTTGTCATCAAGAATCCGAACGCCACATCCACTTGCGGCTGCGGTTCTTCTTTTTCGACCTGATAGCAAGCAGGCGAGCACGACTCGCCACACACATTACTGGGGGTCAGCGTGGATACAGCGCCCCCAACACACGGGCGCCTCTGGCGCCCGTGACGCTTTTCAGACTGGCGGTTTCGCGGCGCAAAGCCTTGAAGGCCAACCAGGCAAAAGCGGCAGCCTCTACCTGCAGCGGCGGCAGACCGCGCTCTTCGCTGCTGACCACGTCCACACCCGGCAAGTGCGCGGCCAGTCGGCGCATCAAATGCCCATTCAAGGCACCCCCACCGCACACGATCAGCCTTTGAGCCTTGGCGGCATGCACGCTGACATCCATGGCACAAGCCAAGGCCGTGAACTCGGTCAAGGTGGCTTGCACATCCACCGCAGACAGCTTGTCAAAGGCGCGCAGGTGCTGTTCCAGCCACGCCGGATTGAACAGATCACGCCCCGTGCTCTTGGGTGGGACACGCCTTAAAAAATCTTCGCTCAGCAAGCTGTGCAGCAAGTCCGCATGCACCGTGCCAGTTGCAGCCCAAGCGCCGTCGCGATCAAAGGCTTGGCCGGTGTGTTGCTGGCACCAAAAATCCATCAAGGCATTGCCTGGCCCACAGTCCCAGCCTTGCACCGAGCCATCGGCGTGCAAGACGCTGATGTTGGAAATGCCGCCAATGTTCATCGCCGCCACGCATTGACCGGGCAAGCCAAAAACACCTTGGTGAAACGCGGGCACCAGCGGTGCACCCTGGCCGCCAGCGGCCAGATCGCGGTTGCGAAAATCCGCCACCACATCGATGTCGGTCAGTTCGGCCAGCAAAGCGGCATTGATCAGCTGGATCGTGTAACCCACCGCCGCTTGCTGTGCGGCAAGGTCGCCATCAAACTCCAGTGGCCGATGGCGTACGGTTTGGCCGTGAGCGCCGACCGCGGTGATGTCTTGGGGCTTGAGCGAAGTCTGTGCCAGCAAATCACCGACCACCTGAGCGTAATGCCGTGACACCTGATTGCCAGCCAAAGCAGCTCGGTGCAGTTCGTCGGGGCCGCTTTGGTTCAGTGCCAGTAAGGTTTCGCGAAAGGGGGCATCAAAAGGGCGGAAAGCATGGCCTTCGACCTTCATCTGACCGTTTTCATGGATGCGGGCCAGCACGCCATCGACGCCGTCCAGGGATGTGCCTGACATCAGGCCAATGTAGAGACGGGAGGGCATGGAGAGCGTGTCAGAAAAGAGCGGCAACAAGAACCATGATGATGCCATCAAAAAAGGACCCGAAGGTCCTTTTGTCGATCACAACTCGTTGGTGTCGCGCATCAGCGCCGCCGCCTCGAATTGAGACTTGGCGTATTTCACCGCCGCATTGAAGCGGGCCATGGCCGCCGGCGAGATCGGCGTAGCTTGCGCTTGCTGTATCACGCTTTGCGGATCGACGTGCGCGCCATTGACGCGGAACTCAAAATGCAGATGAGGTCCGGTGGACCAGCCTGTGCTGCCCACGGCGCCAATCGTCTGGCCTTTTTGAATGGACTGGCCTTTGCTCACCTGGATGCGGCTCAGGTGGGCGTAGACCGTGCTGTGGCTGGGGCTGTGGCGCACGATCACCACATTGCCATAGCCGCCTTGCACACCTGCAAAATCGACCACGCCATCGCCAATCGACATCGCGGGGGTGCCGGTCGGTGCGGCGTAGTCCACACCATTGTGCTTTTGAAGCGTCTGGAAAATGGGGTGCAGTCGCATGCCCATGCCGCTGGTCTTGCGAGAAAAAGCCACCGGTGCCGCCAGGTAAGCGCGGCGCAGACTCTTGCCATCCAACGCGTAGTAGTTGCCCTTTTGACCGGGTTCCTGGAACCAAACCGCTTGGTAAAGTTGGTTGTCGTTGTTGAACTCGGCACTCAACACGCGCCCCGTGCGGATGGGTTCGCCGTCGGCCTCCAGCACCTCATAAACCACCGCGAAACGAGCGCCTTTGCGCAAAGTGCGGTGGAAGTCGATCTGACTCGAGAAGATATCAGTCAGCTGGCTGATCACGGGGTCGGGCAAACGGGCTTCATCAGCCGCTGCGTACAGCGAACTGGCCACCGTGCCGCCGGTCATGCGCACGCTGGTGTTCATTGCGGCAGACGTCTGAACGGCTTGCAAGCCTTGGGCAGTACGTGTCACCACCAAACGCTGGAAAGCGGTGTCCGTTTCATTGCGCAACCAACGCACACTCAACTGGCGCAATCGATTCTGGTTGTTGACCTCGGCCGACACCGTACGGCCCGAGCGCAACAACGCCTCCTTGGCCAAAGGGTTCTTGCGCAAGAAGGCTGCCACTTGCGGATCCACCACACCCATGCGACGCAACAAGCTCTCGGGCGTATCCGCGGTGCGGGTCAGATCCGAACGGGTCAAGTTCAGCTCGGTTTGCTCAATGGCCAGCGCTTGCGCTGCCAAATCGGCCACTTCAACCGGCACGGAGACACTGACCACCGGTTGGTCAGAAATGTCAGGGCCCAAATTGGCAATGGCAAAAGCGCCGACACCGGTGGCCATCAACACGGAGGCCACGGTGCTGCTGATCATTTTGGGGTAACGCAGCACCCAAGTGCGCAGGGCATGCAGCCACTGAGCCAGTTGCGGGTGCTGGCCGTCCAACCAGGCCAAGGCACGTTGAATGCTCGACAAAGCTGCGCCCAGAGCCAAAGTGCCCTGAACCAACAGCTTGATCAGCAACGCACCCAGTCGGGTCTTGAAATCATTCAAAAAAGGCATTCAATTCACGGATACATTGAAGCTGCGACACGGACGTGCGGCAGTTCAACAAAAAGAGGGGCAAGCGCATCCACCTAAAATGGAGGTCTTGGCAAGGAGCAGAGTTTACCGCCCGAGCCCATTTGACTCCAGAAAAAACCTTTATGAATCAAGCGCTTGTTACAAAGTTCCCAGTCACGGACTCGGTTTTGAATGCTTTGGAGGTCACTTTGCGCGGCTGCGAAGAACTGATCCCCAAAGAAGACTGGCTGCAAAAACTGGCCAAGTCCGAAGCCACAGGCGTGCCCCTGCGCATCAAGCTGGGCCTGGACCCGACAGCGCCCGACATCCACATCGGCCACACCGTGGTGCTCAACAAAATGCGCCAGTTGCAAGACTTGGGGCATCAGGTGATTTTCCTGATTGGCGACTTCACCAGCCTGATCGGCGACCCGTCGGGCCGCAACAGCACCCGTCCGCCGCTGACGCCCGAGCAGATCAAGCTCAACGCCGAAACCTATTACAAGCAAGCCAGCCTCGTGCTGGACCCCGCCAAGACCGAAATCCGCTACAACAGTGAGTGGTCGCTCCCCCTGGGCTCCATGGGCATGATCCAGCTGGCCGCCAAATACACCGTGGCCCGCATGATGGAGCGCAACGACTTCCACGACCGCTTCCACGCGGGCACGCCCATCAGCGTGCACGAGTTTTTGTACCCGCTCATGCAAGGCTACGACTCCGTGGCCCTCAAGTCCGACCTGGAGCTGGGCGGCACCGACCAAAAATTCAACCTGCTCATGGGCCGCCACCTGCAGGCCGAATACGGCCAGGACCAGCAATGCATCCTGACCATGCCCCTGCTTGAAGGCCTGGACGGCGTGGACAAAATGTCCAAGTCCAAGAACAACTACATCGGCATCACCGAAGAAGCCAACAGCATGTTCGCCAAAGTGCTCAGCATCTCCGACACCCTCATGTGGCGCTGGTACACGCTGCTGTCCTTCAAGTCCATGGCCGAGATCGAAGCGCTCAAAAAAGAAATCGAAGGCGGGCGCAACCCCAAAGACGCCAAAGTCATGCTGGCCAAGGAAATCACCACCCGATTCCACAGCGCAGCCGCTGCAGAAGCGGCCGAGCAAGACTTCATCAACCGCAGCAAAGGCGGCGTCCCCGACGACATCCCCGAGGTCGCCCTGTCCGGTGCGCCCATGGGCATTGGCGCCTTGCTCAAATCGGCGGGCCTGGCCCCCTCCACCACAGAAGCCGGTCGCCTGATTGACGGCGGTGGCGTGCGCATTGACTCCATTGTCATCAGTGACAAAGGCCTCAAACTGGAGGCGGGCACCTACGTCGTGCAAGTGGGCAAACGCAAGTTCGCCAAAGTCACCCTGTCCTGATCGCGCCGCTGCAGCGCCGGTGCGTCACCAGCGCTGCACCGCGGCGGAGTATCCTCAAAGCATGAAACAACTCGATGCCTGGATGACCCCCAAGCGCATGCTTTGGGCCTCGGTGGTGGTGGCCCTGGTCACCATCGCCCTCAAAACCCTGGCCTGGTGGCTCACCGACTCGGTCGGCCTGTTGTCTGACGCCATGGAATCCCTGGTCAACCTGGCCAGTGCCATCTTCGGCCTCATGATGGTCACCGTGGCCGAAATGCCGCCCGACGAAGACCACCCCTACGGCCACCACAAAGCCGAATACTTCTCCTCAGGCTTCGAAGGCATCCTCATCATCGTGGCGGCCTTGGGCATCGTCTGGGCCGCCGCACACCGCATTTTTGACCCCCAACCGCTGGAGCAAGTCGGCCTGGGCCTGGCCCTGTCGGTCGGCAGCTCGGCCCTCAACGGCCTGCTGGCCTGGCTCATGTTCCGCGCTGCCAAACAACACCGCTCGCTGGCGCTGCAAGCCGATGCCCGCCACCTGGTCACCGACGTCTGGACGTCTGCAGGCGTCGTGCTTGGCATCGCGCTGGTCAGCGTCACCGGCTGGCTCTGGCTCGACGCCGTCGTCGCCATCGGCGTCGCCCTCAACATCCTGAGAGAAGGCGCGCACCTCGTTTGGGAATCCTCGCAAGGCCTCATGGACGAAGCGGTCGAAGCCGAGGTCATGGCCGACATCCACACCGTCCTGCAAGGCTTTGCCCACCAGCGCGGCGACGTCGAAATCATCCGCTTCGACCACCTCACCACCCGCAAAGCCGGACAACGCCGATTCGTCGACGTCCACATGCACATGCCCGCCAGCTGGACCCTGGGCCGCGCCGCCGCCCTGCGCACCAGCGTCGAGCAAGCCCTCATGAGCGAAGTGCCCGGCCTGCGTGCCAGCATCCAGCTCCTGCCCAGCGATGTCGAAGCCCACTTCGACGACCCCCGCGACCTGAAATGATCGCCATCCTCCAACGCGTCAGCCAAGCCAGCGTGCGGGTGGATGACCAAGTCATCGGCCAGATCGGCGCCGGCCTGCTGGTGTTGCTCTGCGCCGAAAAAGGCGACACCGACGCCGTGGCCGACAAAATGCTGGCCAAGATGCTCAAGCTGCGCATCTTCAGCGACGACGCCGGCAAGATGAACCGCAGCGTGCAAGACGTTGGTGGCGGCTTGCTCGTGGTGAGCCAATTCACCCTCGCCGCCGACGTGGCGGGCGGCAACCGCCCCAGCTTCACCCAAGCCGCCGCACCCGACGAAGGCCGACGCCTGTACGACCACTTCGTCACCCAAGCCCGCGCCCAGCACCCCGTGGTGCAAACCGGCCGCTTCGCCGCCGACATGCAGGTCTCGCTCATCAACGACGGCCCCATCACCATCCCCATGCGCATGAACGCCTGAGCCTTGGCGCCCGAAACGGGAGCCCCTGACGTGTCCTTGCGAGCCCTTTGACTTGTCCTTGCGAGCGAAGCGCGGCAATCCAGACTTCCCTTCACCGAGCTTGACGTTTCTGTCAGGCGGTGGACGCTGCACGTCATTTTTGCCAGTGACAAGCATGACAGCGATCAGTCGCTACCCTGTCATGCCCCGGTTTGTCGCTGTCACTAAGAGTCTGAAGGTATTGTTTGTATTTGTATTTTGAAATGTCAGATTTGACGGCGATCTTCTTTTTTGTTTGTATCTTTGGTCTATAAACCAGATGGAATTTTAAAAAAAGAAACGTTAATAATTAGTTACATAAATGTCACATGTACGCCATTTGGCGTATATAAATTTCCAAAAAATCTTGGATACTTTTGTCATAAGCCCCTAATTGGGACACCTGTGACAAAAAGTTGCTGAACCACGTGCGCGCAGCCAAAGGAAACTTATGACATTCAAGACGTTTTTAAACCAGTCCAAGCACTCCAATGGGCAAGCCAGTCTTGCCCGCGGCCTGTTTGCGTCCTTCATGCTGTGCCTGTCTTTGGGCGCCTTCGCCCAGAACTACTACACCGGCCCCAACAGCCCCATCCACACCTTTGGCCAGAAATTCGCCCAAGCCGCCCAAGTGGTTGACAGCCAGTCGCGCATGGTCTTCTACCGCACCCGCCAGTCCTCTTCGGTGCCAGGTGCGGCCAGCGTCTATGTCAACGGTGCCTACCACGCCTCCATCATCCCCGGTGGTTAC
This sequence comes from Limnohabitans sp., assembly GCF_030158565.1. Lineage (GTDB taxonomy): Bacteria > Pseudomonadota > Gammaproteobacteria > Burkholderiales > Burkholderiaceae_C > Limnohabitans_A. The sequence goes on along the minus strand of NZ_JAOASQ010000053.1, from coordinate 7,753 downwards.
AGCCAGCTGTGCATGCCCCCGGGCAGCGTCGAGCTGGGCCTCAAATCTGTAGAGGTGGGCACCAACGTCAAAGACAACCTGGACACCATCACCGTCATCCGCAACGCCGGTGCCCAGACCCAATTCTTCCGTGTGCAAGAAGCCGGTCGCGCCCGCCAAGTGCTGCAGCCCGTGCAAGCGGCTGAGGCGCTGCGCGAGATCGAAGGCGCACGCGAGCAAACCCACACCATCTCGCGCGTGGTGGGCGCTGTCGAGTGCAGCATCAACCGCAACCCCGCCCCCGCAGCACCGCAAACCATCACCCTGGCCGCTGACGCCTTGTTCGCCTTTGGCCGCTCAGACCTGGCCGCCATGTCCCCCACAGGCCGCGCCTCGCTCGATGCCCTGGTGGCCCGCCTGCGCAGCGAATACATCCAACTGGACCGCATGAACATCATCGGCCACGCCGACCCGCTGGGCTCGCCTGGCCCCAACGAACGTTTGTCCATTGACCGCGCCAACACCGTGCAGCAGTACCTGACCCAGTCGGGCCTGGGCAGCGTGCGCATGACCAGCGAAGGCCGTGGTGACCGCGAACCCGTGGCCTTGCAGTGCGGCCGCGTGGCCACACCCCAGGCCATCGCCTGCCACGCGCCCAACCGCCGCGTGGTCATTGACATCGCTGGCGCACGCCGCTGATCGCAGCTGAACACCGAACAACAACCGAACACAGCATTGCAGATCAATGGCGACCCAGTGACGTGCAACACGCGACAGTGTCGTAAAGCCAGCCGCTTCGCTCGTCATCGCGAGCCCCCTCTCTCGTCATTGCGAGCGAAGCGTGGCAATCCAGGTCTTCGGTAGGTCGGCGGCTTGAGCCCCGACATTGGCCGCCGATGCGCCAACGTCTGCAACAACCCCCGTGGCCGACGCCTTGCTGGCAGCTGTTGCAGGTGCTCTGGCGCCAGAAGCCTCAGCTTTGATCCAGAACAAGCCTTACACCTTGAGCCCCGAGCAGATCGCTCAGTTCCAGGCGGTGGTGGATGCGGCTTTGCCGACAGACGCCGCCACTGTGGTGGACGCGCAGCAGCCAACGCATTGCGACGAGCCTTGGCTCATCCAGCTCAACGGCCCCACCGGCACCGAGCCTGTGGTGTTGAACCTGGCCCCCGCTGCCTGGCAGAACAAGCCGTTCACCCTGAGCGCCGATCAGTTGTCGCAGCTGGGCTTGCCCGTGCCCACCGACAGCAACTTGGCCAGCTCCTTCAAGCTGAACGTGACCGACGTGCTGCTGACCCCCGCCGACGGCGTGACGCCACCAGCGCTGCAAGTCAACGGTGCACCGGTCAACGCCAACACGCTGAACCTGCGCAACCTGCTGGGCGCAGACGCCGCCCCCACACAGCTGACCGCCACCGGCACTGTGCAACAAGACGGCCAGTCGTTCACCTACCAAGTAGACGCCACCCTGCAAGCCATGATCGACCAGCAGCACCTGCAGCACGCGACGATGTCGTAAAGCCAGCCGCTTCGCTCGTCATCGCGAGCCACTCTCGCGTCATTGCGAGCGAAGCGCGGCAATCCAGGCGTCCCTCGTCATTGCGAGCGAAGCGTGGCAATCCAGGTCTTCGGTAGCTAGCCCGACAACAGTCAAGCCCACACCTCACAAGGGTGTGGGCTTTTTTTGTTTTTTTGACTGCTCTTGATATTGGTAATACTTTGTGTGATACTTTTGGAAAATCAGGGAGACGAAGATGGACATCTTTAAAAGTGCGTGGTTCACACGCTTCGCCCGTAAAGAAAAGATTTCTGTTGCTGCGCTTTGCGATGCCGTCAACCGAGCCGAACGCGGTTTGATCGATGCCGATTTGGGCGCTGGCGTGATCAAGCAACGTATTGCACGACCCGGTGAGGGGCGTTCAAAGGGTTATCGAACAATTCTGCTGTTTCGCAAGACGCATCGGTGTTTCTTTGTTTATGGTTTTGCCAAGAGCGAGTTCGAAAACATCAGCTCAATTGAAGAGGCTCAATTCAGGAAGATGGCTCGTCACGTATTGGATTTAACGGATGTCCAACTCATGGAGTTGGTGACTCAAGGACATTTTGAAAAGGTGGTGCCCGATGCCTAAAAAATACCGCAGTGATGCATTGGCTGCGATTCATGAAACGATGGAGGCTTTGCATGAGGTTGGCGCGGTGGACCGCCAGACCATGCGTGAGTTTGATGAGACGTGCCTGACACCCATTGAGGTGATGCTTCCAGAACAAATCAAGGCGCTTCGGATGCGCGAGCATATTTCGCAGCCGGTGTTTGCAAGATACCTGAATGTGTCAAAGAACCTTGTTTCTGATTGGGAGCGCGGTGTCAAAAAGCCCGGCGGGCCAGCGCTCAGGCTGCTGACGGTGATTCAGCACAAGGGCTTGATGTCGATCGCCTGAAACTGGATTGCCACGTCGCTTCGCTCCTCGCAATGACGGGGAGGGGGCGCGCGGTGACCGTCACTCGTCATCGCGAGCCCCTTCTCTCGTCATTGCGAGCGAAGCGCGGCAATCTAGGTCTTCGGTGGTTTAGCCGCGACACAGGTCATCGCATGCCGTCGATAATCGCTGCATGACTGCAAAACCCCAAGACGCGACATCGGCTCGCTTTGACCAGCTGACGCTGGCCCCCGCCACCCTTCAAAACCTGGAGCAACTGGGTTACACCCAAATGACCCCCATCCAGGCCGCGAGCTTGCCTGTGACTTTGGCCGGGCAAGATTTGATCGCCCAGGCCAGCACCGGCAGCGGCAAGACGGTGGCCTTTGGCTTGCCTTTGATTGAACGCTTGCAAAGCGCGGGCTCGCCCAGCGCGCCGGTGCAGGCGGTGATTTTGTGTCCCACTCGCGAGCTGGCCGATCAGGTGACGATGGAAATCCGCCGCTTGGCGCGTGCGCGGCAGAACGTGAAAGTGGTCACCTTGTGTGGCGGCGTGGCCCTGCGCGGCCAGACTGTGAGTCTGGAGCATGGCGCCGACATTGTGGTGGGCACGCCCGGCCGAATTTTGGACCACCTGGAGCGCGGCTCGCTGAGCTTGGCCGGTGTGAACACGCTGGTGCTGGACGAGGCCGATCGCATGTTGGACATGGGCTTTTTTGACGACATCGCCAAGGTGGTGCGCCAGTGCGCCAAGGACCGCCAGACCTTGCTGTTTTCGGCCACTTACCCCGAAGGCATCGACAAGCTGGCCGCGCAGTTCATGCGCCAGCCCAAGACCATCAAGGTCGAGGCGCAGCACAGCGCGCACAAGATCCGGCAGATCTTTTTTGAAGTGGCTGAGCACGAGCGCTTGCATGCCGTGTCGAGCATCCTGGCGCATTACCGCCCCGAGCGCACGCTGGTGTTTTGCAACACCAAGCAGCAGTGCCGCGATGTGGTGGCCGTGCTGCAAGCCCAAGGCCTGAGCGCTTTGGCCTTGTATGGCGAGCTGGAGCAGCGCGAGCGCGATCAGGTGCTGGTGCAGTTTGCCAACCGCAGCTGTTCGGTGCTGGTGGCCACCGATGTGGCTTCACGCGGACTGGACGTGCAGGGCCTGGAGGCTGTGATCAATGTGGACGTGACGCCCGATCCCGAGATCCACATCCACCGCATTGGCCGCACGGGCCGGGGCGATGCCGAAGGCCTGGCGCTGACCCTGGCCAGCATGGACGAGATGGGCTCGGTCGGCAAGATCGAGGTGCTGCAAGGCCGCGAGTCCGATTGGCAGCCTTTGTCCATCCTCACGCCCGCAGCGGGTGGGCCTTTGCGTCCACCGATGCGCACCTTGCAAATCGTGGGCGGCCGCAAGGAAAAGATCCGTGCAGGCGATGTGATGGGCGCTTTGGCTGGCGAGTGCGGCCTGACCCGCGAGCAGGTGGGCAAGATCAATGTGAACGAGTTTTCGACCTATGTGGCGGTGCAGGCCGATCTGGCCAAGAAGGTCGAGGCGCAGCTGTCAAGCGGCAAGATCAAGGGCAAGACCGTGAAGGTTCGATTGATCTGACGTTGGTTTCTTTTGCGGGGGCGGTGTGTGAGGGGATGCGGCGGGTTCCTCATAACGGGGTACCGACAAATCGTCACCCGCCGCATCCCCTCACACACCTGAGTGGTCATTCGTGCAAATGGTCGGCTGTTCGTGAGTGGCTTTCGACCCGAAGCCTACACGTTTGAAATGGCTCAGATGAGCACCGCAGGTTTTAAAAGAGCACCACGGCCTTGTGTGGGATGGGGCCGGGTGACGATTTGTCGGTACCCCGTTATGAGGAACCCGGCCCCATCCCACACAAGGCCTCACCCGCTGAACACTAGCGATAAGGATTCTTGATCCCCAACTCCGCCAGGATGTCCACCTCGTAGGCTTCCATCTCCTCGGCATCGGCCTCGCTGGTTTCGTGGTCCCAGCCCTGGGCGTGCAGGGTGCCGTGCACCAGCAGGTGCGCGTAATGCGCGGCCAGGGTTTTGCCTTGCTCTTTGGCTTCGCGTGCCACGACCGGGGCGCACAGCACCAAGTCAGCCATCACCACAGGTTCCTGCGCATAGTCAAAGGTCAGCACATTGGTGGCGTAGTCTTTTTTGCGGTAACTCTTGTTGAGCTCGCGGCCTTCTTCTTCGCCCACGATGCGCACGGTGATTTCGGCATCGTCGGCCAAGGCGTGGCGAATCGCGCGGGTGACCGCATGGCGGGGCAGGGCGGCGCGGTGGCGGGCGGCATCGGGGATGTCGCCAAATTGCAGTGAGAGCTGAAGTTGTTGCAGGGCCATGGGTGCTTATCGGGTGTCGGTCGGGTTTCGGTCGGCTGTTCAATCGTCGGTCGGCAAGGGCTTGCGGCGGGTGCTGATGCCTGCGCGCATGACCGCGCTGCCTTGGGCTTCGTAGGCGTCCACGATGCGGGCCACCAGCGGATGGCGCACCACGTCGGCGCTGGAAAAGCGGGTGAAGGCGATGCCTTTGACGCGCTTTAACACGCGCTCGGCATCGATCAGGCCGCTCAACTGCCCTTTGGGCAAGTCGATCTGGCTCACGTCGCCGGTGACCACGGCCTTGGCGCCAAAGCCGATGCGGGTCAGAAACATCTTCATTTGCTCGGTGCTGGTGTTCTGCGCTTCGTCCAGGATCACGAAGGCGTTGTTCAGCGTGCGCCCGCGCATGAAGGCCAGCGGCGCGATCTCGATGGCGTTGCGCTCAAAGGCTTTTTGCACCTTGTCGTAACCCATCAGGTCGTACAGCGCGTCGTACAGGGGGCGCAGGTACGGGTCGACCTTTTGCGACAGGTCGCCCGGCAAGAAGCCCAGGCGTTCACCGGCTTCCACCGCTGGGCGCGTCAGCACGATGCGCTGCACACTGCTGCGCTCCAGCGCGTCCACCGCGCAGGCCACGGCCAGGTAGGTCTTGCCCGTGCCTGCAGGCCCGATGCCAAAAGTAATGTCGTGGCTGGCGATGTTCTCCAGATAGGCCGCTTGCACCGGGGTGCGGGCCTTCAGGTCGGCGCGGCGGGTTTGCAAGGCGGGCAGGTCGGCTTCTTCGCCCGCGCTGTCGCCCACCAGCATGAGCTGCACCATGTCGGGCGAAATGGGGCGGTCAGCCCGCTCGTAAATCGCCTGCAAAATCTCCATGGCCCGCATGGCCACCGCCTTGGGGCCGTCCACCTTGAACTGCTCGTGGCGGTGCGCAATGCTCACTTGCAGCCCCGCTTCGATGGTGCGCAGGTGGGCATCCATCGGGCCGCACAGGTGCGACAGCCGGGTGTTGTTGTGCGGAGTGAAAGTGTGTCTGACGATCAAGTTGATAATCCTAGGTGAGCGCGTTGCCGAGCCATCGGCCACCGCGCATTTTCTCCCATGATAGGCATTTGAAGGCACCCCTCTCCATGATTGGCAAACTGACCGGCATCCTGAGCGACAAGAACCCCCCCGAGGTGATCGTGGACTGTCATGGCGTGGGCTACGAAGTGAATGTGCCCATGAGCACTTTCTACAACTTGCCCGCTACCGGCGAGAAGGTCAGTTTGGTCACGCACTTTGTGGTGCGCGAAGACGCGCAAATCCTCTACGGCTTTGCCACTTTGAGTGAGCGCGAGGCCTTTCGCCAGCTCATCAAGATCTCGGGCGTGGGCCCGCGCACCGCTTTGAGCGTGCTGTCGGGCATGAGCGTGGCCGATCTGGCCCAGGCCATCACCAGCCAAGAGGCGGGGCGCTTGGTCAAGGTGCCGGGCATCGGCAAGAAGACGGCCGAGCGCCTGCTCCTTGAACTGAAAGGCAAGCTGGGTGGCGACTTGGGCGGCCTGTTCGCGGTCAACACCAGCGACGCGCAAAGCGACATCCAGCAGGCCTTGATGGCCCTGGGCTACAGCGACAAGGAAGCCTCGGCCGCGCTCAAGAGCCTGCCGGCCGATGTGGGCGTGAGCGAGGGCATCAAGCTGGCGCTCAAAGCCTTGAACAAATAATGGTCCGGCCCGATGAAGTTGAAACATCATTGCCGCCCCCATGTTTGTCATCCCGGGCGAAGACCCGGGATCCAGTGCGAACCCTGTTCCTTTGCAATCGCCCATCGCGTGCTCTGGATCCCGGCTCAAGGCCGGGATGACAAAAGGGATGGCTTGCTTGCGATATCTGAAAACTTCACAGGACCAGATCCATAAACATTCAGCTTGGCTTTTATTTGGATATCCTTCGGATATACTTGGTGCATGAAAACCACCGCCTTGACCATTTCCACTTGGGGCAACAGCCACGGCATCCGGCTCAGCCGTGAGTTGATGCAAAAGCTGGGCATTACGCCCGGTACGCCTTTGCAGGCGACCGTCGTGGCCAAAGGTCGTCTGGAGCTGCGTGCTGTGCCTCAGCGCCCCAGCTTGCAAGACAAGCTGGCGGCTTTTGACCCCCAAGTGCACAGCGGTGAACTCATGCAGGATGCCCCCCAAGGTGCCGAGTTTGGGGCTTCCAAGTGAGCCGACCCCTTTGGGTGCCTGAGCGGCAAGACATCATCTGGATCAACTTCAATCCTCAAGTGGGCCGGGAGATGCGCGATATGCACCCCATGCTGGTGCTGTCACCCAAGGCCTTTAACGACAAGACATCCATCGTCATCGGTTTTCCCATGTCTACGGCGGCCTACAACGCGACCAACCCGTTTGCGATTGACAACAGCAAAGCCGCCAAACAACCGAGCTTCATCATTTGCAACCAGCCCAAGAGCTTTGACTGGCGACAGCGTGGCGCAACACAGCACCCCTGGAAGCGGGTCAGCGATGCGGTGTTTCAGGCAGCCCGTCTTGAGTTAAACGACATCATCGAATTGGTGAACACATGAGCATCCGCACCGACGACTTTTTGCCCGAACCCGTGCCCCGGGTCATCTCCGCTGCCCCCGTGTCGCACCAAGAGGAAGCCATTGAACGCGCCTTGCGCCCCAAGCTGCTCGACGAATATGTCGGCCAGGTCAAGGTGCGGGAACAGCTGGAGATTTTCATCAGCGCCGCCAAGATGCGCGAAGAACCGCTGGACCATGTGCTGCTGTTTGGCCCGCCCGGCCTGGGCAAGACCACACTGAGCCACATCATTGCTGCAGAGCTGGGCGTGAACCTGCGCCAGACCAGCGGCCCCGTTTTGGAGAAACCCAAGGATTTGGCGGCATTGCTGACCAATCTGGAGCGCAACGATGTGCTCTTTATTGACGAGATCCACCGCCTGTCGCCCGTGGTGGAAGAAATTTTGTACCCCGCGCTGGAGGACTACCAGATCGACATCATGATCGGCGA
>NZ_JAOASQ010000052.1 GCF_030158565.1 Limnohabitans sp. | reverse complement strand
AAAGTCCATGTCGGCGCCTTCGTCGGCTTGCAGCACATGGTCGATGTAGAGCTTCCAGTAGCCCGATTGCATTGCCGGGGCAGGCTTTTCCCAAAGGGCCAAGCGCTTGGCCAGCTCTTCGTCGCTGATGAGCAGTTGCAGTTTGCGCTCGGGCACATTGAGCTCGATCATGTCGCCGTTTTGCACCACGGCCAGCGGGCCACCGGCCGCGGCTTCGGGGGTGGTGTGCAGCACCACGGTGCCATAGGCGGTGCCGCTCATGCGGGCGTCCGAGATGCGCACCATGTCGGTGATGCCTTTGCGCAGCACCTTGGGTGGCAGCGGCATGTTGCCCACCTCGGCCATGCCAGGGTAGCCCTTGGGGCCGCAGTTTTTGAGCACCAAAATGCAGTTCTCGTCCACATCCAGACTCTCGTCGTCGATGCGTTTGTGGAAGTCGTTGCTGTCCTCAAACACCACCGCACGCCCGGTGTGCACCATCAGCGCAGGGGTGGCCGCGCTGGGTTTGATGACCGCGCCACGCGGGGCCAGGTTGCCACGCAAGATGGCGATGCCCGCTTTTTCCTTGAAGGGTTCGTCGAACTTCTTGATCACGCGTGGGTCGTAGTTCACGGCGCTGGCGATGTTCTCGCTCACGGTCTTGCCGCTCACGGTGACGATGTCTTTGTGCAGCAGGTGCTCGATCTCTTTCATCACCACCGGCAAGCCACCGGCGTAGCAGAAGTCTTCCATCAGGTGCTCGCCAGAAGGTTGCAAATTCAAGAGGCAAGGCAGTTCGCTGCCCAGGCGCTCGAAATCGTCCACGGTGAGCTTCAGGCCCAGACGACCCGCAATCGCGATCAGGTGGATCACCGCGTTGGTCGAGCCGCCGATGGCGGCCAGTGTGCGGATGGCGTTCTCAAACGCTTCGCGTGTGAGCACCTTGCTGATGGTCTGGTCGGTGTGCACCATCTCGACGATGCGCCGACCGGCTTCGCGGGCCAGCACATTGCGGCGGCCGTCCACGGCGGGGTAGGCGGCGTTGCCCGGCAGACCAATGCCCAGGGCCTCGACCATGCTGGCCATGGTGCTGGCGGTGCCCATGGTCATGCAGTGGCCGTGGCTGCGGTGCATGCAGCTTTCGGCTTCAAAGAAGTCGTGCAGCTTGAGGGTGCCAGCTCGCACCTGTTCGCTCATGCTCCACACGCCGGTGCCTGAGCCCAATTCTTGCCCGCGCCATTTGCCGTTCAGCATGGGGCCGCCCGACACGCCAATGGTGGGCAAGCCTGCGCTCGATGCGCCCATCAGCAAACTGGGGGTGGTCTTGTCGCAGCCCATGAGCAGCACCACGCCGTCGATGGGGTTGCCGCGAATGCTTTCTTCGACGTCCATGGACGCCAGGTTGCGGTACAGCATGGCGGTAGGACGCAGCAAGGTTTCGCCCAGCGACATCACGGGGAATTCGAGGGGAAAGCCACCGGCCTCGTACACGCCGATCTTGACCTGCTCAGCCAGGGTGCGGAAGTGTGAGTTGCAGGGGGTCAGTTCACTGAAGGTGTTGCAGATGCCAATGACGGGGCGGCCGTCAAACTGGTCGTGCGGCACACCTTTGCCTTTGACCCAGCTGCGGTAGGCAAAGCCGTCGCGGTCTTGGCGGCCAAACCATTGCTGGCTGCGGAGTTCTTCGGGTTTTTTACGTGAAGATGAAGACATGGTGGTGTAAGAAGGGTGGGGGAAATAAATTGATTCAATCGTATGATGATAGAGAGAAATCGATTCAAATGTAAACCGTGTGACATGGGTAAAAACCCTTGACGCGCACCCGACACATACAGGGTTTTCCTCAGTGCTTGGGTGGCGATCATTCATCATATGATTGGCGCCAATGGATTTTCTGCATGGTTAAAAACGTACACGGTCACACGCTGGATTTGCTGGGACAGGCCATTCTGTCCGGGCGCTATGCCGTGGGCGCTAGCCTGCCGCCAGAGCCCGTGCTTTGCGAAGAGCTGGGGGTCAGTCGCACGGTGGTGCGCGAAGCCATCAAATCGCTGGTGGCCAAGGGCCTGATTTCCACCGGCCCCAAGGTAGGCACACGCGTCTTGACTGACGAGCAGTGGAACTGGTTTGACCCGGATGTGATCACCTGGCAGGCCCAAGCGGGCTTGACGCCTCAGTTTTTGCGGGATTTGCAAGAGTTGCGTGCTGTGGTGGAACCCGCCGCAGTCCGCATGGCCGCCGAAAAGGCGACCGCCGCTGACATCGCCGAAATGGAAGACGCCTACCAGGGCATGAAATACGCGATTGAAAACGGGGGCGACTATGTCGTACACGACTTGCGCTTCCATCAAGGTTTGTTGACGGCGTCTCACAACCGCATGCTGGTTCAAATGGGCAAGGCGCTTGGTGCCTTGCTGCGCACCAGTTTCGAGCTGTCGACGCGCATCAAGGATGGTCCGCGCAGCTCCTTGCCTTTGCACCGGGCCGTGCTCGATGCCGTGATCGCGCATTCACCGGCCAAAGCCGAGCGGGCGCTGATGGTGCTGATCAATGGGGCCAACGACGACATTGAACGCGTGCTGTCCACGCGTCGAAAATTACCCCGCGTTTCGGGCATGCCCACGCGATCGAGCAAAGTTTGAAGGTGAGCTGCTGAATGCAAAAAATCATTGATCTGTTTTTCAAGTTCCTGGAGCTGCTGGTGGTCCTCTGTCTGGTGGCCATGGTGTTCATGGTCTTTGGCAACGTGGTACTGCGCTACGGCTTCAACTCGGGCATTGATATTTCAGATGAAATGTCGCGGTACTGCTTCATCTGGCTGACCTACATCGGGGCCATGGTGGCCATGCGCGACAAGGGCCATTTGGGCGTGGACAGCTTGGTGCGTCGCTTGTCATTGCGGGGCAAACAAACCTGCTTCTTCTTGAGTGAGTCCTTGATGTTGGCTTGCAATATTTTGTTTTTGATGGGCACTTGGCAAATGCACGAATTGCAAGTCAGCAATGTGTCCCCCGTGGTGGGCATTTCCATGATTTGGGTTTATGGCATTGGTTATGTGGTCAGCGTGGTCATGGCCATCATCAACTTGTCCATGCTTTACAAATTGTTGACGGGGCAATTGCGCGAAGAAGATCTGGTGGTCGTCATCGAGTCTGAAGACACAGCGGATTTGCCACCTGCTCACACCGGGAGCCGCGCATGACCGTCAGCATTTTTGTTTTCAGCCTGCTGGCCGCCATGGCCATCGGCATGCCGATCGCCTATTCCTTGCTGGTTTGCGGTTTGTCCTTGATGGCTTACCTGGCTGCAACCGGCGTCATTCCGGCCTTTGACAGCCAAATTTTGGCGCAGCGCTTTGTGGACGGCGCAGACAACTTCCCTTTGTTGGCGGTGCCGTTTTTCTTGCTCGCGGGTGAATTCATGAACGCAGGCGGTTTGAGCCGCCGCATCGTGAACATGGCCATGGCATGGGTGGGGCATTTCCGGGGGGGGCTGGGTTATGTGGCGGTCATGGCCGCGATCATCATGGCGTCGCTCTCGGGCTCGGCGGTTGCCGATACCGCAGCGTTGGCCGCCCTGTTGATCCCCATGATGCGTGCTGCTGGTTATGACGTGGGGCGATCTGCAGGTCTGATTGCCGCAGGCGGCATCATCGCGCCCGTGATTCCGCCGTCCATTGGCTTCATCATTTTTGGCGTGGCCGCCAACGTGTCCATCACCAAGTTGTTCATCGCTGGCATCGTGCCGGGTGTGATGATGGGGGTGGCCATTGGCTTGGCCTGGTGGTGGGTGGCCAAACGTGACAACGTGCAGCCTGCGCCACGCATGTCATTGAGCGAAAAATTGCGCGCAACGCGCGAAGGTTTGCTGGCTTTCGGCTTGCCCGTGTTCATCATTGGCGGCATGAAGTTCGGGGTGTTCACGCCCACCGAGGCCGCTGTGGTGGCGGCTGTTTACAGTTTCTTGGTCGGCGCTTTTGTTTACCGCGAATTGCAGTGGTCCAAGCTTTACGGCTTGATCTTGACGGCAGGCAAAACCACCGCTGTGATCATGTTCCTGGTGGCGGCAGCCATGGTCAGCGCTTGGTTGATCACGGTGGCCAACATTCCTGCTGAAGTGGCCAAAATGATGGAGCCCTTCATGGACAACAAGACGCTGTTGATGGTGATTTTGATGCTGTTGGTCATCGTGGTGGGCACCGCGCTCGACTTCACACCGACAGTGCTGATCCTGACACCTGTGCTCATGCCCTTGGTCAAACAAGCCGGTATTGATCCCGTTTATTTTGGCGTCATGTTCATCATGAACAACGCCATCGGCCTGATCACGCCGCCTGTGGGCACGGTGCTCAATGTGGTGTGTGGTGTGGCCCGAATCAACATGGACACGGCATTCAAAGGGGTGATGCCGTTCCTGCTCGCGCAACTGGCGGTGCTGTTTTTGCTGGTGGCGTTCCCTTCTTTGGTCATCGTGCCCATGAAGTGGATGTTGAGCTGATTTTTTAACCCTGTGTTCAATCTTGAGGAGACAAACATGTTCAAACGCAGAAATCTGGTGACCCTGTTGGCGGGCACATTCCTGGTCGCAAGCGGTGCCATGGCACAGTTCGCCGACCGCAACATCAAATTCACCAATGGCATCAATGAAGACCATCCGGTGGGCGTAGGTGTCAAGAAAATGCAGGAAATCGTGACTGCAAAGTCAGGCGGCAAGATGAAAATTACCGCCTTTTGGGGGGGCTCAGCAGGCAATGACCTGCAAGCCACACAAGCCCTGCGTGCGGGTACGCAGGAGATGGTTTGTACCTCCAGTTCGCCATTGGTGGGCATGATCAAGGAACTGGGCGTGTTCGATTTGCCCTTCCTGTTTGCCAACGAAAAAGAAGCCGATGCCGTGCTCGACGGTCCTGCCGGAAAATACTTCAATGCCAAGCTTGAAGCAGCTGGCTTGGTCAATCTGTCCTATTGGGAAAATGGTTTCCGCAACCTGACCAACAGCAAGCGTCCTGTAGCCAAGCTGGAAGATTTTGAAGGCGTGAAGGTCCGCGTCATGCAAAACAACATCTTCCTGGACACCTTCAAGACACTCGGCACCAATGCCGTGCCCATGGCCTTCCCTGAAGTGTTCACTGCACTCGAAACCAAGACCATTGACGGTCAGGAAAATCCCTTTGTGACCATTGAAACCTCCAAGTTCAATGAAGTGCAAAAGTACCTGAGCGTGACCCGCCACGCCTACACGCCGTTTTTGGTCTTGTACAGCAAGAAGCTGTGGGACCAGCTGAGCCCGCAAGAGCAAAGTTTGCTGCGTGAAGCGGCAGCTGAAGGTCAAAAAGTTCAACGTGCGGCCAACCGTGCCTTGAACGAAAAATCGCTGGCCACCTTGAAAACCAAGGGCATGCAAGTCAACGAAGTCAGTGCGGCCGAGCAAAACCGCATCCGTGCCAAAGTGGCTTCGGTGTATGACAAGCACAAAGACTCGATCGGTGCTGACGCGATCAAGGTTGTGCAGGACGAGCTGAAAAAAGCACGCGGCGGTTGATGCCTTGTACCCAGCCCCACAGCCCCAAGCTGTGGGGCTTTTTTAACGTCTGAAATGTTTGCGTCATGAAAATCACTCAACTCGAAACCGTCCGCCTGAACGAATTTCCCAACATCATCTGGGTGCGTTTGCACACCGACGAGGGCCTGGTGGGCCTGGGCGAAACCTTCATGGGCGCTCAAGCGGTCGAGGCTTATTTGCACGAGTGGGTGGCCCCCAAGTTGATCGGCCAAGACCCGCTGGCCATTGAGTCTCGCTTGCGTGACATCACGGGCTACTTGGGCTGGCGCGGGTCCGGTGTCGAGACACGTGGCAACTCGGCAGTCGACATCGCGCTGTGGGACATTTTTGGCAAAGCCGCAGGCATGCCGGTCTACACCGCGCTGGGCGGCAAGAGCCGCGACGAGATCCGCGTCTACAACACTTGCGCGGGCTACCAGTACATCCGCAGCAACGTCAACCAGACCAGCAGCAATTGGGGTTTGGGTAACAACGCCGGGCCTTACGAAGACCTGCAAGGCTTTTTGCACCGCGCCGACGAGGTGGCCGAGTCGCTTTTGAGCGAAGGCATCACCGGCATGAAGATCTGGCCTTTTGACATGGCCGCCGAAAAATCGCACGGCCAGTACATCAGCCCGCAAGACCTGAACACAGCGTTGGAGCCGTTTCGCAAGATTCGCAAAGTGGTGGGTGACAAGATGGACATCATGGTCGAGTTCCACAGCCTGTGGCGCTTGCCCATGGCGCAAAAAATTGCACGCGCCTTGCAGGAGTTCGACACCTTCTGGCACGAAGACGCGATCCGCATGGACAGCCTCGACTTGCTCAAGCAGTACGCGGTGGACTGCAAGGCTTTGATTTGTGCGAGCGAGACGCTCAGCTACAAATGGGGCTTCAAGGACTATTTGCAAACCGGTGTAGCCGGCGTCGCCATGCTCGATTTGAGCTGGTGCGGCGGCCTGACCGAAGCGCGCAAGATCGCCGCCATGGCCGACGCCTGGCAGCTGCCCGTGGCCCCGCACGACTGCACGGGGCCGGTGGTGTGGGCCGCGTCCACGCACTTGTCGCTGCATGCGCCCAATGCACTGATCCAGGAGAGCGTGCGCGCTTTCTACACAGGCTGGTACAAGGAACTCGTGACCGAATTGCCGCAAGTCAAGAACGGCATGATCAGCCTGAACGACAAGCCGGGCCTGGGTCTGGAGCTGCTGCCCGACTTGCACAAGCGGGCCGATGCGGTGGTGCGCGTCAGCCGATAAAAAAGAGTCCGCAAGGGGTCTTGGATCCCGGATCAAGTCCGGGATGACAGACTTACAGCAAGTGCCGGATGGCATTCTTTGAACAATCCGGGATTTATGTCATCCCGGGCAAAGACCCGGGATCCAGTGTGCAGCGCTGCCCTTGCCAAATGTTGGTGTCGGCTCATGGATCCCGGATCAAGTCCGGGATGACAGACTTAAAAATCCGGATGACACAAGCGACGGATGTGCACCAAATTGACAAACTGCACTGGGGCGTATCACTCACGCAGTCAGTGGATCAGCCGCGCCCCACATAAGGCATGTTGGTCGCCATCACGGTGGTGAACAGGATGTTGGCCGACAGGGGCAGGCGGCTCATGCTCAGGAATGTTTCGACCACAGCCGACATGTCCATCCGAGGTTCGGGCTTGATGCTGCCGTCGGCCTGGGCCACGCCTTTGGCCATGCGCTCGGTCATGTCCGAGGCCACGTTGCCAATGTCGATCTGGCCCACGGCGATGTTGAAGGCCCGTCCGTCCAGCGAGGCAGCGCGGGTCAGGCCCGAGACGGCGTGCTTGGTGGCGGTGTAGGCGATCGAGCCATAGCGCGGCACATGGGCCGAGATCGAGCCGTTGTTGATGATGCGGCCGCCTTGCGGGCTTTGTTCCTGCATCAACTTGAAGGCATGCGAGAGGCAATAGAACGCGCCATTGAGGTTGACATCCACCATGCGGCGCCAGTCGTCGCCGGTCACATCACCGGGCAAGGTGGTGGGCAGCGAGATGCCGGCGTTGTTGAACAGCAGGTCCAGGCGACCAAATTGGGTGCGGACTTTCTCGAACAAGGCCTTGACCTGTTCTTCGTTCGACACGTCGGCCGGCATGGCCAGGCCATTGGCGGCGTTGGCACCGGCTTTGGCGATGGTTTCTTGCAATGCGTCGGCACGGCGACCGACCAGCACCACTTGCCAGCCTTCGCTCAGCAAACCGAGGGCGCAGGCCTGGCCGATGCCGGAGCTGGCACCGGTGACGAGGGCAACTTTTTTCATCAGGATGTCTTTCAGAGTTTCAGGATTCGAGGGGCTCAGGCTGCAGCGCCTGCGAAGGCGATTTGCACCTTCAGCGACTGGCTCTTGTCGGCCGCCAGATCGAAGGCTTCGATGGCGCGGTCCATCGGCAGCACGCCGGTGATGACGGGCTTGCCGTTGACCAGGCCTTCATTCAAGAAGCGCACGGCAGTGGCAAATTCGGCATGGAAGCGGAAGGTGCCGCGCATGTCGACTTCTTTGGCCACGATCTGCGTCATGGGCAGGCTGATGTCGCCGCCCATGCCCACGGTGATCAGCACGCCACGCGGCACGATGGTGTCCAGGCCCACGCGCAAAGCGGCTTCGCTGCCCGAGGCTTCGAACACGGCGTCAAACTGGCCCTTGTCCACTTTGTATTTGTCCAGCGCTTCCGGCTGGGTCTTCAGGTTGATGGTCTCGTCCGCGCCCATTTCCTTGGCGCACTTCAGCGGCAAATCGGCGATGTCGGCGGCCACGATGCGGGCTGCGCCAGCGCGGCGCAAAGCGCCAATCAGCAGTGAGCCAATCGGGCCGCAACCTGTGACCAGGACCTGCTTGCCCAGCACGCTGCCTGCGCGCTGAATCGCGTGCAAGCCCACCGACAGAGGTTCGGCCAAAGCGGCTTCGGACAGGCTCAGGTGGTCAGCAATCGGATGGGCCTGGTAGCCCTCGATGATGATTTGCTCAGAGAACGCGCCCTGGATGTGGGGGAAGGGCATGGCACTGCCGTAAAAACGCATGTTCAGGCAATGGTTGTGTTGCCCTGCTTGGCAAAAACGGCAGTGGCCGCAAGGGCGCGAAGGCGAGATGGCGATGCGCTGGCCTTTGGCGATGCCGCTGGCTTGACTGCCCAAACCATCCACCACGCCCGAGACTTCGTGCCCCAGCGCAATGGGTTGCTTGATGCGCACGGTGCCAAAGCCGCCGTGTTGGTAGTAATGCAGGTCCGAGCCGCAAATGCCGCCATAGGCCACATTCACGCGCAACTGGTGTTCGCCCAAGGGGGGCAGCTCGGTGTTTTCAATGCGCAGGTCTTGGGCCGAATGGCAGACAACGGATTTCATGGGAGGTTCCTCGCAAAAGCTTCAAAGGGTGGCGGTCACGCCGCCGTCAACGTAAAGGATATGGCCATTCACAAAACGCGAGGCGTCCGAGGCCAGAAAGACGGCCGCGCCGCCCAGGTCTTGCACATCGCCCCAGCGGCGGCTGGGTGTGCGGCCCACCAGCCAGCTGCTGAACGTGGGATCATCGACCAGCTTTTGGTTGAGTTCGGTCTTGAAGTAACCCGGGCCAATGCCGTTGACGTTGATGCCAAACTGGCCCCAGTCAATCGCCATGCCTTTGGTCAGCATCTTCACCGCGCCTTTGGTGGCGGTGTAGGGCGCAATGCCGGGGCGGCCCAGCTCGCTTTGCACCGAGCAGATGTTGATGATCTTGCCGCGTCCACGCGGGATCATTTTTTTGGCCACTGCTTGGCCCACGAAGTACACGCTGTCCAGGTTGGTCTTCATGATGGTGTGCCAGTCTGCGTCCTGGTACTCGTGCAGCGGGCCGCGAATCTGCATGCCCGCGTTGTTGACCAAAATGTCAATCGGGCCTTCGGCCTCGATCTGCTCCACCGCCGCACGCACGCTGTCGGCCTCGGTCACGTCAAACACCGCTGTGCTGACCGACAAGCCCTGGGCTTGCAGAGCATGCGCTGCCGCATCCACCTTGCTGGCGGTGCGGCCATTTAAAATGACATGGGCACCCGCTTGCGCCAGGGCCTCGGCCAAAGCCAGGCCAATGCCAGCCGACGAGCCCGTGATCAGGGCGCGGCGGCCCTTGAGTTGGAAAGTGTCGAGAACGTTCATTTCATCAGCAACCATTTGAGAGGCATCATGACCAAGCTTGGGAAGGCGATCAAAGTCCCCATGACCACGACTTGGGACAAGAGGAAAGGCATGACGCCACGGATGACGTCGTGCATCGGGATGCGGCCCACGCCGCACACCACGTTGAGCACCGTGCCCACGGGCGGTGTGAGCAAACCGATGGCGTTGTTGATGATGAACAGCACGCCAAAGTAGACCGGGTCAATGCCCGCCTCGCGCACCAAGGGCATCAGGACCGGCGTCAAGATCAGCACCGTGGGCGCAAAGTCCAGCGCCGTGCCGACGATCATCACCAGCAGCATCAGCATGACCATCAGCAAAGTTTGGTTGTCGATGAAGGGCCGCAGAATTTCGACGATCTGCGCCGGGATGTTGGCCACCGTGATCAGCCACGCCGACACCAGCGCGGCTGCGACGAGGAACATCACCACCGACGACGTTTTGGCAGCCGCCAAAATGATGCGGTACAGGTCTTTGAACTTGATTTCGCGGTAGATGAACAAGCCCACGAACAGCGAATACACCACGGCCACCACGGCCGCTTCGGTGGGCGTGAAGATACCCATCTTCATGCCGCCGATGATGGTGATGGCCAGCAGGTAAGACCAGAACGCGTTGATGGTCACCGAGATACGTTCCTTGAACGGCACTTTTTGAGCCACCACCACCTTGTCTTTGCGCGCCACGATCCACCAGGTCACGATCAGTGCAAAGCCCATCAGGATGCCCGGAAAGATGCCTGCCATGAAGAGCTTGGAAATGGATACACCGCCAATGACGCCAAACAAAATGAAGCCAATCGAAGGGGGAATGACGGGGGCGATGATGCCGCCTGCCGCAATCAAGCCGGCCGAGCGATCCATGCGGTAACCGGCATCGCGCATCATGGGCATCAACACCGCAGCCAGTGCGGCGGTGTCGGCCACGGCCGAGCCCGACAAACTGGCCATCACGATGGCGGCAAACACGGCCACATAACCCAGGCCGCCACGGAAGTGGCCCACCCAGACCATGGCCGAGTTGACAATGCGTCGGCTCATGCCGCCCGCGTTCATCAACTCACCGGCGAGCATGAAAAAGGGCACGGCCATCAGCGGAAAGTTGTCGGCCCCGTTGATCAGGTTTTGCGACACGATCTGCGTGTCGAAGTTGTCCAGGTGCAGCATCAGGGCCACACCCGAGACGATGAGGGAAAAGGCCAGCGGCATGCCCAGCGCCATGGCGGCCAGCAGCGACACGATGAAAACAAGCACGGTCATTTGGTGGCCTCGTTGGTGTGCGCGGTCACGACTTCTTCGGAGTCTTGCACCTGGATCAAATCGGATTCATTGAAATTGCCTTTGGCCAGCTGAACCAGCTTGCCAATGATCATCAGGCCCATGGCCACGCTGGTGATGTAGCCCACGCCATAAACCCAGCTCATGGGGATTTCGGTGACGGCTGAGCGCGTGGTGGCATTGATGCTGTGCTGTTTGAGCGTGCCGTAAAACATCAGGGCGCAGCAGCCGAGCATCAGCACATTGGAGATGGCGAAAGCCGCTTTTTTGCCGCTGAGGCTGAGTTTGCGCACCACAGAGTCCAATCCAAGATGGCCGTTCTCACGCATGGTGACAATCGCGCCCAGGAAGGTGATCCAGATGAATAAAAACCGCGACAACTCTTCTGAGCTGATGATGCCGTCGTTGAAGCCATAGCGCAGCACCACGTTGCCAAACACCATGATGACCATGGCCGACAACATGATGACCAGCGTGAACTCCGCCAGTTTGAAGAAAAGGTCGTTGATTTTTTTCATACGTCATTCGCAAAAAAGCCCCCTCCAAAGAGGGGGCGTGATGTCTCTCAAACCATCACTTGGTGTCTTCGATCGCCTTGAGCAGTGCAGGGCCGTTTTTCTCGCCAAAAGTCTTGGCAATTTCAGCCGACACGATCTTCTGGAACGGAGCCATGTCCACGTTCTCGATCACTTGCATGCCTGACTTCTTGAGCTCTGCAATCACCTTGCCTGCGTTGGACGCGTTCAAGCCACGCTGGTAAGTGGCCGCTTCACGTGCGGCATCCACCACCACTTTTTGGTAGTTGGCAGGCAGGCTGTCGAACTTGGCCTTGTTCATCGCCACCACCAGCGGCGAGTAAACGTGGTTGCTCACCGTCAGGTGCTTTTGCACTTCGTAGAACTTGGACGACCAGGTCACGTTGATGGGGTGCTCTTGTGCATCAAAGGCACCAGACTCCAGCGCGGTGTACAGCTCGGCGATCGGCATGGGCGAGGGGTTCATGCCCAACAGCTTGAAAGCCTGGATGTGGTACGGGTTGGGGGTGGAGCGGATCTTCAGGCCCTTCAAGTCTTCGGGCTTGTTGACGGGGCGCTTGTTGTTGGTGAAGGCGCGCCAGCCGTTTTCCCAGTAAGCCAGGCCTTTCATGTTGTGCGGGGCCAGCTCATTGAGCACGCCGGTACCGATGTCGCCGTCCAGCACATGGTAGGCGTGCTGTGCGTTGCGGAACACAAAGGGCAGCTCCATGGCGGCGGTGTTGGCCACCAGACCGTTGTAGTTGGATGCGCCGCTGGAGACGATGTCGATGGTGCCACCGCGCACGCCGTTGATCATGGCGCCGTCGTTGCCCAATTGGTTGGACGGGAAGATGGTGATTTCAACATCGCCGTTGGTGCGTTGCTTGACCAGTTCGGCCAGCTTCAGAGCAGCGGCGTGCTGGCCGTCGGTCGTGTTGACCGCGTGGCCCATTTTCAGGTTGAACTTGGCAGCAAACGCGGCAGAGCCGGTGGCGGCGATCAGGCAGGCGAGAAGCAGACGGGAAATTTTCATGGTGTTGTCTCCTGGTTGAAAAAAGAAAAAACTCAATCGGTGGGCAGCGCGTATTCGTCGGCGCTGAAGACGGTGTGGAACACGGTGCCATCGAACATGGCGATCAAATCCTTGGACACTTCGCGGCTTTCCATGCGCACGGCCGAGGCCAGTGCGATCTCGATCGACTCGCGGCTGGGGTAGCGCACCGACAGCACCATGCCAAAGTGCGGGTCGGCCACATCGCTTTCGACCTGGCGCAGCACACGCACCTCTTGCGCGCCGGGAAAGCGGGTCCACAGGGGCACGAGTTTTTCGCGGATGTAGCGGTTGAACGCGTCTTCCATGCCGGGTTTGACGTTGCCTTGGAAGAATGCACAGCGGATGAACATGAAGAGTCCTTTAAAAATCAGAGGGCAGGGTGCAAACGCGCTTGCAAAGCCTGGAGCGCTTGGGCGACCATGTCCTGCACCGGTTCGGTGATGGGCAGGCGGATGACATCGGTCTCATCGGCCTGGGGTTTTTCGAGGGTGCGGAACTGGCTGTCCAGCAAGCCCGCTTGCATGTAGTGGCCCACGCGCTGGCGCATGCGTTGGTCGATCAGCTCAAAGTCGCCGTCGAGAAAAACAAAGCACACATCGCCCGCTTGCGCACGGATGCGGTCGCGGTAGACGCGCTTGAGCGCTGAGCAAGCGACCACGCGGCCATGGCCTTCGGCTTGCGCCAGGTAGTGGCCAATGCGGTCCAGCCAAGGCCAGCGGTCGGCGTCTTCCAGGGCAATGCCCGCGCGCATCTTGGCCACGCTCTCCGTCAGGTGCAGGTCGTCGCCGTCCACCATCTGCAAGCCCAGGCGCTGGCCCAGGGCAGCGGCCATGGTGGACTTGCCACAACCGGAGACCCCCATGACGATCAGGCGCATTGGCGTTTTGCTCATGTCGTGGGACCGCAGATCACTTCACCATCGCCATGCACTCGGGCACGGGCGTGCGCAGAGCTTGGCCCGATGTGCCGGCCTGCATGTTGGCAAAAGCCAGATCGGCCATGGCTTGGCGGGTCTCATGGGTGGCGCTGGCCATGTGCGGGGTCAGTACCACGTTGTTCATGGTCCAGAGTACTTCGGGCACATGCGGCTCGTTGGCGAACACATCGAGACCTGCGCCTGCGATGGTGCCGTTTTGCAGGGCCGCGATCAGCGCCTCTTCATCGACCACGCTGCCACGCGCCACGTTGATCAAAAAGCCGCGTGGGCCCAGGGCCTTGAGCACTTCGGCGTTGATCAGGTGTTTGGTGCCTGCGCCGCCGGGGGTGATGACCACCAGGAAATCCACGTTTGCGGCCAGCTCAGCCGCAGAGGGGAAGAATTGGAAACCAGAGTCGGTCTTTTCGCTGCGTGCGGTGTAGGCGATCGACATGCCAAACCCGCTGGCGCGCCGAGCAATGGCTTTGCCAATGCGGCCCAAGCCCACGATGCCCAGCCGTGCGCCCGAGACCTTGCGGCCCAGTGGCATGGGGCCGCTGGGCCACTGGCCTGCGCGCACAAATTGGTTCGCCTGGGGGATGGTGCGGCCCACCGACAGCACCAGACCCATGGCCAGATCGGCCACATCGTCGGTCAGCACATCGGGGGTGTGGGTCACGGGAATGCCGTGCTCGATGGCGGCGGCCACATCCACACCGTCATAACCCACGCCAAACACCGACACCACTTTGGCGTTGGTCACTTGCGCCAGCAGGCTGCGCGGCACGCTGGCCTCGCCTGTGCCGGCCACGCCCACGATGCGCGGGGCCAGTGCGGCAAAAGCAGTGGGGTCGGTGATGTGGGTGCGGTCGTGCACCGTGTAGACCGATTCCAGCGCTTTTTGATAGAAAGGGTGGAGTTTGGCCACGGCCAGCACTTCGGGTTTGGACACTTCAATCACTCCAGTTGGAAAACAGGGCTTGGACAGCGCTGTCCAAAAAATTCAAAAAAAAGTGAGAACGAAAATTTGAGTGTTTGTGTCGTGTGTCAGGGTTTTCCACGAATCTTCAAAATCTTCGTCCAAAACTTTTGGATAGCGCTATCCTATCGATTTTGCCCCCGCATTCTTCTCCGGATTAACCCTTGTCCAACGCCCCCGTTCCTGCCAAAACCGCCGTCAAAAGCCACCGCGCCACCGGCCGCATCACGCTCAGCGATGTGGCTCGCGCCGCCGGGGTCAGCCCCAGCACCGTGTCCCGCGCCTTGCGCGGCGAAAGGGCGGTGGACCCGGCATTGATCGAACGCGTGCAGGCCGTGTCGGCCAAGCTCGGCTATGTGCCCGACCCGGCCGCACGCGCCTTGGCTTCGCAGCGCAGCAACCACGTGGCCATCCTGATCCCGCTGCTGTCCAACGCCCTGTTTGTGGACCTGCTCGACGCGGCCCAGAAAACCCTGCGTGCAGGCGGCTACCAAACCCTGATGGGTGTGACCCACTACGACGCCAGCGAAGAAGAGCAACTGCTGCGCGAACAACTGCTGCACCGTCCCGCAGGCCTTTTGGTCACGGGGCTTGACCACAACCCGGCCACCCGAAAACTCATGGACAGCAGCCAGGTGCCCTGCGTGCACCTGATGGATTTGCCCGCGACCGACCAGGCCGATGCGCCTTACTGCGTGGGCTTTCGCCAGACCGATGCGGGCGCCGCCATGACGCGGCATTTGCTGCAGACCGGCCGCAAGCGCATCGCTTTTGCCGCTGCGCAGCTCGACCCGCGTGTGATGCAGCGCCTGTACGGCTGGCGCAGCGCCTTGCAAGAGGCCGGTGTTTACGAACCCACGCTGGAATTTTTGAACCCCGCCCCCTCATCGCTGGCCTTGGGCGGCATCTTGTTCGAGCAAATCATGCAGCAGCGGCCAGCGGTGGACGCGATCTTCTTTTGCAACGACGACTTGGCGCAAGGCGCCCTCATGGCCGCGCTGCGCCTGGGCATTGCGGTGCCCTCACAAGTGGCCATCGCAGGCTTCAACGACCTGACCGGCAGCGACCAGATGCTGCCCGCGCTCACCACCGTGCGCACACCGCGCGCCCAGATCGGCGAGGCGGCTGCGCAGATGCTGCTGAGCTTGATGCGCGGCGAGGAACCTGTTGCGCCACAGTTGGATTTGGGTTTTGACATCTTGCAGCGGCAAAGCAGCTGAGTATTCGGGAGATGGACCCCGGGTCAAGCCCGGGGTGACAAAAGAAGTATTTGAAGGCCGCCGACTTGAGCCCCAACCTGGGCCTGCGCCGAAGTCACCAAGTGCGTGTGCACAAAGACATGGTCCCCGGGTCAAGCCCGGGGTGACACAGCACTTTCATTGCGGCTCCGATCCTGGATCCGTGCATCGTTCATCACGTCCGCCTGGCAAAATGTCATCACTGACTGCGCACAAAATGTCATCCCGGGCTTGACCCGGGATCCATGCCTTCCCGGTCATGTCCAGCTTCAAACGCTGCCCGCCTTCAGCACATTGATCAGCGCCTCGCCCCGGCTCAAACGCCCGATGTTCTCGGCCAAAGTCTCTTGACGGCGGCGCACCGTGCCCGAGGTCCAGCCCGACATGTGGGGCGTCATCAGCACGTTGTCCAGCGAGGCGAAATCAAACTGCGACGGTGCGCATTCTGTTTGTGTGGGCGTGGGGTACTGGTACCAGGTGTCGATCACCGCGCCGCCAATCTGGTGGGCCTTCAGGGCTTCGTACAAAGCCTGTTCATCGATCACCGCGCCACGTCCCACATTCAGCAGCACCGCATCGGGCCGCATGGCCGCAATCGCAGGTGCGTCCACCAGGCCTTGTGTGTTCTCGGTCAAAGGCAGGCTGATCACCACCGCATCGCAGGTGCCCATGAAATCGTGCAAGCCATCGAGCGTCCAGCTTTGATCCACCACCGCATGGGTAATCGGGCTTCGGTTGGCCACATGCACGCGCATGCCCATGGCCTTGGCGCGCTGGGCCACCGTCTGGGCGATGTGGCCAAAACCCACCAGGCCCAAAGTCTGCGAGCCCAGTTCGGTGCGCAAGGCGGTGGGGCGACCGGCCCAATACGTCCAGCGCTGTTGGCGCAAATCCTGGTCGGCCCGCGCCAGCGGCACATGGCGCATCAGCAGGGCGGCGATCACGTATTCCGCAATCGCGTTTTCGTGGCCAAAGCAATTGGCCAGCGTGCATTGCGCGGGCAAGAGCGCGGTGTTGACCGCATCGGTGCCCGCAGCAGGCGCATGAAACAGCCGGGCCTGGAGCGGCTGGGGCATGTCGGCGCTGAGCTTGATGCCGATGACCACATCGGCAGTTTCGTAATGTGCGCGTTCACCGGCTTGGTCGAGTGCATCGCTCAGGTCCAACACCTGGTGTTCGGGTGCGATCAGGCTTTCAAAGCCCTGGCGGAAGTTGGCCGCGTTCTGGCCGTGGAAGACGATTTTCAAAGCAGAGGTGTTCATGTGTGCTGGTGGAGGTGGTGGCAGCCCTGGGCATGCGCCAAGCGTGAGGATGAAGGCCCCGACTATGACAGAGGGGCAGATTTGACCTGTTGACTCGGCGACAATCGGGCCTTCATCTTTGCTGAAACCGCTGCCATGAGCACACTGAAAAAAGTCATCCTCTTCACCGACACCGATGGTCGTGCACGCTTTCGCGACGACAGCTTTGAGCTCAACGAAGGCACGCCGCAAAGCCGCTTGTCGTCTTTGATGCCCAGTGGCGGTTACCAATTGCGCCAAAGCCCGGTGGGCTTTCAAAGCAGCTTCCACTGCACCGGCAATCCTCAGTGGCTTTTCGTGCTGGGCGGTCAGATGGAAATCTTTTTGCAAGACGGCAGCTCGCGCATCTTTGGTCCAGGCGAATTTTTCTATTCGGGCGACACCCTGCCCGAAGGCGCCACCTTTGACCCCACCGTCCACGGCCACTGGAGCCGCCAGGTCGGCCCCGACCCACTGGTGACCCTGTTCGTGCGCGATTGAAATGCAGGTGCGCGGGCCGCTGCACGCACCCCTCATGTCATCCGCATCTGTGCGGCATCAGGACTTGCATTTCATCAGGACTTGCATGTCATCCCGGGCGAAGACCCGGGATCCATGGTTTTTCGCCGGGTGCATGAACAGCCTGGATACCGGATCAAGTCCGGTATGACAAATCCCACTGGTCCGGTATGACAAATTCTGCATGTCCGGTATGACAAATTTCGCACGTCCGACATGGCCAATTTCCAAAGTTCGGCACGTCATCCCGGGCGAAGACCCGGGATCCATGTGTGTATGGGCTGAGAGCCCAAAAAAAGAGCCCGCATCTGCGGGCTCTTGTCATCAGGGGTGTCGATCAGCGACCGAAGCCGCCGCGGTTGCCACCGCCGCCGCCGCCAAAGCCACGGCCACCGCCGCCTTTGCCGCCACCATTGCCGCCGCCGTAACCACCACCGCCGCCGCCGCCATGGCGACGACCGCTGCTGGCCAGGCTGTCGATGCTGGTGCGTGTCGGGTCAGGTTGGCCGCTGGTGCGCACAGGCTTGCGGTTGGGCAAGTCCAGACGCGCAAACTGCGTGGTCTTCAAAGGGTCGATGTGGCGTGGCAACTCGTCATCGTGGTTGCGACGGTCTTGCCCCCCGCCTTGTGGACCACGACCTGGGCCACGGCCTTCAGGACGCGGACCGCGTGGTGCCGGACGGCCTTGGCCATCGCCACGGTTGTCAAAACGCGGATCGCCGCGCTGCTCTTGACCGCGACCGCCATCACCGCGACCACCTTCTCGGCGACCGTCGCCTTGGCCTTCAAAACGCGGTGCGCCTTGTGGGCCATTGCGGCGTGAGGGGGCTGGGCCATTGCGTGACGGACGGGGCTGGCCCTGACCTTCAGCGCGTGGCTGACGCTGGCCACCTGAGCTGCCACCGGGGGCTTTGTTGTCCCGGATGCGCTGCATCATGTCCTGGCGTGCGGCCTTGGCGGCTGCAGCCATCACATCGCGGCTTGGGGGCTTGCCTGCGCCGCCCCACAAAGTCTGGCGACCCATGGCGATCGGCTCGGCCACTTCACCGGCTTCGGGGCCATAGCCTTCGAGCAGTTGCACTGGAATCTCTTGCTTGGTGAAGCGCTCGATGTCCATCATGAAGCCTTCTTCGTCCAGGCAGACCAGGCTCACGGCCTCGCCGCTGGCGCCCGCGCGGCCGGTGCGGCCAATGCGGTGCACATAGTCTTCCGACACGTTCGGGATCTCGTAGTTCACCACGTGTGGCAAGTCTTCGATGTCGATGCCGCGTGCCGCAATGTCGGTGGCCACCAAGGCGCGGATGTCACCGCTCTTGAAACCGGCCAGCGCTTGCGTGCGGGCAGTCTGGCTCTTGTTGCCGTGCAGGGCCATGGCCTTCACGCCATTTTTGGTCAGGAAGTCGGCCACATTGTTGGCGCCAAACTTGGTGCGTGTGAACACCAGCACCTGGCTCCAGTCGTTCTTCTGGATGATGTGCAGCAGCACGTCTTTTTTCTTGTTGCGGCCCACGGGGTGGATCACTTGCGTGATGCGCTGCACCGTGGTGTTGCTGGGCGTGACCTGAATGCTTTGCGGGTTCTTCAGCAGGTTGTTGGCCAGCTCGCGGATTTCATCGCTGAAGGTGGCCGAAAACAGCAGGCTTTGCTTGTCTTTGGGCACCAAGGCCAGCACCTTCTTCACGTCGTGGATGAAGCCCATGTCGAGCATGCGGTCGGCTTCGTCCAGCACCAAGATTTCGATGGTCGACAGGTCCAGGAAACCTTGGCCTTGCAGGTCGAGCAAACGCCCGGGTGTAGCCACCAGAATGTCCACGCCGCGCTTGACCTTGTTGATCTGCGGGTTCATGCCCACACCACCAAAAATCACGGTGGAGTCGAGCTTGAGGTATTTGCCGTAGTCGCGCACCGACTCTTCGACCTGAGCGGCCAATTCGCGGGTGGGGGTCAGCACCAGGGCGCGGATGGCTTTGCCGCCAAATCGGTTCTGACCGGGCTCAGACAGGCTCAGCTTGTGCAGCATGGGCAAGGTGAAGGCCGCGGTTTTGCCGGTGCCGGTTTGCGCGCCAGCCAACAGGTCGTGACCTGCCAGCACGGCGGGAATCGCTTGCGCCTGGATGGGCGTGGGATTCTCGTAGCCGAGCTCGCGCACAGCTTGCATGATGGCCGGGGCCAAATTCAATTCTTCAAAGTTCATTTTTACAGAGCGCCATGTCCGGCGCGGGTATCGGCTCATTCAACTGCTGTTGGCAGTTACCAGTGTTGGCCGATAAGTCTTAAGGTGGGCATGGAAACCGCAGGCGCTTGTTTTGAGCGTTGCCTGGGTCAGGCCCCAGCAGAAGTGCTGATGTTGCGGCAACTGGAGGCTGCAACGGCGTCCATTGTCGCACAAAGCTTGACGGACGGTATGCAGGCCTTGGTTCTGCGTTTGGCGCCTGGGCCAGCGCGTGGGGGCCATGGGTTGAAACCCCAATTCAAAACCGCACGGGCCGCACCTAGACTGCAAGGCATTCACAACCGCAAGCAACCATGAACCACACCACACGCACAGACCGCCGCCACCTTCTTCAGACCGCAGCTTTGGCTGTCAGCATCGTGGCGGCCAGCAGCGCCGTGGGCACGGCCTGGGCACAGGCCGCCAAGTGGCCCAGCAAGCCCATCCGCATCGTGGTGGCCTTTCCCCCCGGTGGCCTGACCGATGCCTACGCCCGCAACTACGGCGAATACCTGTCCACCAAGCTGGGCGTGCCGGTGGTCATTGACAACAAACCCGGGGCAGGCGCCATCATCGGCATCGATGCAGCCGCCAAAGCGCCAGCGGACGGCTACACCTTTGTCATGAGCACATCGGGCACCTTCTGGCAAAACCGCATTCTTTACTCCAAGCTGCCCTACAACCTCGACAAGGATTTGACGCCTGTGACCGTCTTCCCGTCTGGTCCGCTGGTGGTGGGCATCCACGACAAGATCCCCGCCAAGAACATGGCCGAGTTTGTGGCCTGGGCCAAAAAGAACCCCACCTCCATGGGCACTTACGCGCCAGGCTCCTACCCGCACATGGTGGCCGACCAGACCAACCGCCAACAGGGCACGCAGATCCAGTCGGTGCACTACAAGGGCGAAGCCGCCATGTGGCTGGATGTGGCCTCGGGCCAGTCGCAAATTGCCATTGGCAGCTTTCAGGCCTTCAACGCCATGGCCTCGCGCGGCGTGCGCGCCATTGGTGTGACCGGCAGCTACCGCTCGCCCAAACTGCCCGATGTGCCCACCTTGACCGAGCAGGGCAACACCGACAAGCTGGTGACGCTGGAAGGCGGCTTGCCGCTGGTGGCGCCTGCAGGCACACCCGAGCCCATCCTCAAACGCATGGCCGACGAAGCCGTGGCCTGGTCCAACACCGACAAAGCGGCCAAGCTGCGCGAAACCTTCGCCATTCCCAACAAGCCCAAAAACCTGGCCGACACCCGCAAGGACTGGGAGGGCGAAGTGCCCGTCTGGATCAAGCTGGCGGTGGACCTGGGCATCAAGCTGGACTGAGCGGCGCCTCACCATGTCGGGGCTGAAGCCGCCGACCTACAGAAAACCACAGACGTGGCTTGTCGGAGGCTTCGGCCCCGACTTGTCTTTGGCGTTGCGGTTTAATCTCGGCTTATGAGCAAAACAGACCAAATGAGTTTTTTCGGCTTTGAGGCCGAGCCCGCAGTGGCCCCGGCCAAATCCGTCAAAGCCAAGACCGGCAGGACCGCCGTGCCAACGGTCAAGCTGTCTGATTTGACCTTGTCTGAATTGACACAGCCCGTCGCACCGCTGGCCAGTCCAAGCCCAGCCCCACAGGCCTTGCCAGAAGCCTTGCCTTTACAGGGCGCACCCGAGCAGGCCTCTGACGCCGAAGCCATGGCGCAGACCTTGTCTCAGCACCCCGACTTTCGCGTTCTGCGCCGCTTGCAGCCGCGCACCGACTATGGCCCGCTGAATGGCCAAACAACACGGCGCGTCATCGTGCTCGACACCGAAACCACGGGCCTCGATGCGCGCAACGAAAAAGTGATCGAGCTGGCCATGCTGTCCGTGCTGGTGGACAGCGCCACCGGTCAGCCCGTTGGCCCGGTCACCCTCTACGAATCGTTCGAAGACCCCGGCAAACCCATCCCGCCGCAAATCACCGAGATCACCGGCATCGACGACAGCATGGTCCAAGGCCAGCGCATCGATGACGCGGCGGTTACCGCTCTGGTCGAGCAAGCCGACCTGATCGTGGCCCACAACGCCGGTTTTGACCGGCCCTTTGTCGAAGCCCGCTGGCCCGTCTTTGCCCGCAAAGCCTGGAACTGCTCCTTTGCCGGCATCGACTGGAAGAAAGAAGGCAGTGGGTCTGCCAAGCTGGAATTTTTGGCCTCTGAGCGCGGCTGGTTCTACGACGCGCACCGCGCCCAAGTCGACTGTCACGCGCTCTTGCAAGTCTTGTCATCGCCTTTGTCCGATGGGCAAACAGGTTTGTCACGTTTGCTGAACGGGGCAGGGCAGACCCGCTACAAACTGCGGGCCACCGGCGCACCGTTTGAAGCCAAAGACAAACTCAAGTCACGCGGCTACCGCTGGGACGGCGAAGGCCGCGTCTGGTGGTGCAGCCTGGCCTCTGACGACTTGCTGGCCGCCGAATGTACCTGGCTGCGCGCCGAGGTGTATGGCCAACGCAGCGCCCGCGTTCAACTGGAGGCCATGGACAGCTCGGTCCAGTTTTCCAGCCGCGCGGGCCTTGTGACCGAGCGAGCCGTCTGAGCGCTCAAACGCCGTAGCGGTCGCGGTAGGCCTGCACTTTGGGCAGGTGCTGGCCCATTTCGTTGCCGTCTTGCGCAGACAAATAGGCCAGCAAGTCCGACAGTTGTGCGATGCAGCACACGCCCATGCCCAAGGTGTTGCGCACGTATTGCACGGCGCTGTGGGGCACGTCTTGCACCGAGCCGTCGGCCTGTTTTTCGGTGGCCATTTCCTGGCGGTCCAGGGCAATCGCCATGGCGTGGGGGGTGGCGCCTGCGGCTTTGATCAGGGCAATCGATTCGCGGGCGGCGGTGCCCGCGCTCATGACGTCGTCCACGATCAGCACGCGGCCTTTGAGTGGGGCGCCGACCAGGGAGCCGCCTTCGCCGTGGTCTTTGGCTTCCTTGCGGTTATAGGCAAAGGGCACGTTTTTGCCCAGGCGGGCCAGCTCGATGGCCACGGCCGCGCCCAGTGGGATGCCTTTGTAGGCAGGGCCAAAGATCATGTCGAACTCGATGCCGCTGGCCAGCAGGGCTTTTGCATAAAATTGCGCCAGTCGGCTGAGCTTGGCGCCATCGTCAAACAAGCCGGCATTGAAGAAGTAGGGGCTCATGCGGCCGGCTTTGGTTTTGAATTCACCAAAGCGCAGCACGCCCGATTCGATTGCAAACTGCACAAATTCCTGAGCGAGCGCCTGCATGTCGGCGCTGCTTGCCTGTTCTGTCACCATGGGGAAATCCTTGTTCAAACTCACCAGCCTCAACCTCAACGGCATCCGTTCGGCCACGACCAAAGGGGTCGAAGCCTGGCTGGCGCAAGAGAACCCCGATTGTATTTGCGTGCAAGAGGTCAAAGCCCAGGCCCCCGATGTGGCGGGAAAGTTTGAAGAACTGGCCGGATTGAAGGGCCATTTCCAGTTTGCCGAGAAAAAGGGCTACTCGGGTGTGGGTGTGTACACCCGCCATGAACCCAGCGATGTGGTGATTGGTTTTGACGGCGGCGAGTTCGATGCCGAGGGCCGCTATGCCGAAGTGCGCTTTGACACGCCCAGCCGCAAGCTGTCGATCATCAGCGTGTACTTTCCCAGTGGCTCTTCGGGCCCCGAGCGGCAAGAAGCCAAGTTCCGCTTTTTGGACAAGATGTACCCGCACCTGATGGGGCTGAAAGCCGAGCGCGATTTTGTGGTGTGCAGCGACGTGAACATCGCTCACAAGGAAGCCGACCTGAAGAACTGGAAGGGCAACCTCAAAAACAGCGGCTTCTTGCCCGAAGAGCGCAATTGGATGACCAAGCTGACCACCGAAGGTGGCGTTGTGGACGTGTACCGACGCCTCAAGCCCGACACCACCGACGATTGCTACACCTGGTGGAGCAACCGCGGCCAAGCCTATGCCAAGAACGTGGGCTGGCGCCTCGACTACCACTTGGCCACGCCTGCCGTGGCCGAGAAGGCCCGCACCGAGCACATTTACAAAGGCGAAAAGTTTTCAGACCACGCGCCGATCACGATTGGCTACGACCTGAGCTTGTGAGGACCGGGCGCACGAGGTGCGCTGTACGCAGGCTCCATCAGTGCGCTGCGCAAGGGCTCAAGCATGGACCCCGGATCAAGTCCGGGGTGACAACTCTGAAATGTCATCCCAGTTCCCGCTGTCATCCCGATTTCCACAGTCATCCCGGACTTGATCCGGGATCCATGTCTTCATCTTGTGTAAGTCAGCATGCGCCCTTTATAAGCATCCACACCCTTGTCCGCGGCCTGGTCCAGCACCTGTTCGTGCATGGCAAAGCCCACCCTTGCCATGTGCTTGTGAAACGCGGCGCGGTTGCCCCGGTTGGGGTCGACCACCCATATCTCGGATCGGACGGCTGCGTGTTCGTCGATGAACTGCGCCAGTGTGCCTTCATCATCACGCTCGTACAGGATGTCGCTGCCCACGATCAGGTCGAACAGACCCGTCAAGGCGGCATCGTGCACCTGCGTGAGGACCGGCATACCGTCGTCGCGAACAGCAGCAGTGCCCCACAAGCCGTGGCGGTATTCGATCGGCCCCAAGTTGTTCAGGCGGGTGTTGTTGTCGAGAAATGCATGGGTCAGCGGATGGCAGTCGCTGGCCGTGATGTTGGCGCCGCGCCGATGCGCCACCAAGCTGGTCAGGCCCAGACCGCAGCCAATTTCCAGAATGCGTTCGCCTGTGACAGTGCGCTGCGCCATGCGTTCAGCCATGCGTGCGCCGGAGGGCCACAACAAGCCAAACAGGGGCCAAGTGGCCGATGAAATGCCCAGATTGAGCGCCTCATCCAGCGGGTCGTGGAACTGGTTTTTGTCGAGCAGGGAGCGGATGATCAAGTCATCTGCACCTGCGACGGGGATGCTTTGCTGTTTGGTCAGGTAGCCGGGTTGTGTGGCGTTCAGAAGCACAATCGTGACAGCGCACGGACGAAACTCAAGGGGCGCTGGGTTGGCTTGACTGTACGCTTTTTAAAGTCCGAGAGATGGATCCCGGGGCAAGCCCGGGATGACAGTGGGGTGAGGACTTTGTCATCCCGGCCTCCGAGCCGGGATCCATGCCCGCATCACCTGCTTCAGGTGCCGCGCACGTAAGGGTTGCTTTTGCGCTCGCGCCCGAATGTGCTTTCTGGTCCGTGCCCTGGAATGAACACCGTGTCATCGCCCATGGGCCACAGGCGCTGGGTGATGCTGTTGATCAGGTCTTCGTGGTTGCCTTGCGGGAAGTCGGTGCGGCCGATGCTGCCGGCAAACAGCACATCGCCCACAAAGGCGCGCTGGATGTCGGGTGAGTAAAACACCACATGGCCAGGTGTGTGACCAGGGCAGTGGCGCACTTGCAGCGTGTGGCTGCCCAGTGTCACGTTGTCGCCATCAGCAAGCCAGCGGGTGGGCTTGAAAGCGCGAGCAGGCGGGAAGCCATACATGGACGCAGCCTGTGTGAGGCCTTCGATCCAGAACTGGTCACCCGGGTGCGGGCCGATGATGGGCAGCTGCAACTGCTCGGCCAGATCGGCCGTGCCAGCGGCATGGTCCACATGGCCGTGGGTGATCCAGATTTGTTCGAGCTTGAGGTTCAGTTGTTTGACGGCGCCGAGCAACACATGCAGATCGCCGCCCGGATCGATGACCGCCGCCTGGCGCGTCTGGTCGTCCCAGATCAAGGAGCAGTTTTGCTGGAAGGGCGTGACGGGGATGGTTTGGTATTGCAGCATCCGCGAATTATCGGTGATGCGAATATGGCACCCTGAATCCAGTCAGGCTGTTACTTTTTCGGGGCCAAGACTTGGGCTGACTTCAGCTCAGGCGATTTTTTTGGGCAGCGTCAAGGTGAAGCAAGCCCCGCCAGTCGGGCTGCTGCTGACTTGCAGTTCGCCGCCATGGTTTCTCACGATCGAGTGGCTCAGCCACAGACCCAAGCCCATGCCCTCGGCTTTGGTGGAAAAAAACATTTCAAACACCCGAGCCCGGTCTGATTCAGCAATGCCTGGCCCGTTGTCAGATACGGTCAGCACATTCGCTTGCGCTGTCTGGCTCAAGTGCACATGAATTGCTCGGGGCAAAGGTGCAGCGCGCAAGACGTCCAGTGCATTTTTCAACAGATTCAGGACCACCATCTGCAACTGGCCCTCATCGGCCCAAACCGACACAGTGCTGTCCACCTCTTGCACCAGGGTTATTTCGTGACGCATCAATTCGGCTTGAATGATGGCCACAGACTCTTTGACCACATCGCTCATCGAAATGAGCGCGAACTCTGAAGAGCCACTTCTCAAGAATTTGCGCAACTGAACAATGATGTCGCCTGCACGGTTGTTGTCTTGAAGCAGGCCTTGTATGAATTGCTGTCGCTCTTGGTTCTGAAGCTCGGGCATGCTGGCCAGCAGTTCTGTCTTGATGCGCATCAGTTGCAAAGGCTGACTCAACTCATGCGCCAACGAAGCCAACAAGATGCCCATGTTGTGCGATTTGACTGAAAGCGTCAGCGCTTTGACCATCTGGGTGTTTTCAGCAAGCGCCGCGTCCAAAGCCAGATTGGCAGCCCGGACTTTTTGGTTGTCTTCTTCAGCGCGCTGGTTACGCAGTGTCAGCACATAAGTGCTGTAGCCCAGCAAGGAACTCAAAATCAAAACATCCATTGACAGTGACATGAGCCGCAATACCGCGGGCGCAGATCCCTCTTGGAAAAGCGTTGCGGGCTGCACATCCTGCATCAGCACTGCCGCCATGCGTGCAAGACGAAAACCAAGACTGGCAACGGTCACACCCATTAGGAATTTCAGCTGGAAGGCATTTTCTTGCCGCTGCTTTTGCCAAGCTTCATAAAACAGCCAGGAAAAAAACAAAGCGCTGAGCATCGAATAAACGACCACCATACAGCGCATCACCCGAGAAAGCCCCATTGGGATTCACATAGGACGCAATGGTTTTTTTGCTCCAAGTGCCGAAGGTGTAAGCCGTGGGTCCAGAGTTGGCAGTCGTTGCGGTATTGACAGGGTTCATCGCCCCCGCCCCCGAAAGAGGGCCTACTGCAAACCCACCGGCGGTTGACGTGTATGAGTAGGTGGTGCCTGTGCTCGTCAAGCCAGAGCTGAAACCCGTGAAACCCGATGCAAAGTTGCCGTTGGTCAGCAAGTTGGAGCCAGCGGCCGTCACCGTCCATGTATTTGACAACACACTCACGTTGCCCAGGCTGTCCATTTGACGTGCACTGAAAGTGTTTGTACCGCCACCCACTGCATCGTTGGTGGCCAGCCCACTGATGGACCATGCGCCGCCCGCAGCCACTGTCGTACTTCCTACCAAATTGGTGCCGGTGTTGTCATACAGGTAAACGGTGTCGCCTGCAGTACCAGTTCCGCTCACAGTGCTCAGAGCGCTGGTCGTGGTTCCTCCGATGCCGATGCTTGCGTTGGCCGTGTCGATGACGCTGGTGATGACCGGCGCGGCTTCAGTGAAGTCGGTGTTGACGATTTGGGTGGTGGTTGGACCCGTGTTTCCAGAGCCATCTTGCACTTTGGCGGTGTAGGTCCATCCGGTGGTGTAGCCGGTGGTGTCGGTGATTTCCCAGGCTTTGCCGTTGACCACGGCGTCGCCAATGTAGGTGCCGTTGCTGTAGACCTTGAGGACCTGGCCTGTGATGAGCACGGCGTCCAGCGTGCCTGACACAAGACGACCAGCGCTGCCATCGGCGGTTGTCCAGTCGGCGTTGTCCAGCGCCAAGCTGCTGTCCTTGGTCATGCTGCTGAAGGTCACGGTCTGCGTGGGCACGGCGGTCACGTAGGGCACGCTGGCGGTGTTGTTGCCCTCGGCGCCGTCGGCGTTTTGGTTGCCTGCGGCATCGCTGAACTTGCTGCTGGCCACGCTGATGCTGCCGGTGCCGCTAGTGTCGGCGGTGGGCGTGAAGGTGGCGCTGTAGCTGGTGCCCGAGCCGCCAAAGTTGCTGAGCGTGCCGCCGCTCACGGCGACGTCGCTCACATCAAAGTTGGTGCTGGCCTCACTCAAGGTGAAAGTGATGGTTTCGGTCTGCCCAGTGGACAAAGTGGCCGTGCTGTTGTTGGCCCGTGCCACGATGATGGTGGGCGCTGTGGTGTCGATCACCAGGGCCTGCGTGTCCACCCCCTGCGAGCCGAAGCTGCTGGTCGTGGTGGTGGTGCCCTGGTTGACGATGGTGGAGCGGATGGTGTAGTTGCCAGCGCTGAGTGCAGAGGCGGTTTTGTCCAATGACCAAGTGCCGTTGCTGACAGTGGCGGTGCCGCTTTGGACCACGGTGCCGCTGCTGTTGAGGATTTCCACGAACACGTCGTGGTTGGCATCGTTGTATTCGACCGGCACGGTACCTCTGTAGACCAGCGTGGTTTCGCTGGTGATGAAGTCGCTGGCCGATGTACCGGTGTCTTTGGAGCCGTTGGCCGATGTGCTGGAGCCATTGGCATCGTCGATGGCCGTGATGGCAATGGGGCTGACGGTGGTCACGACCACCGGCACATCGACCAGCACCTGGGCTTGGGTGGTGCTGTGGTCATAGACCTTGTAGGTGATGGTGCCGAGCTGGACCTGACCCTTGTAAGCCCAGGTGCCGGTCAGGCCCGAGTTGCCCAACACACCCGCGGTGCTGCTGACGCCGTCGGTGGCCAGCGCGTCGAGCTTGAGCGCATCGCCCGTGCCGCCCTGGATGACCATTTGTACCTTGCCGGTGCTGCTGGTGCTGCCGGTGGCAGCAACGCTGCCATCGGCCACCTGCTGTGTGCTGCTGAAGCTGAAGGGGGCCATGGTGCTGGCGTTGGAGCCGCCCAGGCTGAGCACGTTGTTGGCGCTCAGCGTCAGGCTGCTGCCGCCTTGCATTTGCAGGATTTCAACTTCCTGGATCTTTTGCACCGTCTGGTTGCCGGTCAGTGTCTCCAGGTTGAGCGTGGTGCCTGCGGCGAGCTTGAGGGTGTCGATGCCGGCGCCGCCATTGATGAAGCCGCCTGCGGCCAATTTGCTCTGGATATCACTGGCTGTGGCGGTGATGGTGTCGTTGCCTGCCAATGCAATCAGAGGTGAACCACTGTAAGTCAAAGCATCTGCTTGCGCTGTAGCGGCCGCAGTCAGTGTGCCACCTGCTGACAAAGACCCGTTCGGGGCAGGCACTGCATCGACACGTGACAAGACGACGTTATCAATCAGAACGCCTCGATCAGCTGCACCGTTGTTGGTGGTGTCAGCAAAGGTCATGGTGACTGTTGTGCTTTGGGCAACAAATGTTCCATTGACAACCGATGGCGCGTTTGACGCTGGTGACAAGGTTTGCGACAAGCTGGTGGCACCGGTCAGCTCAAATTTGACAACATCGGGCACTTCATCTTCTCTAGCGTTGGTGAAGCTCCATGCGTAAGTCTGACCAACGATCAAGCCGTTGATGGTCTGAGAGATAGTGCCGGGACTGCTGCCAGCAGTGTCCAGTACTTTTGTCCCAGTCACTTGAAGAACGTCTACGTTAGGGTCCCACATGAAGTCTGAGCTGACTTCACTCAGGGTGAAGGTGATGGTGCTGGGCCCGGACACGGCGCCCGAGGGGCCAGTGATGGCAATGGTGGGCGCGGTGTTGTCGGTCTTGTAGTTGAAGGTGACGGCGTTGTTGGTTTCAACCACTTTGCCGCTGACGGTGTCCGCGCTGTCGAAAGTGTCCTTGTTGAGGTTGCCAGCGGGGTCGCTGAACTTGCCGGCCTTGACGCCGATGGTGACGCTGCCGGCACTGTTGGCAGTAGGCGTGAAGGTAGCAGTGAAGACCGTGCCGTCGCCCACAAAGTTGCTCAGCGTGCCTGCACCGGGGGTCACAAAGATGTCGCTGGCATCAAAGCTGGTGCCCGCGTTATCGCTCAGGGTGAAGGTGATGGTTTCAGCGCCGCTGACAGTGCTGTTGGTGCTGCGGCTGACAATCACCGTGGGGGGCGTGGTGTCGGTGTTGATGCTCAGGTCGAGCAGGTTGTTTTCTTCGAGCACGGTGCCGGTCACAAAGGCTTCGTAGGTGTCTTTGTTGGCGTTGCCTGCGGCGTCGGTGAAGGTGCCGGCTTTGACGCCGATGGCACCGCTGCTAAACAAGCCGCTGGTGGGCGTGAAGGTGGCGGTGTAGGTGATGTTGTCGGAGGTGGCCCAGTTGCTGAGCTGGCCGCCAGAGACGTCGACATCGGTGCTGGCGAAGGTGGTGCTGGCTTCGCTGAGGGTGCCTGTGGTGTCGACGTTGGCGGTGACTTGGTTGTTGCTCTCGACGACTTTGCCGCTGACGGTGTCGGCGCTGTCAAAGGTGCGGTAGAAGACCATGCGCGACTGCTGCGCCACCACTTCACCGGTTTGAGCGTACTTCTGGCCAAAAGTGTGGATGGGGCTGTTGGGGCCGGTGTAGTAGTTTTGAGCGACAGCGCCCAGTGACAGGCACAACATCAAAGAAGCAACAAGGCTGCGGGCAAGGCTGGAATGGCAAATTTGTTGATTTGATTGATTTGTGAGTGTCTTGAGTGTCATGAATAGCCATCGATCATCAAGAACAACAACTCTTGCTCACGCAAAGTCAAGGTGTTGAAGTTGCGTTGCAGCCTAGTCAAGCCGAGCCGATTTTTGGCCCTTTGCTTGTCCAGAACAATGCCTTTGTTGATCGCTTCCAGTAATTTTTCTCTGGCAAATGGCTTCAATAAAAATGCGATGGCACCCGAGGTGAACGCCGAAATGATTTGATTTTTGTCGCTTTCGCCGCTCATGAAGATGATCGGGGTGTTGCGACCGATTTGTTCGAGTTGCTGCTGTAATTCGAGTCCAGTAAATCCCGGCATGTGCATGTCCAGCACGATCACAGCCGGAGAGATGTCCAGCGATTCACGCAGGAAGGACTTGGGGCTGGTGTAGGTGTCTACCGAATAGCCATTCAACTTGAGCATGTCGCTCAGGTAGTGCAGCATGTCATGGTTGTCATCCACGAGGTGCACATGGCCGAGGGGGGTGTTCATTCGATTCAGTCCGTCAATGGATGTCTAAACCATCAAATTTATCGAATTTAAATCGAAATTGAACTACCCAAAAGGGTAATCTCAAGCTGAAAATTCCGACATTTGCCAGGTTTCTTTCCATCGCCCAGGTCGCGCAAGCCTGTGCTGCGGACAGCAGACATCAGCGTTGTGCAGCCTGTTCGTACAGGTGCTGCACTTTGGGCAGGTTGGCTTCGAGCTCTTGGATGCGGTTGGCGCCGCTGGGGTGGGTGGACAGGAACGAGGCGTTGTTGTTGCCACCCGAGGCGGCTTGCATTTTTTTCCACAGTGCAACGCTGGCTTCGGGGCGGTAGCCAGCGCGCACAGCGATTTCCAGACCCACCAAGTCGGCTTCGGTTTCATCGTCGCGGCTGTATTTGAGGCTCAGCAGTTGCGTGCCCATATTGGCCGCTGCATCGCCCAGCGCACCCAAGCCCAGCAATTGCGAGGCAATCGACAGGCCAACTCCGGTGACTTTGCTTTTGGCCATGCGTTCGCGGGCATGCTCGCGCAGGGCGTGGGCCATTTCGTGGCCCATGATCATGGCGGCTTCGTCGTCGGTGAGTTGCAGCTGGTCCAGGATGCCGGTGTAGAACGCGATCTTGCCGCCGGGCATGCACCAGGCGTTGAGCTGTTTGCTGCCGATCAGGTTGACTTGCCACTTCCACTCGCGGGCACGGGGGTTCCACTGTGCGGTGTGGGGAATCAGGCGTTTGGCGATGGTGTGCAGGCGTTGCAGTTGTGGGTGACCCTCCGGCGCCAGGGCGCCTTGTGCGCGGGCATCGGCCAGAACCTGGCTGTATTGCTGGCGTGCGGAGTTTTCCAGCGTTTCAGCGGGCACCAGGTTGCGCATGCTGGAGGCCGAGCCGACGTCGACTTGTGCCAAGGCTGAGCCTGCCGCTGTGGCGCCTGCAGCCAACAAGAAACCTCTGCGCGCGTTCCAGCGGTGTTCGCCAGAAGTTGCCGAAGAGGATGAGGGGGTTTTGAGGTCGCAGAGCCAGCACATAGAGGCTGATCATAACCAAGAAGTTGTCATTTTGTGTGGCCTGATAATCGAGCCATGATTGAAAACACCAGCCCTCCTGAAGCGTCTGCACGCACTTGGCGTGCGTCGCTGCGTTTGTATTTGCAACCGGCCAGTTTGCGCATGCTGTTGTTGGGGTTTTCGGCGGGCTTGCCGCTGTTGTTGGTGCTGGGCACCTTGAGCTTTCGCCTGCGCGAGGCGGGCATTGACCGCAGCACGATCGGCTATCTGAGCTGGGTGGGTTTGGCCTACGGCGTCAAATGGATGTGGGCCCCTTTGGTGGACCGTTTGCCGATCCCGTGGCTGACGGCGCGTTTGGGGCGTCGCCGCAGTTGGTTGCTGCTGTCGCAGGCGGTCATCATGGTGGGCTTGGTGGGCATGGCTTTGAATGACCCGTCGCAGGTGCTGGGCCCGTTGGTGGCCTGTGCTTTGGCGGTGGCATTTGCATCGGCCACGCAAGACATCGCGCTGGACGCGTACCGCATCGAGTCGGCCGAGGTGAACGCGCAAGCGGCGCTGGCCGCCACGTACCAAACGGGTTATCGCCTGGCCATGATCTGGGCCGGTGCCGGGGTGCTGTGGATTGCCGCACGTGCGCAAGGCGCAGAGACCACGGGCTACGCACAGGCTGCCTGGCAAACTGCTTATTTGGTGATGGCGGCCAGTTTGTTGCCCGGCATGTGGATGGTGTTGGGCTCGCCCGAGCCCGTGCCCGCTGCGATGAAGCCTGCCCGCAATGTGGCCGAGTGGGTGCAGGGTGCGCTGGTCGATCCGTTTGCCGATTTCTGGCGCCGCTACCGCTGGCAGGCGGTGTTGGTGTTGGCGCTGATCGCGGTGTACCGCATCAGCGATGTGGTCATGGGCATCATGGCCAACCCGTTTTATGTGGACATGGGTTTCACCAAGGACGAAGTGGCGGCAGTGACCAAGGTTTATGGTGTGGTGATGACTTTGGTGGGAGCGTTCATTGGCGGCGTGCTGTCGGCCCGTTGGGGCGTGATGCGCATCCTGATGCTGGGCGCCATCTTGAGCGCGGCGAGCAATATGCTGTTTGCCTGGCTCAGCGGTGTGGGCCACGATGTGACGGCGCTGATTTGGGTGGTGTCTGCCGACAACCTGGCCAGCGGCATCGCCTCGGCTGCGTTCATCGCCTATTTGTCTTCGCTGACCAACATCAGCTATTCGGCCACGCAGTATGCGCTGCTCAGTTCGATGATGCTGTTGTTGCCCAAATTCATCGCGGGGTTTTCGGGCGACTTTGTGAACGCCTACGGTTATGCGTATTTCTTTCAGGTGACGGCTTGGTTGGGTGTGCCGGTGTTGTTGTTGGTGGCTTTGGCTTCAAGGGTGCATGCGCGCAGTGAATGAGCACCTTGCCCTAAGCATGCATGGATCCCGGCTCAAGGCCGGGATGACTTAGCAGAACTGTCACCCCGGACTTGATCCGGGGTCCATCTCCACCTTCTCCGCAGCCCTCGCAAACCCGATAGATTTACCCAGCTTTACACAAGCGATACGCCCGGCACTGGCTCAAAGAGGATGATGCATTCATGCAACAACTATTGATGATTGAAGACGATGTCCGCTTGGCGGGCATGGTGTCGCAATACCTGGGTGCTTCAGGTTTTGAGGTGAGTCACGCGCCCGATGCCCAGACGGGTTTGTCACGGCTGCAATCTGCGGGTGTGGACCTGGTGATCCTGGACCTGATGCTGCCCGACATGGACGGTTTGCAAGTGTGTCAGCGCATCCGGTCCTTGCCTGGTGCGCTCGGTCAGGTGCCGGTGCTCATGCTCACGGCCAAAGGCGACCCGATGGACCGCATCATTGGCCTGGAGATGGGGGCGGATGATTACTTGCCCAAACCCTTTGAGCCGCGGGAGCTGCTGGCCCGCATCAAAGCCATCTTGCGACGCAAAGGCACAGACACGGCGACCAGTGCGCAGGCGATGCAGTTTGGTTCTTTGGAAATTGACCGCGATGCACGACGCGTCTCTGTCAAGGGACAAGCGTGTGATTTGACCTCGTACCAGTTTGATCTGCTGGTGGCGCTGGCCGAACGCGCAGGTCGCGTGCTGACGCGCGACCAGATCATGGAAGCGGTGCGCGGGCGTGAGCTGGAAGCGTTTGACCGCTCCATCGATGTGCACATGGGGCGCATCCGCGCAGCCATTGAGGCCGACCCGAAAGCACCGCAACGCATCTTGACGGTGCGCGGCGTGGGCTATGTGTTTGCGCGCCAGCAGGACTGAGTGATGTTCAAAGGGCTGTCCAGGCATTTGTACCTGCGCATATGGCTGGCCGTGGTGGCTGGCGTGGCCGTGTTGATGCTGGTGGTCGGGTGGTTTTGGCGAGCCAGCATGGAGCACAACACGCCGCCGCCCATGCCGCGCGACTGGATCATCATGACGCCTCAAGGCGAAGTGTTGGGGACTTCCGCCCCGAGACAGCGCCCGGGTATGCCTTTGGATTTTGCATTCACCCTGCCCGACGGACGCGAGGTGCAACTGCAAATCCAGCGCAAGTGGGAGGATGGTCGCCCTCCGCCGCGCCTGCACCGTGAGCCACCCTGGTGGGCCACACCGCCGTATGGTTTTTTCTGGATGTTGGGTTTGATCGGGCTGGCCGTGGCCTTGGGTTTGTACCCGGTGGTGCGGCGCTTGACGCAGCGCCTGGAAGGTCTGCAACGCGGTGTGCAGCGCTGGGGCGAGGGCGATTTATCGGCCCGCGTGCCGGTGCAAGGCGACGATGAAGTGGCCGATTTGTCGCAACGCTTCAACCAGGCGGCTGGGCACATTGAGGGGCTGATGGCTTCGCAAAAGTCTTTGCTGGCCAACGCCTCGCATGAATTGCGTTCGCCGATGGCCCGCATCCGCATGGGGCTGGAGTTGATGGATGTGGCCAATGCCGACATGCGCCAGCGCACCCGCGCTGAAATTATGCGCAACATGGCCGAGCTCGATCAGTTGATCGACGAGATTTTGCTGGCCAGCCGACTGGATGCCAAAGAAGCCG
Source organism: Limnohabitans sp. (assembly GCF_030158565.1). Lineage (GTDB taxonomy): Bacteria > Pseudomonadota > Gammaproteobacteria > Burkholderiales > Burkholderiaceae_C > Limnohabitans_A. Next base: position 4,875 of record NZ_JAOASQ010000052.1, on the reverse strand, counting down.
ACATGGGTACCATCGAAGCGGTGGACTTGGTGGGTTTGTGCGCTGAAGAATGCGCCCGCGTAGGCGCTTTGCTGGATGTGCCGGGCGGCATGCACACGCTGGAAGTGCAGGGCGTGGCCAAACTGCTGCGCCGCATGGTGCGCAACCTGCTGGAAAACGCCCGCCGGTATGGCGCAACTGCTGCAGATGGCGAAGGCATTGTTTTGTCTTTGCGGTCAGAAAAACAGCAAGTGCTTTTGACCGTGTGCGACAACGGGCCAGGCGTGCCACCTGAATACCGTGAACGCATTTTTGAGCCCTTCTTCCGCTTGCCCGGCGCCAGCGAGCGCGTGGGTGGGGTGGGGCTGGGCTTATCGTTGGTCAAGTCGATTGTGGAGCGGCACCATGGCAACGTAAGGTGTATTGATGCGCAGGGGGCAACCGGGGCTTGTTTTGAAATTAAGTTTCACGGTCATCGATCAACGAATGGCTAATGTGGGCGATCGATCCAATGATCTTCATTTCCTGTTTGTTAGGCTTAGCTACAGCTTAGCTCTACCGAGCAGTGTTCATCGATAATGCGATGATGTCGCTCTATTCTCCCTTTGTGGTACTGGGCCTCTATGTAGAGGCCTTTTTTTGCTTTTACTGGCTGCACAAATTTTGGCCCGTTAAGCTGGCGGCATCGCGCAACGCCGCCATCGACGGCTTGCGGGGTTTCCTAGCGTTTGGTGTGTTTGTGCATCATGCCAGTATCTGGTTTGTGTTTTTGAAAACAGGTGTTTGGGATGTGCCTGATTCCCGCTTGTTTTCTCACCTCGGGCAAACCACAGTAACGCTGTTTTTCATGATCACCGGGTATCTGTTTTTTGGTCGCTTGCTCTCACAACAACAAACGCCGATTGACTGGTTTCGCTTGTACCGGTCACGTGTACTGCGAATCGTGCCGCTCTATCTGGTGGTGATGCTGTTGGCGGTGGTGGTGATTGCCGTAATCAGACACACACACTGGCTGGCCCCTACCGGCGAGCTTTGGGCTAAGAAGTCACTGTTGGGGCTCTTTACCGCTGGCGTGACATGGACGCTGGCCTATGAATGGAAGTTTTACTTTGCCCTGCCTTTGCTGGGTTTGTTGATAGGCTTTCGCCCTGCCTAGCGATGGCTTGGCTTTGCGGCGTTGATGTTGGTATTGACCAAAGCACATCTGGCCTTGGATATTCATGCGTTTGCGTTTGCGGGCGGGATGGCTGCGGCGCTTTTGTCCCGGAACGAAGGGTTTCGGGAAAAGGCTACTCACCCCTTAGCCAGCGTATGGGCAGTGGCTGCTGTGGCGCTTGTAGTTACCGGATTTGACACCGCTTATGCCGTATTGCCCACTGTTTTACTAGGTTCGGCGTTTTGCTTGATCTCCAACGGCGCCAATGTGTGGGGCCTGCTGAGCTCTCCACTCACCCGTGCGTTTGGCGAAATCACCTACAGCATTTACCTGCTGCATGGGCCGTTGTTGTTCATCGTCTTTCGATTAGCGATCGGCCTAGATGAAGCGGCATCTTTTTCGCCTGCAATTTATTGGGGCTATGTGGCAGCACTGATTCCATTTTTGCTGGGTGTATCTTTAGCTTCACTCAAGCTGTTTGAGTTGCCAATTATTAGCAGGGACTGATAAGTGCTTTCAAAGCTTGTTGGCATAGCTTCGGTATTGACTTAGCAAGGCCTCGTACATTACTGGCTTTTTTACTTTGGAGAGACGAGTCAAAATCTGCCTGTAAAACCCCCGCTTGGTATGGCCCTTGAGCACCAAAATCGTTTTCTTGACGAAACGGCACCAAAGATACGCAAGTGTGCGCCTCTCCAAATCTCGGCGGTTGGTGTTTTGCTGGTGCATACGGTAATGCACCAAGGTGCTGGCGAGGAAACGGGTTTCGGTGATGGGGGCTAGCACCTTGAGGATCCAGTCGTCATGGCCCTTGCCCGGGAAAATAGGCAACACCACATCGTTAAAGCTGCGGCGATAGGCCATCATGCAGCCGCACCATGCGCGCGGGTAGGGCTGCATGAAGACGTTGATGGAGTGGTCTTTGATTTCTTGCGGTAATTGCGCTGCACTGAGCTTTTTGGGACCGTAGGTGTCTATAGGACCGGGGTAAGGCTGGTTGCGCTCATCTATCCAACAAAAGTCATGCAAAACCAGGCCTACCGAGGGTTCAGCATCGAACACCGCCACCATGTTTTCAATTTTGTTGGGCTGCCAAAGATCGTCCTGATCGCAAAGAAAAATGATGTCCTGCGTGCACAGGCTGATGGCCTTCTCGAAGTTCTTGATGTAGCCAAGGTTTTGCGGGTTTTGAACCACTTTTACAGCGATGTCCGGATGCTGCTTCGCAAAGCCCTGCGCAATTTCGACGCTTTGGTCTTGGGAGCAATCGTCACAAATGATGACTTCGTCAGGCCTGCACGTTTGAGCGACCAGGCTGTCCAGTTGTTGTTGCAAAAAAGCGGCACCGTTGTAGGTGCACATGGCGATGGATGTTGTGCTTCTCATATGTTGTACGCGTCAGCCTAACGCTTAACTGAAGCTTGCAGCTGGTCCCGGTCGTAATGAAGCATGGCATACCGGAAGAAACATTCCAGGGCGATAAAGAAGCAGAACAGAAACCCCTCTGCCCCACACAAAAAGCCGCGCCTGAACACATACAGCTGCAGGAAATTGACCAAGGCTGAAGCAAAGCCACGCAGCACACCGCCGCGTTTCCCTTTTTCGGCGCGCTTGAGTGCGCCAAGCTGGGCATATTGCGCCAGTTTTTGCAGGCTGCCGTAAACAGTCTCGCGCGAGTAGTGCAGTAAACGGCCTTTGAACTTGATCACTGGCGTGGCAGGGTTGCGCACGATGGCTTTTTCGTGAACGACGCCCTCAAAACGCTCCAGGTTGGCGGAGGGGAACATGCGTTGCACGCCGCCGGTGGACTTCATGAGCGTAAGGGCTTTGCCGTAAGCCACCTGGTTCCACAACACCTCCCAGGTGGCTTGTTGGCCGCTTTGCACAGCGACTTGAATTTCGACCTGAAGCTCGGGGGTGATGACTTCGTCAGCGTCCAGAAAGAAGATGTAGTCGCTGGTGCAGTGCTGCAACAGGCGGTTGCGCTGCACGGCAAAGCCTTGCCAGTCGGCATGGGCGTGGACCTGGGCGCCCAAGCGCTGGGCGATGGCCACGGTTTGGTCTTTGCTACCGCTGTCGATCACCACGATCTGATCAGCAAAGCGGGCGCTTTGGATGCATTGCTCAATGCGGCGTTCCTCGTTCATGGTGAGGATGCCGATGCATAGGGTGGGGTGTGTTGCGGTCATAGCGGTTTCCAGTGGCGCACGCCCTGCAAGCGCCCCCACATGCGGGCAAGCAGGCGGGGGTTGTAGGCCAGCAGGCGCAGGGGCAACGCCAGCACGGTTTGCCACAGCAGTTTGCGTTGTTGCTGGCGGGCGGCGGTGGTGCTTTGGTATTTGCGGGCGTAAATCAGTTTGGACTGAGCGTGGTGGTAGCCGCGCAGGTATTCGCTGCGCAGGGGGCTGCGCCCACGCACGCTGCCGCGTGAGCGGTGTGTGGCGGTGGCGGCGGGGTCGATGATCATGGCTTGGCGCTGCTTGAACAGGCGGGTGCAAAGGTCGTCGTCTTCGTAGTACAGGAAGAACTGTTCGTCAAAGAACTGGCCTTGGTAGGCGCTCATGCGCAGCAGCATGGCAGCGCCGCAGACAAAGCCCACGCAGGCGGGGCCTTCGGTCACAGCGGGGCCCCGGCTGTGCCACAGCAGGTGGGGCCAGCGGTAGTTGACTTCGGGTTGGCCGTTGGCTTGCAGCAACTGGGGGGCGACCATGGCGACCTCGGGCCATTGGGCGGCGGTGCGCAGCAGTTGTTCCACCGCTTGGGGGGTGATTTCGCAGTCGGGGTTGAGCAGCAGGGCAAACGGGGTTTGCACTTGCGCCAACGCACGGTTATTGGCGGCGCCAAAGCCCCAGTTGGCGGGCAGCGCCAGCACTTGGGCCTGGGGCAGGTGCGCGGGGGTTTGGGTGGCGCAGTTGTCGTCGCTGCCGTTGTCCACCACGATGACGTGGGGGAGCTGAGTCAGCGCTTTGCCCAAGGCGGGCAGGCAGTGGGCGCTGTTGAAGGTCACGATGATGACCGTGACCTGGCTCAACATCTCAGTGCCCACCACCAAAGTGCTCACCCGCCTTGAGTTTGTACTCGGTGCCGCAATAAGGGCACTTGGCTTGGCCGGTTTTGGCCACGTCCAGGTACACCTTGGGGTGGCTGTTCCACAGCTTCATGTCAGCTTTGGGGCTGGGGCAGAACACGCCGCCTTGGGGGTTCAGGTCAGCGGCCAGCAGTTCGATGGTGTTGCTCATGTTGTGGTGTCCTTAAACCAAAGTCAGCCAGTGGGCGTACTTGGGGTTGCGGCCGTTGACGATGTCAAAGAACGCGGATTGAATTTTCTCGGTGATCGGGCCGCGGCTGCCCGTGCCCAGTTCGATGCGGTCCAATTCGCGGATAGGCGTCACTTCGGCGGCTGTGCCAGTGAAGAAGGCTTCGTCGGCGATGTAGATCTCGTCGCGCGTGATGCGCTTTTGCACAATCTCCAGGCCCAAGTCCTTGGCGATGTGGAACACGGTGTTGCGGGTGATGCCGTTCAAGGCGCCAGCCGACAAGTCAGGCGTATAAATCACGCCGTCTTTGACCACGAAGATGTTTTCGCCAGCGCCTTCGGACACGAAGCCCGAGGTGTCGAGCAACAGGGCTTCGTCGTAGCCTTCGTCGGTCACTTCCATGTTGGCCAGGATCGAGTTGGTGTAGTTGCTCACCGCCTTGGCTTGCGTCATGGTGATGTTGACGTGGTGGCGGGTGTAGCT
>NZ_JAOASQ010000051.1 GCF_030158565.1 Limnohabitans sp. | reverse complement strand
CATGAGCCACAAACGCTCCTACCCCAACACCCATCACGCTTACCCCGCCTGCATGGGCTGTGCGTGGAGCTGGATGCCCAGCGCCGCCGTGACTTTCAGGATCGTGGCAAAGCTGGGGTTGCCCTCCCCTGACAACGCCTTGTAGAGGCTGTCCCTGCCCAGGCCCGTCCGCGCGAAAGTTGCGACATGCCCTTGGCCCGGGCAATGGTGCCCAGGGCCTTGGCAGCATCATCCCCTGCCTCTTGCAGGCAGGCCTCCATATAGAGCGCCATGTCCTCTTCGGTCTTGAGGTGTTGGGCGCTGTCCCATTTCCGCAGTTTGAGTGCAGTCATCGGTTACCCCTTCAGTTGGCGCATAGATCGTTTTTATGGCGCTCTGTATCCATTGAGATACATTGCTGTCCATGCCGCCAAGCGGTGAAGCGGGTTCAACCCGCCATCGCCGCCACCGGCATCTGCAGCAGCGTGCTGGCCGGCGCCAGCGCCATGCGGTGGTGGGCGTCGGCGCGGGGCAGCAGGCGTTCAAAGTAGAACTGCGCGGTTTGCAGCTTGGCCTGGTAGAACGCCGCTGACTCTGGCCCCTGGCCGCTGTGCAGGGCCTGCTCGGCGCGCTGGGCCATCAGCGCCCAGTGGTAGGCCATCATCACGTAGCCGCAATACATCAGGTAGTCCACCGACGACGCGCCCACTTGCTCCGGGTCGGCCTTGGCCTTGAGCATGAGGCGCAGGGTGAGCGTATTCCATTGCACGGCGCGGCGCGCCAGGGCGCGGGCCATGCGGCCACGCAAGCCCCCAGCCAGCAGGCCCGGCCGGGCCAGCACCCACATCTGGGCGGTGAAGTCGCGCACGCACTGGCCGCGCGTTTGCAGCAGCACCTTGCGCCCCAGCAGGTCCAGCGCCTGGATGCCGGTGGTGCCTTCGTACAGCGTGGCAATGCGGGCATCGCGCGCGATCTGCTCCATGCCATGCTCGCGGATGTAACCGTGCCCGCCGTACACCTGCATGCCCAGGTTGGCGGCTTCCAGGCCCATTTCGGTCAAAAAGCCCTTGAGGATGGGGGTGAAGAAACCCAGTTCGCCGTCGTGGCGCTTGTAGCCGGCCTGGTCGCCGGCCCAGGCAGCGGCAAACATCTTGTCGGCCAGTTGCGCGGCGCCGTAGATCATGGCGCGGCCACCTTCGGCGATGGCTTTTTGGGTGAGCAGCATGCGCCGCACGTCGGGGTGCCAGACGATGGCGTCGGCCACCTGCTCGGGCTCCTTTTTGCCCGAGAGCGCGCGCATGGAACGGCGCTCGCAGGCATAGGCCAGCGCGCCCTGGTAAGCCAGCTCGGCATGGGCCACGCCCTGGATGGCGGTGCCGATGCGCGCGGTGTTCATGAAGGTGAACATGGCCTCCAGCCCCTTGTTCGGTTCACCGATCAGGGTGCCGATGGCGCCGTCGAAATTGAGCACCGCCGTGGCACTGGCGCTGATGCCCATCTTGTGCTCGATCGAGCCGCAGTGCACCGCGTTGCGCGTGCCTAAAGCACCACCCTCGCCCACCAGAAACTTGGGCACGATGAACAGCGAAATGCCGCGCGTGCCGGCGGGCGCCTCGGGCAGGCGCGCCAGCACGATGTGCACGATGTTGTCGGTCAAGTCGTGCTCGCCGCTGGAGATGAAGATCTTGGTGCCGGTGATGGCGTAGCTGCCGTCGCCCAGCGGTTTGGCCTGGGTCTTGACCTGCGCCAGGTCAGAGCCGCACTGCGGCTCGGTCAGGCACATGGTGCCGCCCCACTCGCCCGCCACCAGCTTGGGCAGGTACTGCTGGCGCATGGCCTCGGTGCCGTACTGCAAGATGGTGTTGATGCAGCCGATGCTCAGACCGGGGTACATGCTGAAGGCCCAGTTGGCCGTGCCCATCATCTCGCTCTTGAGCAGGTTGAGCGACACGGGCAGGCCCTGCCCGCCGTAAGCCGTGGGGAACGACAGGCCCTGCCAGCCGCCCTCGACGAACTGCGCATACGCCGCTTTGAAGCCCTTGGGCGTGGTGACCTCGCCCGCCTGAAAGTGGCAGCCCTCTTCGCCGCCCGAGACGTAGAGCGGCGCCAGCACCTCTTCGCAGTAGGTGGCGGCGGCCTCCAAAATGGCGTCCACCACCTCGGGCGAGGCGTCTTCGCCGCTGCCCAGCGCGCGGTAGTGCGCCGGGTAGTCGAACACCTCGTTCATCACAAAGCGCATGTCGCGCAGCGGGGCTTTGTAGTTCAACATGCTCATTTCTCCAGAATGGCCACGACGCCCTGGCCGCCAGCGGCGCAGATGGAAATCAAACCGCGCCCGCTGCCTTTTTGCGCGAGCAGCTTGGCCAGCGTGGCCACAATGCGCCCGCCGGTGGCGGCAAACGGGTGACCGGCGGCGAGCGAGCTGCCGTTCACATTGAGTTTGCTGCGGTCAATGGCGCCCAGCGGCTGCGCCAGGCCGAGCTTGTCGCGGCAAAACGCCGGGTCTTCCCACGCCTGCAGGGTGCACAGCACCTGGGCGGCAAAGGCTTCGTGGATTTCATAAAAGTCGAAGTCCTGCAGCGTCAACCCAGCGCGCGCCAGCATGCGCGGCACGGCGTAGGCGGGGGCCATCAGCAGGCCTTCTTTCTTGGCCGGGTCGGGGTTGAAAAAGTCCACCGCCGCCACCTCGCTGAACGTGAGGTAGGCCAGCACCGGCAGACCACGCTCGGCCGCCCAGGCTTCGCTGGCCAGCAGCACGGCCGAGGCGCCATCGGTCAGCGGTGTGGCGTTGCCTGCCGTCAGCGTGCCCTGGCCGGGCGCCACCTTGCGGTCGAAAACCGGCTTGAGCTTGGCCAGCTGTTCAGCGTTCAGGCCCTGGCGCAGGTTGTTGTCCTGCTTCACGCCCAGGAAGGGCGTCATCAGGTCGACAAAGAAACCTTCGCCATAGGCGCGCGCCAGGTTGTGGTGGCTTTGCAGGGCCAGGGCATCTTGCGCTTCGCGCGTGATGCCCCATTCGCGGGCCATGAGTTCGGCGTGTTCGCCCATCGACAGGCCGGTACGCGGCTCGCCGTTGCGCGGCAGCTCGGGCTGGAAGAACTGCCCCGGGCGGATGCGCAGCGCCCGCTGCAGGCGCTGCCAGGGGCTGCGCGCGCGCGAAACATCGAGCAGGGTGCGGCGCAGTTGGTCATTGACGGCGATGGGCGCGTCCGAGGTGGTGTCCACCCCGCCGGCCACGCCGCATTCGATCTGGCCCACCGCAATTTTGTGCGCCACCAGCATGGCGGCCTCCAGCCCGGTGCCGCAGGCCTGCTGCAGGTCGAAGGCCGGGGTCTCGGGCGAGAGCGTGGTGGAGAGCACGGCTTCGCGCACCAGGTTGAAGTCGCGCGAATGCTTCATCACCGCGCCTGCGGCCACGTCGCCCAGGCGCTGGCCATGCAGGTTGAAGCGGTCCACCAGGCCTTGCAGCGTGGCCGTGAGCATATCGAGGTTGGAGGCGCGGCTGTAGGCGGTGTTGGAGCGCGCAAACGGGATGCGGTTGCCACCCACGATGGCGACGCGACGGAGGGTGCTGTTGGGGGTCATGGTGGGGCTCAGGAAATGGTGGGTTGATGCGCGGGTTCGGCGCGGAGTTCGGAACGCAGATGGACCTGCTCGCCGCGTGCGTCGCGCACCTCGAACACGGTCTGGCCTGTACTGGCCTGCGCCTGCCAGAGCGAGGCGCGTGTCGGCAGCAGCACGGGCCGCTTGAACACGGTGGTGAGCGAAGCGGCTTGCAGCACAGTGGCCGGCGCGGCGGCTTGCAACAGGGCCAGCGCGCGCGCCTGCGTCCACAGGCCATGCGCGATGGCGCGCGGAAAGCCGAACAAGCGCGCGCTCAGCGCCGACAGGTGGATGGGGTTGTAGTCGCCCGACACCGGGGCGTAGCGGCGGCCGGTGTCGGCGGGGGCGTCGAATGCACCGGCCTGGGTCAGGGCGAGTTCCGGCCCCACGGCGCCGTTGAACGGTGCGCCCACGGGCGACTTCACGCCCAGGCGCAGCAGGGTTTGTGTGGCCTGCCAGACGCATTGGCCATCGCCCTCGCCATCTGACTCGCGTAGCACGCGCAGGTGCAGCGTGAACACCTGCCCCTTGTCGTGCGCCAGCAGCTCGCCGCTGCTCAGCTCCACCCGCACCGCATCGCCTGCGGCCAGCGGCGCATGCTGGGTGATGGCGTTGGCCAGGTGCACCGTGCCCATGGCAGGCCAGGGGCAGGCGGGCGAAGTCATGTAGGTCATGACCAGGGGGAAAGTCAGCATCTGCGGGTAGGTGAGCGGCGCTTGCGCACTCGGGGCAAAACCGCAGACCTCGGCGTAACGCGCCAGGTGCGCGGCGTCGACCACGACGCGCGGCAGCACCAGCGTGACCGGGGCCAGCGCGCGCACCGGCCCGGGGCGCTTGAAACTGCTGGCCAGCGCACGGGCCAAGTTGCTCAGCGTGCTGGCGGGTGTGATGTTCTGGCGCTGCACCTTAAGCCCCCAGCAGGCTTTGGCCGCACACGCGCACCACCTGCCCATTCACGCCCTGCGAGGCGGGGCTGAGCAGCCAGGCGATGGTTTCGGCCACATCGACCGGCTGGCCGCCCTGCCCCATGGAATTCATGCGCCGGCCGGCTTCGCGGATGGCCAGCGGGATGGCGGCGGTCATTTGCGTTTCGATGAAGCCCGGCGCCACCGCGTTGATGGCCATGCCGCGGGGCAGGCGCGGCGCCTGGCTGTGCACCAGGCCGATCACGCCAGCCTTGGAAAACGCGTAGTTGGTCTGCCCCAGGTTGCCGGCAATGCCCGAGATGGACGACACGCACACCAGCCGTGCCTGGGGTTGGAGCGCGCCCCGCTCCAGCAAGGCCTGGTTGATCGCCTGCTGCGCCACCAGGTTGACCTGCACCAGCGTCTGCCACAGGTGCGGCGGCATCTTGGCGATGGTCTTGTCGCGGGTGATGCCGGCGTTGTGCACCACGCCGTCCCAGCCGCCGTCAGCCAGGGCCGCCTGGGCGATCTGCCCGGCGGCCGCCGGATCGGCAATGTCGAGCGCCAGCGCGCGGCCCTGCAGCCGCTCGGCCACGGCCTGCAAGGCGTCCTGGGCCTGCGGCACGTCCAGACAGACCACCTGGGCGCCATCGCGCGCCAGGGTTTCGGCAATGGCCGCGCCAATGCCGCGCGCCGCGCCGGTCACCAAAATCTTTTTGCCCGCCAGCGGCTGCACCCAGTCGCTCGGGGCCGGGGCCTCAAAGGGTGCCAGCCGCACCACCTGGCCCGACACATAGGCGCTGCGCGGCGACAAAAAGAAGCGCAGTGTGCCTTCGAGTTGCGCCTCGGCTCCCGGCGCCACATAGACCAGTTGCACCGCAATGCCGCGCTTGACCTCCTTGGCCAGCGATTTCACAAAACCTTCCAGAGCGCGCTGTACCGTGGCCTGCTCGGCAACCGGGCAGGCTTCGGGCGGGCGGCCCAGCACCAGCACGCGGCCGCAGCTTTGCAGTGAGCGCACCGCGTCGTGGAAGCACTGGTACAGCGCCTCGGCCTGGGCCACGGTGGCCAGGCCGGTGGCGTCAAACACCACGGCCTTGAGGGGACCGCCCGGCTGCTCGCCGGTGCTCCACAGCCCGCTCATCAAGCCGGCCTGGTTGGCCATCGCGGTCCAGCCCTGCACGCTGCGGTGCGCCACGGTGGCGGCCCGCATGGCGCGGAAGGCAGCCAGCAGCGCGGGCAGCAGTTCGGGCGTACCACCGGCGCCGACCAGCACGTCGCCAGCAACCACCGGTTGGCCGGCTTCGAACCGCTCGAGCGGCACGGGACGCGGCAGGCCCAGCATGCCGGCCAGGCGCGCGCCAAAGGCCGAGTTGGCAAAGTTGAGGTAAGCGTCGGACATGGACAGGGCTCCTTTGTTTGTGTACGATCGTACACCGAAAAACCCAAACCGCCAAATCCGTCCATGCCGAACGCCCGTCCCGACACCCCCGCCCCCGCCACGCCCGAGCCGCCGCTGAGCCGGCAAGACCGCAAGGACCTGACCCGCCAAAGCCTGGTGCAGGCCGCGCTGCGGTTGATCGGCGAGGGACGCAGCTTCACCAGCCTGGGCATCCGCGAGATCGCGCGCGAGGCCGGCATGGTGCCCAATGCGTTTTACCGGCACTTTCGCAGCCCAGACGAGCTGGGCCTGAGCCTGGTGGACGAGGTGGGGGCCACGCTTCGCGGCCTGCTGCGCCAGGCGCGCCAGCCGAGTTCGGCCCAGACCAGCGTGGTGCGCCAGTCGGTGCAGGTGTACCTGCAGTACGTGCGCGACAACCGGGTGCTGTTCCGCTTCATCTCGAGCGAGCGCGCGGGTGGCAGCCGGGTGCTGCGGCTGGCGATCCGCCACGAGGTGCAGCGTTTTGTGGACGACACGGCACGCGACCTGGCGCCGCTGGAGGCCTACCAGGGCCTGTCGCAGGCCAGCCTGCACATGGTCTGCGGCCTGATGGTCAACACCCTGCTGGCCGCCGCCCCCGAGGTTCTGGATCTGCCCGCCGACGAGCCTCAGTCCGAGCAGGCGATGGTGCAGGACTTCGTGCAGCAGTTGCAGATCATCTTGCTGGGCGCGGCCAGCTGGCGCGAGGCAGAGCGGCGCTGAAGCGGCGGTGACTGCCAATCGGCAGCCATCCCAAGAAACCCGCCCCCAATCCGCGACAATCGATGCTCTACCGAACCACACCCTGCAAGCCAAGACTTTCTCTCTTCTCCCCATCGCCCTGGCCATCGCTGTGGGCACCCTGTTGCCCAGCTCGGCGTCCTTCGCGGCCAAACACCCCGCTGCCGCCAAGCCTGCAGCGCACAAAAAGGCTGCGGCCGCCGCAGCCTCTGCAAACGCCCTGCCGCCTCTGGCCGCCCAGACGGCCCTGGCCGACAACCCGCCGGCGCTGCCTGCCAAGGCCTGGCTGCTGATGGACTTTGACTCCGGCGAGGTGCTGGCTTCGGCCAACGCCGACGAGCCGCTGCCCCCCCGCATCGCTGACCAAGATGATGACCAGCTACATCGTCGAGCAAGCGCTGCGCTCAGGCAAGCTCAAGCAGACCGATCTGGTCACAGTCAGCCAGAACGCCTGGTGCCGCGGTTCGGGCACCGAGTCGTGCATGTACCTGCCGCTCAATAGCCAGGCCACCGTCATTGACATCCTGCGCGGCATTGTCATCCAGTCAGGCAACGATGCCTCCAAAGCGATTGCCGAACACATGGCCGGTTCAGAGGCCGGCTTTGCCAAGCTGATGAACGCCGAGGCCCAGCGCCTTGGTATGACGTACACCCAGTTCGTCAACCCTACGGGTCTGCCCGATCCGGAGCACAAGTCCTCCGCGCGTGACCTCGCCATACTGGCGCGCGCCATCATTCGCGACAGCGCCGAGTACTACCCCATCTACGCCGAACACGATTTCAAATACAACGGCATCAAGCAAGGCAACCGCAACGCCCTGCTCTACACCGACCCCACTGTGGACGGCCTCAAGACCGGCCACACCGCTGAGGCCGGTTATTGCCTGGTCACTTCGTCCAAGCGCAACGATATGCGCTTGATCTCGGTCATCCTCAACACCCACAGCGCACAGGCACGAGCCGACCACACGCGCACGCTGCTCGGCTGGGGCTTTGGCAGCTTCGAAAAAGCTGTCCCGATCCAGCCAGGTGCAGTGGTCACAACGGCCAAGGTGAGCTTTGGCAAGGCCGACACCGTGGGTGCGGTCCTGGGCGCGCCATGGATGCTTACCGTGCCACGCGGCCAGCAGGTGCAGGCCACGGTGGAACTGAAACCGGGCCTGGAAGCGCCCGTGGCCAAGGGCGCCGTGGTCGGCAAGGTGGTCGCCACCTCGAACGGCAAGCCGCTGGGCGAAACCCCGCTCGTGGCGCAGGCCGATGTGGAGCGCGCCGGTCTGTTGCTGCGCACATGGCAGTACGTGGCCAAGTGGTTCGGCAAGTGATGGCTTGAACGCAGCGGAGGGCTGACGCGGGGGACCTCTGCGGTCCCTTGGTTCTTAACGCATACCGACAGGCCACAGGCTGGCAGCTGAGGATATCGGCGTCGCAACGGGAACTATCGTTGGCTCAGACCTGCTGGCTGCTACCGGCCAGAAGCGGTCGCCGGCATGCTCGTCCTGGAAGTCCGTTCTGGGGCGAACAGCGACTCAAGGCACGGTACTCCTTGCTCAGTGCACGCCTGAGGATCGGCAGATCACCCTAAGGTCAGATCGACCACGATGTTGCCGCGCGTCGCGTTCGAATACGGGCACACCTGGTGCGCTGTATCCACCAAGTCCTGCGCCACCGCACGGTCCAGCCCCGGCAGGTTGATGGTCATCTGCACGGCAATGCCGAAGCCCTGGGAGATCGGGCCGATGTCCACACTGGCTTCAATGCTGGCATCAGCAGGCACGGCTATTCCAACAATTCCCCAATCGTATGCATTGACCTGCACAAGCCTAAGCGGATCGACATCATCGACGGCATCTATTACGCGGATAAATTCGACCTCGAAGGCTTCCAGTCCAACTACAAAAACATCTACAGAGCTAAGTTCAAGCGAACAGCTGAATCCAATGATCCGGTGACAAGCAGGCAGATCGTATGGTCGGACCTTCCCAAACGCCTCAGTACCGAAGAGCTGATTTCCATGCTGGAAGCATTGCTTCAAAGAGGGCGTGACAGGAAGAAACGCAAGATGAATCCCAAGAGTCTTGCTAATCTCAGACCTGCAAAGCCATTCACTTCTGGACACCGTCCCTCAAAGCCTAGGAAACTCACAGATGAACAGCTGAATCAAGCCATCGAACTTCGGGCAAATGGCTGCTCATGGCGCAAAGTTGGTGACCTTCTCAAGTGCAACTACCAAACCGTGCGGAGTAGTCTGCGCCGCAGGGGGGAGCTAAAGCCGAATTCGGGTGAAAACACCAAGCTATTAACAGGGGGTGAAATGCCTTCTAGCTACGACCCTATCCCAGTCAAGCTGGTCATTTGAAAGCGTCAACTTTTTCAGCTTTTAATTGCAGACAGTCTCGTACTGCTTAAACGTCGAGTTGTAGCTGGTTGTGCAGTTTGTTTCCTTCCTTGTGAGGGTCAAACATCGCTCAAAGAGTTCAAGCCAATTGCGCTGCGCTGGCCCGACACAGAATCCCAATATATCTACAATCGCTTATATTAATCCCACAGGAACTGATACAGCGATGCAAAAACTTCTTCTCCTTATTGTGATGGCGGTCCTCACCGCGTGTTCATCGGCCAGCGATGTGGACAAAGTTTCACTGGAGCAAGCACGCACTGATCACGAAGCGGGAAAGATCACCCTGATCGACATTCGGGAATCACCCGAGCACCGCACGGGTGTCGCCCAGGGTGCTGTGCTGCTGCCCATGAGCGAGCTCTCGCGCAAACTGAACTTGATCCCACAAACGACGGACAAGCCTGTCCTGTTGATTTGTAACACCCAAAATCGCTCGAAAGCCACACTCACCGAACTGAAAAAACGCGGCTATCAAAACATCCGCTATGTAGAAGGCGGGATGAGCCAATGGGCAGCCAAAGGATGGCCCTTGGTGGCCCCACAACCCTGAACCCAGGAGAAGACCATGGATGCGTTGAAAAACTATTGGCCCATGTTGGCGCTGGCCCTTTGGCTGGGCTACAAATGGTGGAATGCCAGACGTGTGATGCGTTTGTTGCCTCAACTCAAACAAGAAGGCGCCACCTTGGTGGATGTGCGGTCTGCCTCGGAGTTTGCCTCGGGCAATGCGCCTGGCACCATCAACATTCCGCTCCACGAATTGGGCTCTCGTTTGGCTGAAGTCCCGCGCACAGGCCCAGTGGTGGTGGGCTGTGCCAGCGGCAGTCGCAGCGGGATGGCCAAATTGGTGTTGAAGAAAAACGGTTACGCCAAAGTGCACAACATCGGGGCTTGGCGCAATTTCATGGGCTGAACAGGGCCCATAACGCCAGCCAATCGGGCTGGCGTTGCATCGCATCAACGCGGCGGTCCGAAGTCCAGGTTGTTGCAGGCTTCGCACTCGTCCTGAAAAACGCCCAGCTTCACCAGCAAGGCGTGAACTTCACAGCCTAGGCAATAGCCCAGCACAGCCTCTAGCCACATGAAGCCC
The DNA here is from genome assembly GCF_030158565.1 of Limnohabitans sp. Classification (GTDB taxonomy): domain Bacteria; phylum Pseudomonadota; class Gammaproteobacteria; order Burkholderiales; family Burkholderiaceae_C; genus Limnohabitans_A. The sequence goes on along the minus strand of NZ_JAOASQ010000051.1, from coordinate 30,058 downwards.
AGGCACACCCAAACCATCACCAGGGGCAGCCAGCGTGCCAAATACTGCTCGGTGGTAGGCAACACATTGCTTCGGAAAACGAAGTTGATGGCCGCGGCAAATTTTTCAGGGTGAAAAAACACCAAACAAAAACTGATCATGGTCGCGCCAATGGTCCATGCAAATCTTTTGGGTGCCAGAGGTTTCCACACGGGGCGTGCACGACGGGCCAGAAATGTGGACAGCCAGATGGTGGGCGACAGATAAGCCGTTTTGACACTCATGCCGGCCAGCATTTCAAACAAGGCATAAAACAGCAGCCATGTCTGAACGGTGTAGTCATAGGTTCTGCGCACGGCCTCGACCATGTAAAGAATGCGGTTGTCAAAGTCGAGCTCGAAGCTGTCTTTGATCACCTCGCCAGTCACGATCCAGCGGCTGCCGTACACGATGTCCCACAGCGTGAAAGCCATGAAGATCGGAATGGCCAGCATGATGCCGGCACGGATGCGCACGGCGGTGTCGTTGATGAAAGGCGTGACATCGTCACGGCTTCTGAACCAAAGCAAGGACCAGGCATTGCCTGCTGTCATGCCATTCGTATCTGCCATTTGTCTCCCCTTTTTATGAAAAATCAGAACGCTTCTTTTTCTGCTTCCAGGTAAGCCAGGCTGATGTATTTGCCGATGTTGCCTTCAAAGCCCTGCATGGTCTTGGCACGGGATGTCACACGCACGTCTTTGAGCACCATGCTGCGCGCCTCTGACTCCGACTTGCCGTCCTTGACCGCTTGCAGACACGGCTCCCAGATGCCCGCCATGAACTCGCCATAGGTCTTGAGCAAATCTTGACTGCCTTGGCCATGGCCCGGCACCCAGAGCTGATCGCCCGTTGCCGCCGTGAGGGCTTGGTAGTACTTGAATGTGCCCGGATAAGAGCCCTCGTCCATGTTGGCGATGCGGTTGGCCATGGCGATGTCGCCCACGGCCGTGAGCTTGTCTTGCACCACCTCCACACACAGGTCAGATGGCGTGTGGGCGTTACCGTAATGGTGCATGCGGAATGTCACATCACCTATCTGGATAACCTGGCCATGCTTGACGGCTGTGTTGGGCAAGACCACTTCGGTGCCCAAGGTGGACTGGTTGGTCCACCGTTCCATGAGGCCGCGCCAAAGGTTGCCTTCTGCCCCCTTGAGCTTGTCGATCGTGCTTTGCAGGGCATAGATCGGCAACTGTTGGCCATAGGCTTTGACAAAGGCGTGGTTACCCAGCCAGTGATCGCCATGGTAGTGGCTGTTGAACACCGCAACGACCGGCTTATCGGTCACTTTTCGGATCATGCGGATGGCCATCTGTCCGATTTGCAGTGAGGCGCCTGAGTCGATCACGACCACGCCCGCAGAGGTCACCACGAAGATGACGTTGGACATCATGCCGCGGTTTTCCGGGGTGGGAAAACCATCCGGCGAAAAGATCATCCAGACATGTGCTGACAATTGCTTGGCTGGGATATCACCGACCGGCGGGCCTTCGATGAAGTCCTGTGCTTGTTGCGCCAACAAACGGGCTTCTGGCCAAAGTGCTACCCCAGCGCACACAGCACTGGCGGCCAACATATGTCTACGTTTCATGCGTCATCACCTTTCAAAGCCAAGTTGATCTGCAAACCGGTTGCAGATCAACTCCCTGCATCTCCCCATCAGGCCACGTAGCCCTGATTGGGCAAGCCACCTGTGATCTTGGGCGCATTGAGCTTGCGCGGCTTGACACGGCCACCGGGCTGCGTCTTGAGCCAAGTCTCCACGACTTCCCACACTTGCTTGTTGCCTTGGTTGCGGGCTTCTTCGGCCACTGGCGCCCAACCGGCCACCTTGTATTTTTTGCCCGCGTCGATCAATTGCCCATTCAGGCGCATGTCGCCAATCCGTGTACCCATCTTGCCCAGCGGGTTGCAGCTGTAGCTCAAGCCACCTACGCGCACCATGTCGCCACCTTGTTGGTAGTAAGGGTCGGGGTTGAAGAGGTTGTCGCACACGTCTTCGAGGACGGTCTTGATGGTCTCGCCGGTCATCTCGGTCACGGTGGCGTACGAGTAAGTGGTGGCCGTCATGTCGAGCAGCCACTCGCGTGTGATGGCCTGACCCGGCAAGAGCGATGTGCCCCAGCGAAAGCCTGGCGAGAACGCGATCTCGGCGCCTTGCACATCCAGCAAAGCATCGACCAGCAATTGGTCGCCCGTGCCATTGAAGTTGCCACGGCGGTAGAGCAAGCCTTCCGAGATGCCCAGCTTTTCGGACAGCTTGGCTTCATAGGGTGCGCGGATCTTGGTGATCAGGGCGTCCATCTCTTTGTCGGCGGGCAGCATGTTCGAGAACACGGGCAACAGCTTGTAGCGGAAATCGCTGACCTTTTTGTCTTTGACATCGAAGTCGAGCACCCCCAGGAACTTGCCATTGGAGCCTGCATTGGTGACGATGGTTTTGCCGCCTTTGTTGGACACCAAGGTGGCCACAGGCATACCGTCGTGTGTGTGACCGCCCATGATGGCGTCGATGCCGCTCACGCGGCTGGCCATTTTCAAGTCCACGTCCATGCCGTTGTGGCTGATGACGACGACGACCTGCGCACCTTTGCCGCGGGCTTCGTCCACCATCTTTTGCATGTTGTCGTCCTGGATGCCAAAGGCCCAGTCGGCCACCATGTAGCGGGGGTTGGCAATCGGCGTGTAAGGGAAAGCCTGGCCGATGATGGCGCAAGGCACGCCATTGATCTCACGGATCACATAGGGCTTGAAGACCGGGTCGCCAAAGTCGTTGGTCTTGATGTTTTGCGCGACAAAGTCCACCTTGCCCGCAAAGTCTTTCTCGACGATTTCTTTGACACGCTCCATGCCCAGCGTGAACTCCCAGTGGCCGGTCATGACGTCCACGCCCAGCAACTTGCAGGCGTCGACCATGTCTTGGCCGTTGGTCCACAAACAGGTGCCCGAGCCTTGCCAGGTGTCACCACCGTCCAGCAACAATGCGCCTGGACGGCTGGCCTTCATGCGCTTGACCAGCGTGGCTAGGTGCGCGAAACCGCCGACCTTGCCGTAGCGGTTGGCAGCTTTTTCGTAGTCCAGATACGTCAGCGCGTGCGCCTCGGCTGAACCTGGGCGGATCTTGGCCACTTTGAGCAAGTGCTCCCCCACCAAATGCGGCAAATTGCCCTGCATGGAGCCAATGCCCATGTTGATGCTGGGCTCACGGAAATAAATGGGCTTGAGCTGCGCGTGGCAATCGGTCATGTGCAAGAAAGACACATTGCCGAATTTGGGGATGTCATAAAGGCCGTTGGCTGCCGTTGCGGCACTGGCTTCTGAAAACTTGCCCATGCTCATGCCGGCCATGGTGCCGGCGCCCATCACTTGGATAAATTCGCGTTTGGTCAGGTTCATATTTGCACTCACTGATGTATTGGAAGCAAAAAAACCCGGACGTGCCGGGTTTTCAAGGCGTCACTGGTTGACGGGTGATTTGGGATCGAGCAACAAGCCGACAATGTGGCGAACCTGTGTCTCATCCAAGATGCCCATGTGACCTGCGCGAGGCATGTTGGAACAGGCGTTGTAGGCCTTGGCGTTCCAGATCTTGCCCCAGGTGTATTCCACGATGGCTTTGGTGGCAGGGCTGTTGGGGTCGGTCACGCCACGGATCTTGCCGTAGTTGTAGAGGCTCGGACCAATCGTACCGAAGGAAATCTCTTCCTTGCTGATTTGATGGCAGTTGTAGCAGTTGCCACCATTCACGTCGTCTGCTTTGTCTGTCCAGGTCAGGCCGCGACCGCTTTGGGCGATTTTTTCGCCCTCTTTCCAGTCACCGATGAACTTGCCGTCCGAGGGCCACTTGATGGCTTTCAGATTCATCTCTTCAATGGCCTTGGCCGTTTTTTCGTCCAGTGGCTTGCCCGCCACATCGGCATCACTGCAAGCGCGGTTGGTCTCGTCGGTGGCCGTGATGCGTTCGACTTTCACATGACTTTGGTCACGGAAAGAAGCTTTCACGATTTTGTCTGTCAACGTGTTCAGCTCAGCCAAGGAAGGACCGGATGCGCAACCTGCGGCCACCAAAGCGGCAGCCACGCTGGCCAAAACGAGTTGGGTCTTTTTGTTCATGAAGGTCTCCTGTTTCAACGCTTGATGGCCGGGGCAACTGAGGCTGCGCCCTTGGCATTCACGCCCAAGTAGGTGGCCAAGGCAACGGTCGCATCGCTGGCAAAGCCGGGGTAGGGAAAGCGCTGCTGGCGGTAGCAGTCGTTCAAGCGCAATTGCATGCTCCACATTTGACCATTCGACACACGGTAGGCGGGCCAAGCGGCAAAGCCGACGCCGTCACCCGGGTTCTTGGTCAGCATGGGCAAGTCTTGCAAGCGAATGCGCTTGCCTTCTTCGCCATGGCAGGATGCGCATGAAAAGTCATGAGGACCACCGCGCTGAAAGAACAGGCGCTTGCCCACTTCATAGAAGGTTTTTTCTTGCGGGTGAGCTTGTGACAAATTGAATCGCAGGCCCTTGGACTCGGCCGAGATCCAGGTGGCCAAGGCCGTGACATTGGCCATCTCGCCACGACCAAATGCAGTCTTTGAAATTTCGGCGGCATTGAAGCCTTGCAGGGTTTCCATGCAGGTCACCAAACGCGACTCGAGGTCTTGCATCTTCTGGGTGTCTGCAAAGTAGCGGGGCAACTCAACGAAGGCCCCTTTGACCACGCCAGGGCCTTTGCCCAGGTCGCACTTTTCAAGAGAAGCGTTTTTGGGACCGCGAACTTTTTTCCAGAGGTCTTCACCTTTGGCCTCAAAAAGCTCAGCGGGATTGCCGTCCTGCAGCATGGCACGGTATTCGTCAATGCCTTGGCTGGCGGTTTTCTGGGCCGTGGCCGGCACCACGCACAGGGCAAAAGCCGCTGCAATGGAGAGTGTTGATGCTTTTATCATTGTCACCTCTGTTGAAATTCTTGAAACGAAAAAAGGGTGAAGCCCAGAAAACTTCACCCCTTTGAGCACGCGAATGCTATCAGGACACAGTCGCTTCGTCTGTGCGGGTATCGCCCTTGTTGTCTTTCCAAGTCACAGCGACTTTGTCGCCCGCCTTGGCACCCTTGATGGCAAATTGCATGAAGGGGTTCTTGGACACGGCTGGGCCCCATTCAGCGGCCAGCACTTGCTTGCCGTTCAAAGTGGCGGTGACTTCCTGGATATACCAAGCGGGGACCAGTTTGCCGGCGGCGTCTTTGCGCTGACCGGATTCCATCTCGTGGCTCATGAGCACGCGGACGGTGGCTTTGTCGCCGGAGGCTTGGGCACGAATGCGCATTGGATCTGCCATTTTTTTCTCCTAATCTTTCAATGATTCTGTTGAAAAGCAATTGGGCGATTAACCGCCGCAACCGCCCAAAGTGACTTTGACTTCCTTCTTGGCGAAGAAAGCCTTGCCGTCGGCCATGATGGCCACAGCGTAAACGTCAGACGACTGGCCCATCTTGGCGCGGGTCGCAAAGTTGGCTTCAACAGCATCGCTCACGTGGAACATGGCCACCAAAGCTGCAGGGTTCTTTTCGACCAGGATCAACAATTGTTTGACGCCAGCCAAAGTAGTGCTGGCACCCAAGGGCACCACGGCTCCGTTTTCAGCGATGTCCGGACCGGTGATGGTCACATCCTTGCTTTCGGCCAGGCTGGCAGCGCCATAGGCCTTGGCTGCATCCTGAACGGATTTGGCATCAAAGCCGGCTTTGTTGAAAGCAGCGTGGGCGAACTGAGGAAAGCCAGCCGACGCCAGCAAGCCGGCAACAACAGCACTTTGCTTGAGTGTCTCGCGACGAGTTTGCATCTGAAATCTCCTTGATGATTGAATGATGCTAGTGAAATTGGTTCAGCAACACTACGGGAGTATCCCGCATTACTTGCTGGCCCCCTTGGAAATCCATTCGGCAATTTTCTTGGCGTCTGCATCAGGCAGCGTCTGTGGGGGCATCGGGATAGGACCCCAGACACCCGAACCACCGGCCTTGATTTTGCCAACCAAATAGTCAACCTTGCCTGAGTGCTTCTTGGCAATCTCATTGAAGCCTGGGCCAACCACTTTCTTGTCTACACCATGGCAAGCGGTACAACTGTATTTGTTCAGCAAGGCGATGGCTGCTTTGGCCTCGGCGTTTTCTGGCTTGGCTGGCGCTGCCGAAACAGGGGCTGCAACAACAGGCATGCCGGCCTTGGCTTCTGGCTTGGTGGTGTCCACCCCGTGCTGCTGGCCCACCAGGCGGTTTTGTTCCGCGAGGTTGCCGTGCGCGTTGCGGGCGAAGTCGGGCAAGAAGGACGCCAATTTCGGCTCAGGCGTGCAATCTTTCATGCAGATTTTGTTATCGGTATCTGGCTTTTTGACGCCACCAAATTCCTTGCCGGGCCACATGGCGTGCTGGGTCGTCATGCCGTTGCGGTTGGGCATGCGGTTTTGCACGTCAGCGATGTTTTTGTCCGACAGCACGAAGTCATCGGGCACCACATTGCCCAAATTCAACAAGAACGCCGTCACGGCATAGACTTCTTCTGTCGTCAACGACTTCGGAGCGGTCCATGGCATGGCGCGGTTGATGTAGTCCCACAAAGTCGACACCGTCGCCACCTTCATGATGGTGGTGCGGCCTGGATAGTCCGAGCGATTCAAATTGGCCACGCGGCCTGTCTTGACGTCTTCGGCGGTGGTGCCACCAATCAGCGGACTGAACACCTCACCAGACTCACCGAACACGCCGTGGCAGTGGGCGCATTTGCTTTCCCACACGTCTTGGCCTTTGGCCACAGAACCCGAACCTGCAGGCAATCCTTTGAAGTCCGGACGCACATCAATGTCCCACTTGGCGACTTCTTTGGGCGTGGCATCACGACCCACACCAGGATATTTGGTCGCTTGCGCAGAAGCCAAACCTGCCACCGCCAGCAAGGCGGCAGTCAAAACGGCATTACGAAACCTGGACATTTTTCACCTCACCGTTTTCCTGAACCAACCACGACTGGATGGCGTTGTTGTGATAAATCGAGCGCGTTCCGCGAACACCGCGCAACTGCTGGTATGTGGGTTGCACATGACCTGTTTCGTCTTGAGCACGGCTTTGGATGATGGCGGGCTTGCCATCCCAGACCCAGTCCAGATTGAAACGCGTCAAAGCTTTGGAGAGCACAGGCGTTTCCAGACGTGCCTGACGCCAGTTTCGACCGCCGTCTGTGGACACGTCCACACGCTTGATCTTGCCTTTGCCCGACCAGGCCAGGCCCGTGATGTTGTAAAAACCCTTGTCCAGCAAAACCTGGCCGCCAGAGGGCGTGGTCACAACGCTCTTGACTTCCTGGATGTTGGTGTACTGACGGTGCAAGCCACCGGGCTGCAAATCGATGTAGTGAATCGCTTCGTCTTTGGCGGCGTAAGGCTTGTCGCCCACTTCAATGCGGCGCAGGTACTTGACCCAGCTCACGCCCTGCACACCCGGCACGACCAAGCGCAAGGGGTAGCCGTTTTCCGGGCGCAGCATTTCACCGTTCTGTCCATAAGCCACCAGAACTTCGCCAGAAGTGATCAAGCTCATCGGGATGGTGCGCGTCATGGACGAGCCATCTCCGCCTTCGGCCAGAATGAACTTGCCGTTTTTCAAGTCAGCACCAGCCAACTCCAAAAGAGTGATCAAGGGTACGCCCGTGAACTCGCTGCACGACAACATGCCGTGGGTGTATTGCACCGTGGGGACAGCCACATTGCCCCAATCGACAGCGGTGTTGGCACCGCATTCGATGAAGTGAAAGCGCGACACCGATGGCAAACGCATGATCTCGTCCATGGTGAACACCATGTTCTTTTTGACCATGCCGTTGATCATGAAGCGGTGCTTGGACGGATCGATGTCCCACCAGCCTTGGTGGTGACGCTCGAAATGCAAGCCACTGGGTGTCACGATACCGAACAAGGATTGCAAGGGTGCAAACGACACCGAGGCCTGTGTGGTCTGTGTCAGACCCGGGCTCTGACGACGTTGCAAGTTGGCTTCAAATTTGGAAGGCTTGCCGTAACCTTCAACCGCCACGCCCTGCCCCAGATTGGTCGCATGCTCAGGCAAGTTCAAGATGTTGGGGTCGCCGCCCTCAGTCGGCACAGGGTTGCCCTGGGCCATGGCCATGGGGGCAGCTGCACCGGCAGCCGCCGCTGCAAAAGCGTTGCGAATGAAATCGCGACGGCCTTTTTTGCCTTCGGCATAAACCTCTTTGATGCCAGTTTGGGTCAGGAAGTTCTCCGGTGCTTTTTGCACCCTCCCTGAGTTGATGTTGTCTTCTTTCACACAAACTCCTCGTTTTGAGTTGTCAATTCACGGCCACGTCGGTGGCGACTTGTGTACACACCGCACGGCAAACCACCACAGCTGTCTCGTCTGCAATCCGATAAAACATTTGAGCACCTTGGCGACGTTTACCCAAAACGCCTGATCTGTACATGATGTTCAGATGTTGGGACATATTGGGTTGCGCCACATCAATGCTCTCGAGCAATTGCCCGACATTTTTCTCACCCTGACACAGCTGGCTGATGATGCGCAGACGAATCGGCGTGGACAGTACGGCAAACAACTCTGCCGCCTTGTCGAAAACCTCATCAACCTCATCGCTCATGCACTGCTTGCCATTAAGTTCGTATATTCGGATGTGCGAATATATACGATAAATGATGAATCTGAACCAGGGATTACAGGGGCAACAGCAACTGATCAGGATAAACCCTGATCAGTTGCACCTGCGGACTCAATAGCGGTAGCTCAGCAACATCTGATAGTTGGTCTGGCTGTGGCTGATGGTCAAAGGCATCTGCCCCGATGTATTGACGACCGTCACAGTCGGCGCATGGGACATCGCAGCATCCACGCTGACCGACTTGCTGAGCTTGTAGCCAAAACCTGCGGTGTAGTGGTTCTTCACAATCGCCGGGAACAAGGGATTGACGGTGCCGTCAGGAATGGGGTTAGATGCATGGTTGTAGCCCGCACGCAAGGTCCAGACGTCATCCAATTGGTAGGCACCACCCAAGGCCACGACCGTTTGGTCTTTCCAGTTTTGAGGCATGGTGAAGTTGACATTACCCCCCATGGTGGCGCTGTCGTAGCGCATGGAAAAACCCTTCATCACACTTGACCAACCGAGGCGCTTGACATCTGCTGCCACCAACAACTTGGGGCTGGCTTGCCATGCCAGGCCCACTGTGGTGGATGCCGGCATCTGGAAGTTGATCACCGAGATCTTTCCTGCATCTGCGAACCCGCCAGGGCCACTCATGCTCGCACCGGCCGCTGTTGTTGTCATGTCGCTGAGGTTGGTCTTGAGATGATGACTCAATCCCAGAGACAAGTCTTTGTTAGCCTGGAAAACCAGTCCCAACTTGCCCGTCCAGCCAGAGCCTTTGGCAGCACCCGTGAATTTATTGGAATTGCTGAAATCAATACGTGCCCATGGCGCCGCCGCCAACCCTGCAGCAGCCGCTGCGATGTTGCCCGAACCACCCGTGACCATGCCACCCAACTGTGCACCACTGGCGGCCATCTTCATGTCCAAGCTGGCCCATGAATAGTCGAGAGAGGCGCCAATATTCAACTGCTCATTGACCTTCAAGGCCACCGGGAAAATCACGCGCCCCACTGCCAACTCGGAACGCACGTCCTTGCCGCTTTGCATGGCCAAGAACGTGTCAGCGCCGTATTCAGTACCCATCCCACCTTGACCAAAAACACCCACACCCCAGGTCATGCGGTCGTCTTTGCGAACCCAGCCCATGGCGGGCATGACATAAGAAGTTCCGCTGGACGATGCCGTCGGCATGCCGGTCATGCTGGATTTGACGTTGGGTCCCAAAACACCCAACGCCACATCCAGGCGAGAACCATTGGCCCCCAATTGCAAAGTAGCGGGGTTGTTCATCATGGCCGCCGTGCCATTGTCAAACGCCGTGGCAGCGCCGCCCATGGCCAGCGATTGCGGGCCATAGCCCTCCATTAACATGCCGTTGGTGGCGTGTGCCGACAAAGAAGCCAACAGCAAAGCCGATGCAGCGACAGTGGCGCGCAGTGTGTGTGTCGTTTTCATGTTTTGTCTCCTCGTGTTTTTAAATCAGAACTCGCCCTTGGAGCCACGCTCCATCATTTCCCAGATGGTGTCGCGCACAGCGCGGGCCTCTTCCTTCAGGGGAGAAGGCAGCTGACGCCCCATCTTGACCATCATGTCCATGTTGAGGGTGTACATCCACAGGCCGTCTTCTTTCTCCACCAAGGAAATTCGGCAAGGCAAATACGCGGCCATGTGCGGGCTGAAGTCCACCATGCGGCGAGCGGTGGTAGGGGTGCAGAACGAGTACACCGTCAGCAGTTTTTGTTTTTGGCCGGTGCGTGCTTCCAGCTCTTTCGACAAAGGCAAGGTGCCCACGTCTTTCATGTTGCGCTCGGTGGCCACTTGCTTGAGCACTTGCTCAACTTCATTGGCGGTCACACCGGCCTTGACTTTGCGCTCCCAGGTGGTGGCCACTGCGATGTCGCCATTGCCATCAACCCAGCGGTCCCACATGCGACCAGCCTCTGCAGCAGCGCCTGTCTCGAGCTTGCCCATCGTGCTGATGGTGCCGCAGCCGGTCAACCAGACCGAACTGGCCAAAACGCCCCACTTCACCCAGGTCCAAGATTTGCGCATGTGTATCTCCTTCAGATTTGCTGCAATCAAACGTGGTGTCACTGCCCACGCACGGACACCGTTTGATACAAATCATCAGGTATATCGCCAAAAGCTAATATAGGAAATACCCTATATAAGCAATGGTTTATTTAAATTTGTAATGCTCTCGGTTCAAAACAGCAGCCACCGCATTGACCTCTTCAGGAAACATGCCCATGTTGAGTTCTGTGTTGCATTGCTCGACCATGCCGCGCAACAAACCGGCCGTGTTGATGCGTCCCTTGGGCTTGTAAATGGCACTGCCATCACCGGGAACTTTGGAGGCATGGCATTCCACGCATTTGTTTTCTGCGATCAGCTTTTGCCCCAACTTGAGGTCTGCATCTTTGAAAATCGCGGGCTGGGCGTGCGCGGTCATCGACAGCAACAACAGCGAGCCCACAAGCAAGGAAGTCTTGATCACGTTCATACTTTCTATCCCCAAAAAAAACCGCTCCCGAGTCGCCCCGGAAGCGGAAGGATAAAGCCACGAGTACCAGTCGGGCTTTTCAATTTTTCATCCAATTGCAAGCAATTGGAGTGGACATCACTTGGCGCCAGCCAGGATCCAGGCGGCCAAAGTGTTGGCATCGGCATCACTCAAAGCAGCTTGTGCAGGCATGGGGATCGGACCCCACTTGCCAGAGCCACCTGCTTTGATGCTCTTGGCCAGATTGGCCGCAGCGTCTTTTTGACCCGCATATTTCTTAGCGACATCTTGGTAGGCAGGGCCCACCACTTTTTTGTCAACGCCATGGCATGCCATGCAAGCGTTCTTCTTGGCCAGATCCAAATTGGCGAAAGCGGGTGCAGCGAAAGCAGCAGAGGCCGCAATGAGTACAGAAATCAATTTCATGGGAGCTCCTTGTGTTGAATATCAATGGCGACTAATTTAACGCATAAATCAGCTTCGGGGTTGACGAAATGCATCCCAAAAAATCAGTGCTTTCACTGATTCAGCCTGGTTTTTAATCAAATGAGGGTTGCTCTAGCTTGACCACCGGCTTGCCAGCGGCCAGCCAAGCATCAAAACCCCCAGCAATCGATTTGACACGCAAATAGCCCATGGCTTGCATGCTCTGCGCGGCCAGCGCAGCTCGGCCACTGGTCTTGCAATACAACACCACATGGATGTCTCGCGCAGCCAAGGCGGGCGTTGCACTGAGTTTGAACTCCAGCAAGCCGCGAGGCATCAAAACTGCGCCAGCCAAGTGGCCAGCGGCAAATTCATCGGCTTCACGCACGTCAATCAACACATCGGCTTCCCTGATGGCTTGTTCAGCGTCTTTCAATGCGATTTCTTGTGTACAGCTTTTGGCATCGGCCACCAAATCATGTGCGGTTTTCATGGGGGATTCCTTCAATGTTGGGGGGGTTAATGTGGCTGATGAATCAACAGATGGACAAAAGCCTCAAGTCCGGCGGCACCCTGATCATTCAGGGCTACACAGCAGCTCAACTGAAGTTCAATACGGGCGGGCCAGGCAAGCTGGACCACATGTATGACGAGACCATGGTGCGCGAGGCTTTTGTCGATTACGACATCATCGATTTGCAGACCTATGAAGCCCAGATTGACGAGGGCACGGCCCACAAAGGCATGTCAGGGCTGCTGGGCTTGACGGCGAGAAAGCGCCGAAACCCCAGCCAGTGCCGTTCAGAGCATCAGCATTTTTTCGTCCAGTATTTCATACCGGCGTCCCTGCTTGTCGCAGGCTTTCAGAGCACCATCACGCACCAAGCCAGAAATTTCACGACTCACAGTTTCAAGCTTGAGATCGAGCATCGCCCCCATGTCGTCGCGCGCAAAAAAAGCGGTGAAACGGGGCTCTTCAGGCTCTCGCATTTTCAAGGCCAGGCTCGCCACACGCTGACGTGCAGTACCGAAATTCAGTTCTGCCAACCAATCGTCGGCATCTTTCAAGGCTTGCTGCCACTTTTGCATCAAGCGCAAATGCAAGCGGGGAGAGTTCGCAGACAGATGGTTGATGACCGACAAAGGAATTCGACAAACACTGACATCCACCATGGCAACGGCTTCGCTGTCATAGCGGCCGGTCACCAAGGCCTCCAGCCCAATCACATCGCCAGGGCGCAAAACCCGAACAATCCGCTCACGACCATCCACGGTGGCACGCACCAACTTGACGGTGCCCTTTCTCAGCGTGAACACACCTTGCGCTGATTGACCTTCAGAGTACAAGATGGCGTCTGACTGAAAGCTCAGGTCATCAATGGGCGTGTGCATGTCGCTGAAGTCTTGCTCATTGAGATCGGCAAACAACACCATGTCTCGGATGCCGCAACTGCGGCAATCCGAGGTGCCTTGCCAAGCGGAATCAATGCGAATTGGAATCATGGCTAATTGTTAAGTAGGCGAGTAGCTTTTGACAGCACACAAAGAACTCACTCAAAGCGCCTGCCGAGCCTTGAGCAATCGCTCTTCCAGATAGGGTCCATAAAAATCGGGCAGGTAACCGCCCTCCATTCTCTCTGCAACTTCTTTACCACCTGGACCGAAAAACAGCAAAGTCGGGGCAACAGAGATGCGCCACTGCTTGATCAATTGATCGTGCGTGGTCGCACGTCCTTGGAAATCCAGAACACCCTGAACACTGCGCATGTCCAGCTGCACGATGGGCGTTCCTGCTTTTTGCATGGGCACCAAATGGCTGCTGCGGGCAATACGGCAAAAGGCACAGCCCTCCAAGCTCACCATGACGATCAGGGCTTGCTTTTGCTGCAAAGCCTTGGCCAATTCAATCTGCAGGGAGGGGGGAGATGGCAAAAGTGCTGGCATGACCGATTGGGCGCCCCCCACTTGGGCCCACGCCAAAGTCACCAGCCCCAAAAACTGGCGACGGTGCGAGGCGAAGTACAAAATGGGCTCTTTCATGAATACCGATCAAAAAACCAGGAAAATACACAATGTATTGTCAATCAGTTTAGGCAAGACGAAATATAAGCAATTATCAAATTATTGGAGATCAATGTGAATCTTGCAAGCCTGCTGGAAACCTGGGGAGACGCCAATGTGCTGGCCGCAGGCGGCGCGATCATCGGCTTGGTGTTTGGTTTTGCTGCCCAACGTACACGTTTTTGCGCCCGTGCCGCAGTCCTGGAATGCTGTGAAGGCCAGGCTGGCGAGCGCCTGAGCGTCTGGCTCCTGGCTTTTGGTGCCTGCTTAATGGGTGTACAAATCCTGGTGGCCTTAGGCTGGCTTCAACCTTCGGTCAGCCGTTTCATCGCGCAGCCGGGCAGCATATCCGGGGCTGTGTTGGGAGGCTTGTGCTTTGGTGCCGGCATGATTTTGACGCGCGGCTGCGCCAGTCGTTTGTTGGTGCTGTCGGCCAATGGCAATTTGCGCGCCCTGCTGTCTGGTTTGGTGTTTGCCGTCACGGTACAAGCCACGATTGGCGGTTGGTTGGCGCCCTTGCGCAGCACATTGAGCCAGTTGTGGCCCGTGGACGGCGGGGCATCGCGCGATTTGTTGGTCCTCAGCGGGATGGGTTCGGTGGGTGGTTTGATTCTTTCGACCTTGGTTTTTGTCGTTGGCCTGGCGTTCTTCATGCGCCACCACGCGGGTCGCTGGGCCTTGGGCTTGGGCGCGACAGTGACTGGCCTGACCATCGCGATGGGCTGGGGGCTCACACAGGCCGTTGCAGGCGCATCGTTTGAACCGGTGGCGGTACAAAGCCTGAGCTTCAGCGGCCCCTCCGCCGAGTGGTTGATGCGGGTCCTGTCCACGGCCAACGCGGCCAGTTGGGGTTTTGACACCGGCGTGCTGCCTGGTGCCTTTGTGGGCTCCTTGATCGGGGCTTTGCTCGGTCGTGACTTCAAATTTGAAGGCTTCAAAACCGAGAACAAGCTGGGGCATTACTTGTCCGGGGCGATATTGATGGGCTTTGGTGCGGTCCTCGCTGGTGGCTGCACGGTCGGTGCCGGCATGACCGGTGGTGCGATTTTTGCACTGACCGCTTGGCTCACACTGATCGGCATCTGGATCGGCGCAGGCATGGCCTGGCGTCTGAGCAAAGGCATGGGCTGGGTGGTCTGAATTCGCTTCTTGACCTCCATCAACGCCTAGAACGACTTCGGGCTTAGGATATACATCATTCAACAATGATGTAAATGGAGATTGCCATGCCCATGGCTCAATGGCTGGAAGCCTACGGAAACCCCACGGTGCTCGCCACGGGTGGCGCGCTGATCGGCGGCCTGTTTGGATTTTTTGCCCAGCGCTCGCGCTTTTGCTTGCGAGCGGCAGTGATCGAATTCTGGCACCGCCGTTTTGGCGACAAGCTTTCAGTTTGGTTGCTGGCCTTTGCCTCTGCCGTGATCACCGTACAGCTCATGGTCTTGATGGGCTGGCTGGATACCAACAACGCACGCCAAATCTCTGCCACCGGCAGCCTGTCCGGTGCACTCATCGGTGGCTTGACCTTCGGCATTGGCATGGTCATGACCCGCGGCTGCGCCAGCCGACTGCTGGTGCTGTCGGCCAATGGCAATTTGCGAGCCCTGCTGTCGGGCCTGATATTTGCTGTCACGGCCCAATCAGCACTCTCAGGCGTTTTGTCGCCTTTGCGCCTGGCGATCAGCAGTTGGTGGACCATCCCTGGCGGTGCAGCGCGCGACCTGCTGGCCATCACAGGTCTAGGACACGGAGCGGGCTTGGCCATGGGCGGCGTGTGGCTCATCGCCGCCCTGTATTTTTCATGGCGCTCACCTCAGCGCAGTTTATGGATGTGGGTGGGGGGTATCGGCACGGGACTGATGGTCGCCGCTGCTTGGGGGTTTAGCCAGTGGGTGGCGCGCGAGTCATTTGATCCGGTGCAAATTCAGGGCTTGACCTTCAGTGGCCCTTCTGCCGAATGGTTGATGCGGGTGGTGCAATGGCCTTGGCCACCGATCGGCTTTGAATTCGGTCTGATGCCAGGCGTTTTCCTGGGCTCTTTGGTCGGTGCGCTGATCGGCAAAGACTGGAAGCTGGAAGGCTTCACCGATGGTTACAGCATGCGCCGCTACATCGGCGGCGCGATTTTGATGGGATTCGGCTCCATGCTGGCTGGCGGCTGCGCTGTCGGAGCAGGCGTTACTGGCGGTGCCATTTTTGCCCTGACCGCATGGGTGAGCCTGGTGGGCATGTGGGCAGGAGCGGGCCTGACCGACCGTTGGCTGGATGGCGGCACATCGGCCAGCACCAAGCCATCGGAGCCAATGCCCCTTTCAGGATTTACCGCGCCCTGAGACTGAGCACCGTCATTTGCCGCTCAGGTACTCCGCCACAGCCACCATTTCCAGCGGCGTCATCTTGCTGACGATGGCGTGCATCACGGCGTTGTCATTGGTGCGTTCGCGCTTGTTGAACTGTTGCAACTGCGTGGCGATGTAGTCTGCATACTGACCAGCAAGGCGAGGTAAAGCCGTTGTCCCTTTGGCTTCCGCCCCATGACAACTGGCGCAAGCGGCCAGACCGCTGTACTTGTTGCCCTGGTGGTAGATGTACTTGCCAACGGCCGCCAGACCCTGGTCTTTGGCAGGCTCCACCGCAACGGCTTGTTTCTCAAAAAATTTACCCAAAGCCACCATCTCATCGGGTGTCAACTTGGCCACCATGTCAGCCATGGCTGTGCTCTTGCGCTTGCCACTTTTGAAGTTCTCGAGCTGCTTGGCGGTGTATTCCCAGTGCTGACCGGCCAGACGCGGGAACACTTCACTGGACGATTCACCCTCTGCGCCGTGGCAAACAAAGCAAACTCCACCCACGATTTTTTTGGCGCGCGCTTCATCCGCCTGGGCCATGGCTGAATTGCCCAGCGCCGCAAAACCCAGCAGCAAAGCTGCTTGCAACAGGCGGCGGGATGTGACTGTTTTTTTCATGATGTACCTCGACTTGCAAAAAATGGCCGTAAAAAAACGCCGCGAGTCTGGCGACTGCGGCGTTTTCCGATTGAACCTCACGCCAGCGTATCGGCCCAAATGTTACGCGACCAAGCGTGGGCATAGCGGCCCTCCAATTCGTTGGCTGCGCTGGACACACCACCGGAGCCCGGCACCGTCAGCATGGTTTTCTTTTCCGCATCGTAGCGGTGCACGCTGGCCACGTGGACCACGTCTTCCGAGCTGACAAAGCTGTAGCAGGTGTTGTTGTAAATCGGCATGGGATTGACCTCTTTGCCCATCAACAAAGCGATCACCGCTGCAGCGCAGGTTTTGCCGTGTTGGTTGGCCATGTGGCCAGACTTGGGCATACCCGGGGCAATCTGGATCGAATCGCCAAGCACATGGACGTTTTTGGCAGCCTTTGACTCGAAAGTCAGGAAGTCGACCTCGCACCAGCGCTTGTTGGCCGTGGCCAGACCTGCGTTGACGGCGATGTCACCCGCACGCATTTCAGGAATGACGTTGAGCACGCTGGCCTTGATGTCGTCGTTGAACTCGAACTTCAAGGTGTTGGTGGCGGCGTCCACATCGGTCACTCGGTGTTTGCCACGGTATTCGACAATGCCTTTGTAACGCTCGGTCCAAGCCTTCTTGAACAAGGGACCTTTCGATGTCACGTCGTCGTTGGCATCCAAAATCAGCACCTTGCTCTTGGGCTTGGCCTTGGTGAAATATTCAGCCACCTGGCAAGCGCGCTCGTAGGGGCCGGGCGGGCAGCGGTAAGGCGCCAAAGGGATCGACATGGCGAACACACCGCCATCAGGCATGGCTTCGAGTTGCTTGCGCAGCGTGACGGTCTGCTCGCCCGCTTTCCAAGCGTGCATGACTTTGTCTTTGGCACCTGCCTTGGCCATGCCAGGCAAGGTTTCCCACATGAAGTCCACGCCGGGCGAGACGATCAAGCGGTCATAAGCCAGCTCGGTGCCACCGGCCAGCTTGACGATGCGCTTTTCCGCATCAATGGTGTTGACGCGGTCCTTGATGATGTTCACACCGTGGCGCTTGGTCAGGTTGTCATAGGGGGTGGTGATCTCGGCGATGGTCTTGCTGCCGCCAATCACCAAGTTGGAGATGGGGCAGGAAATGAACGCATCGTTGGGCTCCACCAAGGTGACCTGAATTTTGTGCTCAGACCACATGCGCAGGTATTTGGCCGCCGTAGCGCCGGCATAGCCACCGCCAATGACCACCACTTTGGGGCCGCTGCCGCCACCCACTGTGGCACAACCCGAAACCAAACCCATGGCTCCCAGTGCGGAACCTGTCTGCAAAAAATGACGACGTTGCATGGCTGTTTTCCTTATTTCTTTTGGGCGGCAAAGTAGCCAGCGATGGCGACGATCTGCTCGTCGGAATAGCCCTTGGACAGCTGGTGCATGATGGTGGCGGGCTTGCGACCCGTCTTGAAATCCAGCATTTTCTTGACCATGTCGTCCTTGTTGGCACCGGCCAACGACTCCATGCCCGGCTGGGCGCGCCCATCGGTGCCATGACAAGCCGAACAAGAGGCCGCCATGCTGCGCACGTGAAGCGGATCAATCTGGGCTTGCGCCAGGCCAGACAGTGCCAGCAGCGCAGTGGCGCTCAAAGCGTGTTGAATTTTCATGAAAACTCCTCAAAAAACGGATTGATGACGGTCCTCATGGACCATCACGGGCGCAGATAAACAAAGCCTTCTTTGGCTTGCAGTTTGGCCACTTCAGCAACACCCGAAGGAACCACCTTGGCTTCCATCTGGACCTTGTCTGCAGAGATTTTGCGCGAGACCAATGTGTTGTTGCACACACGGAACTCCACCCCTTTGCCCACCAGATCGCTCACGCTGCCTGCAAAGGGTTGGTCCATCTGATTGGTTGCACCATCCAGAAGAAAATCAATTCCCAAGCCGTGGGTCACCACCACAATCTTGGCTGTTGGGTCTGCATTGAGGTGATTGCGCATGTTGCCAATCGCGCGTGAGGCTTGGGGAATGCCTTCACTCAAGTGGTAAACCACCTTGATTTGCGCCATGCTCAAGGTGCAGGCCAACAAACCTGAAATCAATAATAACCAACGCTTCATTCGTGTCTCCTGATAGACTGATATTAGCGGCTCATCCTACATGGGCACGACAGTGAAAACCCGACTCGAAACTGACGCTCAACTTTCAAGATCGGTTTGTTGACACACTGCCCGGCAAATGTTGACGATGTTGTTGTTGACGATCCTGTAGTAGATCTGAACGCCTTCTCGGCGTTTGTCCAATACCCCTGCCAAATAAAGCGTGTTCAAGTGCTGTGACATATTGGGCTGTGTCGTATCAATCTCCGTGAGCAATTCACCGACATTTTTCTCGCCACTGCACAAGCAGCTGATGATCCTCAAGCGCATGGGTGCCGACATGACGCGAAAAACCTCTGCAGCTTTTTCGATTTGCTCATCCGAAACGGCAATGGACCGGTCCCCTGCAGATTTATGGGTCATTTTGACCATAGAACTTCCCGACTTATTTCAGAATTGAAACGTGATTGTCACCCAAAACACATTGACAGATCTTGTCGCACAACTATTTGGGCGCAATCAAGGCGCCCCTGCGGGATGGGGATAACCCTGACTCAGCCATTGATGCAAATCAAGGCAAAACAAAGCCTCCAAAGTCAGGATCCCCTGATACTCAACTTTTTGAACAATGACCATGAAAAGCATTTCAGCTTGGCTCTTAGGAATTGGTTTTGCAGGCGCTGCCTTTGGCCAAGCCGCCGTCATTCCCGTAGGGACAGCCTTGAACATTTTTGACAACC
Organism: Limnohabitans sp.; assembly: GCF_030158565.1. Lineage (GTDB taxonomy): Bacteria > Pseudomonadota > Gammaproteobacteria > Burkholderiales > Burkholderiaceae_C > Limnohabitans_A. Next base: position 10,584 of record NZ_JAOASQ010000051.1, on the reverse strand, counting down.
AGAAATCCGTTGTCGTGAAAACCACCAAAGGCCCGGTTGAAATCACCCGTGTCATGACCGTGGCTGCCAAAAACGGCGGCACCTTGCAGCCCTTGGTCCCCGTCGCCGGCGTTCACCCCGTCGGTGAGATCGAAATTTTGGAAGCCCTGAGTGACCGCAACGCCTTGGTCGTGGACATGCGGGACACCAACGACCGCGTCAAAGGCACCATCCCGGGCTCCGTGGGCATCCCCTACACAGAGGTGGCCTCGCGTCTGAGCGAATTGGGTTGCAAAAAAACGGGCAGCCAATGGAACTGCACCGAGGCCAAGAAAATTTTTGCTTTCTGCAATGGGCCCGTCTGTCCACAAAGCCCCATGGCCATTCGTGCCATGACACGAGAGGGCTTTCCGGCCAACAAAATTTATTACTACCGCGGCGGCATGCTCGACTGGGATGCCCTCGGCTTGACCATGGTGAAAGACGAGTTCTGAAGCGCAGACCATTTCAAGTCACCCGGGCTTCAATCGATGCCGGCACTCCAGCGGTCGTCCCAGGTTTTCTCGATCTGACGGCGATCCCGCTTGGTGGGTCGTCCCTGCTCGATGCTCAGCGCAGGCTCGCGCGACAAACGGTTCATTTCGGCCAGTTTTTGCCGCTGCGCCAGGCTTTCGGCAGTTTCCTCGTAAAGCAATTGCGCCACCGGCGCTGGCCCCCGCACGCCACTGACGGCCTTCACCCGTACGGTGCGTTCCACTGGGCCTTGCCGCATGCGCACGGTGTCACCCGGTTTGACTTCGCGCGAGGCCTTGGCATCTTGGCCATTGATCTGCACACGGTTCTTACCGATCTCGTCGCTGGCGATGCTGCGGGTCTTGAAGAACCGCGCCGCCCACAGCCATTTGTCAATGCGCAGCGAAACCATATCAGCTGCCGAACAAGGCCGTTTGCGGACTCAAGCCATCGCGCACATGCGGGTAACGCAACTTGAGTCGCAGCTCCTGCTTCATGCGGGTGTTGTCCAACCTGCGCGATTCGTTCATGAAGCTCAGCAACATCAGCGGCAAGGCGGTGTTGGCGTCATGACGCGAAATGCGCGGGGGCTTGGGTAAACCATACAAACCGGCCGCCAGATCGAAGTAGTCGCCCATCTTCAAGTCGGTGTCGTCGTTCACATTGACCACACGCTGCGGCTTGCCGCGCCACAAGGCAGCGGCGCAGGCTCGGGCCAGGTCGGTCGCGTGGATGTGGTTGGTGTACACGTCTTCTTTGGGCACCAGCACCGGTGTGCCTTTGAGCAAACGCTCGCGCGGCGTGCCGCCCTCGCGGTCGGCCGCATAAATGCCTGGAATGCGCAAGACGCTCACCCGCACACCGCTGCGGCCCAAAAACCGCATGGCCATCTCGGCGTCCACACGGCGCTGGGCTCGGGGCGTGTGCGGCTTGACGGCACGCGATTCGCTGACGCGTTCGCCTGCACAGTCGCCGTATACGCCGGTGGTCGAGCCATAAACCAACACCTGTGGGAGCGTGCGTAAACGCAGCACACGGCCCAAGGCCTGGGTACGGGGGTCGTGCTCCCAGTCGCCACGGCGCTCACTGGGCGGCGGGGCCAGATGAATCACCCGGTGCGCAATGCCCGCCAAGCGGCGAAGGCTCGCGGCATCGTCCAGATCACCCTGCAAAGGGGTGATGCCACAAGCGCGCAGCAAACGCACACGTTCGGGCGACGAAGTCAGCGCCATCAGGCGCACACGCTGGCTTTGCGGCGCACCCAACTGGCCTGCGGTGCGCAAGCCGACGTCGCCACAACCCACAATCAGGACACGCTGACGGCGAAACCGGGCGGGCAGTGCGCCCAAGGGAGTTTGGTTTGAAGGCAAAATCAGAGGTTCCGGGTCAAAGACGATCCCTCAAGGATACCGAAAAGATGAGCTTCCAAATTTCCGTGCAGCCCAGCGGCCGCAGCTTCACCGCCGACGAGAACGAAACCCTGCTCACGGCAGGCATCCGCCAGGGCATCGGCCTGCCCTATGGCTGCAAGGACGGCGCCTGCGGTTCGTGCAAGTGCAAAAAGATCTCGGGCACCGTGGTCCACGGCCCCCACCAGGCCAAAGCCCTGAGCGACGAGGAAGAAGCCCAAGGCCTGGTGCTGACCTGCTGCGCCACCGCCCAAAGCGACGTGGTGCTCGAATCGAAACAAGTGACCGCCGAAGGCGGCTTGCCCGTCAAGAAGATGCCGGTGCGCGTGGTCAGCCTGGAGAAAAAATCACACGACGTGATCGTGCTCAAACTGCAACTGCCCGCCAACGACGTGATGAAGTTCCACGCCGGTCAGTACATCGAGTTCTTGCTGCGTGACGGCTCACGCCGCAGCTACAGCATGGCCAACGCCCCGCACACGCTGGAGGTGGCTCCACCCACGGTGGAGCTGCACATCCGCCACATGCCCGGCGGCAAGTTCACCGACCCGGTGTTCACCACCATGAAGGAAAAAGACATCCTGCGCGCCGAAGGCCCGTACGGCAGCTTTTACCTGCGTGAAGACAACGAAAAACCCATCGTGCTGCTGGCCTCGGGCACGGGCTTTGCGCCCATCAAGGCGCTGATCGAGCACATGCAGCACCGCGGTATCACCCGCCCCGCCACGCTGTACTGGGGCGGTCGCCGCCCCTCTGACCTGTACATGGCCGACTGGGTGGAGGCCCGCCTGGCCGAGATGCCCAATCTGCGCTACGTGCCCGTCATCTCCAACGCCGAGGCCGAAGACCAGTGGTCTGGCCGCACCGGCTTTGTTCACCAGGCGGTGTTGCAGGACTTTCCCGATCTGTCAGGTCACCAGGTCTATGCCTGCGGTGCGCCCATCGTGGTGGATTCGGCCAAGCGCGACTATGTGTCGCAAGGCGGTTTGCCTGAAGAAGAGTTTTACGCCGATTCGTTCACGTCGGAAGCCGACAAGGCCAAGGCCTGAACCATGCAACGCCGTGACTTTTGCCTGAGTGCCATGGCTTGCGGTCTGGCCACCTCGGCCTGGGCTCAAGGCAAGCCGATCCGCATCATCGTGCCTTATGCGGCGGGTGGGCCCATCGATGTCACGGCGCGAGTGCTGGCCGAACGGGTCAAAGACACGCTGGGCACCGTGATCATTGAAAACCGCCCCGGCGCTGGCGGCAACCTGGGGGCTGACCTGGTGGCCAAAGCCGCACCCGATGGCCTGACGATTGGCGTTGCGGCCACCGCCACCCACGCCATCAACCCCTGGCTTTTTGCCAAGATGCCTTATGACGCGGCCCGCGACTTTGCGCCCATCACGCAAATGCTGCGCGTGCCCAATGTGCTGGTGATGAACGCCGAAACCGCACAACGCCTGAAGATCAACACCCTGGCCGATTTGGTGGCCTATGCCAAAGCCAACCCTGCCAAGCTGAACTTTGGCTCAGGTGGCAACGGCAGCGCGGGGCATTTGGCGGGTGAAATGTTCAAGCGGGCTGCAGGTATTTTTGCGGTGCACATTCCGTACAACGGGGGCAACCCGGCCCAGCTGGCCTTGCTGTCGGGACAGGTCGATTTCAACTTTGACAATTTGGCCACGGCTGCAGCCAACATCAAGGCCGGCCGACTCAAGGCCTTGGCCGTAACCACAGCACAGCGCAGCAACGCCCTGCCCGACATCGCGAGCATGAACGAGACCTTGAAAGACTTCTCGATCGAAACTTGGTGGGGTCTGGTGGCACCTGCAGCCACGCCACGCGATGTGGTCGATCGGCTGAACAAGGCTTTTGTGACTGCGCTGCAAGCGCCCGAAACCAAAACACGCTTTGCCCAGTTGCTGGCTGAGCCGGTGGGCAACACGCCCGATCAGTTTGGCGCGTTCATGAAGAAAGAACTGACACGCTACGAAACCGTGGTCAAGGCCAGCGGTGCTCGCGTGGACTGAAGACTGCTGGACGCGAGTCAAGGGAATTGAGCCCCGTGCAGCGGTCATACCGGACGAAGATCCGGTATCCACTCCACGTGCATGCTGACAAGGTGGACCCCGGATCAAGTCCGGGGTGACACACACGGGTCCGAGGGGATGCACACACGACTCCTAAGGATGCATACACGACTGTCATACCGGACTTGATCCGGTATCCAAGCCAGGCTCACTCGCCCAGATAAGCCGCTCGCACCTTGGGGTCTTCCAGCATGTCTTTGCCCACACCGGTCATGGTGATCAGGCCGGAGTCCATGACATAGCCGCGGTCGGCAATGGCCAGCGCACGGCTGGCGTTTTGCTCCACCAGCAGCACCGTCACGCCCTGGGCGTACACATCGCGCACGACTTCAAAGATCTTGTCGACCATGATGGGTGACAAACCCATGGAGGGTTCGTCCAGCAGCAAGACCTTGGGGCGGCTCATCAGCGCACGGCCCATGGCCAGCATTTGCTGCTCGCCACCGGACATGGTGCCCGCCAGCTGGTCCTTGCGCTCACGCAGGCGCGGGAAAATGGTGAACATCTTCTCGATGTCGTCGGCGATGCCTGATGCGTCAGAGCGGATGTAGGCGCCCATTTGCAGGTTTTCGGTGATGGTCATGCGGGTGAACACGCCACGGCCTTCGGGCACCATGGCCAGGCCTTGTTTGACCAGGTCCCACGGGCCCTGGCCCTTGATGCTCTTACCCAGATACTCGATGTCACCGGCTTGCAATGGCAAAGTGCCGGTGATGGCTTTCATGGTGGTGGTTTTGCCCGCACCGTTGGAGCCGATCAGCGAGACCAGTTCGCCTTCGCGCACTTCGAGGCTCACGCCCTTGACCGCTTGAATGCCGCCGTAGCCGACTTGCAGGTCTTTGACTTTCAAAAGGATGTCGGCCATCTCAGTGTCCTCCCGTGCCCAGATAGGCTTCAATCACTTTTTCGTTTTTCTGAACATCGGCCGGCGTGCCTTCGGCAATCTGTTTGCCGTAGTCGAGCACCGTCACGCGGTCACACAAGCCCATAACCAGCTTCACATCGTGCTCGATCAGCAAGATGGTGCGGTTGTCCTTGCGAATGCGGTCAATCAATTCGCGCAATTGCACTTTCTCGGTCGCGTTCATGCCAGCGGCCGGTTCGTCCAGCGCAATCAGCTGCGGGTCGGTCGCCAAGGCGCGGGCGATTTCCAGTCGGCGCTGGTCGCCATACGACAAGGTGCGCGCCTTGAAGTCGGCGTATTTGCCAATGCCCACGTAATTCAGCAACTCTTGTGCACGCTGGGCAATGGCAGCCTCTTCGGCCTTGAAGCCGGGTGTGCGGAAAATCGCACCCAGCAAACCCGAATGGGTGCGCACATGGCGACCCACCATCACGTTTTCGAGCGCGGTCATTTCGGCAAACAAACGGATGTTCTGAAAAGTGCGGGCAATGCCCGCCTTGGCCACTTCGTGCACGGCTGTGGGCTGGTAGGGCTTGCCTGCCAGCTCAAAGGTGCCGCTATCGGGCGTGTACAGGCCGGTGATCACGTTGAAGAACGTGGTCTTGCCTGCGCCGTTGGGGCCAATCAGGCCATAGACCTGACCGCGCTGGATGGTCATGCCCACATCGGTGAGTGCTTGCAAGCCGCCAAAACGTTTGGAAATGCCTGCAACCTGGAGAACAATATCTTGTGTCATGTGCGGGTCTTTCATTTCGTCTTGAGCGCTTTGCCGTGCTCTGGCGATGGCCACAGGCCACGCGGCCGCATCAACATGATCACGATCATGGCCAGCGCCACCAGCAACTGGCGCAAGATGGATGCATCCAAACGGCCATCGGTCAGCGCCTGCAAAGGCCCGGCCACGTAGCGCAAGACCTCTGGCAAGGCCGACAACAAGACAGCGCCCAAAATCACACCGGGCAAATGGCCAAGGCCCCCCAGCACCACCATGGCCACGATCATCACCGACTCCATCAGGCTGAAAGATTCGGGTGAGATGAAGCCCTGAAAGCCCGCGAACATGGCACCGGACACCCCACCGAAAGTGGCTCCCATGCCAAAAGCCAGCAGCTTCAAGTTGCGGGTGTTCAGGCCCATGGCCTTGGCGGCGATTTCGTCTTCACGAATCGCCATCCAGGCACGGCCGATGCGCGAAAACTCCAGGCGGTGCGAGATCAAGATGGCCACCAGCACCAGACTCAGGAACAGGTAGTAGTACAGCGAGACCGAAGAGATTTCGAAGTCACCGACCATCAGCTTCTTGCCCAAATTGATGCCAAAAACCGAGATCGGATCGATCTGGTCCAGGCCCTTGGGGCCGTTGGTGATGTTGACCGGGTGGTCCAGGTTGTTCATGAACACCCGGATGATTTCACCGAAACCCAGCGTCACGATGGCCAGGTAGTCGCCCCGCAACTTGAGCGTGGGCGCACCCAGCAACATGCCAAACAAGCCCGCCAATGCGGCACCCACCGGCACGATCAACCAGATCGGCATGTGCATGCCCGCAGGGAACACGGCGGCGATCCATTCGAAGGTGTTGGTCAGGTGCGGCGAAGACAGCAGGCCGTACATGTAGGCCCCCACCGCGAAGAACGCGACGTAACCCAGGTCGAGCAACCCGGCGTAGCCGACCACGATGTTCAGGCCCAGCGCCAGCAGGATGTAGAGCAAGGCCATGTCGGCGATGCGGACCCAGGCGTTGCCAAAGCCCTGAAGGATGAGCGGCAGCACGATGAGCGCCACACCCACCAAGATGAATTGAAGTGTTTTGTTGTTTTTCATGACAGCAGTCCCTTCGATCAAGCGCGGTCTGCCACGCGTTCACCCATCAGGCCCGAGGGGCGCAGGGTCAAAACGATGATGAGGACGATGAATGCAAAGATGTCGGTGTAGTGGCTGCCCAGCACACCGCCGGTGAGCTGACCGATGTAGCCCGAGCCAATGGCCTCGATCAGGCCCAGCAAGATGCCACCCACCACAGCGCCCGACAGGTTGCCAATGCCACCAAACACGGCGGCGGTGAAGGCTTTGAGGCCCGGCAAAAAGCCCATGGCGTGTTGCGCCGTGCCGTAGTTGGAGGCGTACATGACGCCCGCAATGGCCGCCAAGATGGCGCCAATCACAAAGGTGGCCGAAATCACCATGTCGGGCTTGACGCCCATCAGACCGGCCACACGCGGGTTCTCGGCTGTGGCCCGCATAGCGCGGCCCAGTCGGGTGTAGTTGACCAACCACATCAGCACCGCCAGCGAGACGGCTGTAACGCCCAAAATCATGATTTGCGTAGGGGTGATCACCGCACCCGCCACATTGATCGGGGTGCTGGGCAGCAAGGTGGGGTAGGCCTTGTAGTTGGGCTTCCAGATGATCATGGCCAGGGTCTGCAGCAAGATGCTCATGCCAATCGCCGTGATCAGGGGCGCCAGCTTGGGGCTGTTGCGCAAGGGGCGGTAGGCCACTTTCTCAATCGTGAAATTGAGCGCGACGGCCACCACGCAGGCAATCAAGGTCGCCAGGATCAGGATCAGCCAACCCGGCGCCCAGGGCATGGCGCCCTGCATCATGCCGATGGCCGACCAGCTCGTCAGGGCGCCCACCATCAGCACTTCACCGTGCGCAAAGTTGATCAGGTTGATGATGCCGTACACCATGGTGTAGCCCAAAGCCACCAAGGCGTACATGCTGCCCATGACCAGGCCGTTGATGACCTGCTGCAAGAAGACGTCCATTTTTTTCTCTCCGAATGTGGACCCGGTCTTGCCGAGTCGCGCCAGGAATGGCTTTTGAATACCCAGACGCACCTTTTGGGTGATTCCAAATACATAGCAAAAACCCCGCCAATGGTGCTTTTTTCGCTGGCGGGGTTGAGGAATTGTAGAGAAGGCGGGATGCCGACCGCCTTGGATTTGCTCAGGAATTACCCTGTGGCCGAATTGCGTTTGCGCAGTTCTTCCAGTTTGTCGGCGATTTTGATTTCCAGCCCCCGGCGTACAGGGCGGTAAAAGCCCGGATCGGGCATGCCTTCCGGCAGGTAACGCTCCCCAGCGGCAAAGCCGTCTTCTTCGTCATGGGCGTAACGGTAGCCCTTGCCGTAATCCAGCTGTTTCATGAGCTGGGTGGGCGCATTGCGCAAATGCATGGGCACAGGACGCGTGCCGTCTTTCTTGACGAAGGCTTTGGCTTCGTTGAAGGCTTTGTAGGCCGCATTCGATTTGGGGGCCATGGCCAGATAGATCACGCACTGGGCCAGTGTCAGCTCACCCTCAGGGCTGCCCAAACGCTCGTACACATCGGCCGCATCCAGCGCCAGACGCAAAGCGCGGGGATCGGCCAAACCGACGTCTTCACTGGCCATGCGGATCAAGCGCCGCGCCATGTAGCGCGGATCGGCACCGCCATCGAGCATGCGCACGAACCAATACAGTGCGGCATCGGGGTCCGAGCCACGCACCGATTTGTGCAAGGCGCTGATGGTGTCATAGAACTGCTCGCCACCTTTGTCGTAACGGCGCATGCGCTCGCCCAACACCCGCAACAACCAGGCATCGGTGACCGGGTCGATCTTTTCGCGGCCCGCCGCCATCGACAAAGTCTCCAGCGTGTTGAGCAGGCGCCGGGCATCGCCATCGGCGTAGGCCAGCAAACGGGCCAGGGCCTCGGGCTCGATCGCCGGAACCGCTTGGATGCCTTGGGCGCGCAAGACGATGTTTTTCAAATCGTCTTCGGTCAGCGATTGCAGCACATACACCGCCGCCCGCGAGAGCAAGGCCGAATTGACTTCGAAGGACGGGTTCTCGGTGGTGGCGCCAATGAAGGTGAACAAGCCGCTTTCCACATGCGGCAAGAACGCGTCTTGCTGGCTCTTGTTGAAACGGTGCACCTCGTCCACAAACATGATGGTGCGCTGCGGTTGCAGACCAGTGCGTGCCGCTTGTGCTTTGTCGACGGCCTCACGGATGTCCTTGACACCGCCCAGCACCGCACTGATGCTCAAGAACTGGGCATCAAAGGCATCGGCCATCAAACGGGCAATGGTGGTTTTGCCCACACCAGGCGGGCCCCACAAGATGCAGCTGTGCGGCTGCCCGGACTCAAAGGCCAATCGCAGTGCCATGCCCTCGCCCAGCAAATGTTGTTGACCGATCACCTCACCCAAATTGCGCGGGCGCAGGCGTTCGGCCAAAGGGGCCTGGGGCGAAAGTGGCACGACTGTCATCGCTTGCCTGCGCGCTTCAAGGTCGAATCACATCGGCACCGGCGGGTGCCTTGAACACAAAGCTGGATGCGGGCAAGGCAGGGTTGAGCTCGAACGCAGAAAAACTCAACAGCGAGCGCTGACCCAGGCTGTCCTGCACATCGAGCACGGCCAACTCCACCCCTTTGTCCGTTGTGCGCAAGCCCACCTGCACCGACTGGATTTGACCGTCGGTTTTTTGAGGCGTCGCACGGACCCATTGCAGACCATCGCGATCGGGCTCTGTTTTGAAGCTGAAATCGGTTTTGAGACCTTCCAGGTCAGTGGCCGCCGTCAACAAAGCAACGGGCGTCGAGCCCAACACTTGCGCCTGGTTGCGCGCCGTCACTTGGTTCAAGTCCACATCGTGCATCCAAAGCGTCTGGCCATCGGCCACCAACGTTTGCACAAAGGGCTTGCGGTAATCAAAGCGGAATTTGCCGGGACGCTGAAACTCAAAGCTGCCGCTGGAAGTCTTGCTGCGGCCGACCTGCCCTTGCCGCGCTGGTGAGGTGACCACCTGAGTGAACTGCGCACGGCCACTGCGTGTTTGCTTGATGAACTGCGACAAGGCATCCAGCCCGTCGGCATGGGCCTGTGCAGACAAACCCACCCCCATACAAAACAGCAAGCTGGCAAGCAGCCCATGACGACGTGAAAATTTCATGTGTCTCACTCTGCCCGGGCGGGCACCAAAATTTCGCGTTGACCACTGCCACTCATGGCACTGACAAGGCCCGCTTTTTCCATGTCTTCCACCAAACGGGCAGCGCGGTTGTAGCCGATCTTCAAATGGCGTTGCACCAAAGAGATGCTGGCCTTGCGGTTCTTGAGCACCACTTCGACCGCTTGGTCGTACATCGGGTCTTTTTCGGCGTTGTCGCCTTCGCCCAACATGCCGCCGTCGTCATCAACCGTGCCGCCTTCGAGCACACCCTCGATGTAGTCAGGCTCGCCCTGGCTTTTGAGGTAGCTGACCACGCGGTGCACTTCTTCGTCGCTCACAAACGCGCCATGCACGCGGATCGGGAAACCCGTGCCCGAGGGCATGTACAGCATGTCGCCCATGCCCAGTAGCGCCTCGGCGCCCATCTGGTCGAGGATGGTGCGGCTGTCGATCTTGCTGGACACCTGGAAGGCGATGCGGGTCGGGATGTTGGCCTTGATCAGACCCGTGATCACGTCCACACTCGGGCGCTGCGTGGCCAAGATCAAATGGATGCCGGCGGCACGGGCTTTTTGCGCCAAGCGGGCGATCAGCTCTTCGATCTTCTTGCCCACCACCATCATCAGGTCGGCCAACTCGTCGATCACCACCACGATGTGCGGCAAACGCTTGAGCGGTTCCGGATCGTCCGGCGTCAGGCTGAAGGGGTTGTAGATGAACTCTTCGCGGGCCGTGGCTTCGTCGATTTTCTGGTTGTAACC
>NZ_JAOASQ010000050.1 GCF_030158565.1 Limnohabitans sp. | reverse complement strand
GAGATCGTTCGCCAATTTGCGGCGGCGGGCTGGCGCGTGTGGTGCCATTACCAACGCTCGGCCGATGCGGCAAAGGCGCTGCAGGCTGAGCTGCAGGCTGCAGGAGGCCATGTGGAATGCGTGCAAGCCGACTTGGCCCAAAGCGCCGACGTCGAGCGCATGATGGGCCACATCACGCAGACCACCGGGCCACTCGACTGTCTGGTGAACAACGCGTCGCTGTTCGAGCCCGATGAAGGCACTGACATGGACTTGCCAGGCGCACGCCTTCAGCTGGAAGTGAACTTGATCGCGCCCATGACGCTGGCGTCGCTGATGGCCAAGCAGTCCGCACCCCAGGCCCAACCGGGCCAGCGCAGCGTGATACACATCCTGGACCAGAAGGTGTTCAACCTGAACCCTGACTATTTTTCGTACACCGTGTCCAAACTGGCGCTGGAGCGCTCGGTGGCCTTGCAAGCCCAAGCACTGGCACCTTTGCGTGTGTGTGGTGTGGCCCCGGGCCTGATGTTTTTGAGCGGCCCGCAAACCCAAGAGAACTTTGACCGCGCCAGCCGCGTGAACCTCTTGCGCGAGCCGATCGACCCGGCGCAGGTGGCGGCCACCTGCCTGTTTCTGGCACAGAACCCCTGCATCACCGGCACCACCATCTGTGTGGACAACGGCCAGCACCTGGTGCCACTGGAACGGGATGTGATGTTTTTGGCCGACAAGAAGGACGCCGCATGAATGACCTCATGACCGATTTGGCGCTCAACTGCCGCCGCCTGTTTTTGCGCAACCACACGGTGGACGTGCGCATCGGCGCGCACGACTTTGAAAAGCTCGGCCCCCAACGCATCGTCTTCAATGTGGAGTTGTTCGTGCCCTACAGCGCGTCCACCCCCACGCAAGACGACCTGGCCGAGGTGGTGGACTACGACTTCATCCGCAAGGTGATTGCGCGCCGTGTGGCCCAGGGCCACATCGTGCTGCAAGAGACTTTGTGTGACGACCTGATGCGCGAGCTGATCGCGCACCCGCAGGTGCAGGCGGTGCGCCTGTCGAGCTGCAAACCCGATGTGTACCCGGACTGCGAAGCCGTCGGGGTTGAAATTTTCCAAATCAAACCCGCGCCATGAAAACACCCGCAGGACACCAAACCCTGGAGCTGACCGGTTTGCGCTTTGACGCCAACCTGGGCATCCTCGAACACGAAAAAACCGATCCTCAGCCGATCCAGGTCGATGCCGAGCTGAACCTGGGCACGCAGCCCCTGCTGCCCAGCGACGACGACATCAACGCGGTACTGGACTACCGCAAGGTGCGCAAAATCATCATCGACGAGTGCACAGCCGAGCACATCAACCTGCTGGAAACGCTGATCGGCAAACTCTCGAATCGCCTGATGCAATTGCCCGGCGTGTTGGGTGTGCGCGTCAAGATTGCCAAACTTGAAATTTTTGAAGACTGCGAAGTGGCCATTCGCATGGAAACCGGACAGTGGTGAACATGAACACAACAACTGACAACACCTGGGTGGACGCTGACGCAGAAGCCAGCGCAGCGGCGGCCAAGGCCGTCAAGATCGAGCGTGAAACCCACAAGCTCGAAAAGCGCCTGTGCCGCCAGATGGGCCAAGCCATCAGCGACTTCAACTTGATCGAAGAAGGCGACCGCATCATGGTCTGCATGTCGGGCGGCAAAGACAGCTACGGCATGCTCGACATCCTGCTCAAGATGAAGGCCCGCGCCCCGGTCGACTTTGAGCTGGTCGCGGTCAACCTGGACCAAAAGCAGCCGGGGTTTCCGGACCACATCCTGCCCGCTTACCTCAAAGAGCTGGGCGTGGAGTACCACATCGAGACGCAAGACACCTACTCGATCGTGAAGGACAAGATCCCCGAAGGCAAGACCATGTGCAGCCTGTGCTCGCGCCTGCGCCGGGGCATTTTGTACCGCGTGGCGCGTGAGCTCAAATGCAACAAACTGGCGCTCGGCCACCACCGCGACGACATGCTGCAGACCTTCTTCCTGAACATGTTCTTTGGCGGCAAGCTCAAGGGCATGCCCCCCAAGCTGGTCAGCGACAACGGCGAGTTCATGGTGATCCGCCCGCTGGCCTATGTGGCCGAATCCGACCTGATCCGTTGGGCAGAGCACCGACAGTTCCCCATCATCCCGTGCACCCTGTGTGGCAGCCAGGAAAACCTGCAGCGCCTGCAGGTGGGCAACATGCTGCGCGAGTGGCAAAAGAAGCACCCCGGCCGCATTGAAAACATGTTTGCCGCCTTGCAAAATGTGGTGCCTTCGCATTTGATGGATGCCAAGCTGCACGGCTTCAAAGACCTGCAGATCACCGGCATCGCCGACGAGGCGGGCGACAAGGCTTTTGACGAAGAAGAGTTCAAGGAAGCTTCCTTGCCCGGCATTCAGGTCATCTCGATGTAATCACCCCAAGGAGGCGAGCATGCGTGCACTGTGGACTGGATGGATTCTGGCTTTGGCTCTGGGACTGCTGTCAGGCTGTGCCTCAATGCGCATCATGGACAGCGATGTGGTGTCGGTCGCCGCAGCCCCTGCGGGCATGAGCCTCCAAGGCGCCAAATACCGCTTTGAGCGCCTGCCCTCGCAGGCCAACAACCCCGAAGCGGGCCTGGCCGAACAACAAGCGCAAGCGGCGATGGCGGCGGTGGGCCTGGTGCGTGACGATGCGAACGCCCAGCTCAGCGTGCTGGTGGGCTTTGCTGGCACGCAATACCTGGCCGATGCCTGGGGCCGCCCTCTGCCACCGGGTGCTTGGTCGCCTTATTACGGCAGCATTTCCATGGGGCGCGGCATCGGGCCCAACGTGGGTTTGGGCATGGGCATGCGCTTTCCGCCCCCCACGCAATACCGCCGCGAAGTCAGCCTGATCATGCGCGACTTGAGATCCGGCCAAGTGGTCTATGAAACCCGCGCCACGCACGATGGCCCTTGGAACGACAGCGCGCAGCTGTTTGCCACGCTGTTCCAGGCCGCCATGGCCAACTTCCCGAACCCGCCCGCTGGTTTGCGCCGGGTGAACATCGAAATCCCCCGCTGAATTTTCTGGACAACGCCTCGCATGGACGCCACTCGCATTCTGGCCATTCGCCACGGAGAAACCGCCTGGAACGTGGACACCCGCATCCAGGGGCATCTGGACATCCCGCTCAACGAGGTGGGCCTGCGCCAAGCACAGCACCTGGCCCAAACCTTGGCACAGCGCGACGCCATCGATGCGGTGTACGCCAGCGACCTGTCACGCGCCCACACCACCGCCAGCGCGATTGCCCTGGCCATGGGCCAATCGGTCACGGCACACACTGGCTTGCGCGAACGGCACTTTGGCGCCTTCCAGGGCCGCACCTTTACCGAGATCGAGGCCGAGTTGCCAGACGATGCCTGGCACTGGCGCAAACGCACACCCGAGTGGGCGCCACCAGACGGCGGCGAGTCCTTGATCGTGCTGCGCGAACGCATCTTGAAGACCGTGGACGAATTGGCCGCACGCCACCGGGGCCAGCAAATCGTGATGGTCGCACACGGGGGCGTGATGGACATCCTCTACCGCGCCGCCACCCGCCTGGACCTGCAAGCGCCACGCACCTGGCAGCTGACCAACACCGCTGTTAACCGATTGCTGTGGACACCACAGGGCCTGTCACTGGTTGGCTGGGGCGACACCTCGCACCTGGATGCGCTGGGCCAAGACGAGACGACGGCCTGAGCGACGTCACCCTTGGCAGCCGGCCCTCAAGCTCAGAACCCGAACTCCCGAATCAATACAGCGATCAATTGCCGCACATAGCGACTGATCGGGCTTTGCCATTCTGAATGGATGATGACCTGACCACGCCAGGACATCTGTTGCATCTCAACTGGCATGTCTTGAACCTGCATGGACACGCGGTACACCGCTCGTTCAGGCAAAAATTGGCCATTTTTTTCCCGCGCGAGAATGTGCCCGCCCAAGGAGCTGGCTAACTCGCGTCGCGGCAAAACACGCGTTGCATCGCGATCTATGGCCGATACCTTCAGATTCAGCACTTTCCCGGACACGCTGTCGGTCATGAACCTGGCCGAATGACCTTCTTGCACGCGACCGACATCGTCTTCATCCAGCCAAGTCTCCACCCGCCAAACCGTGCCTTGTTTGACCAATACCGCCAAAGGCTCTTTTTTTCCGACCCATTGTCCCGCAACAAGGTCCGGATCAGCCTGTAAAAATCGCCCCTCGAACGGCGCCAAAGGCATGAACTGATGCCGCTCGGCATGTACGCCCTCCAACTCGGCCTCGGTCGTGTGTAAGTTTTGCTCACTCACCATCCAGCGCTTGCGCATCTCGTCGTCAAATGCCGATGTCGCGACCTGCCAGCGCTGTTGGTCCAATCTGGCCTGCAATGCTTTTTCGCGACCTATCAAATCGGGGACATACAAATTAACCAGTGCTCGACCTGCGGGCGCCAAATCGCCATCTTTGAAGAAAATCGCATCAATCCTGGCACCGGCAGGCGCAAACACGGGCCACGATTCCTGAGGCCGCAAAACTGCACTCGCACTGATGCGTCCAGGCCAAGGCAGCATCAGCAATGCACACAATCCGACAACGCACAACAGGGTCTTGCGGCTGCGCGCTTGGCGACGGATCTGAGGCCACATTTCTCGCCAAACAGCGACCTCAGATGCCAATGGCTTAGCCACAAACCACACAATCTCGATCAGAAATAAGAAAATCCCCACAAGTTTGATGAAGAAGTGATAGACCAAAACGGCGATACCTAAAAACAGCACCAATCTGTAAAGCCAGGTGGCCCAGGCAAACGCGACCAGTACCAAGGCCTTGGCCCGGGAAAAATACTCCGGAGGCGTCCTGCCCAAACCAAACAACCATTCACGCAATTTCCATCGCGCCAACGTAAAGCTGCGCCCATGCAGGTTGGGCATGTCCAGCGCATCCATCAAGATGAAGTACCCATCAAAGCGCATGAACGGACTGGCGTTGATGGCCAGCGTCGCCACCCAACTGGTGGTGGCCAAAACAAACGCTGCCGACTGCAAACTGCCTGCAGGCAGCAGTGCCCAAGCCAAGGTGGCCCAAACAGCGATCACCAACTCGGTGGCAATGCCCGCACTGGCCACACGCAGGCGGTGGAACCGATTCGTCAAACGCCATGTTTCGTTGGTATCGGTATAGGCCACAGGCCACATCACCAAAAAAGCCACCCCCATCGTGGGCACACGACATCCGTAAGACTTGGCGCTGAAGGCGTGCCCTAGCTCGTGCAGTAACTTGACCACAAAAATGGCCACGCCATAAGACAGCAGGCCAGCCAAATTGAAGGTGTCAACCAAGGATGCGCTGAACACATCCCAGCGGCGAACCACTTGACTCAAGCCAACGGCAGCCGCCAGCAAGCTCAAAACCAAAAAAGTTTTGCTGACAAACCAACGTGCGATCGGCAACCAGTCGGTGAGCCAGGCATCGGGCCTGACCAAAGGAATCCGAAAGAACAGGTAGTGGTGCAACAACCACTTGATCGCTGAGCCCTGAATGTTTGACCACTGCTCGGCCATCTTGCGGGCAGTCCCGGTGGCGCTGTTTTTAACCAGTTGATGCATCACCAAAAACTGAGCCACCTGCAGCACATCATGGGCCATCAACTCCAGTGTTGTATGGCTGGATACATCTGAGGCGATTTGCTCTGGTGAATCCATGTCCCATCGCTGCAAGATTTCCAGCGTTGGCCAGTCGATGCGAAAAAACAGGTTGCGCACAGGGTCATGCAAAGTCCAGCTGGGCTGCCCGTCGGCCAAGCTAGGCCCTGGCAACAGATCCAGCTCTTCACGTAATGGCGGTAGCGGCATGGATCAAAAACCCAAATAGGCACGAACAGTCGCCCAAGGGCGGCGCAACACCCAATATGACAATGGCACCCACCCACCCTGGAGCTTTGCCGTCCCCTTCAGACCCACCCGATGACTGGTCGGGCTGTTCAACAGCGCACGAACACGGTAAGCGTAGCTGCCATCAGGCCGCTGGACAGCCTCGTGTGACATGTAGCGCAGCTTGGCCGATACCGGCGACAAAGGGCTGGCACTCAAGTACAAGGTGACAGCGTCACCTGGGGACAAGCTGATGGCATCCGCCAAAGACACCCAAGCCTCGATTTCCACATCATCGAGCGCAGCAATGCGCAAGATGCGTTCACCTGTTGAGACGGGTTTACCTATCCATTCGGAGGGATCGTCCATCAACACCACGCCGGCTCGAGGCGCCAGCACACGCGCACGGGTCAGCTGCTCCTGCAGGTATTCAATTTCGGCTCGCCGTTCCTCAACCTTCCCCACCAGCAAGCCCAACTGGGTTTTGGATTTCATATCCGTCAACGCCATTTGACTGGTCTGCCTGTAATCTGTTTCAGCGGTAGCCAGTGCCTGCAAAGAAACATCCAACTTCGATTGAATGACGATCTCGTCAAAACTGAACAAGGCTTGCTCAGACTTGATCAGCTGATTGGGTTGGACATGAAAAACATCGATCACACCGTCAAGTGGTGCGCGGACCACGGTTGGATGTGCAGGGACCAATTCACCGGGGCTGAGCACCGTCAACTGGACCGGCCAAAGCAAGGCGGCAAGCAAGGCGATACCTATTTGCAAGCGGCGTTGTCGCCACCAAACCAGACCGTCTTGCCAAAGCAGCAGACGAGAACATGCTTGGCGCCAAGCACTGAACCGAACCATCTTGGGCCGGTGCATTGCAGAAAAAGCGTGCCACCAAACCTCTGCCCACTCCTGCAGATCAACTTTTTCTTCATCCGTCCAGGGTATATCTCGCAGAAAAATACCCGCCCCGCTCAAACCTTTCGCAGATGATCCAAGCCAAATGGCATGCTCTGGCCACCAATGTGCCCATTGACTGGCCAGCTCAGCGGGTAAATCAGCGGCCGTGAATGCCTGCCCAGCCTCATAGCCCAGGGCATGCAAATGCCGGGCAACCAAATCGAGCCACTGGACATACGGCACGTTGGCGTCCACCTGCACCACACCCGACAAAGTCCAAACGCCCTCATCCTCCAGCCACAACGCAGCCTGCCGGAAAGGCACCAAAGTCAAACTGTCGTTGACGAGCAGAAAGCCCAGCTCGCGGTCAGACGTGGCCTGTCGCGCGCGCCGGGCCAAATCCCACAAAGCACTCGTCATCCGGCGCGTACTTTAAGAGGCACCGACTCACGCACGGTCACTTTGCTCTGTGCATCGGACACCCGAATCAGCGTGATGGGACGTTTGCCAGCCATGCGCAATTTCTCGCTGAAGCTCTCGCGGCTTTGCGGACCGACTTTTTCCTGCTCCCCAACGAACAACTGGAACAGTGCTGTCGCCTCTCTTCCGTCGTCATCGCGGGCAACCACCTTCAAGTCCAACTTGCCCTTGAAACCTTTGGGCGGCGTGACCTCAAAAACCCCGCTGACAGGGTCAAACTGAACCCATTTCGGCAGAGAGCGGTTGTCTGCTTGTTTGGCTTCTAACTTGATGACGGCATCTTTGTCCGAGTGAACAAAGGCATCAAAGGGCAAGCTGATTTTGGTGGCGACTTGAGTGCCTTGCACAAACTGATCTGTGACACCACGATTCAATGACAATCCGGGCGCTGCAGCATCGTTGACAGGTATACGGTAACCAGACTGACTGGTCAGCACATCACCGATCGGGCGCGGTGGCTCGATAGGCACCAAACGAGGCGCCACCGGGTCAAGGGTTGATGAAAAGACCTGAGGCACTGGAGGTGGAGGCTCAACACGCTCTGCAAGCCGATCAGGTGCAGCAGGTGGCAACACAGCCAAGGGCAATGGCTCTGGCTTGGGTCGGTCATCGTCCTTGATGGCATCAAGGTCTTCGGTTCCATCGGGCTTATAAACTTTTCCGGTGCCATCATCCAAGATGGTGGATGTGTCTGCGTTCGACGCATTTGCACGGACAGCAGCGTTGACACCTGTTCGATCTGCATACAACAGCGCAGCACTGGTGAATGACGCACGCAAAGCGAATTTCTCAGCCCCCTCATACACCGCAGGTTGATCTGATTTGGTCAGAACACGCACATAGAACTTGGTCGTTTCCGCTGGCAACGTGAACGTCCCGTCGTTATCCACGGGTGTACCCGAACCCACCGCCGTAGACAGCGATGTCACCACCTCCATCGTCATGCTGCTCAAGTCAGTTGCAATCAAGGCCGAACTGTCTGTCAACGACAACTTGATGCCTGTGGTGCCTTCCAGCGCCTTGTCCAGGCTCACCGTGAACACCGCGTAACTGCCCTCCGACACATCATCCACACCCGCAACACTCAGCACTGGACGGTCATCGTCAACGGCTACGCCTTCATCGTCCCCGTCCGTGGCCGTGCCGTCGTCCTTGATCGTGCCCGTACCCAGGTC
>NZ_JAOASQ010000049.1 GCF_030158565.1 Limnohabitans sp. | reverse complement strand
AGCGGCGCACCTTCACATCGGGGCTGAACAACTTGAGCGCCGCCAAGGCGGTGTCCAGCTCGCCACGCAGGCGGTTGTTCAGCATCACGTCTTCGGCATCATCTGGAACTTGCACCGACTGGCCTGTGACCGGGTCTGTGCCCTGGCCATCACGCACGACCAGCACCTGGTCTTTGGCAATTTTGACCACATCGTCGGCCAGCGCTTGCAAATAGGCCGCCGTTTTTTCATCCCCCTGGGCCACCGCTTTGGCCAAGGCTTGCACACGCGCATCGCTGTCTCCGGTCGCGATGCCTCGGGCCTCCTGAATCGTCAAGGCATGCGCAGCCGTCAGGCCCCACACCGCACTGGCGATCAACGCGCCTTTCACAATCCATCTTTTCATTTTGCTCATCTCATGTTCAGCATTTGCTCGCCAAGGCAAGCTCGGACCAGAGATGGATTCCCGCGTGCGCGGGAATGACATTCAGATGTTTTGTCATCCCCGCGAACGCGGGGATCCATCTCCTTGGCTTTCATGGATTCCCACTTGCGCAGGAATGACATTCAGACCCGATCACTTCTTGACAGGTTCGTCAGGCTTGACGTCATTGCCAGGGATGTAAGGGCTCCATGGCTTGGCTTTGACGGGGCCCGGTGTCTTCCACACCACGTTGAACTGGCCGTCGGCCTTGATCTCACCGATGAACACCGACTTGTGCAGGTGGTGGTTCTTCTCGTCCATCTTGCTGGTGATGCCGCTCGGTGCCTTGAAGGTTTGGCCAGCCATCGCTGCGATCACTTTGTCGGTGTCGGTGGACTTGGCTTTTTCAACCGCCTGCTTCCACATGTTGATACCGATGTAAGTGGCTTCCATCGGGTCGTTGGTCAAAGGCTTGTCTTTGTGACCGGCGATGTTCTTGGCCTTGGCATAAGCCGCCCACTTTTTGGTGAACTCGTCGTTGGCAGGGTTCTTGATGGACATGAAATAGTTCCATGCAGCCAGGTGGCCCACCAATGGCTTGGTGTCCACGCCGCGCAATTCTTCTTCACCCACAGAGAAGGCCACCACAGGCACGTCTTTGGCTTTCAGGCCAGCGTTGCCCAGTTCCTTGTAGAAAGGCACGTTGGAGTCGCCGTTGATGGTGGAGACCACAGCGGTCTTGCCACCGGCAGAGAATTTCTTGATGTCGGCCACGATGGTTTGGTAATCGCTGTGACCAAACGGTGTGTATTTTTCGTCGATGTCAGACTCTTTCACGCCTTTGCTTTTCAGGTAAGCGCGCAAGATTTTGTTCGTGGTGCGGGGGTACACATAGTCGGTGCCCAGCAAGACCCAACGCTTGGCCGCGCCGCCTTCTTTGCTCATCAGGTAGTCCACGGCAGGAATCGCTTGCTGGTTGGGCGCAGCGCCGGTGTAGAACACGTTCTTGGACAGCTCTTCACCTTCGTACTGCACGGGGTAGAACAACAGGCCGTTCATTTCTTCCACCACGGGCAGCACCGATTTGCGCGAGACCGAAGTCCAGCAACCGAAGATCACCGAGACCTTGTCTTGACCGAGCAGCTGCTTGGTTTTTTCAGCGAACAGGGGCCAATTGGAGGCGGGGTCCACGATCACGGGTTCGAGCTTCTTGCCGAGCACACCGCCCTTGGCGTTGATCTCGTCGATGGCCATGAGCACGGTGTCTTTCAACACGGTCTCGGAGATGGCCATGGTGCCCGACAGGCTGTGCAGCACGCCGACTTTGATGGTGTCGGCAGCCAAGGCTTGCACGGAGAGGGTCAAGCTGCCAGCCACAATGGCAGCAGCTGTAGCGAGGGCTTTGAGATTGCCACGACGGTTCATCATGTGATCACTCCAATCAGGAAAGTAAATGGATTCAACAAAAGGCGGAGCGCTTGCAACGCTGAACCCTCTCATGCAAACCCCGTGCCAACTTTTTCAACTGCGCGCATGCACCACCAAATGGCCCAGCCATGCGCTAGAAAAATGGCCACTCCCTATAAAGAGGCATGCTCTTTGCTACATTGACCCCATCGCACCGATTCACTTCCCAAGCACGCACCAATATGGAACTCACCCCTCGCGAAAAAGACAAGCTGCTGATCTTCACAGCCGCTTTGTTGGCCGAGCGCCGCAAGGCCCGTGGCCTGAAACTGAACTACCCCGAAGCCATCGCGCTGATCAGCGCCGCAGTGATGGAAGGCGCACGGGACGGCAAGACTGTGGCCGAACTGATGAGCGAAGGCCGCACCGTTTTGACGCGTGCCGATGTGATGGACGGCATCGCAGAAATGATCCCCGACATCCAGGTCGAAGCGACATTTCCAGACGGCACCAAATTGGTGACCGTGCACCAACCTATCGTTTAAACACCCCTCTCAGCCCGACCCACTTGGAGACATTCCCATGAAAAATCTCGCAACGCTTTTCATCGCCACTGCAGCGGCCAAGGCCATGGCACACGACGGACACGGCCTGAGTGGCTCGCACTGGCACAGCACCGACGCTTGGGGCTTTGTGGCCTTGGGTGCCATGGCGCTGGCCGCCTGGTTCATCGGCCGCGGCAAGTGAGGCCCTGATGACACCCGGAGAACTTTTGATTGACAGCGGCACACACCCGATCAATGTCGGTCGCCGCACCTGCACCCTGGTGGTGCAAAACGCCAGCGATCGCCCCATTCAGGTGGGCTCGCATTACCACTTTGCCGAGACCAATGCGGGCCTGCGCTTTGACCGCGCTGAGGCGCGTGGCATGCGCTTGAACATCGCTTCGGGCACGGCCGTGCGCTTTGAGCCCGGCCAGCAACGCACCGTGGAACTGGTGGACTATGCAGGCGACCGTGTGGTATTCGGCTTTCGTGGCTTGACGCAAGGGAAACTCTGACATGGCCCACATCGACAAACGCGCTTACGCCGAAATGTTCGGCCCCACCGTGGGCGACCGCGTTCGCCTGGCCGACACGGCCCTGATCATCGAGGTGGAAAAAGACTTCACGCTGCAAGCCGGTGGCTATGGCGAAGAGGTCAAGTTCGGCGGCGGCAAAACCATCCGTGATGGCATGTCGCAATCGCAGCGCACCAATGCCGAGGGGGCGATGGACTGCGTGTTGACCAACGCGCTGATCATCGACCACTGGGGCATCGTCAAGGCCGACATTGGCCTCAAGGGCAACCGCATCGCCGCCATCGGCAAAGCAGGCAACCCCGACACACAACCGGGCGTGGACATCGTCATTGGCCCCGGCACCGAGATCATCAGCTGCGAAGGCCTGATCGTCACCGCCGGTGGCATCGACTCGCACATCCACTTCATCGCGCCACAACAGATCGACGAGGCGCTGGCCAGCGGCGTGACCACCATGCTGGGCGGCGGTACGGGCCCGGCCACCGGCACCTTTGCCACCACCTGCACGCCCGGCCCTTTCAACATCGAACGCATGATGCAAGCGGCCGATGCCTTCCCGATGAACCTGGGCTTTCTGGGCAAGGGCAACGCCGCTTTGCCTGCGGCGCTGCACGAGCAAATCAGCGCAGGCGCGATTGGCTTGAAGCTGCACGAAGACTGGGGCACCACGCCTGCGGCCATCGACAACTGCCTGAACGTGGCCGAAGCCACCGACACACAAGTGGCCATCCACACCGACACCCTGAACGAGTCGGGCTTTGTGGAAGACACGGTGGCCGCCTTCAAGGGCCGCACCATCCACACCTTCCACACCGAAGGCGCGGGCGGCGGGCACGCGCCCGACATCTTGAAAGTGGTGGGCGAGGCCAATGTGTTGCCGTCATCGACCAACCCGACGCGGCCCTACACCATCAACACGCTCGACGAGCATGTGGACATGCTGATGGTCTGCCACCACCTGGACCCGGCGATTGCCGAAGACCTGGCCTTTGCCGAAAGCCGCATCCGCAAGGAAACCATTGCGGCCGAAGACATCCTGCACGACCTGGGCGCCATCAGCATGATGAGCAGCGACAGCCAGGCCATGGGCCGGGTGGGCGAGGTCATCATCCGCACCTGGCAGACGGCGCACAAGATGAAGCAGCAGCGCGGCAGCTTGCCTAGCGACACCGACCGCCACGACAACGCACGCGTCAAACGCTACATCGCCAAGTACACGATCAACCCCGCGATCGCGCACGGCATGAGCCACGAAGTGGGCAGCATCGAAGTGGGCAAATGGGCTGACCTGGTGATCTGGAAACCGGCCTTCTTTGGCGTCAAACCCGCGCTCATCCTGAAGGGCGGCTTCATCGCGCTGGCCGCCATGGGCGACCCGAATGCGTCCATCCCCACACCCCAACCGGTGCACTACCGCCCCATGTTTGGCAGCTTTGGCGGCGCGCTCACGCGCAACTCGCTGACCTTCGTTTCGCAAGCGGGTTTGAATGCGGGCATTGGTGCACGTTATGGCCTGTCCAAAACCCTAAGCGCCGTGAAAAACATCCGCAAGGTTGGCAAAAAGGACATGGTCCACAACGACTACGCGCCCCGCATGGAAGTCGATGCACAAACTTACGCGGTGCACGCCGACGGCCAGCTGCTGGTGTGCGAACCGGCCATCAGCCTGCCCATGACGCAACGCTACTTTTTGTTCTGAACGCCCATGTCCGCTCTGCTCATTTGCTCCAAACTCATGCCGCAAGGCCGTGGCCTGGCCAGTGTGCTGGTCAAGCGCGCCAGCACCATCACACTCGACTGGGACACCCGTCAAAAAAGCCGCTTTGACGCGACCGACAGCACCGGCCGTGCGCTGGGCGTGTTCTTGCCCCGTGGCACCGTGGTGCGCGGCGGTGATGTGCTGGTGGCCGAGGACGGCTCACTGGTGCGCGTCGAGGCAGCGCCCCAAGCGGTGCTGCGCATCACGGCCTGCGCCGAACACGGCTCGCCCTTTGACTTGACCCGCGCCGCCTACCACCTGGGCAACCGCCATGTGCCCATCGAGCTGCAACCCGACCACCTGAAAATCGAGCCCGACCATGTGCTGGCCGACATGCTGCGCGCCATGCACATGACGGTGATGGAGGTGTCTGAGCCCTTCGAGCCCGAAAATGGTGCGTATGGCGATCACGGTGCATCTTCACATGGGCATGGGCACAGCCACGAACATGGTCATGCGCATGCGGGCCATGAAGCCGCAGCCCACACCAAGCCGCATGTGCACGGACCTGATGGCCAGCACGAACATGCGGTCCCGGCAGTCACGCCACCGGCAGGCAAACGCATCGCCATCCCGATCCGCTCGGCCCCCGCTCAACCCCATGTGCACGGCCCCGGCTGCGGTCATGAACACTGAGACCGCGCCGTCGGGCCTGCTGCAACTGATCTGGCTCGCATCGCCTGCGCTGCCCATTGGCGGCTTCTCGTATTCAGAAGGGCTGGAAGCGGCCATCGAACAAGGCCTGGTGCACAACGAAACCAGCGCCACCGACTGGGTGGTGGACCAGCTGCACCTGACGCAGTCGCGTGGCGACATGGCGGTGATGGCGCAAGCCATCCCCGCCTGGCAGCGCGGCGACACCGCCCGGCTGCAAGCGCTGAACGATTGGGTCATGGCCACCCGCGAAACCGCCGAGATGCGCCTGCAAACCGAACAGATGGGCCGCTCGCTGCTCGACTGGCTGCGCAACCTGCAGCAAGCGAGCGACGCGCAACTGGCCTGCTGCGCAAAATTACCGCCCACCTACCCCTTGGCCATGGCACTGGCCTTGTCGTTGGCGCAAACGCCCATCGACCAAGCCCTGCAAGCCTGTGCCTTTGGCTGGGCCGAGAACATGACCCAGGCCGCCCTCAAGGCCGTGCCGCTGGGGCAGAGCGCGGGCCAACGCATGCTGGCGCGGCTTGCCCGTGAAATCCCTTTGGCCGTCCAAACGGCCATGGCACTCCAAGACGAGGATCGCCAGGCCTTCAACCCCATGCTGGCCATCCTGTCCGCCCGCCACGAAACCCAATATTCACGCATCTTCCGATCATGAGCACTCCACTGCACCACATCCCCCACCGCACTAAAAAGCTGCCGCCCCTGCGCGTGGGCATTGGCGGGCCGGTCGGCTCCGGCAAAACCACGCTGCTGGAGATGCTGTGTAAAAACATGCGCGAGCGCTGGGACCTGATCGCCATCACCAACGACATCTACACCAAGGAAGACCAGCGCCTGCTGACGGTGAGCGGCGCCCTGCCCGCTGAGCGCATCATGGGTGTAGAAACGGGCGGCTGCCCGCACACGGCCATCCGCGAGGACGCGTCCATCAACCTCGAAGCCATCGACCGCATGCTCGAGAAGTTTCCCAATGCCGATGTGGTTTTCATCGAAAGCGGCGGCGACAACCTGGCCGCCACCTTCAGCCCCGAACTGAGTGACCTCACGATCTATGTGATCGATGTGGCCGCTGGTGAAAAAATCCCGCGCAAAGGCGGCCCCGGCATCACCAAGAGTGATTTGTTCGTCATCAACAAAACCGACCTGGCTCCCCATGTCGGTGCAGACTTGGAAGTGATGCGCGCCGACACCGACCGGATGCGCCCCAACCGCGAGACCCGCCCTTGGGTCATGACCAACCTGAAAACCCTGGATGGCCTGGCCGAAGTGGTGGCCTTCATCGAAAAACGGGGCATGCTTCATCCCGCTTGAGTCACTTTGGGCAGGAAGGACGGTGGGAAGGGGAAAACCTGCGTTTTAACTCGCTACAATCTCACCCCAAGGAAGCGTGGCAGAGTGGTCGATTGCAACGGTCTTGAAAACCGTCGACTCGCAAGGGTCCGTGAGTTCGAATCTCACCGCTTCCGCCAAAACTAAACCCTAAGTTATTGATTAATTTAGGGTTTTTTCTTGTCTAAATTATTCGATCCACCTTTAAGTCCACCTTTTCGGACTTTCTTGTCAGGGTGGGAGGTTTAAGCTACCAACAAAATTTCCGTACAGGTTGGCTCGCGGCTGGCATTATTAACCTATGGCTAGACCAAAGAAATCCACGTCCAGACAAGTTCATCCAGCAGACTCAAATAGTGATCCTACCTTTTTGCCATCTGTAGAGACTCATAAGGTAGTGTCATCTATTGATGGCTTGGCCACTGATGTCGCTGTAGTCAAAGAGCTTGAAAAAATCGTCAAGGTTTTGGGGAAAGCTCAAAAATTGGACGACTCAAGAAATAAATTGAAGCTACAAAAGGGGGAGTTGAGTAAAGCAATTGGCGACGAGGGAGTTGAGTATTTGAAGAAGCTCGAGTCATCGAGTGACTTGTCTTTCCTTAGAAATGAAGCTGTTTCAGCCTTTGCTGCATGCAAGTTGCTCGCTGATCGATTGACTCAGTATCAACACATGCTCAAGGCAATATTTCCTGCCTTAGTACCTGTATTTAAAAATCTCATCGAGGGTGATGGGGTGAAGCTTGAAATTGCGCTTTTGTTGAGGGAGGAACTTGATGTGAGCAATGCAAGAATCCAAGCCGCAATTGATGCTCGTTCCAGAGGCGGTTCAGCAGTCAACAAACATTTTCGGGAAAAGAATTCAGAAGCCGAAAAGTGGCTTGAAGCAAATTTCATAGCTTGCACCTCAATGCGGGATGCAGCCAGGAAGCTCATTTCTCATAAGGTTGTCTCAGTGACAGAAC
Source organism: Limnohabitans sp. (assembly GCF_030158565.1). Classification (GTDB taxonomy): domain Bacteria; phylum Pseudomonadota; class Gammaproteobacteria; order Burkholderiales; family Burkholderiaceae_C; genus Limnohabitans_A. The sequence continues at coordinate 909 of NZ_JAOASQ010000049.1, read as the reverse complement.
AAACAGCCTATGAATGGGTCAGGCGGTGGAGCAAGAACAAAAAAAGTAGTGTGTGCTAGTTACACCATACTGTCTGAGTAGCACGCGGAATTCCGTTTTTTTGAAGCTGAACTTATCTTCCAACCATCGTCATGTGACGAGGTTCAAAGGAGTTCAGCATGGCCATCTGGCGCATTGAAAAAGTGAAGGGTGAGTTGGGGTATCGCTCAAATACAAGCGTATACGAAGCGATCCGCGAAAACCTGTTCACTAAACCTGTAAAAATTTGCCGACGCTCAGTGGGTTGGCCTGACAGTGAAGTAACTGCAATTTGTGGGGCGCGAATTGCCGGATGTTCTGATGAACAAATTCGATCGCTAGTGCAGAAATTGCATAACGATCGAGGCCTCCTCTCAATGAAATTTTGAGTGGAGGTCTGTATGACATTCGATCGCAATCTATTGCCCAATCCGACCGAGTACTACGAATCTGAAGGATTGCACCTCAGCGGACCAAGTGGGGCATCTTGGAAAACTACAGAGTGCAAATTTCACGGTGGTAGTGATTCAATGCGCGTAAACGTTAAAACAGGTGCGTTTCGCTGTATGAACTGCGGTGCAAGAGGCGGAGACGTTCTGGCCTATCAGGTGGCAGCATACGGGCAAGAGTTCATTCAAGCTGCAAAGTTGCTTGGCACTTGGGTTGACGATGGCCGCCCTCAAAAATTGCAAAAGCTAACCACGCTTTCACCCAGAGCTTCTCTTGAGGTTTTGGGCTTTGAGTCAACGGTGGTAGCCATGATCGCCTCCGACATGGCTCGAAAAGAATATTTGACTGACGAGGATCGCGACAGACTCTTGATCTGTGCTTGTCGCATGGTAATCATCCCCTAGAACCAAAGGACTGAGAAGTAGAATTTTTTCCAACGGA
>NZ_JAOASQ010000048.1 GCF_030158565.1 Limnohabitans sp. | reverse complement strand
CGGGGTCGCCCTGCACCAGGCGGTAGCGGTCGCGGGTGTCTTGCCAAAAGCGCTGAAAGGCGGGTTCCAGATCGCCGTGCAGAACCACGGTGGCCGCGTCCGCTTGCCCTGCGCCCAGGTAGTCAAACACGGTAGCGGTTTCTTCAAAAAACAGCGGCAGGTAGTACTCGATGCCCGCCGTGGCCACGCCGTTGCCCATGTCTTTGTAGATGCGGCTCTTGGTCGGGTCGCCTTCGAGCAGTTCGCGCCAGCGGCTTCGGAATCGGCCACGCGCCGCCTCGTCCATCGGGAACTCGCGCCCCGGCAAGAGCCGCACCTCGGGCACGGGGTAGAGGCTGCGCTGGCTGTCTGGGTCAAAGGTGCGGATGCTGTCGATCTCGTCGTCGAACAGGTCCACCCGGTAAGGCACCAGCGAGCCCATAGGGAAGAGGTCAATCAGGCCGCCGCGCACCGCGTATTCGCCAGGGCTGACCACCTGGCTGACGTGCGAGTAGCCCGCCAGCGTCAACTGGGCCTTGAGCTGAGCTTCGTCCAGCTTTTGCTTGACCTTGAACTCGAAGGTGTAGCCCGCTAAAAAGGACGGCGGGGCCAGCCGGTACAGCGCGGTGGTGGCCGGCACCAGCACCACGTCGGCGCTTTCTTCGTGGTTACGCTGCTTGATGCGCCACAGGGTCGCCAAACGCTCGGAGATCAAGTCCTGGTGCGGCGAAAAGGTGTCGTAGGGCAGTGTTTCCCAGTCGGGGAACATCACGCAGCGCAGGCCGGGCGCAAAAAACACCAGCTCGTCCATAAGCCTTTGTGCATCGGCCGCGTCGCTGGTCACGATGGCGGTGAGCTTGCCCGCTTTTTTCTCGCGCTCGGCCAGCTGCGCCAAGAGCACGGCATCGGCCGATCCGACAGGGCGGGGCAGGGTGAAACGTTTGCCGGAAATCAGGCTGGGCAGTTGCATGGTGGAGATGGGCAAAGGCGAAGAAAAAAGCAGAACACCCCCCACCAAAAAGGAGGGGGGTGTGGAAATTCCGAATTGCCCTGATTTTAGAAGCTTTGATGTGTTGATGAGGGCGGTGTTTGTATTGGGCACAGTCTTCGCTAGGTTGGCGCCTTCAGCCCCGACAGGGCTAGATGGACCGACGGCATTTGTCGGGGCCGAAGCCAACGACCTGCAAAACTACAATGTCAACTTATGAACGACCGCACCCCTTCGACCCGTTTTCACGCCCTCATCCCTTGTGCGGGCACGGGCACCCGTGCTGGTACGGTGCAACCCAAGCAATACCAGCAGGTGGCTGGGCAGCCGATGGTCATGCACACCGTGCAGGCTTTGGCGCAGGTCGCGCCATTGGCCAGTGGCTGGGTGATTTTGTCGCCCGATGATGGGCATGTTTGGGCCGAGCAAGGCTGGCCCGCACATTTCAAACGTGTGGCCTGTGGCGGTGCCAGCCGCGCCGAAAGCGTGTTCAATGGCCTGCAGGCCATGTTGGCCGCAGGACTTGACCCACAAGACTGGGTGTTGGTGCACGACGCGGCCCGTTGTCTGGTGTCGCCCGCGTCGGTGACCCGTTTGATCGAGACTTGCCGCGATGACGCGGTCGGCGGTTTGCTGGCACTGCCTTTGCCAGACACGCTCAAAAGCGAGGAGGGTGGTCGCGTGTTGGCCACGGTACCGCGTGAGCACAAGTGGCTCGCGCAAACGCCGCAGATGTTTCGCCTGCAGGCCTTGCACGATGCGCTGGCAGCGGTGGCTGCCAGTGGCTTTGCGGGCATCACCGATGAAGCCAGCGCGATGGAGCGCTTGGGCTTGAAGCCGCGCCTTGTGGAAGGCACGGCTCAGAATTTCAAAATCACTTATCCGGCCGACTTTGCGTTGGCCGAAGCCATTTTGGGGAGCAGAGCATGAGTTTCAGAATCGGTGAAGGCTGGGACGTGCATGCCCTGGTACCCGGTCGTAAGCTGATTTTGGGTGGGGTGGAAATCCCGCATACAGCGGGTCTTCTGGGCCATTCGGATGCCGATGTGCTCTTGCACGCCATCACCGATGCGTTGTTGGGCGCGGCGGGGCTGGGCGACATCGGGCGGCATTTTCCGGACACGGATGCGCAATTCAAGGGCGCTGACTCGTCGGTCTTGCTGGCCGAGGCCATGCGCCGGGTGCGTGCGGCCGGTTATGAGTTGGTCAACGTGGACAGTACGGTGATTGCCCAAGCCCCCAAGCTGGCACCGCACATGGCCGCGATGAACGCCTCGGTGGCCAAGGCGCTGGGTGTGCAGCCCGATCAGGTCAATGTGAAAGCCAAAACGGCCGAGAAGCTGGGACCCGTGGGCATGGGTCAAAGCATGGAAGCGCGGGCCGTGGTGTTGCTGGAAAAGCGCTGATGGCGTGTTGTGTGCAGTTGGACTTCTGTGGGGCAGCTGGACGATGCCGGGAAATGGATGCCGGATCAAGTCCGGCATTGCAGATGCGTGCTTGGGTTCCGGATCAAGTCCGGCATGACAGACGCGTGCTTGGGTGCCGGATCAAGTCCGACATGACAGATCCTTGCTTGTCACCCCGGGCTTGAACCGGGGTCCATCCACCACAGGCTTTAAGCCGCGTCGACCTGCCTGAATTTCATCAAGGCCATCAAACCGCCTGAGCTGTTGTTGAACACCGAAAAGGTGCCGCCCATGCGCTGCACCGAGCGCTCCACAATCGCCAGTCCAAGGCCTGATCCAGTGGCCGAGGTGCGCGCGGTGTCGCCCCGGTAAAAGGGCTGGGTCAGGTTTTTCAAGGTTTCTTCGGACACGCCAGGACCCTGGTCACGCACACGCAACAGCACCCAGCCATCGTGCACGCGGGCCACGATCTCGACACGGGTCACACCATCGCTGGGGCTTTGGCCGTAACGACGGGCGTTTTCCAGCAGGTTGGACAGGACGCGACCCAGCTCGACGGTTTCCGCCTTAACGTGCAAGTCTTCGGCAATATCCACTGAAATCTCAAAGCGCGGGTTGTGGCGCCATGGGGCAATGCAGCGGCTGACCACACCCGATAACAACACGGGACCGAGATTGGTTGGCTCAGGCCGTGCGTAGTCGAGGAATTTGTCAATGATTTCGTCGAGCTGGGCGATGTCGCCTGCCATGAGTTCACGGGTCTCGGGGTCGGCCACACTCAATTCGGTTTCCAGTCGCAAGCGGGCCAGCGGCGTGCGCAAGTCGTGAGAGATGCCAGCCAGCATCAAGGCCCGTTCGGCTTCGATCTTGGCCAGCCGCTCGGCCATGCGGTTGAACCCGATGTTGACTTCGCGGATCTCGCTGGTGGCGGCGTGCTCGTCCAGCGTGGAGGTGTTGAAGTGTCCTTCTCTGACCTGACTGGCTGCGTAAGAGAGTCTTTTGAGGGGGCGGTTCATCAAGCCAGCCATGATGGCCGCTCCTGTCAAGGAGAGTGCGATGGCCATGCTGAACCACACCAGCCAGGTTGTTCCGCCCAATGGCTTGAGTCGCTCGGGGTCCATTTGGAGCCAGTAACTGTCGCGTTCAATGGTGAAGCCTACCCACAACCCTGATTTTTCGTTCACGCTGGAGGCGACCGCTGTGCCTTCACCGAGTCGGTTGATCATTTCCTGCGCGAGTTGTTTCTCCATCGCAGTTTCACCAAACACCTCGATGCGGTCGTTGGGCTCTCGCGTCTGGATATTGACGTCTTCTTCATCGGCCAGGGTCTTGAGCAATGACACGCGGGCAATGGCGTCGCTGTGCGTCAAGGCGGTTTTGGTCAGGTTGACGACCGTGGCAATCTGGTGCGCGTTGCGCATGATGCGTGGCTCGTACTCTTGCGTTCGAAAAAGTTGCAACCAAACCAAGCTGCTGCACAGGATCAACAACGCCAGCAAGACAAACGTGCGCCAAAACAGGCTGAATTTCAGCCTGCGCGGTGTCGTGGTTGTCAGCGCAACGTTTTCCGGCAATGTGACTTCAGTGGGGCTCACGATTGGCCATCGGGAACGAAGACATAGCCTACCCCCCAAACGGTTTGGATGATTTTGGGCGAAGCTGGATCGAGCTCAATCATTTTGCGCAAACGTGAAACCTGAACATCCAAGCTGCGGTCAAACGGTTCAAATTCACGGCCGCGAGCCAGTTGTGCCAACTTGTCCCGACTGAGGGCTTGGCGAGGGTGGCGCACCAGTGCTTTGAGCATCGCGAACTCACCCGTGGTCAGTGGAATGTCTTGCCCGTTTTTACTGAGCGCACGCACACCCAGATCCAGTGAGAATTCGCCGAACGTGATGACTTCTTTGTCGTTGGCAGGCGCTCCGGGGACTTCAGCCTGAGGCCTGCGGCGTAAGACAGCATGGATCCGCGCGAGCAGTTCGCGTGGGTTGAAGGGTTTGCCCAAGTAATCGTCTGCACCAATTTCCAGGCCGTTGATGCGGTCCACATCTTCGCCTTTGGCGGTCAGCATGATCACTGGAATTTTGGTGCCGTTGCCGCGAAGTCGTTTGCAAATGCTCAAGCCGTCTTCCCCAGGCAGCATCAAGTCCAGCACAAGCAGATCGATGGTCTCGCGCTGAAGGATGCGGTCCAAAGCGCGCCCGTCTTCTGCCAACAAAACGTCAAAACCTTCTTGCGACAAGAATCGGCGAAGCAGATCACGAATGCGTGCGTCGTCGTCGACGATGACGATCTTGTCCAAGCGGGAGGTAGGTGCAGTCATGGTGAGATTTTTTATAAAGTCGTCGATAACGCCGTTTACTGAGCGGTCCAGCCGCCGTCCATGTTCCAGGCCACACCGCGTACGTTGTTGCCTGCAGGCGAGCAGAAAAAGACCGCCAACTCACCCAGTTCTTCGGGGGTGGTGAATTGCATGGACGGCTCTTTTTCCTGCAGCAGCAGCTTTTTGGCTTCTTCGTTGGACAGGCCCATGGCCGCAGCTTTGGCGTCCACCTGCTTTTGCACCAGAGGGGTCAACACCCAGCCGGGGCAAATGGCGTTGCAGGTCACGCCGGTGGTGGCGTTTTCCAGCGCGGTGACTTTGGTCAAACCGACCACGCCGTGTTTGGCGGCCACATAAGCTGATTTTTCTGCAGAACCCACCAGGCCGTGGATCGAGGCCACATTGATGATGCGGCCCCAGTTGGATGCCTTCATGGCGGGCAAGGCCAGGCGGGTGGCGTGGAATGCGCTGGTCAGATTGATCGCAATGATGGCGTCCCAGCGTTCGACGGGAAAGTCTTCGACTTTGGCCACATGCTGGATACCGGCGTTGTTGACCAGGACGTCCACGCGGCCAAATGTGTCGGCCGCGAACTTCATCATGGCTTCGATTTCGTTGGCTTTGCTCATGTCGGCGCCGTGGTAGGCGACTTTCACGCCCAGTGCGGCGATTTCTTTCTGGGGGCCTTCGGCGTCGCCGAAACCGTTCAAAACGATGTTGGCGCCTTGTTTGGCCAAGGCCTTGGCAATGCCCAGACCAATACCGCTGGTTGAACCCGTGACCAAAGCTGTTTTACCTTGCAACATGATTTCCACTCCAGATGAATTAGGATGCATAAAAGTCCATTATCGCGCTGCCCAATGACTCTTTTGGGTAACGTCTGATCTGATTGTGTCCGATTGTCATGACCACCAGCGATTTGCAGCCTCAACTTGAATTTGTGTCTTGCCCCCACCCTGAGGGCCAGCACCGCATGGCCTATTGGCGTTGGGGGGATGCCCAAGCCCGCCGGGTGGTGGTCTGCGTGCATGGTTTGACCCGACAGGGGCGCGACTTTGACCGTTTGGCGAAAGCCTTGGTGGCCCGCAGTGCCGAGCCTTTGCAAGTCATTTGCCCCGATGTGGTGGGGCGCGGTCGCAGCGAATGGCTTGAGGACCCCATGGGCTATCAAGTCCCCCAATACGCGGCCGACATGCTGGCCTTGCTGGCGCAAGTGCGTGCTCAGTGTGGTGCCGAATTGTTGAGCCTGGACTGGCTTGGCACCAGCATGGGCGGGCTCATTGGGATGGTGCTGGCCGGTCAGCCGGGTTTGCCTTTGCCCAGCCCGATTCGACGTTTGGTGCTCAACGATGTGGGGCCCGCGATCACATGGGCCTCGGTCGAGCGAATGCAAACATATGTTGGCCGTTATGGCCAGTACCGAGACCTGGACGAAGCTGCTGCGGCCATGTGGGCGTTGTCGCAGGGTTTTGGTCCTGTACCAGCGGATGTGTGGCGCGAGATGTCTTCGCACATGGTTCGGCCCTGCGCGGATGGCGCGGTCACTTTGCATTACGACCCGGCCATCGGGACGCCCGTGCGGGCGTTGACGCCTGAAGCAGCCCAAGCGGGCGAGGCGCTGCTTTGGAGCGTGTACGACCAGATACAGGCGAAAACCTTGCTCATTCGTGGGGCCGATTCTGATTTGCTCACCCCCGAAACGGCTTTGGCCATGACCGAGCGTGGCCCCAAAGCCAAATTGGCTGTTTGGGCCGATTGCGGTCATGCCCCCACCATCACCAGCGATGTGCACATCGAGGTGGTGGCCAATTTCTTGCTTGCGGCTTGAGACCATGGTCAGTCCCAACACCAGCCACGCGGCCAGCCCGACACGCATCTCGACGCATTTGCATGCGGCGGTGCCGCCGGTCATGCTGGCCACGGCCGACAACGCCGATCTGGCGGACACCCTGGCCCGTGCCCGCGCATTTGCCGAGCCTTTGATCTCGGGCGAAAGTCTGGACACGGGCGAGAACATCCTCACGCACGCCGATGCGGTGGCCGCCATCCTGGCCGAGATCGGTGGCTCGGCCCAAATGCAGGCGGCCAGTTACCTGGTCTATGCCTGCCCGCACCTGAACAAACCCGAAGACGTCATTGCCAAGGCCTTTGGCCCCAACTTGGCACAGCTGGCCATGCAGACCAACCACCTGGTGCATGTGCAGCGCTTGTCAAGAGCAGCCGAGACCAGTGCGCAACTGGTCGACGATCCCAAGCTGCAAACCGAAAACGTGCGCAAGATGCTGCTGGCCTTCAGCCGCGATCTGCGTGTGGTCATGCTGCGCCTGGCCTCCCGTCTGCAGACCTTGCGCCATTACGCGGCCACCAAGCTGCCGGTCCCGCCCGCACTGGCCCGCGAGTCCTTGCAGGTGTTTGCACCTTTGGCCAATCGCTTGGGCATCTGGCAGATCAAGTGGGAGATGGAAGACCTGTCTTTCCGTTTTCTGGAGCCGGTGACCTACAAGGAAATCGCCAGCTTGCTTGATCAAAAGCGGGGCGAGCGCGAGCGTTACATGGTGGACTTGCGTGAGCGCATGCAGCAAGAACTGGCCGCGCAGGGCGTCAAGGCACAAGTCGACGGGCGACCTAAACACATCTACAGCATCGTGCGCAAGATGCGCGGCAAGTCGCTGGCCTTTGACCGGGTCTTCGACATCCGGGCGCTGCGTGTGGTGGTGCCCGCCGTGTCGGACTGTTACCAAGTGCTCAGCTGGGTGCACGAACACTTTGTGCCGATCGCCGAAGAGTTTGACGACTACATCGCCAAGCCCAAGCCCAACGGCTACCAGTCGCTGCACACGGTGGTGCGCGATGTGGATGGCAGGCCGATCGAGATTCAAATCCGCACCCAGGCCATGCACGACCATGCTGAGCATGGCGTGGCGGCGCACTGGGCCTACAAGGAAGCCGGAGCCAAGGGCTATGCGGGCGTTTCGGCCAGCAGCGACTACGACGCCAAGATCGCGGTCTTGCGGCAGCTGCTCGCGTGGGAGCGTGATTTGTCCGGTGCAGGGCAGGGCGAAGGCCTGTTCGACGACCGCATTTATGTGCTGACGCCCGACGCCGCCGTGGTGGAACTGCCGCAAGGCGCCACGCCTGTGGACTTTGCTTACACCGTGCACACCAATTTAGGCCATCGCTGCCGTGGGGCCAAGGTCGACGGCGCCATGGTGCCTCTCAACACGCCCCTGGCCAATGGCCAAACGGTCGAGGTCACTGCCATCAAGGAAGGCGGCCCTTCACGCGACTGGCTCAACCCCGAGTTGGGTTATTTGGCCAGCAACCGTGCCCGTGCCAAGGTGCGTGCCTGGTTCAACGCGCAGATCAGCGAAGAGACCATCGCGCGTGGGCGCGAGGCGGTCGAAAAACTCTTGCAACGTCTGGGCCGCACCTCCACCAAGCTGGAGGATTTGGCCAGTCAGCTGGGTTTCAAGTCGGCCGAGGGCTTGTTCGAGGTCGTGGGCAAAGACGAATACTCGCTGCGCAACATCGAGGTGTTGCTCAACCCGCCTGAGCCCGCCCTTTTGCCTGACGAGTACCTGCAAAAGAAATTCAAAGGCGCAGTGGCGCGCAAATCACCATCGGGCGTGCTGGTGGTGGGGGTGGATTCGCTCTTGACCCAGTTGTCGCGCTGCTGCAAACCTGCGCCGCCCGATGTGATCAGTGGCTTTGTCACCCGAGGCAAGGGCGTGAGCATCCATCGCCAGGACTGCAGCAATTTCCGCGAGCTGGCGTCGCGCCATGGTGAGCGGGTGATCGACGTGCGATGGGGTGAGCACAAAGGGCCTGACGGTGCGGTTTATCCCATCGACGTGTCGGTTGAAGCGTTTGACCGCCAAGGCTTGCTGCGAGACATCTCGGAAGTCTTTGCCAAAGAAAAAATGAACGTGATCGGGGTGCAAACCCAATCGGTCAAGGGCACAGCCTGGATGACTTTTACAGTAGAAATCAGCGATGCGGCGGGTCTGAACAAGGTGCTGGGCACGGTGCGAAACGTCAAAGGTGTTCGGGCAGCCCGAAGACGCTGATTTTTGGTGCTATAATTCAAGGCTTCAACAGGCGCGTAGCTCAGCTGGTTAGAGCACCACCT
>NZ_JAOASQ010000047.1 GCF_030158565.1 Limnohabitans sp. | reverse complement strand
TGCCGTCAGAGACAACGGAATGGCAGTGCAGGTCAGCGTTCATGATGTATTCCACAGCTTCATTTTAGGCCCACAGCGTGCGGACCCCTTTGGTGTTGTGGAATTTTGTGATTCCCCAACAGCCCTGCCTGCGGGCGGGTTGGCGTCACTCGTCGATAATCGTGGGCATGAACCTGATTGCGAATTTTGTGGAGTCCTTGGCATGGCTTTGATGATCACCGACGAATGCATCAACTGCGATGTGTGCGAGCCCGAGTGCCCCAATCAGGCGATTTACCTGGGCGAAGAAATTTACGAAATCGACCCGAGCAAATGCACCGAGTGCGTCGGGCACTTTGACGAGCCCCAATGCGTGCAGGTCTGCCCCGTGGCCTGCATCCCGGTCAGCCCCCAGCACGTGGAGACCTCAGAATCCCTCTGGGCCAAATACCGTCGCTTGCAAGGGCAGTGATGTCACTCAGGCGGGGTCTGTCGACTCGGGGGGCACCGCCTTCGGCGGCTTTGGCGGTTTCGGGCGCGGCGGCTTGCTGGTGTGGATCAGGGCCATGGCTTTCTCCATCTCGCCGTCCAACAGCAAAGGCAAGGCTTTCACGGAACGCGCAATGCTGTCTTCGATGGCGGTGCGGTGCTCGGCCATGGGTTTTTTCAATACCCAGCTGACCACTTCGGATTTGACGCCGGGATGGCCCACGCCAATGCGCAGACGCCAATAGTCGGCGGTGCCCAGCTGGGCGTGGATGTCGCGCAAACCGTTGTGTCCGGCATGGCTGCCGCCCAGCTTGAGCTTGGCTTCGCCGGGGGCGATGTCCAGCTCGTCGTGTGCCACCAAAATCTCTTGCGGCTGAATCTTGAAAAACCGCGCCAGCGCGCTGACCGATTTGCCCGACAGGTTCATGAAGGTCTGGGGTTCCAGCAACCACACCGTCTGGCCCTTCACGGTGGTGCGGGCCATCAGGCCGTGGTAGCTGCGCTCGGGCACCAGCGAGACCTTGAGTTCGCGGGCCACCGCATCGATCCACCAAAAACCGGCGTTGTGGCGGGTGTCTTCGTATTCAGTGCCGGGATTGCCCAGGCCGACTAAGAGTTTGATCATGGGACGTGATTATCCTTGGCGCCTGATGGGGGCAAAAATCAGGTCCAATACAGGCCATGGACATTCCCACCCCAATTGAAAACCGCCTGGTCGATCTGGAGATCAAGGCCGGCTTCACCGAAGACCTGCTGGACCAGCTCAACGCACAGGTCTACCGCCAGCAACAGCAAATCGACGCGCTCATCCAGGAGCTGCGCCAGATGCGCGATCGCCTGCCCGAGTCGGGTGGTGGCGCCGAGGTGCGCAATTTGCGTGACGAGATCCCGCCGCATTACTGATGCCCATTCCCAGCTTTCACAGCGTTCAGGACATCCGGGAGTACTTGTGTGCCCTGGGCGCCAACGCCCTGCACGAGCAGCGCATCTTGCGCTTGTGGGTGCAAGCCAAGCCGCAGGACAGCGGGCGCAGGCCTTTGACGAGCTTCATGCCCACAGCGGTGCGCGACGCGCTGCCTGCGCTGAGTGATGCGCTGACAGGTCTGGCCACCTTGCGCGAGCAGCATCCCGGTCAAGACGGCTCCGCCCGTTTGCTGGTGGGCCTGCAAGACGGCCAGACCGTGGAAAGCGTGCTGCTGCCGCGTGACGGGCTGTGTGTTTCGAGCCAGGTGGGCTGCGCCGTGGGCTGCGTGTTTTGCATGACCGGCCGCGAAGGCCTGATCCGTCAGGTGGGCAGCGCCGAGATCGTGGCGCAAGTCGCGCTGGCCCGCACGCTCAGGCCGGTCAAAAAAGTGGTGTTCATGGGCATGGGTGAGCCTTCGCACAACCTCGATCAGGTGATGGAGGCGATTGACCTGCTCGGCACGGTGGGCAACATCGGGCACAAGAATCTGGTGTTTTCCACGGTGGGCGATGCCCGGGTGTTCGAGCGTCTGCCGCAAGGCCGCGTCAAGCCTGCATTGGCCCTGTCGTTGCACACCACACGGGCCGATCTGCGGGCGCAGCTGCTGCCGCGTGCGCCGCGCTTTGACCCGCAAGACCTGGTCGAAGCCGGTGAGGTCTATGCCCGCGCCACGGGCTACCCGATCCAGTACCAGTGGACGCTGATCGAGGGCGTGAACGACAGCGACGAAGAAATCGAGGGCATCGTGCGCTTGCTCAAGGGCAAATACGCCTTGATGAACATGATCCCCTACAACGCGGTGCCCGATCTGCCTTATGCCAGGCCGAGTTGGGAACGCGCCGCTGAAATTGCCCGCACCTTGCACCAGCGGGGCGTGCTGACCAAACTGCGCCAGTCAGCCGGTCAAGATGTGGACGGTGGCTGTGGTCAGCTCAGGGCGCGCGATGTGGTGCAGCGGGTGCAGATTCACCGCCAGATCAACGCCCCGGCAGCTTGACCAGTCCGCTGGACAGGGCCGTGCCCGCCAGAATCACCGCGCCGCACAGCAGCATCCAGGCGGTCACGCTTTCGCCCAGAAACAGCACGCCGTAGGCGATGGCAAACACCGGCACCAGAAAGGTGACCGTGAGCGCGCGTGCGGGTCCGGCGTTTTCAATCAGCTTGAAATACAGGATGTAGGCCACGCCAGTGCAGAGCACGCCGACGGTGATCAGAGACCACCAGGCGGTCGCGCTGGGCCAGTGATCGGGGTGAAACCACAGCGCAGGCAGCACCAGCGTCAAAGTGGCGCCGATCTGGCTGCCGGTGGCGGTGACCAGCGGCGGCAGGCTGGGGATGTGCTTTTTGGTGAAGCTGGCCGACAGCGCATAGCAGCTGGTGGCGGCCAGGCAGGCCAGCACCGCCCAGGCTGGGGCAATGCCCGAGGCGTTGGGCTTGAAGCTCGCCTGTCCACTGGCCAGCAGCACCACGCCGCCAAAGCCGATGGCCAGACCTACACTGCGTGACAGACTGGGCTTGTCGCCCAACCAGACCCAGGCCACCAGCGCGCCAAACAGCGGCACCGTGGCGTTCAGGATGGACGAAAACCCTGTGGTGATGTGCATCACCGCAAAGGAATACAGGGCAAAGGGAATGCCGCTGTTGAGCACGCCTACAAACAGCACGGGTTTCCAGTGTTGCCGCAGGGCGGACCAGTGGCCTTTGGCCAACATCAACGGCAGCAAAAAAGCCGAAGCAATGGCCACCCGAATGGCCGCGGTGGGCAGCGCGCCCAGTTCCACCGCAGCCAGACGCATGAACAAAAAGGACGAGCCCCAGATGGCGGACAGGATCAAAAAATCAGCCAGCCAGCCTTTGGCGTGAGATGAATGCATGGAGAAGGTGTCAGATGCCGGGATGGCCTTCCAGCCGCAGCAGCGCCTGTTTGCGCCACAGCCCGCCGGCATAGCCAGTGAGTTGACCACCGGCACCCAAAATGCGGTGGCAAGGCACGATGATACTGACCGGATTGCGGCCAACAGCAGCGCCCACAGCGCGCACGGCTTGGGGCTTGTTCAGTTGTTTGGCCAGATCGCCATAGCTTTGGCTCTGGCCGGCATTGACCCTGAGCAGGGCTTGCCATACCGATTGCTGAAACGCGGTGCCGCGTGACAAATCCAGGGGCAGGTCGAAGCTTTGGCGCTGACCTGCAAAGTAGGCCTGCAATTGCGCTGCCGTTTGCTGCAGCACCGGGTCTTGGGGGGCGATGGGCCAACTTTGGATTTGCGCCGGGCTCGGGCCATGGCGCTGTTCATCGAACCACACCCCGCACAGACCACGCTCGCTGGCCGCTAAGGTCATGCGGCCCCAAGGGCTGTCGATGTGCAGGCTGTTCCAGTGGGTCATGGATGGGCTTTCCAGTTCAGGGGGCGTTGAGAACGGTTGGGCCATGTTAACGGCAAGAGGATGGAATGCGTGGATCCCGCATCGAGTGCGGGATGACAGGTTTTAGGGGATGACAGGGCTTAGGGGATGACGGGGCTTGTGGGATGCCGGTTGGCAGGCACCGCGTTTCGGGCCGGTTTCGAACCGGCGGCGCCTACAATGCAGGCAAAATCTGCCAGTCGGTCTTTCCCGCTCGGGAAGGGCGCTCCTTCAAGTCTTTTGATCTCTGTCCCATGCAAGTCACCCCTTCGATTTTCAAAGCCTATGACATCCGTGGCGTTGTCCCTTCTACGCTGAACGAAGCGGTCGCAGAAGGCCTGGGCAAGGCCTTTGGCACGGTGGCACTCGCCGAAGGGCAGACCACGGTGGCCGTGGGCCGAGATGGCCGTTTGAGCGGTCCGGCCTTGTCGGCCGCGCTCATTCGCGGTCTGGTGGCTGCGGGTGTGCAGGTCATCGACATCGGCATGGCGACCACGCCCATGTTGTACTTTGCGGCCAACACCGCTTGCCAAAGCGGCATCCAGGTGACCGGCAGCCACAACCCCAAGGACTACAACGGCTTCAAGATGGTCTTGGCCGGTCGCGCCATTTATGGCGATGAAATCCAGGCCCTGCGCCAGATGATGGAAACCGAGACTTGGCAGCTCCAAGCCGGTGGCGGCGTGTCGCAATTGGACGTGCTGTCCGATTACACCCAGCGCATCGTGGGGGACATCCGCTTGGCACGCCCCATGAAGATCGTGGTGGATTCGGGCAACGGCATCGCCGGTGCCTCGGCCCCCGGCATCTTCCGTGCCCTGGGTTGCGAGGTGATCGAGCTGTTCAGCGAAGTCGATGGCGAGTTCCCCAACCACCACCCCGACCCCAGCAAGCCCGAAAACCTGCAAGACCTGATGCAGGCCCTCAAAACCACCGGGGCTGAACTGGGCCTGGCTTTTGACGGGGACGGCGACCGTCTGGGCATCGTCACGAAAGACGGCAACAACATTTACCCCGACCGTCAGATGCAGCTGTTTGCCGAAGATGTGCTCCAGCGTGTGCCGGGCGGCACCATCTTGTTTGACGTGAAATGCTCGCAGCGCCTGGCCCCGGCCATTGAAGCTGCAGGCGGCAAAGCGCTGATGTACAAAACAGGCCACTCGCTGATCAAGGCCAAAATGAAAGAGGTCGAGGCCGCAGGTGGTCAGGCCCCCTTGGGCGGCGAGATGAGTGGCCACATCTTCTTCAAGGAGCGTTGGTACGGTTTCGACGACGGCACCTACGCGGGTTGCCGCTTGCTGGAAATCGTCAGCAAGCAGCCCGATGCCAACGCGGTGCTCAACGCGCTGCCCAGCAGCTTCAGCACGCCCGAGCTGAACGTGGCCTGCGCCGAGGGCGAGCCGCACACGGTCACGAAAGCCTTGCAAGCCAAGGCGGGCAGCACCTTCAGTGCACCGGCCAAAGTGTCGGACATCGACGGTCTGCGTGTGGACTGGCCCGATGGTTTTGGTTTGATCCGGGCCTCCAACACCACGCCCGTGCTGGTGCTGCGTTTTGAAGGCCAGACCGAAGCGGCGCTGCACCGCATCGAGTCCGCCATGCTGGCCTTGCTGCGCTCGGTCAAGCCCGATGCGCAGATTGGCGCTGCGGCCCACTGAACCACGCTTGACCGAAAGCCCCAGATGAACCCCGCCAACGCCGTGCTCAGCCAAGACCCCGAGGTCATTGTTTTCAACCTCAAGGAGCGCTATACCGGCGTGTCGGCCACCATCAACGCCTTGGTGCCGCTGCAGGCGCACCAGTGGCGGCTGGGCTTTTGCGGCACCCGCATGTCCAACGGCATCGACGGCATGACGCTGCGCGAAGCCATCAAGTTGTCGCGCAAGCCGCCCGCAGGCCGTGCGTTTCGCATCTGGCATGTGCGTCGTGACCCGGAAATGATGGCGGCGATTTTTGCGCGAGATGTGCTGCGCTTGCCCATCAAGTTGGTCTTCACGTCCGCAGCGCAGCACCTGCACGGCGCATTCCCGCGTTGGCTGATTTCCAAAATGGACGCGGTCATCTCCACCACGCCCTTGGCCGCATCGTTTGTGCCCAACACCACGGCGGTGGTGCCGCACGGCATCGACCTGTCACGCTTTTCGCCACCGGCCGACAAGCGCACGGCCTGGAAAGATTCGGGCCTGCCCGGTGAATACGGCATTGGCGTGTTTGGCCGTGTGCGTCCCGACAAAGGCAGCGATGTGTTTGTGGACGCGATGATCGAAGCCTTGCCGCATTTGCCCGGGGCCACGGCGGTGATCGCCGGTTTGGCTCAGCCCAAGCACCAGGCGTATCAAGACGAACTCAAAGCCAAAATTGCCGCTGCAGGCTTGGCCGAGCGCATCGTCTTTTTGGGCGAAGTGCCTGCTGGCGAAGTGCACCGTTGGTACCAACGCTGTCTGCTGTGTGTGGCCTGCCCACGTTACGAGCCTTTTGGCCTCACGCCGTTTGAGGCGGCGGCCACCGAGTGCGCGCTGGTGTGCTCACGCACCGGTGCGTTTGACCAGTTGGCCATCCCCGGCTTGACTGGCGAGATGGTGGACACGGGCGATGCGCCCGGTTTGGCACAAGCCGTGCGCAAGGTCTTGAGCAATCGCGAGCAGGCCTTGCGCATGGGCCAGGCAGCGCGTCAGCGAGTGGTCGAGCACTTCTCTCTAGCCAAAGAGGCCGAAGGCATTGGCCGCGTCTATGCGCAACTGTTTGCGGCTGCCTGAGCGTTGATGACCGTGTCCAGGCTAAGTTGGTTGGAGTGCGTTGCGTTGTCGGCTTATGGGCTGTTGATGCGCAGCTTGCAGCCACTGCTGCGGCGCAAACTGCAGCGGCGCGGCCTGCAAGAGCCGGGTTATTTGCAGCACGTGCCTCAGCGCTTTGGCCTGTACGACTCACCCGCGCCCGAGGCCGGTCGTGTCTGGGTGCACGCCGTGTCGCTGGGTGAGACGCGTGCAGCGGGCCTGCTGATCGACGCTTTGCGCCAACGCCTTCCGGGCATGCGCTTGTTGCTCACGCACAGCACCGCCACCGGTTGGGCGCAAGGCCAGAGCCTGCTGCAGCCGGGCGATGCACAAGCTTGGTTGCCGTGGGACACGCCCGAGGCCACGCGCCGCTTTTTGCAACACCACCGCCCGCGTTGCGGCTTGTTGATGGAGACCGAAGTCTGGCCTGCGCTGGTGCAAGCCTGCCAGCAACAGGCGGTCCCGCTGTTGCTGGTCAATGCGCGTTTGAATGACAAGTCACTGCGCGCTGCCCAGCGTTGGTCTTGGCTGTCCAGGCCAGCCTATCGGGGCTTGCATGCTGTGCTGGCGCAGTCCCCCGCGGATGCCCAGCGGCTGGGCGCCCTAGGTGCCCAGGTCAGCGCGGTCTTGGGCAACCTCAAATTTGATGTCAAGCCCCAGCCGCTGGCCCAAGCGCGTGCCCAGCAGTGGCGCGCGCAATGGACCCGCCAGGGGCAAGCGCGGCCTGTGGTCATGTTGGCCAGTACCCGCGAAGGCGAAGAGGTCCTGTGGCTCAACGCGCTGGCGTCCAATGCCTGGCGTGCACAAGCTTTTGCCGATGCAGGCGTGTTGTGGCTTGTGGTGCCGCGCCATCCGCAGCGTTTTGACGAAGTGCACCAACTGGTGCAGGACCGTGCTTGGTCGGTGTTTCGCCGCAGCGCTCTGCCTGAAGAGGGGCCTTGGCCTGTTGACGCCACGGACGCGCAAATTTGGCTGGGCGACAGCTTGAGCGAGATGCCGCAGTATTTCCATGCCGCCGACATGGCGCTTTTGGGCGGCAGCTTCATGCCCTTGGGCGGTCAAAACCTGATCGAGGCGGCGGCATTTGGCTGCCCCATCATCATGGGCCCGCACACCTTCAATTTTGTCGAGGCGTCGGAGCAGGCCCAGGCTGCAGGCGCCGCGCAGCGCGTGGCCGACATGGACGGTGCGCTGGATCAGGCGCTGTCGTGGTTGAATGACCGTGCTGCCCTGGCCCGGGCGCAACAAGCGGGTTTGGACATGGTGGCGCAAGGCAGAGGGGCCGCTGACCGTTACGCCCAAGCGAGTCTCATGGCACTGAACGCTCGGTAGCGCGGCGGCTTCATCCCAATATGGGCCTGCTGAGGCCCCCAGTCGGCGCCAGGCTTTGAGCTGAAGCGCACGCCATGCAAGTACCGGGATTTGTCATGGCGAGCCAAGCGTGGCCACGGCGTGCCGCAAAAACAGTTCAGCCCTGCCAACCGGTGAGGACTGACAGGGCTGAGGGCTGAGCGCAGCTGTTTATTTCTGCAACAAGGCGTTGATGCTTTGCAGGTCTTCGGCCTTGAGTGTGCCGCTGGCCTGGCGCAGCTTGAGCTGGCCGAGCAGGACGTCATAGCGGGCTTTGGCCAGATCACGCTTGGTCTGGTACAGCTGGCTTTGGCTGTTGAGCACATCGATGTTGATGCGCACACCCACCTGGTAGCCCAGCTTGTTGGCGTCCAGTGCTGCTTGGCTGGAGGCTTCTGCCGCTTGCAAGGCTTTGACCTGACCCAGACCCGACTGCAGGCCCAGATAGGCGGTGCGTGTCGCTTGCGCGATTTGACGCTGAGCGCCTTCCAGATCGCTGCGGGCTTTGTCTTCCAGGGCCAAGGTTTCGCGGATGCGGTTTTGGGTGGCAAAACCGGCAAACAGGGGCATGTTGGCGGTGATGCCAGCGCTGGCGATGTTGAATTGGTTGGTGCTGCCTGTGAATGTGGTTGCCAAACCGTTGATGTTTCTTTGCGCGTTGTAACCCAAGGTGAAATCCACCGTGGGTTTATGGCCGGCTTCAGCTTTGGCCGTCTCAAGTTTGGCAATCTCCAAGGCGGTGCGCGCTTGCTGAATGGCCGGGTGTGATTGCTCACCTTGCGCTATCCATTCTTCAGGACCGGAGCCTGTGACCGGTGGCAAGCTGGCTTGAGGTGACAGGCTCAAAGGCTTGGCATCGGACTTGCCGACCAGCAACTCAAGGGCCACTTTTTTCACGCGCAGGTCGTTGTCTGCTGCAATTTCCTGAGCGGTCACCAAGTCGTAGCGCGCTTGGGCTTCACGGGTGTCGGTGATGGTGGAGGTGCCGACTTCAAAATTGCGTTTGGCGCTGGCCAATTGCTCAGCCACCGCTGCTTTTTGCGCTTGCACAAAGGTCAGGCTTTGCTGAGCAGCCAAGACTTCGAAGTAAGCCTGTGTGGTCCGCACGATCAGGTCTTGCTCAGCTTGATTCAAGGCCGCTTGTGCGATCTCCAGAGTCTTTTGGCTTTGCTGGTAGGTCGCCAGATTGCCTGGGCGATAAAGTGGTTGGCTGGCATTGATGCCGGCCGTTTGTGTGGTGTAGCTGTAATCGGACGTTGTTTGAGGTGTGATTTCCCGATTCGAGCGTGTCGCTCCCCCGCTGAGGTTCACCGTGGGCAACAAAGCCGCCTTGCCTTGATCCGCTTTGGCCTGGTTGGCCAAGAATTGTGATTTTGCCGATTGGTACCCTGCGTCAAAGCCCTTGGCCATCTCGTACATGTCGACCAGACTTTGTGCGTGGCTGTTGCAGGCAAAGGCCAACGACAGGAGCGCTGCCAAGGGCAGGCACTTGAACAAGGCGGGGTTGGAGCGTTGGTGCTGCATGGGGGGCTTTCTTGAAATCCGGTGAATAGGCGAAGCGCAATGAACGGGCATCAATACACGGGCACAGTGGGGTCTACTTGCAGTGACCAGGCATGGATGCCACCGGCCACATTGACCACCTCAAAGCCTTGTTGGGCCAGGAAGTGGGCCACCTGCTGGCTGCGCGCACCGTGGTGGCACAGGCAAGCCATGGGGCGTGACCGGTCCAACTCGTCCAGGCGCCCCGGGATGGTCTGCATGGGCATGTGCACCAGGTCCAGGCTGTCGGGCCGGGCACTGGCGGTCTGCAGTTCCCAGGCATCCCGCACGTCCAGCAGCACGGGGCGGCTCGCTTGCTGTGCAGCCCAGTCGTTCAGTTGTGCAGGTGTGATCTGTTGCATGGTGTTCAGAATGCGAAGCGCGAAGGCTCGGTGAAACCGTTCAAGCGAGGGGCATTGCAGTCCCAGGGCTCGGTGGTGGTGAAACTGCTGTCGCTGCTGCGGGTGACCACGGTGGCGCGCATCATGGGTTCGTCGCCCACGATGGCCACCAGACGGCCGCCCACCTTGAGTTGTTGCAGCAAGGCTGTGGGCACCTGGGCCACCGAGCCATTGAGCAAGATCGCGTCGAAGGGACCATCGGCAGTAGCACCCTGGCTGCCATCGGCCACGCGCACGCTGACGTTGGTCGCACCAGCTTTTTGCAAATTGGCTTGGGCCTGCGCCGCCAGGCTGGCATCGGTCTCCAGACTCAGCACGCTGGCGGCCTGGTGGGCCATCAGGGCGGCCATGAAACCGGAGCCGGTGCCGATGTCGAGCACTTTGTCGGTCTTCTTCAGTGCCAGCTCTTGCAGCAGTCGGGCTTGCACGCGGGGGGCCAGCATGACCTGGTTGGCGGCGGCGCCCAGGGGGATTTCCATGTCCACAAACGCCAGGGCCTTGTGGGCCAGGGGGGCGAAGTCTTCGCGGCGAACCACCGACAACAAGTCCAGCACTTGCGGGTCCAGCACTTCCCAAGGGCGGATTTGCTGTTCGATCATGTTGAAGCGGGCCTGGTTCAGATCCATTTTTTTACTCCTGAGGGGTTTTCCAATATGGGTTTGATTTTACTGGGCTGATCCGACTGCGCCCTGACGGGCTGGTGCCAGACCGGCTTTGCGGCGCAGCCACTGCGCCAGGTCGTCCATGTAGCAATACACCACCGGTACGACCACCAGCGTCAACAAAGAGGAGGTGATCACACCACCGATCACAGCCTGGCCCATGGGGGCGCGCTGCTCGGAGCCCTCGGTCATGGCAAACGCCAAGGGCACCATGCCGAAAATCATGGCCAGCGTGGTCATCAAGATGGGCCGCAAACGCACTTTGGCGGCCATCAGCAGGGCTTCGCTGCGTTCCATGCCTTCTTCACGCGCGCGGATGGCAAAGTCCACCAGCAAGATCGCGTTTTTAGTGACCAGGCCCATCAGCATGATCACGCCGATGATGGAGAACATCGACAAGGTCGAGCGGAACAGCATCAGGGCCAGCACCACGCCGATCAGCGTCAGGGGCAGGGCGGTCATCAGGGCCAAGGGTTGCAAAAAGCTCTTGAACTGGCTGGCCAGGATCATGTAGATGAAGATCACGGCCAGCGCCAGGGCGGACAGGGCGTAGCCAAAGGACTCGGCCATGTTTTTGGTGGAGCCGCCGAACTGGAAGCGGTAGCCCGGGGGCAAGTTCAGGCCTTCCATGACCGTCTTGATGTCGCCCGAGACTTGGCCTGCCGCACGGTTGTAAACGTTGGCGTTGATGGCCACCTCGCGGGTCAGGTCACGGCGGTTGATCTGGTTGGAGCCGGTGCTCTCGCTGACCTTGGCCACCTGGCCCAGGCGCACGATGCGGGTGCTGCCGTCGGCCGCGTTGAGCGCAAAGGGCAGGCGCTCCAGGTCCTGCATATTGTTGCGGGCATCGGGCGACAGGCGCACGTTCACATCGTAGGTTTGGTCATCGGGGGCGCGCCAGTTGCCCACGGTTTGCCCGGCCACCAAGGTGCGCAGCGGTCCGGCCAGTTGGGCCGTGCCCAGACCCAGATCAGACGCTGAGGTGGTGAGCACCCTCACCCCGATGGTGGGTTTGTTGGCTTTGACGCTGGAGTCCAGATCGACCAAGCCAGGGATGGCGCGCAGCTTGTCCATGGCCTGCAGGGTCAGGCGTTCCAGTTCGCGCTGGTCCGGGCCTTGGATGGAAAATTCGATTTGCTTGTTGCCGCCCACGCTGTCGAGCAAACCGGCATGCGTGACGGTGATGCCAGGCACTTGCTGCAAGCGTTCACGCAGGGTGGCCGACATCTGGTCCACGCTGCGTTGGCGGTCTTTGCGGTTGACCAGGCGCACATAGATGCTGGCGTTGTTTTTGCCCAGCGCGTTGCCGGTGTTGAGCGTGGCCACGGTGTAGCGCACCTCGGGGAACTCCCGGATGATGCTTTCGACCTGGCGCGCTTTGGCTTCGGTGGCTTCCAGCGAACTGCCCACGGGCGTCTGGAAGTTCACCGAGGTTTCGGAAAAGTCGGCCTTGGGCACGAACTCGGTGCCCAAGAGCGGCACCATGAAGATGCTGGTCACGAACACGCCAATGGCCATCAACACGGTCTTGCGTTTGTGCACCAGCGACCAGGCCAGGATTTTTTGGTAGCCGTCGGACAGCTTGTCGGTACCCGTGTCAAACCAGTGGGTCACACGGCCAATGGTTTTGTCGTAAAGGGTCACAGGGGCGTGGTGCTTGCCGTGTTCTTCGATGCTGGGGTCGTGCCAGATGCTCGAGAGCATGGGGTCGAGTGTGAAGCTCACAAACATCGAGATGCCCACGGCCGCCACGATGGTGATGCCGAACTCGTGGAAGAACTTGCCGATGATGCCTTCCATGAAGCCGATCGGCAAAAACACCGCCACGATGGACAAGGTGGTGGCCAGCACCGCCAGGCCGATTTCCTAGGTGCCTTCCATCGAGGCGTCATAGGCGTTCTTGCCCATCTGCACATGGCGCACGATGTTCTCGCGCACCACGATGGCGTCGTCGATCAGCAGGCCCACGCACAGCGACAGGGCCATCAGGGTGATCATGTTGATGGTGAAGCCGAACATGTTCATGAACATGAAGGTGCCGATCAGCGAGATCGGCAGCGTCAAGCCGGTGATCACGGTGGAGCGCCAGGAGTTCAGGAACAGGAACACGATCAGCACCGTCAGGATGGCGCCTTCGATCAGGGTGCGGCGCACGTTGTCCACCGCCACACGGATGGGGCGCGAGCTGTCGGTGATGGGCTCCAGACGCAAGCCAGGTGGCAGCTGTTTTTGCAGTTCGGCCACGGTCTTGACCAAGCCGTCGATCACCTGGATGGTGTTTTCATCTTGCGACTTTTGCACCGACAAAAGCAAGGTGCGCTGGCCGTTGTAGAGCGCCAGGGAGTCAACTTCTTGCGCGCCATCCTGCACGGTGGCCACTTGCGACAGGCGCACCGGCGAGCCGCCTTTGCGGGCCACGATGATCTGACCAAAGTCTTCGGGGCGCTTCATGCGCGACTCGACCTGCACCATGCGCTCTTGCTCGAGCGAGCGGATCGCGCCCACGGGCAGGTCCTGGTTTTCAGCGCGCACGGCGGCCACCACCTGGTCGGCGGTGATGCCCAGCGCTTCCATGGCCGAAGGCTGTAAATACAGATTGATCTCGCGGCGCGTGCCGCCCACCAGGGTGACCGAGCCCACACCGCGCACGTTTTCCAGGCGCTTTTTGAGGACTTGCTCGGACCAGTTGGTCATCTCCACCGCGGTGGGCACTTTGGCCTGGGTGGTGTCCGGCACCACGGCCAGCGACCAGATGGCTTTGCTGGAGGGGTCAAAGCGCAGCACCTTGGGTTCCTTGACTTCGGTGCGCAGACTGGGGCGGATGGACGCGACTTTTTCGCGCACGTCTTCGGCGGCCTTGCGGCCGTCGATGTGCAGCTGGAATTCGATCACGACGACCGACTGGTTTTCGTAGCTGCGCGAGGTCAGGGCGTTGATGCCGGCGATCGAGTTGACGCCTTCCTCGATCTTTTTGGAGACTTCGCTTTCCACAATTTCGGGCGATGCGCCGGGGTATTCGGTGCTGATCACCACCACCGGAAAGTCGATGTTGGGGAACTGGTCAACTTTGAGGCGCTGGTAGGCAAACAAGCCCAACACCACCAAGGCCAGCATGACCATGGTGGCGAAGACGGGGTTTTTCAGACTGACACGGGTGAACCACATGCTGAGTGCCTTTTACTGAGCCGCAGCCGTGAACTTGAGCTGCACGCCTTCACGCACCGCCCCTGCACTGGCCGCCAGCACTTGCGTGCCTTCGGTCAAACCTTCGACGGCCACCATGGCCAGTCCTTGAACTTCGGTGCGCGCACCGGTTTTGACGGGCACATGCTTGACGGCCTTGTTCTCCAACACTTGCACATAAGGCTGCGGCTTGTCGGTGCGCACACTGCTCACCGGCACGGCCATGGCCTGCACGGTCTGGGTGCCCAAGGCGCCTTCGGCAAACAGGCCCTGGCGCAAGCCCTCGCGCCCCGACACGCCCAAGTACACCAACACGCTGCGGCTGCCCGCCTGGGCGCTGGGGTTGATGCGCAACACACGGGCCTCGACCGGCTGGCCCACGCCTTCGATGTTCAGTTGGGCCTTCATGCCCACACGCACTTGGGCGGCATCGTTGGCGGGCAAGGCGGCTTCGAGTTCGAGCTGTGAGAGGTTGACGATCTCGACGATGCGGGCATCGATGGCCACGCGCTCACCGGCTTGTGTCAGGCGCTGGGCAATCTGGCCAGAAAAAGGTGCTTTCAAGTTGGCATCGTCCAGCGCCTTGTTGGTCACATCCAGCGCAGCCAGGGCGGCCATGTAAGTGGCCTTCGCACCGTTCAGGCTGGCTTGCGAGGTGATGAGCGCGGTTTGCGAGATGAAGCCTTGGTCCACCAAGGCCTTGTTGTTGTCGTATTGGCGCTGGGCAATGTCCACCTGCGCTTTGGCCGAATCGGCTTGCTGCTGGGCCTGACGTTGGCGTGCCTGGTATTCGGTGGGGTCTACGCGGGCCACCACTTGGCCCGCTTGCACGGCATCGCCTTCGCGCACGGTCAAGGCCACCAGTTCACCGGCCACGCGGGCCTTGATGAAGGCGCTTTGCGTGGCTTTGAGTGCGCCGGACACCGGCAGGCCCAAGGCCAGGGCTTGGGTTTTGACGGTGAAGACATCGGCGTTGGCCAACTCCAGCACTGGCGTGCTCACGGCCGTGGCAGTGGGGCTGTTGGCGGCCTTGCGCTGACTCAGTACACGGGCGCCTCCGGCCACCAGCACAGCGATGGCCACACCCGACAAGATCCAGATGGTTGTTTTTTTCATGGCAGATCAAGAAGTAGACAAACCACGCACCAGCAACTGGGCGTGTTGGGAAATGAATTGTTCAGGGTTGATTTGTTCGGTCTGCGGGCTGCATGGGCCCATGGAGTGTTTCCACATGACCAAAAACAGCAGCGGCGCCATGACGGAATGCAGCGCCAACTCGATGTTCATGGGGCGCAGCTCGCCCCGATCAATGCCTCTTTGCAGCGCAAAGCGCACCAGGGCCTGTCCGGGCTCGATCACTTCCTGGCGGTAAAAAGCAGCCAATTCAGGAAAATTACTCGCCTCGCTCATCACCAGCTTGGAAATGCCGGAAGCCTTGGTGGCGCCATACCGGTGCCACCATTGGAGCAGCATCCATTCGAGCAATTCACCCGTGGGGCCTTGAAACTGCGCCACCTCGGCTGCGCCTTGCGTCACAGGGGCCACCACGTTTTCGCGCACCACGGCCTTGAACAGGTCTTCTTTGCTGGGGAAGTACAAGAACAAAGTGCCTTTGGACACCCCCGCACGGGCGGCCACTTCTTCCACGCGGGTGGCGGCAAAGCCTTTTTCGACGAACAAGTCCAAAGCCGCCTCCAGGAGTTCTCCGGGGCGGTCTTGTTTGCGGCGTTCGCGTTTATGGGGGGCGGATGCTTCGGTGTTCACACAAACCAGTTGGCTAATGACTGACTGGTTAGTAATGTAGTGGCTGACCTGATGCGCGTCAAGCCGGTGGCCCACACAAGAAGGTCAATCGCAGGTCAAGAAAAAGGGGCCGAAGCCCCTGAGTGTGCTTGAGCTTGGCGCTCAATTGGCGAATGCCGGGATGCCCGTGATGGCGCGTCCCAAGATCAAGGCGTGCACGTCGTGCGTGCCTTCGTAGGTGTTGACCACTTCCAGGTTCACCAGGTGACGCGCCACGCCGTATTCGGCGCTGATGCCGTTGCCGCCCATCATGTCGCGGGCCAGGCGGGCAATGTCCAGCGCCTTGCCGCAGCTGTTGCGTTTGAGGATGGAGGTCAGGTCCACCGAGGCCGTGCCTTCGTCCTTCATGCGGCCCAAGCGCAAGCAGCCCTGCAGGCCCAGGCTGATTTCGGTCAGCATGTCGGCCAGCTTTTTCTGGATGAGCTGGTTGGCAGCCAAGGGGCGGCCAAATTGCTG
The DNA here is from genome assembly GCF_030158565.1 of Limnohabitans sp. GTDB lineage: Bacteria > Pseudomonadota > Gammaproteobacteria > Burkholderiales > Burkholderiaceae_C > Limnohabitans_A. Next base: position 26,345 of record NZ_JAOASQ010000047.1, on the reverse strand, counting down.
GCGGTCCATCACGTATTGGCGGGCGCGGGCGTAGCAGTCTTCGGCAGCGCCCAGAGCGCCCCAAGCGATGCCGTAGCGGGCGCTGTTCAGGCAAGTGAAGGGGCCTTTGAGGCCGCGCACTTCGGGGAAGGCGTTTTCTTCAGGGCAGAAGACTTCGTCCATGACGATCTCGCCGGTGATGGAGGCACGCAGGCCCACTTTGCCGTGCACAGCAGGAGCGCTCAAACCCTTCCAGCCTTTTTCCAAAATGAAGCCGCGGATCTGGCCGCCATCGTCCTTGGCCCAGACCACGAAGACGTCGGCGATCGGGCTGTTGGTGATCCACATCTTGGCGCCAGACAGGCTGTAGCCGCCGGGCACTTTCTTGGCGCGGGTGATCATGCTGCCAGGGTCGGAACCGTGGTTGGGTTCCGTCAGGCCAAAGCAGCCGACCCACTCACCACGCGCCAGCTTGGGCAGGTATTTCTGCTTTTGCGCTTCGGTGCCAAATTCGTTGATCGGCACCATCACCAGCGACGACTGCACGCTCATCATGGAACGGTAGCCCGAATCCACGCGTTCGACTTCGCGAGCGACCAGGCCGTAGCAGACGTAGTTGAGGCCCGCACCGCCGTATTGCTCGGGGATGGTGGCACCCAAGAGGCCCAGCTCACCCATCTCGGTGAAGATGGCGCGGTCGGTGGTCTCATTAAGAAAGGCGTCTTTGACGCGAGGCAAGAGGCGTTCCTGGCAATAGGCGCGGGCGGCCTCGCTGACCTGTCGCTCGTCGTCGGTCAATTGGGCGCTCAGGTCAAAGGGGTCTTCCCAGTTGAAGGTGTTCTTGTGGGTGGCCATGGTGTGTCTCCTTAAAAAAAGTGCTGAGGGTGATTGTCATGGCGGCATGAATAGCTGTCTAATATTGATTATGGATTCATCAATATAAATTTTTAATACATGGAATTCCGTCACCTGCGTTACTTTTTGGCCCTGGCCGAGGAACTGCACTTTGGCCGGGCCGCGCAGCGCCTGTCGATCTCGCAGCCGCCGCTGTCGCTCAACATCCAGCAGCTTGAAGCGTCTGTGGGGGCGCAATTGTTCACCCGCAACAGCCGCGGCGTGCAGCTCACCGCTGCCGGGCAGGCTTTTGTGCCCGCCGCCCGCGCCCTGCTGGCCCAGGCCAGCGACGCCGCCCGCGAAGCCCGTGAGGTGGCCGAAGGGCAGGCGGGCGAGCTGCACATCGGCTTTGCCGGGACCATGCTGTATTGCGGGCTGCCGCAGTTGCTGGGGCGCTTTCAGGCCAGCCACCCGCGCCTGAAGCTGGTTCTGCTGGAGCTCAGCTCCAGCGAGCAACTGTCCGAGCTGGTGCGCGACCGGCTGGACGTGGGCTTTGTCCACACCCCCCGCGTGCCGCCGGGTTTTGATCAGGTGTTGGTCGTCAGCCAACCGCTGGTGGCCTGTCTGCCGCAGTCGCATCCCCTGGCGCGGTCCAGCCATGTGGGCCTGGACCAATTGCAAGGCGAGTCCTTGGTGGTGGTCTCGCGCACGGTGTCGCCCGACTACCACGCCCGCATCTTGAGCGAGTGCGAGCAGGCGGGTTGGTTGCCCCCGGCGGTGCACGAGTTGCGCCATTGGCTGAGTGTGGTGTCGCTGGTGTCGCAGGGCTTGGGCGTGGCGCTGGTGCCGCAGGCCTTGCAAAAGTCGGCGCTGGCCGGTGTGGCCTTTGTGCCGCTGGCCCAGGCCGATGTGCGTTACGACACCCGCTGCCTGTGGCGCAGTGGCCGCGACCAGATGGCGCTCAAGGACTTCGTGCAGGCGGTGCAGGGTGGTGTGCAAAGCCTTGTTTCATAATTTGCCCAGCAGGGTGTTGCGGGTGTGACCCAGGTGGATCCCGGATCCAGTCCGGGATGACTGGCCATCGGGTTTTTGCCACGTGAAGGACCTGCCACCGTGTTGGTCACACCGGGCGAAGGCCAGGTGTGCAAGCTGAACCATCCACCGTGTTTGTCACCCCGGGCGAAGACCCGGGGTCCAGGCTGAACCATCAAGGAAAAAAACATGACTGCAACATTGGTTTTGGGCGGAGGCTGCTTTTGGTGCACCGAGGCGGTGTACGTGAAGGTGCGCGGCGTGAGCGACGTTGAGTCGGGTTATTGCAATGGACAGACGCTGGCGCCCACTTACGAACAGGTCTGCACAGGCCGCACAGGCCACAACGAGGTGGTCAAGCTGGTGTATGACCCGACGGAAATCAGCACGCGCGAGCTGCTGGAAATCTTTTTTGTCATCCACGATCCGACCACGCTGAACCGCCAAGGCAACGATGTGGGCACGCAATACCGCAGCGGCATTTACTTCACCACGCCCGAACAAGCCGATGTAGCCCAGGCGCTGATCGCCGAGCTGAATGCGGCGCAAGCCTTTGGCCGACCCCTCGTGACCGAGGTCGAGCCGCTGGCCAACTACAGCGCGGCCGAGGACTACCACCAGGACTTCTTCGAGCGCAACCCCTACCAAGGCTATTGCATGGCCGTGGCCGCGCCCAAGGTGGCCAAGTTCCGCCAGACCTTTGCGCAATGGGTTCGGGCATAAAATCAGCGTCCCTATCGTCAAGTCAGACAGCTCAGGCTGTTTGAATTGTTGATCGTCACCCTCATGATTCACCGCTTGTTTCGCAGCCGATTTGTCCTGACCCTTTGGCTGGTCGCGGCTTTGCTGTGGGCGCCGATTTGGGGGCAGTGGCACGGCATTGCGCACCAGGTTCAGCAAGCGGTCTCAGCGGTCGAACAGGTCTCGGATTCGGCCACTTCGCTGGCACACGACAGTGAGGGCCATGCCATCGGCTCGGCGCTGTGTCAGGTCCTCGACCACCTGGGGCACGTCAGTGCGCTGGCGTCCTGGCCCGTCCAGATGCTGCTGCAAAGCCTGCCGCAGACAGCACTTCCCAGTCTGGCCTACAGGCCCGTCGGCCTCCCAGTGTGGTGGGCCGCGCAGGCCCGAGCACCCCCCGTTCAGATCTGATTTTCCAAGCGCTCGTCTGTTCAGCCCCTCCTCGGCTTGAGCAGACGGTCTTCGGCTTTTCACATCTGAACCATGAAAAAAATTCCATCTCTTTCTGTGCTGGCCTGCGCCAGCTTGTCTGCCTTATCGGGCTTTTCTGTGGCCAGCGCACAAACTTCGGCGAACGAGGTGGTCATCACCGGCAACCCGTTGGGGCGTACGCAAACCGCCTTGCCCGTCAGCGCCTTGGGGGGTAACGAGCTGATCGAGCGCGGGCAAACCACCTTGGGCGAAACTCTGAACGGTTTGCCCGGCGTGTCCAGCACCTACTTTGGTCCCAACGCCAGCCGCCCCATCATCCGGGGTCTGGACGGTGACCGCATCCGGGTGCTCAACAACAGCGCCTCTAGTCTGGATGCGTCTTCCCTGAGCTATGACCATGCGGTGCCGCTGGATGTTTTGTCCACCGAGCGCATCGAGGTCTTGCGCGGTTCAGCCGCTTTGCAATACGGCGGCAGTGCCGTGGGCGGGGTGGTCAATGTGATCGACAACCGCATCCCGCGCGAAGCCTTGTCGGGGGTATCGGGCAAAGCGCAGCTGCAGGCGGGCACTGGCAACGCCGAGCGCAGCGCAGCGGGCCTGGTGGAGGCCGGCAACGACCGCTGGGCGCTGCATGTGGACGGCTTTGAGCGGCGCACGGGCGATGTGCGGGTGCCCGTGTCGCTGGCCTGCGACAAAACGGGTGAAACCCGCTACGCCCGCCGCATCTGCAACTCGGCCAGCCAATCACAAGGCGGTGCCATCGGCGCCAGCACTTTCTGGTCCGATGGTTACTTGGGTGCCTCGGTCAACAGCTACCAGAGCGACTACGGTACCGTGGCCGAAGACCGGGTGACGATCGGCATGAAGACCACGCGCTACGCACTCGAAAGCCAAGTGCGGAATTTGCCCGGTTGGTTTGAAAGCGTCAAAGCCCGCATGAGCCACACCGATTACCAGCACACCGAATTTGACAACGGCATCTCTGGCACTGTGTTTGCCAACCAAGGCCAGGACTTGCGCCTGGAAGCGCGTCACCGCGCCTTGGCTGGGTGGCAAGGCGTGCTGGGCGCGCAGCTGGAGTCGAGCCGGTTTTCTGCCGTGGGCGATGAGGCATTTGCACCCTTCAGCCGCACCCGCAGTCGGGCGTTGTTTGTGCACGAAGAGTTGCCCACCGCTTGGGGACAGGTCAATGCCGGTGCGCGTTGGGAGTCGGTGCGCGTGCAGTCCCTGGGCAACCCTTCACTGGACCGTTTTGAAGTCGGCACGCGCGATTTCACACCTTGGAGCCTGGCCGCTGGCGCGGCTTACAAGCTGTCTTCTGCCTGGGCTTTGACTGGCAATGCCGCCATGTCGCAACGCGCGCCCAAAGATTACGAGCTGTTTGCCAATGGACCGCACCTGGCCACCCATGCTTGGGAGGTGGGCAACAGCGCGCTGGGGCTGGAAAAGTCCAACAGCTTGGACTTGGGACTGGACTGGAAGAGCGGGCCCCACCGCATGACCGTGACCGCTTTTGCCAGTCGCTTCGCCCATTACATCGGCTTGATGAACACAGGTGAAACGCAGGAGGAGCTTCCTGTGCAAGCCTATCAAGGCGTCAAGGCGCGCTTTCAGGGCTTGGAAGTCAACGGCCGTCAGCGCCTGTGGCAAGGACCTTCCACACTGGATCTGGACTGGCGCGCCGACACGGTGCGCGCCACCAACAGCAGCACCGGCGAGCCCTTGCCGCGCATTGCACCGCTGCGCCTGGGGGCCACGCTGGCCTATGCCCAGGGGCCGTGGAGCAGCAAGCTGTGGGCCGATTGGCATGCCGCGCAAAACCGCGTGCCCAGTGGCAGTGTGGCCACCGGGGCCTACACCTTGCTCAACGCCAGCCTGTCTTACCGCCAGAGGCTGGACGCTGCGGTGCTGCACTGGTTTGTGCGGCTCGACAACCTCAGCGACCAGCTGGCCTACAGCGCGACCTCGATCCTGACCAGCACCGCGTTTGGTAAGTCGCCGCTGCCGGGCCGTTCCCTCAAGCTGGGCGTGCAAGCGAGTTTTTGAGGGCAGCAGGGCAGCCCGCAAGCGCAGGCTCTACGTGGTTTCCGTGGTGCCGCGGGCTTGAGTGACCGGGATAATCCCCGGCATGAACCTTGACCACCCCGTCCTTTCTTCGCTGCTGCCTGTGGTCTTGCTGATCTTCATCGGTTTCGTCTCCGGGCGCGCCAAGCTGGTGCGACCTGAAGCCGTGCGCGACTTGTCCAACCTGGTGTTTCTGGTGCTCACGCAGGCCATGCTGTTTCGCACCATGAGTTCGGTGCATCTGGAGCGCTTGGAGCTGCGCCCGGTGTTCCAGTACTTCGTGGTGGCCGGGGGCTTGTTCTTTGCCGTGCTCTTGGTTTATGGCCGCGATTCACGGGCCTCGGTGCTGGGGCTGGCGGGCATTTTCAGCAACACCTTGATGATCGGCGTTCCCTTGATCGGCTTGGCCTATGGGCAAGAAGGCCTGGTTTTGCTGTTCACCTTGATTTCTTTGCACGCGCTGGTGTTGCTGACCCTGGCGACCTTGGTGCTGGAGCTGCAGATGGCGCGCGAGCAAGCCGCTGAAACGGGCGAACAGCGGCACATGTTGCGGACCGTGTGGCAAGCGGTGCGCAGCGCCATCGTCCACCCGGTGCCCTTGCCCATCTTGGCGGGTTTGCTGTATGCCCAAACCGATTGGGGGCTGCACCCCGTGGTGGACAAACCCTTGCAGCTGCTGGGCAGTGCCTTTGGTCCGGTGGCACTGGTGTTGGTGGGCATCACTTTGTCGCAGACTTCCATCGGTGCGCGCTTGAAGGAAGCCGTGCGCCTGTCGCTGGTCAAGACCGTGGTGCACCCGCTGCTCATGGCGGCCGTGGGTTGGGCGCTGGGCATGCGCGGCTTGCACCTGTCGGTCATGGTGGTGGTGGCCGCATTGCCTATCGGGGCCAATGTGTTTTTGTTTTCGCAGCGTTACCGCAAGGAAGAAGACACCGTCACCGCAGCGGTGGCCGTGTCCACGGCCATGGCGCTGGTCAGCGTGTCGGTGGTGATGGCGGTGCTGCCTTTGTTGCCGTCTGCCTGACCTGTCTCAGGCGCTCTGGCTCAGGGCGCCAGCCGCTCGCGCAGCCACTGATCACCGTCTTGCGTGTAACGCAGCCGGTCATGCAGACGGCTTTTGCGGCCTTGCCAGAATTGCCAGCTGTCCGGCACCAAGCGGTAGCCGCCCCAGTGCGGTGGGCGTGGGGGCTTGAGCATGAACTGCGCCGCGTATTTGGCGGCGTTGGTCACCAGGACCGTGCGGCCTTCAATCACCTGGCTTTGCGGCGACGCCCAGGCGCCAATGCGTGAATCGAGCGGCCGGCTGTGGAAGTAGGCATCGCTTTCTTCGTCTGAGACTTTTTCCACCCGGCCTTCGATGCGCACCACCCGTTCAAGCTCGACCCAATGGAACTGCAGCGCCGCAAAGGGGTTACCCGCCAGCTCGCGGCCCTTTTGGCTTTCGTAGTTGGTGTACCAGACGATGCCGCGCTCGTCGTAGCCCTTGATCAGCACCACCCGGGTGCTGGGGCGCAAGTCGCTGCCCACGGTGGCCACGGTCATGGCGTTGGGCTCAGGCACTTCGGCGGCAATGGCTTCTTGCAGCCATTGCTCAAATTGTTTCAACGGATTGGCGTGCGAGGCGTTTTCGTTGAGTTCGGCTTTTTCGTAGCTCTTGCGCAGGTCGGCGATGTTCATGGCTTGGAGTATAGGCAGCGCCTTGGCGCCGCACTTTGTTGCAGGTCATTCAAGGCCGGTAAATGTCACTCGGCATGGCGCAACAAGGCGGCCAGCGCCGGGTCTTCGATACCGTGGGCCTGCAAGCTGCGGTAGGTTTCCAAGGCATAGTCCAGCGTGGTGCCAAAACGTCCACTGGCATGCTGAAAAATTTGCCGGTAAGTGTCTGCGGGCAAATCTCCGGTGAAGCTGGGGCTGCTGCGGGGCAAGGTGAAGGCCAGTGCCTTGACGGGACCTTGGGGCGTTGCGCAAGGCAGCCAGCAGGGCGTGTAGACATCCATGGGCATTTCGCGGGCCCACAGCCGGGTGAGCACTTCGTCGGCCTGCTCTTGGGCCACGCGGTAAACCACCCCTTGGCAGCTGCCGCCTGGCAACAAGGCAAACACCAGGCCCGGACATTGCGGGCTGCCCCGGTTCAGGCGGCTCCACATTTTGAGGGCGCGGTGCCAGCCCCAGACCTGTGTGCGGTGCTGTTCTTGGGCCTCAAATTCGGGGCGCCACAAGAGCGAGGCGTAGCCAAACACCCACAAGTCCTGACCCTGGGCGCATTGGGCGCGAAAGCGTTGCAATAAGCCGCTTTGCTGTGCCGTGGTCTCTGGCGGGGTGGGTCGGCCGGTTTCGGCTTGGGTGAAGCTGTCAGTCATGTGCAACAAGGCCCCATTACAATCTCGCCACTATTTTCGGAGAAAACACATGTCGACCCCTCAAGATGACAATCAACCCGTGGTTTGGGCCGTTCTGGTCGCCGTGATCGTGCTGGCCATTGGCCTGGCCATCGGTTTCGGTATCGCCAAGAGCAAGAAAGCCGCACCTGCAGCCCCCGTGGCGGCTGCCGCTGCAGCACCTGCCGAGGCCTCTTCAGTCCCTGCATCGGCTGCACCAGCCGCTTCTGAAGCTGCGAACAAGTAAGCGCTCCAGCTGCAGCGTCAAAACCCGCCTCGGCGGGTTTTTTTGTGCCTGCAACAGCTTCAAAACAGCCTGTTGTCGACTTGTACCCTGTCTGTAACCGTTCAAACGGCGCAAACCGACTGTTCGCGGTTACCATCGGTGATGTAATTTTGTTACCAAGCCTTTCAAAGGCCCAAGTTCATGACACTTCACCCGACATTGGCGGCCATCACAGCCCGCATCACCGAGCGCAGCCGCCCGACCCGTCAGGCCTATTTGCAGCAGGTCGATGCCGCTGCCCAGCGCGACCCCGGTGCCCAGCGCCTGGGCTGCGCCAACGTGGCCCATGCCTTTGCCGCCATGCCCGAGGGCGACAAGGGCCGCGCCACGGCGCTGGACAAAATCAAGGTGGTGGCCCCGCGTGCGCCCAACATCGGCATCGTCAACGCCTACAACGACCTGCTGTCGGCCCACGCGCCGCTGCAGCACTACCCGGATCTCATCAAGGACGAAGCCCGCAAACTGGGCGCCACCGCGCAGGTGGCCGGGGGCGTGCCCGCCATGTGCGATGGCGTGACCCAGGGCACACCGGGCATGGAGCTGAGCCTGTTCAGCCGCGACGTGATCGCCATGGCCACGGCGGTGTCGCTCAGCCACGATGTGTTTGATGCGGCGCTGATGCTGGGCGTGTGCGACAAGATCGTGCCGGGCCTGCTGATTGGGGCTTTGCAGTTTGGCCATTTGCCCACGGTGTTTGTGCCCGCAGGCCCCATGACCAGCGGCCTGTCCAACAGCGCCAAATCCAAGGTGCGCGAACAAGCCGCGCAAGGCCTGGTCGGCCGCCCTGAGCTGCTCGAAGCCGAGTCAGCCGCCTACCACGGCGAGGGCACCTGCACCTTTTATGGCACGGCCAACAGCAACCAGATGCTGCTCGAAGCCATGGGCCTGCATGTGCCCGGCACGGCCTTCATCAACCCGGGCGAGGGCGTGCGCCAAGAGCTGACCCGCGAAGCGGCCCGCACCGTGCTGGCGCTGGTCAAAGATAAAAACTTCACGCCCATTGGCCGCTTGGTCGACGAGCGCTGCATCGTCAACGCCATGGTGGCCTTGCTGGCCACAGGCGGCTCGACAAACCATTTGATCCACTGGGTGGCGGTGGCGCGTGCGGCGGGCATCGTGATCGACTGGGACGACTTCTCGGCCTTGTCGGACGTGGTGCCGCTGCTCACCCGCGTGTACCCCAACGGCAGCGCCGATGTGAACCAGTTCCAGGCCGCAGGCGGCCCGGGCTACGTGATCCGCGAGCTGCTCGATGCGGGCCTGATGCACGCCGATGTGCTGACGGTGCGCCCTGGCGGCCTGCGTGAATTCACCCGCATCCCTTCTGCGCAGAATGGCCAGCTGGTCTGGCATGACGCAGGCCTCAGCCAAGACGACACCGTGGTGCGCCCGGCCAGCAGCCCATTCAGCGCCACGGGTGGCTTGAAGCTCTTGCAAGGCAATCTGGGCCGCAGCGTGATTAAGATCTCGGCCGTGCCCGAAGCCTTTCATGTCATCGAAGCCCCTGCCCGCGTGTTCAATTCACAAGACGAATTGCAAGCCGCGTTCAAGGCCGGTGAGCTGGACCGCGACATCGTCTGTGTGGTGCGCTGGCAAGGCCCGCAAGCCAACGGCATGCCCGAACTCCACAAACTCACGCCGCCGCTGGCCGTGCTGCAAGGCAAGGGCTACAAGGTGGCGCTGGTCACCGATGGCCGCATGAGCGGTGCCTCGGGCAAAGTGCCCGCCGCTATCCACGTCTCGCCCGAAGCCGCAGCCGGTGGCCCGCTGGCCAAGGTGCAAGACGGGGATCGGGTCCGCCTAGATGGCGTCGCAGGCACCCTGCAGGTGCTGGTGAGCGAGGCCGAATGGGCCGCCCGCCCGCTGGCCCAAATGCCTGCCGAGCTGCGCGCTGCCAACGGCGTGGGCATGGGCCGTGAACTGTTTGCCAACATGCGCCGCAACGCGCTCAAAGCCGAAGAAGGAGCCTGCACATGGCTGTGAATCTGAGTGGAAATTTGACCGCCCTGCAAGTGATGCAGGACGCCCCTGTGATCCCCGTGATCGTGCTCACCGACGTGGCGCATGCCGTGCCCATGGCACGTGCCTTGGTTGCAGGCGGCATCCGCATGCTCGAAGTCACGCTGCGCACCCCGCAGGCCCTGGCCTGCATGGAAGCCATCGCCAAAGAAGTGCCCGGTGCCGTGGTGGGCGCGGGCACGGTGCGCAGCGCCGCCGATGCAGCCGCAGCCGCCAAAGCCGGTGCCCGTTTTGCGGTGAGCCCCGGTTACACCAAAACGGTGGGGCAGGCTTGCCGCGACAACGGTTTGTCGCTGTTACCTGGTGTGGCCACCGGAAGCGAAATCATGATGGCGCAAGAAGACGGCTACACCGAACTGAAGTTCTTCCCGGCAATGCAGGCGGGCGGCCCCGCCATGCTCAAGGCCTGGAGCGGTCCGTTCTTTGATATGAAGTTTTGCCCCACGGGCGGTGTGACGCAACAAAACGCGAATGACTTGCTGAGTCTGCCCAATGTGGCGTGTGTAGGTGGCTCATGGTTGGTGCCAGCGGATGCACTGGCCCAAGGCGACTGGGCTCGCATCGAAAAGTTGGCACGCGAAGCCAGTCAGCTGCCGCGCTGAACTGACCGATGGTCCTGCGCGGCAGTTTGAAACCTGATTGATTTGTCATACCCGACTTGATCGGGTATCCATGACAGTCGAAGGCATGGACCCCCGATCAAGTCGGGGGTGACAGAGGGGGGCATCGGATGACAGCGAGTGACATCGGGTGAATGTGTCATGACCCGCCCCATATGTCATACCCGGCTTGACCGGGTATCCATGGCAGTCGAAGGCATGGACCCCCGATCAAGTCGGGGGTGACAGTGGGTGATCAAGTCGTGGTTGACAGTAGGTGAACAGATCGAAGGGGACATTGGCTGAACGGGGCCTGCCGCTTCAGCCCAGACCTTGCCCAGCCGCGTACTCGGCCCTTTGGATCAGCTCGACCTTGTAGCCATCGGGGTCGGTGACAAAGGCGATCACGGTGGTGCCGCCTTTGACGGGGCCGGGTTCGCGGGTCACGTTGCCCCCCGCGGCTTTGATCTTCTCGCAAGCCGCATACGCATCGGGCACGCCCAGCGCGATGTGACCGTAGGCCGTGCCCATGTCGTAACTTTCCGTGCCCCAGTTGTAGGTCAGTTCCAGCTCGGCATGGTCGGGGTTGTTGCCGTAGCCCACAAACGCCAGCGAGTATTTGTACTCCGGGTTTTCCGAGGTGCGCAGCAGTTTCATGCCGAGCACCTGGGTGTAAAAGTCGATGGCGCGTTGCAAGTTGCCGACGCGCAGCATGGTGTGAAGAAGTCTCATGAGATGGATCCAAGGGTGAAGAGTCGTTTTTTATCCAAGGCCATTGCAAAGGCAGGCCTTTGTGGGGACAGCGATGGGGGACTGAGATGGTCTCAAGCGCGTAGCTTGCCCCATAGCGCTTGGCGGTGCAATCCCTTGGGCGACGGCATGCATGCCGCCTCATCCCCAAGCCACTCAATAGACACAGCACATGGTCCACAATCGACAGGTCCAATATCGGACTTCATTCAATGGGGATTGCAATGTTCAGCCATGTCATGGTCGGGGTGAAAGACCTCGAAGCCTCTAAAAAGTTTTACGACGCCGTGTTGGGCACCTTGGGGCAGGCCCCGGGGGTGGGCAACAACAACCGTTATTTTTACCGCAGTCCCGCCGGTTCGTTTGGCATCACCACGCCCATCAATGGCGAAGCCGCGAGCGTGGGCAACGGCAGCACCTATGGGTTCAAAGCCACTTCGATCGAGCAAGCTGATGCCTTCCACGCTGCAGGCATTGCCCATGGCGGCGTGACTTGCGAAGACCCACCCGGTTTCCGTGAAGGCCCTGCAGGCAAGCTCTACCTGGCTTATCTGCGCGACCCGGACGGCCACAAGATCTGCGTCTTGCATCGCCCTGGATGAAGGCTCCGCCAAGGCTGCAAACCCTGGTTGACGAGGGTTTGATCGACACCGTGGTCCGCCAGCTCATGAGCGGCAAAGAGGCCATGGTGTTTGTGGTGCGTTGCGGCGACGAAACCCGCTGCGCCAAAATCTACAAAGAAGCCACCCACCGCAGCTTTCGGCAGGCGGTGGATTACACCGAAAACCGCAAAGTCAAAAACTCTCGCTCGGCCCGGGCCATGGCCAAGGGCAGCAAGTTTGGCAGGCAAGAGCAAGAAGCTGCCTGGCAAAGCGCCGAGGTGGATGCGCTTTACCGCCTGGCCGCAGCCGGTGTGCGCGTGCCCCGGCCCTTCAACTTTTTTGACGGTGTTTTGCTCATGGAGCTGGTCACCGACGCGCATGGCGACGCCGCCCCGCGCCTGAACGATGTGGCCTTCACCCCCGAGCAAGCCCAGCAGCACCACGCTACCTTGATTGGCGAAGTGGTGCGCATGCTGTGCGCGGGTGTGGTGCATGGCGATTTGTCGGAGTTCAACATCTTGCTGGCGCACATCCCCGGCGAGGGCGATCTGTCCGGTGTGGACGAGCCGGTCATCATCGACTTGCCGCAAGCGGTGGACGCTGCTGGGAACAACCATGCCCAGCGCATGCTGCTGCGCGATGTGGCCAACCTGCGTGACTTCTTTGGGCAGTTCGCCCCCGATTTACGCCAGACCGAGTACGGCCCAGAAATCTGGAGCCTCTACCAAGCGGGTTTGCTGAGCAACGAGACCCCGCTGACCGGGCACTTTGAGCGTTCTACAGCCGACGTGGACATGCAGGCTGTCTTGCGCGAGATCGACGATGCGCGTGATGAAGAAGCCGCTCGCCGATTGCGCATGGCGACGGCGCTTTGATGGGACATGCTCGTTTGAAAACGCCCCACGCCGTCTCGCGCTTGCGCTCTGAGCGCTTGGCCCGCAGTGCCAAGCCCTTCATGGCCCGTGGTGGTATCAAGGGCGAGCGTTGCCCTGGCTGCCGACTGGTGCCCAGCCACTGCATCTGCGCACTGCACTCCGAGCTGCCCACGCAAGCGGGCATGTGTTTGCTCATGGCCGACATCGAGCCGCTCAAGCCCAGCAACACCGGCTGGCTGATCGCCGATGTGGTGCAAGCCACCTTCGCCTTTGCCTGGGCACGCACAGAGGTCGACCCCGCCTTGCTGGCGCTGCTGGCCGATCCGCAATGGCAGGCCTTTGTGGTGTTTCCGGGCGAATTTGTGGCGCCCGAGCGGGTGGTGCACGAGCTGCCGGTTTTGTCCGAAGGTCGGCGCCCCTTGTTCGTCTTGCTCGATGCCACTTGGCCCGAAGCCCGCAAGATGTTCCGCAAAAGCCCGTACCTGAACCATTTGCCTGTGCTCAGTTTGAACCCTGAGCAAGTGTCACGCTACCAGCTGCGCCGCTCAAGGCGGGAGGATCATTTGTGCACCAGCGAAGTGGCGTCGCTGTGCCTGGAATTGGCAGGCGAGTCTCAGGCCGCCCAGACTTTGCAGGCTTATTTGGATGTCTACACGCACCATTACTTGCAAGCCAAGCACCAGTTGCCGCCCGACCTGCAAGGGGCCGCGCACGCCCAGTGGCGAGCAGTCAGAAGCGAGATGTCGCCATCGATCGGGTCTGAACTTTGAGGCCATGCACCGTGCCCTGCGCGAAGGGTGGCATGGCGTGCCGAATCAGGCAGCAGTTTTCCCCGGCATTTCAAAAACCAGACAGGCCGTGCTGGCATGCGCGTACAGCGTGCCATCGGGGCCGACCAGGCGGGCTTCGGCGGTGGCCAGTTGGCGGCCGCAGTGCACCACTTGGCCAATGGCCCGCACGCGCTGCACTTTGGGGGTGAGGGCCTTGACCAGCTTCACGCTCAATTCGGCTGTGGTGTAACTTCGCCCCGGCGGCATCATGGTGTGCACGGCACAGCCCAGGGCCGAGTCGAGCAAGGTGGCAAACCAGCCGCCGTGCACCGTGCCCAGCGGGTTCATGTGGTCCAGCCCGGGCGTGCCCTGAAAGATGGCTTGGCCTTCACTCACCTCCACCAGCACGAAGTTCAAAGTCTTGGCGATGCTGGCGTAAGGTAGTTCACCCGACAGCAAGCCTTGCATGACGTCCAGACCTGTCTTGCCTGCCGTCTGCTCACGCGATGCCACGCCAGGACCCACGCCAGCGTCCAGGCGGGCACGCACCACGCGTTCTTCTTCGATCCAGGTTTCGAGTTCAGAGGGGCGTGTCATCTTGTGGTGAATTGGGAAAACATGGTGAAAAAAATTGATCGGCCAGCGGCTGAAAGCAAGCCGATTATTGTGTGCCTCCAAGGGGTGGCTTCTTCGCATGCTGGCCAGCGATTGCGCCAGACCGCAACGCGAAGTCGCTCATTTCAAAGCATCGGTCATGATGAAGTTGTATTCCAGGGTGAAGAAGTCCCGGTCCATGACTTTGCCATCTGGCGCCTGGCCAGGGGTCTGGGGCTTGAAGTCGGCGATCAAGGAGGGGCGAACGCCAAACACGGCATCGCTGTAGAGGTTCTTGCTGGTGCGGTCAAAGATGTGGGTGATCAGTGGACGCTGGCCAGGGGCCTGAATGCGGAAGTGCAAATGCGCAGGGCGCCAGCTTCTGCCGGTGGTGGCCTGGAGCATCTGGATGGCGGTGCCGTCTTGCGGGACGGGGTAGTCCACTGGCAAAACCGACCAGAAGCTGTAGCGTCCGTCGGCACCTGTGGTGAGGGCGGCTCGCGCCCAAGGCCCGTTTTCTTCAATCCCATCTTGCACGTCGTACAGCCCCCGATCGTCCGAATGCCACACATCGATCACGGCATTCGCCACGGGTTGACCGTGGATGTCCAAGATCTGGCCTTGTGCATACATGGGCGTGCCGGCCGCACCTGCACTGATGTCTTCGCCCATCGCAAACTGGGGCGCATTCTCGAGCAGAAAGGGGCCGACCAAGGTGGGCTCCGTGGCGTGTTCCGGACGGGGGTAGTCTTGCGTGACGGTCAGCATGGACAGGCCAAAGGCGTCCGAAAAGATCATGAATTCGTTGCGGCCCGGTGAGCACCATTTGCCGGTCTCTTCCAGAAAGCTCATGGTGAATGCCCATTCCTCTGAGGTGAGTTTGACCTCTTTGGCAAAGCTGTGGATGTGCTTGATCAAGGACAGCATCAGCTCACGCAGCCGTGGATCGGGCGTTTTCGAGTAACGCGCCAGCACCTCTTCGGTGATCAGGTGCAAGGCGTCGTAGCGGTGTTCGGTGGTGTTGGGGGTATCGCTCATGATGGAACTTTCTAGGATGAAAAATCGGTGGCCTGACGGCGCAAGTTGTCTGCGGGTTTGAGTCTGAATTTGGCGATCTTCATGGAGCCGGTGTGCGGCAGACTGTCGACCATGACGATGTAGCGGGGGCGCTTGATGGGCGACAGGTGCAACTGGGCATAGGCATGCACGACTTCGGGCGTGACGGCCGTGCCGGGACGGGGCACCACGGCCAACAAAATTTCTTCTTCGCCCAGGTCAGACGCCACACCGATTGAGGCGCATTCGAGGATGTCCGGATGGCTGCCGATGGCCGAATCGATCTCGGCGCCCGAGATGTTTTCGCCGCGGCGGCGGATGATGTCTTTCTTGCGTGTGAAGAAAAACAGGAAATCGTCGGCATCGCGCCGCACCAAGTCGCCGGTGAGGAACCAGCCGTCCTGGAAGCTGGCCGCCGTTTGCTCGGGGTCTTTGAAGTAGCCCTGCATCAGGGTGGGTGTCTTGACGGCCAGCTCGCCCACTTCGCCGATGGGCAATTCTTGTCCGTCTTCACCCATCACGCGAACTTCTGGCCATGCAATGGCCGGATCGGGGTGCGGTGATATGCAGCCCATGCTGCCCAGTTTGTGAGGGCCCATGAAAGGGTTGCTCAGCACGCCGGGGATCTCGGTCATGCCATAGCACTCGATCAACACCGGCACATGAAAGCGTTGCTGGAAAGTGTCCAGCAAATCGCGATTGAGCGGCGCCAAAAACATCTTGCGCAGGCTGTGATGGGGGGCAAATTCTTCGATCGGTCTGCGCGCCAAAATCGCCGCTGCCGACATGATCACATTGACCTCGGTGGCGCGGGTCTCGGCGGCTTGTTGCCAGAAAGTGGATGCAGAAAAACGGCGGATCAAGATCAAAGTGCCACCGCACGCCATGGCGCCGCCCAGCGAGTACATCAACGCATTGATGTGGAACAGCGGCAGCACACACATCAGACGCTCATCGGGCTGCAAATACATGCGGTGCACAAAGGCTTCGGCCGTGAGCAAGTAGCTGCGCTGGCTGTGCATCACCCCTTTGGGGAACCCGGTGGTCCCTGAGGTGTAGATGATCATGCAGGTGCTGTCGGCCGTGCCTGTGCGCGTGCTGCGGTCCGGTGTGCAGTCTTGCCATTGATGCAGCAAAGATATTTCACCCCCGGGCTGATCGTGCTCGATCACCACTTGCCAAGGCACAGCGTTCATCTGGCAAGTGGCCTCTTGCACTTTGCTCAGGGCTTCGGGTGAGCAAATCACGCCGCGCACGCCCGCATGCTCAAAAATGTATTGGGCCTCGCGTGCTTCGAACTCGGGATTGCAGGGCACCAGGATCGCGCCCACACGTGCACAGGCATTGAGCAAGACCACCGTCGCCGGATGGTTGTAGGCCATGAGCCCGATGCGGTCGCCCGCTTGCACGCCGCGCGCTAGCAACCAGGCCACGGCACGGTCGGCTTGTTCGGCACAAGCTTGCCAGCTCATGACGGTGCCCTGGTACTCCACCATGGGCTGATCGCCCAATCGGCGAAGCCGTGCCTGGAAAAATTGATCGATCGAGAAGTCGTGCGCATCAAATTGGCGAAGCACTTCCAAAGGCGCCAAAAGCGTTGTTGTGGTCATGGTGTGCAACCGGGTTCAGCGGGCCACGGGCGGGCCGTCGTAGGTCATGGCATGCTCGGCGGCGCTGGCGAGCTTGAAGCCAATGGGTCGGGTTTGCTCCTCCAGAATGTGCGCCACCAACGATGCGGTGCGTGCCAGCAAGGGGATGCCCTTGAGCGCACCGGCAGGGTAGCCCGCGTCCAGCAACACTGCAGGAATGGCCGCCGACACGTTCATCGGGAAGGGCCGACCATAGACGCCTTCGACGTGCGAGGCCAAAGCCTGCAAGGCGCGCACATGCTCGCCTGCGACGCCCCATTCGTTGGCCAGATCGATCAGTTTGGTCGCCCGTGGATCACCGAGTTTGTGCACCGGGTGGCCAAAGCCGGGCAGGGTTTGCTTGGCGGCGCGAAAAGCTTGCAGCCGTTCGCGCGCAATGTCTTCCAGTGTTTTGTCTTCTTGCGCCGCCTGCGCCAGCATCGCGATCAAGAGGTGCCCGGCTGTTTCAGAGGCGCCCAAAATCACCGGACCGCAACCCAGCAGGCCCGCAGCCACGGCGCCTTGCACCGAGTCTGGCGCTGCGGCCAGGGTCATGCGTGCGGCTTGAACGGAGGGCACCAAGCCATGCTCAGCCAATGACACCATGGTGGCATCGGCCACGCGCACCAAGTTGTCGCTGGGGGTTTCACCCGTCAACAAAAACAAAAAATACGCGGTGAAAGATTGCTGGCCAATCACATCGCGGCACAGGTCTTTGCCGCGCACGACGATGCGGTCCACCTCGGCAATGGCCATGTGCGTGGAGCCCGAAGGTGTGAATGCGCTGGAAGCGGGTGTGGTGCTCATGTTCTGGGGCTCTGTGGAATATGGAAATTGCAAATCAGGGCGTGGTGCAAACACACACCCTGCGCGTCACTGTGATGTGCATGGCCATGGATTCGCAAGCGCGTTGGCGACAGCGCTTCAACGGGTTATTCCCAATGGGCGGAAGTGGTGTGGCTTCCATAATGGATTGGCAAATTTTGCGAATTTCATCCACACAGACCTGAGGAATCAACCATGCAAAAGCGGCCTTTCCTGAAAGCACTGGGTTCGTCCTTGTTGCTCTCTTCGACTTCGACATGGCTGCATGCGCAGACCAAACCGATACGGGTCGGGAGCACCTTGTCCTTGACGGGCCCTTTGGCTGGCACGGCTGTGATGCACAAGATTGCGGGTGACATCTTCATCGAGCAATTGAACAAACGCGGCGGCTTGCTCGGTCGTCCGGTCGAGTGGGTGGTCAAGGATGACCAGTCCAAACCCGACCTTGCACGCACTTTGTACGAGCAACTGATCTCGGGCGACAACGTCGATCTGTTGATGGGCCCTTATGCCACCGCCAACTCGCTGGCGGCCATGGGCGTGGCTCAGCGCAATGGCAAGGTCTTGATCACCAATTCTTTTGGCATCCCTTCGCTGGCCAAGTACGACATGCACTTCCCCGCGTATGTCATGGGCATCGATCCGGGCACCACGGTGCCCAACACCTTGCTCGATGCCATTGCCGCTGGCGGTGCCAAGCCCCAGTCGGTGGCCATCGTCACCAGCAAATTCCCTTCGGTGGTGTTTTTGTCGGTGGGCGCACGCGAGGTCTTCAAGAAGCGCGGTCTGCGTGAAGCCTTGTGGCTGGAGTGGGAGTTCGGCAACCGCGACTTTGGCCCCATTGCTTCGCGCTTGAAGGAAGCCAATGCCGATGTGGTCTGGATCGGCTCGATCGGTGCGGAAAGCATTCAGTTGTTGGAGGCGATGAACAAGATCGATTACAAGCCCAAGATCCATTTCCACGTGTACCCCACCCCCGGGCCGCTGGCCCAATCGCCACTGGCGGCCAATGCGCTGACCTTGACCACCTTCGAGCAGCATGCGCCGTTCACCAACAACCCCGCTTATGCAGAAGCGATCAAGATGTACAACGAGCGCGCAGCCAAAGCCAATTTGCCCGACACCGTGTTCGAGTTGCAGGCGGCCAATGCCTTCACAGGTTGGCAGTTTCTGGAAGCGGGCATCAAGGGTTCAGGCAGCCTGGAAGATGCGAAGATTGCCGCATGGCTCAAGAAAAACCGTGTGGACACCATCATTGGCAAAGTCCGCTTCGATGGCCCCAACAACTACGGCGATGACCTGAACCGCATCAAGCAGTTGCAAGGTGGCAAGTGGGTCGTGATCCACCCCAAAGACGTCGCCTTGCCCGGCAGCAAGATGCAGTTCTGACATGCCCAGCGCAGGGCTGTTACTCCAAGCGCTGGCCTCTGGCGTTTTTCTCGGTGCCCTGTATGGCCTCATCGGCCTGGGCATCGGTTTGGGCTGGGGCTTGCTCAGGCAAATCAACTTGGCGCATTTCGCCTGGGTGTTCCTGTCGGCCTACATCACCTACGAGCTCAAAACGCGACTGGGTGTGGACCCGCTGCTTTCCTTGCTGGTGTTGGTGCCGCTGTTTGCGGCATTGGGCATGGCTTTGCAGTCGGTGTTCGCCCGCTTTGCCATCACGCCCTTCAATTCACTGCTGGTGACGTTTGGCATCACGGTGTCGGTGGAGGCTTTGCTGCAATGGATCTGGAGTGCCGATTTCCGTCGCATGTCTTCGGTGTATGACGAGCACAAGTTCCGTTTGGGCACTGTGGTGGTGACCTATTCCGAGGCCTTGACCTTGGGCATGTCGCTGGCCGCTGTGGCGCTGGTCTGGTGGATGCTGCACCGCACCGACATGGGCAAGTCGGTGCGCGCCAGCGCCGAAGACCCGGCGATCGCCACGGCCTTTGGCATCAACGCCAAGCGCCTGGCCGTTTTGTTGGCGGGCTTGTGTGCGGCGCTGGCCGCTTGTGCGGGCGTCTGCGTGGCTTTGACCTTCACACTCGCACCCTCGCAGATATTTGCCTGGGTCGGCGTGGTGTTCGCGGTGGTGATGATTGGCCGATTGGGCTCAGCATTGACGCCCTTGGTGGGTGGCTTGGTGATCGGCATCAGCGAGTCCATGACCCAGGCCTTGATTGCGCCCACCTGGGCGCCTTTGGTGGCGTTCACGGTGTTGATCCTGATTCTTTTGCTCAGGCGTGGTGATGAATAAGATCCAGCGAATTTCCATCCTGTTCGTGGTGTTGGCACTGCTGTTTGCGGCGCCTTACATGGGCCTTCCGGTCCACCTGCAGTCTTTGCTGTATGTGGTTTTTTTCTGGATGACGCTGGCCACCTCCTGGAACATGCTCTCGGGATACTCGGGGTATTTCTCGTTCGGCCATGGGGCATTTTTCGGTGTGGGCATGTACGGCATGGCCACGCTGGCCACCAAAGCCGACTGGCCCGTGGTGCCTGCCGCGCTGGGCAGCGGATTGCTCGCGGCGCTGCTGGCTTTGGCCATCGGGGCGCTGGTGTTCAATGTGCGCAAAATCCGTGGTGAATCGTTCGCCCTGATCACGCTGGCGGTGGGCTTTGTGCTGGCCACGGTGGTGGTCAACACGCCCATCGATGGTGGCCCTGGGGTCTACCTGATGGGTGTCCATTTGCCGCAGTGGGGGCCCAAACCCGCGTCCACCTTTTATTACGCCAGTTTGGTCTTGACGGTCTTGTGCGTTGCCGTGGCCTGGCGGCTGTTCCATGCCCGCGCGGGGCTGGGCTTGCTGGCCATCCATGACGATGAGGATGCCGCCGAGGTCAATGGTGTGCCGACCTTCTGGCTCAAGATGGGCGCTTTTGCGCTCTCGAGTTTCTTTGCCGGGGTCATGGGCGCCATCCATGCTTTGTACGTGTCGTATGTCACGGTGGGGGAGACTTTCAACATCACCGTCCCCTTGACCGTGGTGCTCATGAGCGTGCTGGGCGGCAGCCGCCACTGGGCCGGTCCCATGGTGGGCGGCATTTTGATCACGCTCTTGCTCAACGCCTTCACCGCCGGTGAGAGCGCGCTGATCGGCAAGGTCATCATTGGCCTGGTGCTGGCGGGGGCTGTGCTGGTCATGCCGCGTGGCATTTTGGGCACTTGGCAGTTGCGTCAACACAAGCGCTTGATCCAGAACCAGCGTGAGCCCGCTGCTGGGCATGGTGAATCCGTGCATGGCCAGCCGGATGAGCTGGTGCTGGAGCGACCTTTGACACGCCCGGCCGATGCCCCCGACCGCGAGAAAGTGCTGGAAGTGCGTGGCCTGAGCAAGCAGTTTTCGGGCATCCGTGCCTTGAATGGGGTGGACCTTGATTTGTACCGCGGCGAGATTTTGGGCTTGCTCGGCCCCAACGGTTCGGGCAAGTCGACCTTCATCAACGTGGTCACTGGCCATTACAAGCCGACCGAGGGCACGGTGCTTTTGCGTGGTCAATCCTGTGCCGGTTGGCCTGCCCACCGCATTCGCAGGCAAGGCTTGTCGCGCACCTACCAAATCCCGCGTCCATTCAATGGCTTGACGGTCTTGCAAAACGTCACCCTGGCCGCGCATTACGGCGGCGCGCGCCTGACGGATGCGCAGGCCCTGGCCGAGGCGCAAGAGTGGATGCTGTTCACTGGTTTGCAGGACAAAGGCGATCATTTCCCTGATGAGCTCAACCTGCACCAGCGCAAGTTCCTGGAGCTGGCACGCGCTTTGGCGGCGCGCCCGCAAGTGCTCCTGCTCGATGAGGTCTTGTCGGGTTTGACGCCGTCGGAGATCGGTGCCGCCGTGCAGACGATTCGTCGCATCCGCGAGCGTGGCACCTCCATCGTGTTTGTCGAACACGTGATGAGTGCCGTGCTGGCCCTGTCGGACAGGCTGGTGGTGCTCAACCAAGGTGAAGTCATTGCCGAGGGCCACCCTCAAGATGTGATGTCCCGTCCCGAGGTGGTCCGGGCTTATCTGGGTGATGAGGCGGCGGTGTAACCATGCTCCAAATAGAACAAATCCAAGTCAATTACGGCGCGGCACCTGCCCTGTGGGACGTGTCCATGCAGATCGAGGCTGGCGAGCTGGTCTCGGTCATCGGCCCCAACGGCGCTGGCAAGACCACTTTGATCAATGCGGTCATGGGCCTGTGCCCGCTCAAGTCGGGCCACATCGCCTGGGAAGGCGAGACGGTTTCGGCCTTGCCGGCGCACCGCTTGTGTGAAAGAGGCCTGGCCCTGGTGCCCGAAAGCCGACGCTTGTTCACCGGCATGACGGTGCGTGAAAACCTGGAGCTGGGGGCCATGCACCCGGCCGCACGCGCGGTGCGCGACCGGACATTGGAGCAGGTGTGTGAGCTGTTTCCCGCCGTGCGGGCCAAGCTCGGTCAAGTGTCGGGCACCTTGTCGGGCGGTCAGCAGCAAATGGTGGCCATCGGGCGGGCCATGATGGCGTTGCCCCGTTTGTTGTTGCTCGATGAGCCTTCCTTGGGTCTGGCGCCCAGCATCGTGGGCGAGATGTTCCGGGCCATCGAAGCCATCCACCGCAGCGGCACGGCCGTGATGCTGGTGGAGCAAAACGTCAGCCGTGCGCTGGCGATTTCACAGCGCACCTATGTGCTGGAAAACGGCCGTGTAGTCACTTCGGGCGTCTCGTCCGAGCTGAGCCGCCGCGACGAAATCCGCAAGGCCTATTTGGGCATTTGATCTCGGCGTTTGATGTTGGCCTTGGATCAGCCCCGCAGGGCCTGAACGAAGCGCTGCGCGGCCTCGCGCACCTGCTGCTCGGTGCATCCGGGCTTGTACAAAGCCGAGCCCAAACCAAAACCGTTGGCACCCGCGCTCAGGTAGGAGGCCATGTTGTCGGGGGTGATGCCGCCCACAGGCAGCAGCTGCACCTCGGCGGGCAAAACAGCGCGCATGGCCTTGAGCACGGTGGGGGTGATCAATTCCGCCGGGAAAAGTTTGAGCGCATGCGCACCTGCAGCCAAGGCCGCAAAGGCCTCGCTGGGTGTGGCCACGCCGGGCACGCAGGCCAGGCCCAGGCGCACGGCTTCGTGCACCACAGCGGGGTCAAAGTGCGGCGAGATGATGATGCGACCGCCTGCGGCGTGCACCTCGCGCACCTGGGCTGTGCTCAGCACGGTGCCTGCACCGATCAGGTGGTTCGGGTGCTCTGCGGCCAAGGCTGCGATGCTGTCCAGCGGGCGCGGTGAATTCAGTGGGACTTCGATCAAGGCAAAACCGCTGTCCACGAGGGCATGGCCAATGGCGGGAGCCTCTTGCGGTGTCAGGCCCCGCAAGATGGCGACCAGCGGCAGCTGCTGGAGGGCGCGTGAAAATTGTTCGGGGATGGCGAGGGTGTTCATGGTGTGGTGTTCCGTCAGGCCGTCAGTTCTTGGGCCAGTGCGGCATGGCCGGCCCAGGTGGCTTCGTCGCCCAGGCGCTGGCTGGTCAGCCCCAAGCTGTGCAAAGCCGCCGCGTAGCGCTGCGTGAGCAAGGCGCTGCCCACCAGCAGCACGGTGCTGCCGGGTCGGGCCATGGCGCGCAGTTCCTCGCCGATCAACAGGCCCGACAAAAAAGACGGGTGTTGCGCAGCAGGCAGGCTGCCAAACAGGGCCAGGGTGCGGGTGGCGAAAATGCTGGACAAAACACTGGGTGTGCGTTGCGCCAACTGCACGCCGTGCACAAAAGCGTCTTCGTGCCAGGGGGCATCGGCAGGCAATGTGCGCGAGAGGATGGAATGCTGGCTCAGCAAGGCAAACACCTCGCCGGTCATGAAGCTGCGAAAGCCCGTCACGCGGCCTTGCGCGACCTGCGCCCATTTGCTGTGCGTGCCGGGCAAGACCACGGTGGCATCGCGCAGACCGGTCAAGGCCAGCGCACCGAAAATCTGGATTTCTTCGCCGCGCATCACATCGTGCTGCGGCACGGGCAAGCCGTCATCGTGCAGGCAGCTCAGGCCGGGCACGATCGCCAGTCGGTCTGCTTGCACCCAGAGCAGCCGCGCCGTGAGTTCGTCAAAGCCTGCAGGGCAAGGGCAGTAGGGCGCTTCTTGCCAACCCTGCTGGCTGCCCGCCATGCCCGAGATCAGGCACAGGGCGCCTTGGGCCTGCATCCAGTCGCCAAAGCATTCTTGAAACACAGCATCAAACTGGCCGGGGGCCACGGTCATGATGCCGCGTGGGAATTGTCGCGATTCAAGGACCTGGCCTGCCGCACCCAGCCGCGCCCCGCGCAAGCTGCTGGTGCCCCAGTCCACGGCGATCAAGGTGCGCTGGCTCATGACCGTAGGTATTTCATCACCGTATCGGGGCGGGGCAAAGGGGCCACAGCGCCATAGCCTTGCACCGACAAGGCAGCCGCCGCGTTGGCATAGGCGGTTGCGGTCCACAAGTCATCGCCTTGGGACAATCGAGCCAGCAGGTTGCCCGCAAAGCAGTCACCCGCGCCTGTCGCGTCCACCGCTTGAACGGCCAGCCCGGGCACACGCCGCTGGGTTTGGCCATCGGATGCCAAGGCCCCCTCCGCCCCGAGCTTGAGCACCACCTGCTGCGCACCTTGGGCATGGCTCCAGGCGATGATGGCCTGGGGCTCGGTCAAACCGGTCAGGGCCGTGATGTCTTCCAGGCTGGGCAAAAACAAATCACACAGACCGATGGCGTGGGTGATGCACGCTTGCGCGCGGGCCAGCGGCCACAGCGACAAGCGCAAATTCGAATCCAGGGCCACACGTGTGCCTGAGGCGCGGGCCAGCTGCATCGCCGCGAAAGCCGTGTCACAGGCCGATGCCGAAATCGCGAGGCTGATGCCCGACACGTGCAGCCAGCGGCTGGCCGCTATGGCGCTATGCCATGTGGCGGCATCGGCCGCTTGCATGCGGCTGGCGGCCGATCCGGCGCGGGCGTAGCTGAAGTGGTGGCCTTGCGCATCGTGGCTGACAAAGTACATGCCGGTGGGGGCGTTGACATCGCGCAGCACGGCATCCGTGTTCACGTTTTCGCTGTGCCACAAATCCATCAGGCGGTCGCCCCAGCGGTCGGTGCCCAGGCGCGTCAGGTAAGCCACTTGTGCGCCAGCCCTTGCGGCGGCAATGGCGGCATTGCTGGTGTCGCCGCCGAAGCCTTGCAAATACAAAGGGGGCTCGGCCTGGGTCTGGTTGAACTCGACCATGGCCTCGCCCAAGGCGACGATGTCCCTCGATTTTCCGCTGCTCATGGTTTCAGGCCAGACCTTTCAAGGCATCGGCCGGGTAGCCGGGGCGGGTCTTGCAGTCTTCGATGTACTGTTCAATGATGGTTTCAAAGCTGTCGTCGGCACGCAGGCCCAGCGCATGAGCGCGCTCGAAGGTGCAGCCCTTGGCCCAGTTGTCCACGATGCCGGCGATACGTTCGTCTTTCTCAAAAGTCACGCGGGCACGCACGGCGGGGCCAGCGACTTTTTCCAGGGCGGCCAGCATGTCGCTGACCTTCACATTCAAGCCTGGCAGGTTCAGCGCCATGCGGCCACCGAAGGCTTCGCGGCTGGCTTCGAACACGGTGATCAAACCCTTGACGGTGTTGCCTGGTGAAGAAATCGGGTGCGACACGTGGGCATCCACCGGGCAGGTAGAAGCCGTGCCCGCCAGAGGCTCACGGATGATGCCGCTGAAAAACGAAGACGCTGCGCCATTGGGCTTGCCCGGGCGAACCGCCACGGTCATCAGCCGTGCAGCGCGACCGTCGATGTAGCCCTTGCGGGTGTAGTCG
Organism: Limnohabitans sp.; assembly: GCF_030158565.1. Classification (GTDB taxonomy): domain Bacteria; phylum Pseudomonadota; class Gammaproteobacteria; order Burkholderiales; family Burkholderiaceae_C; genus Limnohabitans_A. Next base: position 1,114 of record NZ_JAOASQ010000047.1, on the reverse strand, counting down.
GCCACCATGTACTCGATCATCAGCTTGTGCGTGCCGTAAGACGTTTGCGGCGTGGGCAAAGTGGTGTCGGCCACCAGCGCAGGCATGGGGTTGGCCGCATCAGGACCAAACACGGCCACCGAGCTGGCAAACACCAAGCGTGAGGCTTTTCCCGAGGCGCGGATGCTGTCGAGCAGCAAGCGCGAGCTGTCCACGTTGGAGCGCAGGCCCAGGTCAAAGTCGAGTTCGCACTCGCCCGACACTGCTGACGCGAGGTGGAACACGCCATCAAAGCCGCTTTTGAACAAATCGCCTTGCGCCAGCATGGGGCCAGCATGGCCCTTGACCCGTGGGTCGGCCAGCAGGTCTGCTGGGGCAGGGAACAGGTCGGCAATCACCAGTTCGGTCACAGTTTGGCCATTGAGCTGGCCTTTTTTCAAAATCTCGCGCGCCAAGCGGGCACCCAAAAATCCGGCACCGCCGGTGATCAAAATACGCATCAAAATTCTCCTGAAAAATTGAATGAATAGGGTGTGACGGTCATGCCAGACTTGGTCCGACATCCATCTTCAGCCGTCATGCCGGACTTGATCCGGCATCCACGGTGGTTGAGCGATGGATCCCGGGTCAAGCCCGGGATGACAGAATTGGTGATGCCCCGGACGACAGAAGCGGTCGTGCCCTGCGGGTATGTCATGCCGGACTTGATCCGGCATCCACGGTGGTTGGGCGAAGGATCCCGGGTCAAGCCCGGGATGACAGAATTGGTTATGCCCAGGACGACAGAAGCGGTCGTGCCCTGCGGGTATGTCATGCCGGACTTGATCGGGCATCCACGGTGGTTGAGCGATGGATCCCGTGTCAAGCCCGGGATGACAGAATTGGTTATGCCCAGGACGACAGAAGCGGTCGTGCCCTGCGTGTATGTCATGCCGGACTCGATCCGGCATCCACGGTGATTGGGCGATGGATCCCGGGTCAAGCCCGGGATGACAGACGCGGACAAGTCCGGGATGACCGGGTTGATGTGGGCCATCAATGGTTGTCTTTGGGCACGGCCGCGCCGCGCTGTCCGACCAAAAAGTCCATGTCGGCGCCTTCGTCGGCTTGCAGCACATGGTCGATGTAGAGCTTC
>NZ_JAOASQ010000046.1 GCF_030158565.1 Limnohabitans sp. | reverse complement strand
AGCAGCTTTTCGTAGCGGGCTTTTTCGACGTTCAGGATCTTGCCGCGCAGGGGCAAGATGGCCTGGAATTTGCGGTCGCGGCCTTGCTTGGCAGAGCCACCGGCGGAGTCACCCTCGACGATGTAGATTTCGCACAGGGCTGGGTCTTTTTCCTGGCAGTCGGCCAGTTTGCCGGGCAGGCCCATGCCGTCGAGCACGCCTTTGCGGCGCGTCATTTCGCGGGCTTTGCGGGCGGCTTCGCGGGCGCGGGCGGCTTCCACGATCTTGCCGCAGATGATCTTGGCGTCGTTGGGGCGCTCTTCCAGGTAGTCGTTCAGGGCTTTGGCCACGATGTCTTCCACCGGGGCGCGCACTTCACTCGAGACGAGCTTGTCTTTGGTCTGGCTGCTGAATTTTGGCTCGGGCACTTTGACGCTCAGCACGCAGCACAGGCCTTCTCGCATGTCGTCGCCGCTGACTTCGACTTTTTGCTTTTTGGCGATCTCGTTTTTCTCGATGTACTTGGCAATCACGCGGGTCATCGCGGCGCGCAGGCCCGTGAGGTGGGTGCCACCGTCACGCTGCGGAATGTTGTTGGTGAAGCACAGCACCTTCTCGTTGTAGCCGTCGTTCCACTGCATGGCCACTTCCACACCGATGCTGGTGCCGGGGATGCCGCCGTAGCTGTCGGCAGGGCGCTCGCCCATGGCGTGGAAGGCGTTGGGGTGCAGCACCTTTTTGTTGGCATTGATGAAGTCGACAAAGCCCTTGACACCACCGGCGCCCGAGAAGTCGTCTTCCTTGCCGCTGCGTTCGTCTTTCAGGCGGATGCGCACGCCGTTGTTGAGGAACGAGAGTTCGCGCAGGCGCTTGGACAGGATTTCGTAGTGGAAATCGGCGTTCTCGCGAAAGATGTCGTAGTCGGGCAGAAAGTGCACTTCGGTGCCGCGCTTCTCGGTGTCGCCGGTCACTTTCATGGGCGAGATCTCGACGCCGCTGGCGGTGGTCTCGACGATGCGGTTCTGCACGAAGCCGCGCGCGAACTCGATCTGGTGCATCTTGCCTTCGCGGCGCACGGTCAGGCGCAGCCACTGGCTCAGCGCGTTCACGCAGCTCACGCCCACGCCGTGCAGGCCGCCCGAGACCTTGTAGCTGTTCTGGTTGAACTTGCCGCCGGCGTGCAGCTCGGTCAGCGCGATCTCGGCCGCCGAGCGCTTGGGCTCGTGCTTGTCGTCCATCTTCACGCCGGTGGGGATGCCGCGGCCGTTGTCGGTGACGCTGATGGAGTTGTCCGAGTGGATGGTGACCACGATGTCATCGCAGTGGCCCGCCAATGCTTCGTCGATCGAGTTGTCCACGACTTCGAACACCAGGTGGTGCAAGCCGGTGCCGTCCGATGTGTCACCGATGTACATGCCGGGGCGCTTGCGCACCGCTTCCAGACCTTCGAGGATCTGGATGGAGCCTTCGCCGTAGCCTTCGGATGCGCCCGCCTGGTGGGCGTCGATCTTGGGTTGAACGGTGGTGAAAGACTCTTCGATGGGCTGGTTTTCTTCGGTCATGGTCTGTTTTCTCTGTCGCTTGAATGGCCGAAACCCGCGAGAGGTCGCGGGTTTCGATATGGGGCCTTAAGTGGGCATCAAGGGCTTTGGCCTCAAATGCGCATCGGCATCACCACGTATTTGAAGTTGTCGTTCTCGGGGATCGTGATCAACGCAGAGCTGTTGCCATCGGCCAGATCGATGCGGACCATGTCCTGGCCCATGTTGCTGAGCACATCGATGATGTAGGTGACGTTGAAGCCGATCTCGATGGCGTCACCGCCGTAGTCGATGTCGAGTTCGTCCACGGCTTCTTCCTGCTCGGCGTTGGTGGACGCCACGCGCAAGGTGCCGGGCTCCAGGTTCAGGCGCACGCCTTTGAATTTGTCGCTGGTCAGGATGGCGGTGCGCTGCAGGCACGACAGCAGGGCTTGGCGACCCAGCGTCAGGTTGTTGCGGTGGCCCTTGGGGATCACGCGGTTGTAGTCAGGGAACTTGCCTTCGACCAGCTTGGTCACGAACTCCATGCCGTCAAAGCTGAACTTGGCCTGGTTGTTGGCGAACTGCATCTCGATCGCGCCATCGGCATCAGACAAGAGGCGCTGCATTTCGAGCACGGTCTTGCGCGGCAAGATGACTTCTTGCTTGACGGGCACTTCCACGTCGAGCGTGGCCGATGTGTAAGCCAGGCGGTGACCGTCGGTGGCGACCAGGCTGAGCTTGTTGCCTTCGGCCACAAACAAGATGCCATTGAGGTAGTAACGGATGTCGTGCACGGCCATGGCAAACGAGACCTGACCGAGCAAGGTCTTGAGGGTCTTTTGCGGCACGCTGAACACGGGGCCAAAGCTGGCCGCTTCTTGCACCAGCGGGAAGTCTTCTGCGGGCAAGGTCTGCAAGGTGAACTTGGATTTGCCGCCCTTCAAGATCAACTTGGCTTGCGACGATTCGAGGCTGACGGTTTGGTCCGAAGGCATGGTGCGCAAGATGTCGATCAGCTTGCGTGCGCCCACGGTGGTGGTGAAGTCGCCGGGGTCGCCGTCCATCTCGGTGGTGGTGCGGATCTGGATTTCGAGGTCGCTGGTGGTCAGCTGCACGGCATGACCGGTTTTGCGGATCAGCACGTTGGCCAGCACCGGCAAGGTGTGACGACGTTCCACAATGCCCGACACGGATTGCAGTACCGACAGCAATTTGTCTTGGGTGGCCTTCAGGACGATCATTTGTCTACCTTTGGTGGTTTTTCAAGCTTCAGCCCTGGGGGCTGGGGTTAGAGGGTCAACAGACGACATTTTCGCCTGTTTTTGGGTGCTTTTGAGGGGCATCGGCGCGATTGCTTCATCAGCCCTTGAGGGTCTGCTCCAGCACGTGCAATTGTTGGTTCAGCTCGGTCAGCTGCTGGCGTTCGCCGTTGATCTTGCGCACGGCATGCAAAACCGTGGTGTGGTCGCGGCCGCCAAACAGCTCACCGATCTCGGGCAGGCTTTTTTGGGTCAGCTCTTTGGCCAGGTACATGGCGATCTGACGCGGACGGGCAATGCTGGCCGGGCGCTTCTTGCTGTACATGTCGGCGACCTTGATCTTGTAGTAGTCGGCCACCGTCTTCTGGATGTTCTCAACGCTGATTTGGCGGTTCTGGATCGACAGCAAATCGCGCAACGCATCACGGGCCAGCTGGATGGAGATTTCCTTCTGGTTGAAGCGCGAATAGGCCAGGATTTTGCGCAGCGCGCCTTCGAGCTCGCGCACGTTGGAGCGCACGTTTTTGGCCACAAAAAATGCCACCTCTTCGGGCATTTCACTGCCTTCGCTGATGGCTTTGTTGATCAAAATCGCCACGCGCATTTCCAGCTCGGGCGGCTCGATGGCCACCGTCAGACCGGAGTCAAAACGCGAGACCAAGCGCTCGTGGATGTCGGCCAGGCCCTTGGGGTAGGTGTCGCTGGTCATCACGATGTGCGACTTTTTGGCCAGCAAGGCCTCAAAGGCATTGAAGAATTCTTCTTGCGTGCGGTCCTTGTTCGCAAAGAACTGCACATCGTCGATCAAGAGCAAATCGAGCGAGTGGTAGTGGTGCTTGAACTCGTCAAAAGTCTTGCGCTGGTAGGCTTTAACCACATCCGACACAAACTGTTCAGCGTGGATGTACAGAACCTTGGCCTCGGGGCGATCGGCCAGCAACTTGTTGCCAATGGCGTGCATCAGGTGGGTCTTGCCCAGACCGACGCCGCCGTAGATGAACAAGGGGTTGTACAGGTGCCCGGGCTGGCCCGCCACGTGCATGGCCGCAGCACGCGCCATGCGGTTGGCCGTGCCTTCGACCAAGGTGTCAAAGGTCAAGGCGGAATTCAGGCGACTGCGGAAGGTGTTGAGCACCGGTTCGTCGGCCGCTTCCAGCACCTCGGGGGCATTTTCCATCGAGGAAGGCGTGGACTGACGAACAGGCTTGACGCCAGCCTCGCGCGGAGTGATCGCTAACTCAATTTGAACTGGATGACCTTGCAGGTTCTCCAGGATGCCCGACAGGCGGCTGGCATATTGCGCACGAATCCAGTCCAACTTGAAGCGGTTCGCCACGAACAAAGTGACGCGTTGCTGGTCTTCGGAAACGTTGGCGGTCAGTGGTTTGATCCAGGTGTTGAGCTGCTGCTCTGGCAGCTCACGGGACAGCTCGTCCACGCAAGCGAGCCACAGTGCCTGACCTGCATCCATCTGGATTTCTGGGGAGGATCCCTCGGACATGTTGTATTTGTTTTTGTGGATAGAGAAGAAGAAAAACGGCAGGACAGCTGACTTTATCAAGAGCTTATCCACAATCGCAAAAGCAACTGGAAGACCATCATAAACCACATCAACTGGATTTGGATGCGGGGGATCCCGAAAGCTTAAAACAAGGCCGATTTGCCGCGAGCCCGAAAGTTTGCGATAATCTTGGGTTTCGCCCAACGCAGCTTTATGGCATTGGGCACAAAGGAAGAGTTATGAAACGCACCTACCAACCATCCAAAACACGCCGCGCCCGTACCCACGGTTTTCTGGTTCGCATGAAAACCCGTGGCGGCCGTGCCGTGATCAACGCACGCCGCGCCAAGGGCCGCAAACGTCTGGCTGTCTAATGTCCATCCGGCCGTCTGGCCGTGGCCTTGTGTCACTGCTGACGGTTCATGCCGGGGCCTGGTCATCGTGCAGCGTTTAAAAACACGCCCACAATTTCAGGCCGCCCTGGCTGGTGGCACGGTCTCGCGTACAGCGCATTTTGCGTTGCACCGCCTGAGCTTGACTGCACCGACAACCTCTTTGGCACAAGCCGATTCCATCGGGCCTGCACCCTCACCGGAGCAGGCCCTTTTTGACTTGCCTGACGTCTGGCTGGGGGCCATGGTGCCCAAACGCTGGGCGCGCCGTGCCGTGACGCGCAACACCATCAAACGCCAGATCTATACCGTGAGCCAACGCTTTGGCGACCGGTTGCCAGTGGCGGCGCATGTGGTGCGCCTGCGCACGGGGTTTGACCGCAAGCAATTCATCAGCGCGACATCTGAACAGCTCAAACTGGCCGTTCGGCTGGAGCTGGAACAGTTGTTTGAACGCGCCAGCCGCAAGGAAGAAATGGCATGATCAAGCGCTTGCTGATGGGCATGGTTCGGGGCTACCGCCTGGTGCTGAGCCCTTGGCTGGGATCGGCTTGCCGATTTGAGCCCACTTGCTCGGCGTATGCCTTGCAGGCGCTGGATCGCCATGGTGCAGCTGCTGGCAGCTACCTGACCGTTCACCGCCTGATGCGTTGCCATCCGTGGTGCGCTGGTGGCAACGACCCCATTCCCGAACAGGCGCCTCGCCTGTTCACGGCTTTGTTTTCCCCTACTTCGTCAAAGAAGACTTCATGAACGATATCCGTCGCACCATCCTCTGGGTGATTTTTGGCTTCTCCATGGTCCTGCTGTGGGACGCGTGGCAGGTCCACAACGGCCAGAAAGCCACCTTCTTCCCCAAACCCGGCGCAGCCCAGGTCGCGGCGGCCCCTTCTGGCACAGCCAGCACCGCCAATGGTGTGCCCACGGCGTCTGCGCCTGTGGCCACTGCGGCCGCAGCCACGCCGGGCCAGGTGCCAGCAGGCCCGGCCACCGCCAGCCCCAGCGAGCAAATCGAAGTCAGCACCGATGTGCTGAAACTGCGTTTTGACACCGAAGGCGGCACGCTCACACGCAGCGTGTTCACACAACACAACGACATGGTCGATGCGAAGAAGCCTTTTGTTTTACTCGATCAAAGCAGCGAGCGGGTTTACACCGCCCAAACCGGCCTGATCGGTGGCAACTTCCCAACCCACAAGAGCGCCATGCGCTTTTCGGGTGAGAAAAGCCTGAAAGACGGCCAGAACGAATTGACCCTGCGCTTCGAGTCCGATGTGCAAAACGGCGTGAAGCTGGTCAAGACCTACACCCTGCAACGCGGCAGCTACGCCATCGGCGTGAAGCACGAAGTGATCAACACCGGCACCGCCGCTGTGTCGCCCCAGCTTTACCTGCAGTTGGTGCGCGATGGCAACAAGCCCGCTGGCGAGTCTTCTTTCTATTCCACCTTCACCGGTCCTGCGGTTTACACCGAAGCCAAGAAATACAACAAGGTGGAGTTCAGCGACATCGAAAAGAACAAGGCCGAGATCGACAAGACTTCGCCTAACGGTTACGTGGCCATGGTGCAGCACTACTTTGCTTCGGCTTGGCTGCTGGGCGAGGGCATCAACCGCGAAAACTTCGTGCGCAAGGTCGACAACAACCTGTATGCCGTCGGCATGATCACCCCCTTGGCCGATGTGGCCCCCGGTCAGTCCAAAAGCGTGAGCTCGCAATTGTTTGTGGGCCCTCAAGAAGAAAAGGTCCTCGAAGCTTTGGCTCCTGGCCTGGACCTCTTGAAGGATTACGGCTGGTTGGCCATGTTGTCCAAGCCTTTGTACTGGCTGCTGGACAAGCTGTTTGGCTTCATCCAGAACTGGGGCTGGTCGATTGTGGCGCTGGTGCTGCTGCTCAAGATTGCTTTCTACTGGCTCAACGCCAAGGCCTACTCCAGCATGGCCAAGATGAAAGCCATCAACCCCAAGATCATGGAAATGCGCGAACGCCTCAAGGGCGACCCGCAAAAGATGCAGCAGGAGATGATGAAGATCTACCGCGAAGAAAAGGTCAACCCCATGGGTGGCTGCTTCCCGATCATGATCCAGATTCCCGTGTTCATCGCGCTGTACTGGGTGCTGCTGTCCACTGTCGAGATGCGCAACGCCCCTTGGGTGGGTTGGATCCACGACCTGTCGGCGCCGGACCCCTTCTTCATTTTGCCCATCGTGATGACGCTCACCACCTTGCTGCAAACGGCGCTCAACCCCGCGCCGCCAGACCCGATGCAAGCGAAGATGATGTGGATCATGCCGCTGGTGTTCAGCGTGATGTTCTTCTTCTTCCCTGCAGGCCTGGTGCTGTACTGGATCACCAACAACGTGCTCTCGATTGCACAGCAGTGGATCATCAACACCCGCATGGGCGTGCCACCGCAGTTCAATCTGCCCAAGTTCAAGTAACACCCACTGAGGTCATGCCGGACTAGCCAGATCTGTCATGCCGGACTTGATCCGGCATCCATGCCTGATTCATCATGGACCCCGGGTCAAGCCCGGGGTGACAAAAACTAGCCCGGGGTGACAAAAACTAGCCCGGGGTGACAAAAGCTAGCTCGGAGTGACAATTTCAGCGGCTTTGCCCTAAGCCCCATCGCACCATGCTCGCCCGCCATCAAGAACCCATCGTGGCCATTGCCACCGCCCCCGGCAGAGGGGCCGTGGGTATCGTGCGCGTGTCGGGTCGGCAGCTGTCCTCACTGATTCAGGCGCTGTGCGGGCGCAGCCTCAAACCACGCGAAGCGACTTACCTGCCCTTTGCCGATGCCGATGGCAGCCCGATCGACCACGGGCTGGCGCTGCACTTTGTGGCGCCGCATTCCTTCACCGGCGAGGACGTGCTGGAGCTGCAAGCACACGGTGGGCCGGTGGTGCTTCAGCTGCTGGTGGCGCGTTGCCTGCAGGCCGCAGCCGAAACCGACCCTGCCACCGGCCAGCCGCGTCTGGCGGGTTTGCGCGTGGCGCAGCCGGGTGAGTTTTCCGAGCGGGCCTTCTTGAACGACAAGATCGATCTGGCCCAGGCCGAGGCGATTGCCGATCTGATCGACGCCAGCACCGAAGCTGCGGCCCGCAGCGCCAGCCGTTCGCTGGCCGGTGACTTTTCCAAAGAGATCCACCAGCTGCGCGATGCGCTGATCCACCTGCGCATGCTGGTGGAGGCCACGCTGGATTTTCCGGAAGAAGAAATCGACTTTTTGCAAAAAGCCGATGCACAAGGCCAACTGAGCCGCCTGCAAGCCGCGCTGCAAACGGTGTTGGGCAAGGCCAAGCAAGGCGCGCTGCTGCGCGAGGGCATCAAGGTCGTGATTGCGGGCCAGCCCAACGCGGGCAAGAGTTCACTGCTCAACGCGCTGGCCGGGGCCGAACTGGCCATCGTCACGCCCATTGCGGGCACCACGCGCGATGTGGTGCAGCAAACCATCCAGATCGAAGGCGTGCCCTTGCATGTGATCGACACTGCTGGCCTGCGTGAAGGCGAGGGTGTGGACGAGGTCGAGCAAATCGGCATTGCCCGCGCCTGGGGACAGATTGAAGCCGCCGACGCGGTGCTGTTCTTGCACGACCTGACCCGCGTGGGCCAGGCCAACTACGACCAGGCCGATGCCGACATCGCCAGCGCGCTGCAAAGCCGCTTGCCTGCGGGCGTGACGGTGATTGACGTGTGGAACAAAGCCGATGCAGCTCAGTTATGGGGTGAACGCACAGGCCTGACCTTGTCGGCCCGCACCGGCGAAGGCCTGCAGGCCCTGCGCCAGCAACTCTTGCAGCAAGCGGGCTGGCAGCAAGCCAGCGAAGGCCTGTTCATCGCCCGCGAGCGCCATGTGCAGGCGCTGCACCGCGTGCGCGAGCATCTGGACATCGCCAACGCCCATCTGGCCGCACAGGCCCAAAACCTGGACCTGCTGGCCGAAGAGCTGCGCTTGGGGCAGAACGCCCTCAACGAGATCACCGGCGAGTTCAGCGCCGACGATTTGCTGGGTGTGATCTTCTCGAGTTTCTGCATCGGCAAATGAAGCGCTCCGCGCTTGTCGCAAGGCTCAAGGCTCAAGGCTCAAGGCTCAAGGCTCAAGGCTCAAGGCTCAAGGCTCTATGGCTCATGGCTCATGGCTCATGGCTCATGGCTCATGGCTCATGGCTCATGGCTCATGGCTCATGGCGTCGGCCAGATGATGGCGGAATCTCAGCGCACCCCCTGTTTCGTCATCCCGGGCGAAGACCCGGGATCCAGTCGTCAGCCTGACCTTTACAAACGCCTTCTGCGCGCATTGGCTCCCGGATCGAGTCCGGGATGACCGTTTTTAAGTTTGTGACGGCGGCTAGAAAGCCAGTCCCCGATGGCATCAATGACAGATGCAACCCCACATCTGCTGACTTAACAAGGCGGAATCCGCGACACCAGTTTGAAAAACGCTGACCCCGATGCCGCATCATCAGGGTTTGCGTGAATGCGCACAATTTATTTTTTATGCACAATTTTTCAATCATGCAAAATTCAGCAGCCACCTCCACTTTGTCCGAGCAGGCCTTTCAGGTCTTGCGTGGCGATGTCTTGTCGGGTCGCCATGCGCCTGAAAGCAAGCTCAAGGTCGACGCTTTGCAGCAGATGTATGGCTTCTCCAGCAGCCCCCTGCGCGAGGCCTTGAACCGTCTGGTGCAGGAGGGCCTGGTCAAAGCAGACGAGCGCCGGGGCTTTCGGGTCACGCCGATCTCGCCGTCTGATCTGGCCGACATCACCCGAATGCGTTTGATGCTGGACATCCCGGCCTTGACGGAATCCATCCAGGCCGGCGACGACGCATGGGAAGCACAGATCGTGGCTACCTTCCACCGCCTCGAAAAGATCGAATCCCGTCTGCCCCAAGGCCCCGTTGTGCTGGATGCCGAATGGAGCCAACGCCACCGCGACTTTCACATGGCCATGATTGCGGCTTGCCCATCTGATCGCCAACTGTCGTGGAGCATGAGCCTGTTCGACCAAGCCGAGCGCTACCGACACTTTGCGGCACGCCACCGCACGGTCTCGAAAAAGAAAGACGAAGAACACCGCACTTTGATGAAGGCCGTGCTTCGGCGCGACAGCGAGACCGCTGCCGTGATGCTGTCCGAGCACATTCGCAGCACACAAACCAATGTGATGGCGGCCTTTGCGCTGCAACAAAAACAAGGCGCCTGAGCCCTCACTTCACCCTCTGCAGGAGACACCCATGCTGAAAGTCAGTCAACCCACCCCCTCACATTTCGGCATCTACGTGACCGATGTCGAGAAGATGGTGCATTTCTACAAAACCGTTTTCGGACTGGTCGAAACGGACCGGGGCGTGGGCAAGACCTTCAAGGCGCCCTTGGTGTTTTTGAGCGCCAGTCCGCACCAACACCACCAGCTGGTCATCGCTGGCGGACGCCCAGCAGAGGCCACGTTCAGCACCGTGATGCAAATGTCTTTTGCGGTGCCCTCGATCCAATCCTTGCGCGAGTTGAAAGACAAAGCAGTGGCTCTGGGCGCCAGCAGAGTGCTGCCTTTGAACCACGGCAACGCCTTGTCGGTTTATTTCGCAGACCCGGAAGGCAACACCGTCGAGATTTACATCGACATGCCTTTCTACATTTCACAGCCGCACGGCGACCCACTGGATTTGAGCCAGGACGACGCCACCATCTTGCGCGAGACCGAGGCCATCTGCAGACAAGATCCGAGCTTCATGCCCATCGAGCAATGGCAAGCGAAATTCGCCAAGGCCCACTGAACACCTTCATTGAATCAATCTACAAGGACTTCCCATGAAACTGCTTTCCTTCATCCACCAAGGCCGCGAAACCTGGGGCGCAATGGTCGGCGCCGACGCCATCGTTGACCTGGGCAAAGCCCTGCCGCAGTACGCCACGCTGACCGACTACATTGCCTCGGGCGCTTACCTGAACGCCAAGCAAGATGTGGTCGGCAAAAGCGCCGACGTGAAACTGGCCGACATCACCTTCTTGCCGGTGATCCCCAAGCCCGAAAAAATCGTCTGCGCCGTGCGCAACTACATGGACCACCACCAGGAAGTGCTGGCCGCTGGCATGCACCGCGAGCTGTCCGAAGAGCCGCCCATCTTCTTGCGCGTTTGGCGCTCGCAAGTGGCGCACGGCCAGCCCATCATTTGCCCCAAGGTCTCGGGCTCGCTCGACTGGGAAGGCGAGCTGGCCGTGATCATCGGCAAAGAGGGTCGCAACATCGCCGAGGCCGATGCCTTTGACCATGTGGCGGGCTACTCTTGCTACAACGATGGCAGCATCCGCGAATGGCAATTCCACGCCAAGCAAATCGCTTCGGGCAAGAACTTTGAATCCACCGGCGGCTTTGGCCCCTGGATGGTCACGGCAGACGAAATCGCACCCAACCAAGAACTCAAGCTGATCACACGCCTGAACGGCGAAGTGGTGCAGTCGAGCCACACCGGCCACATGATTTTCTCGATCGCCAAACTGATCAGCTACGCTTCCACCATCTTCACCCTGGTGCCCGGCGATGTGATCGCCACCGGCACGCCTGCGGGTGTGGGCTGGAGCCGCAAGCCCGCCTGGTTCATGAAGCCGGGCGATGTGTGCGAGGTGGAGATCGAGGGCATCGGCACCTTGGTCAACCCGATCGCCGCCCAAGCCTGAACATGAAAGCCATCCAAGTCCAGGTGCCCGGCGGGCCAGAAAGCTTGCTGCTGGTGGATCTGCCCGATCCGCTGCCCAGCCCTGGACAGGTGCTCGTGAAAGCCCGGGCGATCGGCGTGGGGCGCCCCGATGTCTTGATCCGCAAAGGCACTTACAAATGGATGCCGCCGCTGCCCGCCATCCCCGGCGCAGAGCTGGCCGGTGTGGTCGACGCCGTGGGCGAAGGTGTGACGCAGTGGCAACTGGGCGACCGGGTGCTGGTGAGTGCCCGCGAGCTGGAACAAAGGGGCGGCTGCTATGCCGAGGCCATCGTGGTGGGGCAAGACGCGCCTTACCGCTTGCCCACCACCGTGGCCTTTGAAGACGCCGTCAGCCTGCCCAATTTGCAACTGGCCTTGGCCCTCATGCGCGTGGCAGGTCTTCCCCACACCCCAAAGCCGCATGTGCTGATCACGGGCGCTTCTGGCGGCGTGGCGGGCATGCTGTGCCAAGTGGCCAAACACCGGGGCTTCACCACCATCGGCACCAGCCGAAGCGCGGACAAAAACAGCTATGCACTTGGCCATGGTTTCGACCATGTGGTCTGCACCGGACAAGGCGATCTGAAGGCCCGAATTCAGGACATCACGCACGGCCGTGGCGTGGACCTGGTGTTGGACCACCTGGGTGGCCAAAGCCTGATCGATGGCCTGCACAGCCTGGCACCGCTGGGCACCGTGGTGTCTTACAACATAGTTCAGGGCATGCCCACCGAAGACGTGTTTCAGGTGCTGCGCGATTTGCTGGGCAAAAGCCTGGCCGTGCGGTGTTTCTCGATGCACACCTTTGACGCAGACCCACTGGCCCGACGCGCACTGATGCACGAAGCCATTGAGCTGATGGCGAAGGCGCAGGTCAAGGCACCGGGACACCAAATTTTCAAACTCAGCGAGGTTCACCGAACCCATGAGTTGCTCGATCAGGGCATGGTCAGCGGCAAGCTGGTGATGCAGCCTTGAAGTTCGTGCATGCAAGCGTCCGTAGAGAAGCTGCATGTTTTATCCATCAGGAGACAAAAATGCTTCGTCGAAATTTACTCATCGCTTTGAGCGCAAGCGCGCTGATTCTGCCTTTCCAGGCTTTCGCTCAAACCTATCCTGAGCGTCCCATCAAGGTGCTGCAAGGCTTCGCTCCAGGCGGCAACGCCGATGCGATCGCCAGGGCCGTCAGCCAAGAGATGAGCAAAGGCCTGGCGCAGTCCATGGTGGTGGAAGCGCAGGCTGGGGCCGGTGGCACGATTGCGGCCACCACCGTGTCCAAAGCCAGACCGGATGGCTACACCTTGCTCTTGGCCACAGGTGGCCATGCCGTTGCGGGCGCGCTTTACAACAACCTGGCTTACCGCACGGTGCAAGATTTTGAAATGGTCAGCACCATCACCTATTTCCCGTTTTTGGTGGTGGTTCCGGCCAACAGCAAATTCCAGAATTTGACGGCCTTGCTGGCCACCGCCAAAGCCAATCCAACAGAAATCAGTTACGGCACTGCGGGCATCGGCTCGACCCATCACTTGGCAGGCGAGCTGTTGGCCAGCATGTCGAAAAACCAGTTGCTGCATGTGCCCTTCAGGGGCGACTCGGCCTCACTGACCGCCTTGCTCAGTGGCGAAATTCCGATGATCATTGCGCCACCCACTGCGGTGATGGCCAACATCAAATCCGGCAAACTGCGTGCGATTGCGACCACCGGACCGCAAAGGTGGCAAGGACTGCCGGATGTGCCCACGGTCGCAGAGCAAGGCGTGGCGGGCTATGACGTGCAGTCGTGGGCGGGCTTGATGGCCCCTGCAGGTACGCCGCGCGCCGTGATCGATCGTCTGAATGCCGAAGTGCAAAAAGCGATTGTGGTGCCTGCTGTCAAGACCCGACTGGAAGACATGGGTGGTGAAGTCCGTGGCAGCACACCCGAAGAAATGCGCACCCTGGTGGCAGGGCAAACCCAAAAATGGATCCAGGTCGTCAACGAAGCCAAAATTCCCAAGCAATAAATTCACCTGAACCAAGGACCCCGCATGTCATTGATTGAAATTCGCAAACGCAGCCTGACGATCGAAACCATTCACCACGAAGGGGGACCGGTCGCAGACACCCCTCTGAAGTTGGCCGCCGCCTGTGCGGTGATCAAGAACCCATACGCCGGACGTTACGAGCCTGACCTCATGCCCTTCATGGCCGAGCTGCGTTCACTGGGCACCTTGCTGGCGCAAGAGCTGGTGGACACGCTGGGCAAAGACAACGTCGAGGTCTACAGCAAAGCGGCCATCGTGGGCGTCAACGGCGAAATGGAGCACGGCGCCGTCTGGCACGAAGCGGGCGGTTGGGCCATGCGGGCGGTGCTGGGCGAACCCAAAGCGATGGTGCCGGCCAGCAAAGCGGTGGCCAGTGCGGGCTACCGTTTGATGGTGCCTTTGCATTACATCCACGCCAGCTACCTGCGCAGCCACTACAACAGCATGGAAGTGGGCATCCAGGATGCGCCTCGTCCCAACGAAATCTTGTTTGCTTTGGTCATGGGCACAGGTGGCCGTATCCACTCGCGACTGGGTGGTTTGACCAAGGACAAGGTCTCGGTTCACGACGGCCAACGTTGAGGCGAGCCTGGTCAACCGCCCTGACAGCGCCTGCGATCACAGGTCACTTCAGTGACTGATCAGGCAAAGGTTTCATCTCAAGATGATTCCTTTGCTTTTTTCATTGCTGTCCATGGTCACAAATGCACAGCCTGTGCTCAGCCCCGAACAAGACGCTTACCTGCGCGGCCGATCCGACTGTATGGGCGCTTACTTGGTCTTGCACGCTTGGGGCATGATCGCGCTGGCCATGGCGTTTTTCATCGCTTGGCCCAACCCTTTGAGCTTCCTCGTGGCCGTGGTGCTGATTGGCGGCAGGCAGCTGGGCCTGGCCATCCTGATGCACGACGCCGCGCACCGCGCCTTGTTCAAGACCACTTGGCTCAACGACACCCTGGGCGCCTTTTTGTGCGGCTGGCCCGTGGGCGCAAGCCTCACGCTGTACCGCCCCTACCACCTGAGCCACCACCGCCACACGCAGCAAAAGGAAGACCCCGACCTGATTTTGTCGGCTCCGTTTCCGATCAGCAAAACCAGCTTCTGGCGCAAGATGCGGCGCGACATTCTGGGCGTGACGGGTTACCAGCGGCGCATGGAATTTTTTCGCATGGAAATGGGCGATGACCCGAGCCGTCTGCAGCGCTGGAAGAATCTGTTTCAGGCCGAAAAATATTTCGCGTTGACCAACCTGACCATCTTCGCCATCACCGCCGCCGCAGGCGTGTGGTGGGCTTACTTTGCGCTGTGGTTGCTGCCCTTGCTGACTTGGTACCAGGTGATCAGCCGCATCCGCAACATCGCCGAGCACGCGGTGGTGGGCAACAACGATGACCGCTTGCGCAACACCCGGACCACGCTCACGAATTGGGGCATGCGCATGGTGTTGGCACCTTACTGGGTGAACTACCACCTGGAGCACCACCTGTTTGTGTTCACGCCTTGCTGGAAGCTGCCCGCTGCGCACCGCATGCTGATTGAGCAGGGCTTTGGGCCACGCATGGAGTTGGCCCCGGGTTATCTGGCCGTGCTGCGCAAAGCGGTGTCCAAACCGAACGACGATGCCCACCACGGCACGCCAGGCCATGCACGCAAAAAAGCACAACTCATCTGACGCGCAACAGCTGATACCCCTGCTGTGCACCCTCCATTCAAAGGATTGAACATGGCACACCGTCTTGACCAACAAGTGGCCATCGTCACCGGTGCCAGCCGTGGCATCGGTCGTGCGATTGCCGAGGCCTATGCCGCCGAAGGCGCCAGCCTGTGCCTGGTGGCCACCGACACCTATCGCTTGAACGAGGTCAAGGATGCGCTGGGCCTGCCCGATGACCGCATCATGACCGTGGGCCTGAACGTGACCGACCGCGACGCTTGCTTTGCGGCGGTAGAACAGGTCGAACAGCGTTTTGGCCGTGTGGATGTGTTGGTCAACAACGCGGGGGTGTACCGCGCCAAGCCCTTCATGGACTATGTGCCGCAAGACTTTCAGGACATGCTCGATGTGAACCTGTTTGGCGTGCTGCATTTCACGCAGGCGTGCTTGCCGGGCATGCAGGCGCGCCAGCATGGCCGCATCATCAACATGGCATCCACCGCTGGCAAATGGGGCTCGCGCAACCAAAGCGCCTACAACGTGAGCAAGCACGCGGTGGTGGGGCTGACGCGGTGCCTGGCACTGGAAGCGAGCCCCTACAAAGTCACGGTCAACGCGATTTGCCCCGGTTTCATCCAGACCGACATGGTCGAAGAGCTCAAGGCGCAAGTGGCCAAGAGCTCGGGCATCAGCGGAGAGGACATGGTCAAGGCTGCGCTGGCGCGCGTGCCGTTGGGGCGCGTGCTGGAGCCCGACGAGATTGCCAACTTGGCGGTCTACCTCGGCTCTCAAGAATCACGCGGCATGACGGGACAATCGATCTTGCTCGATGGCGGCATGCTCATGGTGTAAGCCACGGCCACCAGCCGACGTTCTCACGCAGGCAGACCACCGATCCGGGACATCAGCTCTGCCGCGTTGCGTGCCCCGAAATGTGCGCGCAAGCTGGCGCGCAATTTTTCGACTGTGCGCGGGCTCAAGCCCAACTCGCGGGCTGAGTCTTTGGAGGTCTGACCCTTGGCCATGCCGGCCAGCACTTCGCGTTCGCGCGGGGTCAGTCGTTCGGCATCACTGACGGCTGACAAGGGCTCAAACACCCACGAGGCGCTTTCAAATGGGTTGGTCAAATCGGCCGTGCGCCCGTGCACACGCACCCAGATCAACGAGCCATCGCGTCGACGCATCAAGCGCTCATCCTGGTATTGCCCTTCTTGCGCCATGACGTGCCAGCCACGCTGACCGATGCGCTCGAACTCGTCCTGGCTGGGGTAGAGCATGGCCAGACTGGCACCTTGCATGTCGTCAATTTCGTGACCAAACATGTGGGCAAACGCGGTGTTGCACAACATGATCTGGCGCTGTGATGACAGCATCAAACCCAGCGGACTGAGGGTGGCCAATTCACCCCAAAGGGTTGACAGGTCTGCCAACTTGGCAGCAGGAGTAGTTTTACGCAAGGGTTAGCCCGGGAGTGTTTTGACGACTGCACAAAGGATGATTCCAATCCTAATATAGCCGCATCTGCACAGCCTGCTGTGCACACCCAAACCCTCCGAAAATGGATTTGAGAGACCGCATGAACGTTGATCTGATTGGCTATGCACACACCCCGTTTGGCAAATTGCCCGGGGCCGAAGTGGAGGCCTTGATGCGCGAGGTCGCCAGCACCGCCGTCACCGACGCCCAGTTGGAGGCCAACGAAATTGACGCCGTGGTGGTGGGGCATTTCAATCCCGGCTTTGTCAAGCAAGGCTTCACCGCAGGTCTGAGCGGCGGTTTGCTGCCGGGGCTGCAGATGGTGCCTGCGGTGCGTGTGGAAAATGCGTGTGCCACAGGCAGCGCGGCCATTCACCATGCGCAGGCCCTGATCGCTTCAGGCCAGGCGCGCCATGTGCTGGCCATCGGGGTGGAGGTCATGTCGGCCTTGCCCACACGTGAAGTGGGGCAGGCCTTGCTGCAAGCCTGTTACGTGAAAGAAGAAATAGAGACGCCTGCCGGGTTTGCCGGCATGTTTGCCAAACTGGCCGATGCGTATGCCGAACGCCATGGTGATCCGCACCCGGCCATGGCCCGGATTGCCGCCAAGAACCACGCCAACGGCCTGCACAACCCGCTGGCCCAGTTGCACCTGGATGTGGACGCCGCTTTCTGCGACACCGAATCCGACAAGAACCCCCGAGTGGTTGGCCGCCTGCTGCGCAGCGACTGCTCACCCGTGTCCGATGGCGCAGCGGCCGTGGTACTGAGCGCCGCCGATGCCCATCAGCGGCATGACAACGCAGTGCGCCTGCGGGCCACGGCGCAAGCCACCGACCTGATGCCCTTGTCGCACCGCGACATGAGCGAATTGGCGGGCACCCGCACCGCTTGGCAACGGCTGATGGCCAAAGCGGGCATCACACTCCAGGATTTGGATTTGCTGGAAACACACGACTGCTTCACGATTGCCGAGCTGATGCAGTACGAAGCCATTGGCCTGTGCGCACCCGGGCAGGGCGCGCGTGCGCTGGAAGAAGGCTGGGTCATGCCTGGCGGGCGATTGCCCGTCAACCTGTCGGGCGGCCTCAAGTCCAAAGGCCATCCGGTGGGGGCCACGGGCGTGTCGATGCATGTGATGGCGGCTTGGCAACTGCTGGGCCGCTGGCGCAGCGCGCCCTTGCCACGTGCACGCTTGGCCGCTGTGCTCAACATGGGTGGTGCAGGCGTGGTGACTTGCGGCTCGGTGCTGGAAAGGCTCAACTGACATGAACATCGCCCTTTGGCTGGCGCGCAGCGCCGAGCGTTACCCCGCGCAAGCGGCCATCGCGCATGGCACCGAGGTCTGGTGCGACTACGCCGAGTTCGCCCGACGCGCCGCTCGCACGGCCAGTTGGCTGCAAGCCCAAGGCGTGCAGCCTGGCGACCGCGTGGTGCTGTTCCTGTACAACGCGCCCGAATACTTGCCCTTGATGTGGGGCATCTGGTGGGCCGGTGCGGTGGCTGTACCGGTCAATGCCAAGCTGCACGAACGCGAAGCGGCCTGGATCGCCCAACACAGCGAAGCGCGCATCGCTTTTTGCGACAGCGAACGGGCCACGGGTCTGACACAAGCCCTGCGCGATCTGGGCGCTGCATGCGCTGTGCAGACCGACACCACCTTCATGCTGCAAGCACAAGGCGCACAGCTGCCTTTGCAAGAGCGCCAAGACGACGACCCAGCCTGGTTGTTTTACACCAGCGGCACCACAGGCCGCCCCAAGGGCGTGGTGCTGTGTGCCCGCCAGCTGCGCGGCTGCGCGCTGGCTTATCTGGCCTCGGTGCAGTCGGTGGCGCGTGGTGACACCATGTTGCACCCCGCACCGCTGTCCCACGGCGGCGGCATGTACCACCTGCCTTATGTGCTGAATGCCGGGCTGAACGTGGTGCCGCGCTCCGACGGTTTTGACCCGCATGAGGCCCTGAGCTTGGCCGCGCACTGGAAGCAGGCTTCTTTTTTTGCAGCGCCCACCATGGTGCGGCGGCTGGTGGATGCGGCGCGCAGCTTGCCCAAACCACCACAGGGCCTGGCCACCATCGTCTATGGCGGCGGCCCCATGTACCTGGCCGACATCGAAGAGGCCTTGCAAGTGATCGGCCCGCACTTTGCGCAAATTTACGGCCAGGGCGAATGCCCGATGACCATCAGCGTGCTGCCCAAGACCGATGTGCTGGACGCCACCCACCCGCGTTACCGTGAGCGCCTGGCATCGGTCGGGCATGCGCAGGCCATGGTCGAAGTGAAGATTGCTGATGAATCCGGTGCGAGCTTGCCTGTGGGTGACGTGGGCGAAATCTGCGTGCGCAGCGAGTTGGTCATGGCAGGCTATTGGCGCGACCCTGAGGCCACGGCCAAAGCAATTCGCAACAGCTGGTTGCAAACGGGCGATGTGGGACGACTGGATGCTGACGGCTACCTCACCTTGCTCGACCGCTCCAAGGACATGGTGATCAGCGGTGGCACCAACATTTACCCGCGTGAAGTCGAAGAAGCGCTGCTCACGCACCCGCAGGTGGCCGAGGTGTCGGTGATTGGCCGCCCCGACCCCGAGTGGGGCGAGGTGGTGGTGGCCTTTGTGGTGTGCCGCCAGTCTTTGACCGTGGCCGATTTGGACGCGCACTGCCTCGACCAGGTGGCGCGCTTCAAGCGGCCCAAGCATTACCACTTTGTCCAAGCTTTGCCCAAAAACAATTACGGCAAGGTGCTGAAAACCGAACTGCGCGCCCTCGATGCGCAAAGCCTGATAGGAAACACCCCATGAACGCCACACATTGCGCCCTGGTCACCGGAGCCACGCAAGGCATTGGCCTGGCCATTGCCACCCGCCTGGCCGAAGCTGGGCATGACGTCGTACTGCACGGCATTGAGCCTCTGCCCGAAGGCCAGGCGGTGGCGCAGGCCCTGGCACAGCGCACCGGAAGGCAAACCGCGTATGTACAAGCCGATCTGCGTGACCCACAAGCAGCCAGCGACCTGTTTGCGCAGGCCACAAAGGCACTGCGCAGCCCGGACATCCTGGTCAACAACGCAGGTATTCAATACACCTGCCCGGTGGAAGATTTTCCGAACGAACGCTGGGATGCGATTTTGGCCGTGAACCTGAGCGCGGCCTTCATGACCATGCGCTCGGCCGTGCCCGCCATGCGCGCACAAGGCTGGGGCCGCATCGTCAACATCGCGTCGGTGCATGGGCTGGTGGCGTCGGTCAACAAGACCGCCTATCTGGCGGCCAAGCACGGCTTGGTGGGCATGTCCAAAGGTGTGGCGCTGGAAACCGCCACCGATGGCATCACCGTCAACTGCATCTGCCCCGGGTGGACCGACACGCCGATCATCGCGCCCCAAATTGAGTCGCGAGCCTTGGCATTGGGCGGCGACCGGGAAGCGGGCATCCGCGAGTTGTTGCGTGAGAAGCAGCCCAACCAGACCCTGCTGCCACCTGGACGCATCGGGGATGTGGCGGTGTTTTTGTGCAGCGATGCAGCCGCCGGCATCACGGGCGTGGCCTTGCCGGTCGATGGCGGCTGGACCGCGCAGTGACACGCTCATGACAGACACCAATGAGACAACCCCCGGGATAACCATGACCTGAAACTGACAACACGGCTCCAGAATGAAAGGAGTTGTCGAGTTTGAAACAGTCGCCGAAAGAAACCGAGCCCTCCAGATGTCCAGCAACACCATTCTTGAGACCCGAGAACTCATCAAAGAGTTCAAGGGCTTTGTCGCCGTCAATGGCGTGAACCTGAGCGTGCAGCGCGGTCAGATTCATGCGCTGATTGGGCCCAACGGCGCAGGCAAGACCACAGTCTTCAACCTGTTGACCAAGTTCCTGATCCCCACACGCGGTCAGATCCTGTTCAATGGCCACGACATCACGGGCGAAAAACCCTCACAAGTGGCGCGTCGGGGCATCGTGCGTTCGTTCCAGATTTCGGCCACATTCCCCAACCTCACGGTGATGGAAAACGTGCGCATCGGATTGCAGCGGGCCACCGGCACCTCGATGCACTTTTGGCGCTCCGAGCGCAGCTTGAACAAGCTCAACGACCAGGCCATGGCGCTGCTGGACCAAGTCGATTTAGGCAGCATGGCCGACCTGACGGCGGTCGAGCTGCCTTACGGCCGCAAGCGCGCACTGGAGATCGCCACCACGCTGGCCATGGACCCCGAATTGATGCTGCTGGATGAACCCACTCAGGGCATGGGCCACGAAGACGTGGACCGTGTGACGCAGCTGATCAAAAAAGTCGGTGCCAACCGCACCATCTTGATGGTGGAG
This sequence comes from Limnohabitans sp., assembly GCF_030158565.1. GTDB lineage: Bacteria > Pseudomonadota > Gammaproteobacteria > Burkholderiales > Burkholderiaceae_C > Limnohabitans_A. The sequence continues at coordinate 125,552 of NZ_JAOASQ010000046.1, read as the reverse complement.
CACAACATGAATGTGGTGTCCAAAATTGCAGACACCATCAGTGTCTTGCAACGTGGACAAGTGATCGCAGAAGGACCTTACGCCGTGGTTTCGCAAAACCCCCAAGTGCTGGAAGCCTATATGGGCACCACCGACAACCAGCTGGAGGGGGCCCATGGCTGAGTCCAAAGAATTCCTGCGCATCAGCAACCTGCAAGCCTGGTACGGCGAGTCGCACATCCTGCACGGGGTGGATCTCACCGTGAACGAAGGCGAAGTCGTCACGCTGCTGGGGCGCAACGGCGCGGGTCGCACCACCACCGTGAAATCCATCCTGGGTCTGGTGGGACGCCGCACCGGCTCCATCACCATCAAGGGCCAAGAGACCGTGAACTGGGCACCGCACCAGATCGCCAAACTCGGCTTGGGTTATTGCCCGGAGGAGCGCGGTATTTTTTCGGCGCTGACTTGCGAAGAAAACCTCTTACTGCCCCCCGTGATTGCCCCCAACGGCATGTCGGTCGAAGAAATTTACGACATGTTTCCCAACCTGAAAGAGCGCCGCAACAGCCCGGGTACCCGCCTGTCGGGCGGCGAGCAGCAAATGCTGGCTGTGGGTCGCATCTTGCGCACTGGCGCGCGCTTTTTGTTGCTGGACGAGATTTCCGAAGGCCTGGCGCCCGTCATCGTGCAGGCCCTGGCCCGCATGATCACGGCCCTCAAGGCCAAGGGTTTCACCATCATCATGGTGGAGCAGAACTTCCGGTTTGCCGCGCCCTTGGCCGACCGGTTTTATGTGATGGAACATGGTCAGATGGTGGAAACCTTCAGCTCGCAAGAGCTGTCCTCCAAGATGGGCATGTTGAACGAGTACTTGGGCGTCTGATTTTTTCTAACTGGAGACAACACGATGAAACGTAAACTTCTTTCCCTCGCTGCCTTGGCCGCCTGCGCATTTGCTGGCGGTGCACAAGCCCAAATCTCTGACGGCATCGTCAAGATCGGTGTGCTCAACGACATGTCGGGCCTGTACTCCGACATCACCGGTCCCGGCTCGGTCACCGCCGCCAAAATGGCCGTGGAAGACTACATCAAGGCCACGGGCAGCAAGCTCAAGGTCGAGGTGGTGGGCGCTGACCACCAGAACAAACCCGACGTCGGCTCCAACGTGGCGCGCCAGTGGTTTGACACGGACAAGGTGGACATGATTGCCGACGTGCCCACGTCGTCAGTGGGTCTGGCCGTGGCCAAAATTGCCAGCGACAAGGGCAAGCTGCACGTCAACTCCGGCTCGGCCACTGCTGACCTGTCGGGCAAGGCTTGCAATGCCAACACCATCCACTGGGCTTATGACACCTGGATGCTGGCCAACGGCACCGGCAAAGCCATTGTCAAAAGCGGTGGCAACACCTGGTTCTTCCTGACCGCTGACTACGCTTTCGGCCACGCCCTGGAGCGTGACACCGAAGCCGTGGTGACCAAGAACGGCGGCAAGGTGGTCGGCAAGGTGCGCACACCCTTCCCAACCCAAGACTTCTCTTCGTTCTTGCTGCAGGCACAAGCTTCCAAAGCCAAGATCATTGGCCTGGCCAACGCAGGCGGTGACACCACCAACTCCATCAAGCAAGCGGCTGAGTTCGGCATCACCAAGGGCGGCCAGAACCTGGCAGGTCTGTTGGTGTTCCTGCCCGACGTGCACTCGCTGGGCCTGAACATCGCGCAAGGCCTGATGCTGACCGAGACCTTCTACTGGGACCTGAACGACCAGACCCGTGCGTTTTCCAAGCGTTTCGCAGCTGACCGTGGCGGCAAGATGCCTTCGATGGTGCAAGCCGGTGTTTACTCCAGCGTGATCCACTACCTGAAGGCCGTGGACGCCGCCAAGACCGATGACGGCACCAAAGTCGCCGCCAAGATGAAAGAGCTGCCGACCGACGACCCCTTGTTCGGCAAAGGCTCGGTCCGCCCTGATGGCCGCAAGATCCACCCCGCCTACCTGTTTGAAGTCAAAAAGCCTGCCGAGTCCAAAGGCCCTTACGACTACTACAAGCTGGTGGCCACGATCCCCGCCAACGAGGCATTCCGCCCCTTGGCTGAGAGCGAGTGCCCTCTGGTCAAGAAGTAATCACACCCCTTTGTTCAAGCAAGTCGAATCATCATGGAAATCTTTGGCATACCCTCGCAAGCCCTGTTCGGGCAATTGCTGATCGGGCTGATCAACGGCTCTTTTTACGCATTGCTCTCGCTGGGCCTGGCCGTGATTTTCGGCTTGCTGAACATCATCAACTTCACCCACGGCGCTCAGTACATGCTGGGCGCCTTTGTGGCTTATCTGTCTCTCACCAAGCTGGGCATCAACTACTGGGTGTCGCTCATCGTGACACCCATTTTGGTGGGTGCCACCGGCATGCTGATTGAGCGCACCATGCTCAAACAGCTGTACAAGCTGGACCATTTGTATGGCCTGTTGCTCACTTTCGGTCTGGCCTTGATCATTCAGGGCTTGTTCCGACACGAATTCGGATCTTCGGGCATGCCTTATCCGGTGCCCGAAGTGTTCCAGGGAGCCTTCAACACCGGCTTCATGTTTTTGCCCAAATACCGCGCCTGGGTCATCGTGGCCTCGCTGGTGGTGTGCTTGACCACCTGGTACGTGATCGAGCGGACCAAACTCGGCGCCTATTTGCGCGCCGCCACCGAAAACCCCAGCCTGGTGCAGGCCTTCGGCATCAACGTGCCACGCATGATCACCCTGACCTATGGCTTCGGCGTGGGCCTGGCCGCTTTTGCAGGCGTGATGGCCGCGCCCATTTATCAGGTCAACCCGACCATGGGCGCCGACATCATCATCGTGGTGTTTGCGGTGGTGGTGATTGGCGGCATGGGCTCCATCATGGGGGCCATCCTGACCGGTTTTGGCCTGGGCCTGATCGAAGGCCTGGTCAAGGTGTTCTACCCGGAAGCTTCCAGCACGGTGATTTTCATCATCATGACCATCGTTCTTTTGATCAAGCCTGCCGGGCTGTTCGGCACCCAGAAGTAAGACCATGACCACTGTCTCGACCCCCTCACGCAAGACCCCGTCGTTCACCCACCAGTGGGTGGCCTTTGCCATCATGGTGCTGGTACTGGTCATTGCCCCGATCTGGGTGTACCCCATCTTTCTGATGAAGGTCATGTGCTTTGCCTTGTTTGCATGCGCCTTCAACCTGCTGATCGGTTTTGGCGGCCTGCTCTCGTTTGGCCACGCCATGTTTTTGGGCACAGCAGGTTATGCCGCGGCCCACGCCGCCAAAGTCTGGGGCTGGAACCCCGAATTGGCGGTGGTGTTTGCCACGGCTTGCTCAGGGCTGCTGGCCTTGGTGACCGGCATGCTGGCCATTCGCCGACAAGGCATTTACTTTGCCATGATCACCTTGGCGTTTTCGCAAATGGTGTTCTTCTTTTACCTGCAAACGCCCTTCACGGGCGGTGAAGACGGCATCCAGTCGGTGCCACGCGGCAAGCTGTTTGGCGTGTTCGACTTGTCTGACAACTCGGCCATGTACATGTTTGTGCTGGCGATTTTTCTGGCAGGTTTTGCCTTGATCTGGCGCATCATTTATTCGCCCTTTGGCCAAATCCTCAAGGCCATCCGCGAAAACCAGGACCGCGCCATTTCACTGGGTTACGACACCGACATGTTCAAGCTGATTGCCTTTGTGATCTCGGGCGCATTGGCCGGCACCGCCGGGGCCACCAAGTCGCTGGTGTTCCAGTTGGCCTCGCTGACCGACGTGCATTGGTCCATGTCGGGTGAGGTGGTCTTGATGACCCTGCTGGGCGGCCTGGGCACTTTGTTTGGCCCCGTGGTGGGCGCAGCGGTGATCGTGAGCATGCAAAACTACCTGGCGCAATTCGGGGCCTGGGTGACCATCATTCAGGGCGTGATCTTTGTGGTCTGCGTGCTGGCGTTCCGTCGGGGCATCATTGGCGAGATTGCCAACTGGATCAAGAAGCCGCTGTGATGCCGCTTCACTGAGCTGCGGCTCAACAACAAAAAACCGCTCTATGGAGCGGTTTTTTTGTAGGCAACGGAGACCTTCAACGCATGAATTGCTTCACGTAATCCGCCCCCAAACCCACCGCCTCAAAGTGGGCGCGGTACTTCTCGATACGGGTGAATACATCGTCATAGCCCGTGGCATTGCCTTGCGTATCCACGTACATCAAGGCGCCATGCACCGTGAACATGGTCACCATGTCCTGGCAATCGTCGGGCACCACCAGGGTATGGGTTTCACCTGGTGGCTCAAACACATAGCTGCCTTCTTCGGCCACCCAATCGTGCTCCAGGTACAACCATTTACCGCGCAACACATGGGCATGCACCATGCCGGAATGCCGGTGGCGCTGCAGCAGGCCCGAGCGCTTGACTTTGAGCAAGTGCACATAAAAACCACCCGTCACGTTCAAGTGCAGCGGGCGTGACCAAATGCCTGGGGCCACCGGGGCCCACAGGCGTTCGTCTTCGGTTTGCACGTCGTGCACCACCATGTCGGGGGCCATGCCCCAGGGTTGGGGTTTGGCGTAGGGGACACGGTCGTCGACAAGCGCTGCGGGCGTATGGGGTGCGTTCATGGCAATAGGGGCAAAGAGCTGAAAAGACCAGCTTAAAACGTGCTGACCCAGTTGTCAGCGTCTTGCGCGACAGCCGCGCCAGCGCTCAATGCCCAGCGAACGACACCAAGGTGAACAATTTCAGGCCCGAAGCCAGGATGCGTTCAGAGCCGCCCAGCTCGGGCAAGTCGACGATGGCCGCGCCTTCGAGCACCGTCGCGCCCAATTTCTCCAGCAGCTTCTTGCCCGCCATCATGGTGCCGCCGGTGGCGATCAAATCATCGATCAACAACACACGCTGGCCGGGTTTGACGGCATCGGTGTGCAGCTCCACCGTGGCGCTGCCGTATTCGAGTTCGTAGGTTTCTTCCACCGTGGTGAAGGGCAGCTTGCCCTTCTTGCGGATCGGCACAAAACCCAAGCCCAGCTCGTAGGCCACCACCGAGCCCAGAATGAAGCCACGTGCATCCAGTCCGGCCACCACATCGGGCCGCAAGGCCGGGTCCATGTAGCGGTGCACAAAGGCATCGATCAGCACACGAAAGACACGGGGGTCTTGCAAGAGCGGCGTGATGTCGCGGAACTGCACACCCGGCGTTGGCCAGTCGGGCACGGTGCGAATGTGGCTTTTCAAATAATCGTTGACGTTCAAATCGTGCATGGCTTCAGCCTCTTAATAATTTTTCTTCGGCCACGGCCAAGGTTTGCGATTTGCCTGACAAGACCAGGGTGTCGCCGTTTTGCAATTCGCTCTCATCTGTCACGGTTTCGGTCTGGCCGTTGGCCCTGCGCAAGCTCACCACCCGCACGCCCATGGCATGGAAGGCCAGGTCCTGCACCTGCTTGCCCAGCCAGGGCGAAGCCATGGGCAAGCCCACCGTGGTCAGGCGCTCGTGGTCGATTTCGTCCAGCGTGTCGTCATCGGCGCCGTGAAAGTAACCGCGCAAAAGGTTGTAGCGGGCATCGCGCTGGTCTTGAACCAGACGGATCACGCGCCGCATGGGCACACCCACCAGTGCCAGCGCATGGCTGGCCAGCATGAGCGAGCCCTCCAGGGCTTCGGGCACCACTTCGGTGGCCCCGGCCAGCTGCAGTTTTTCCAGGTCCAGATCGTCTTGCGTGCGCACGATCACGGGCACCTGCGGCGCATGGCTGTGGGCGTGGTCCAACACCTTCATGGCGGCAGGCACATCCAGATAGGTGATCACCACCGCACTGGCGCGGGCCAGACCAGCGGCCATGAGCGACTGCAATCGGCCTGCGTCGCCAAACACCACCGAGTCGCCCGCAGCGGCCGCCTGGCGGACACGGTCCGGGTCCAGGTCCAACGCCATGTAGGGGATGTTTTCTTTTTCGAGCATGCGGGCCAAGTTCTGGCCGCAGCGGCCATAGCCGCAGATGATCACATGCTTGCTGGTGTTGATCGACTTGCGGGCAATGGTGGTCATCTGCAAGGACTGCTGGAGCCATTCGCTGGCCACCAACTTCATGACGATGGTGTTGCTGTGCAGGATGATGAAGGGCGTGGCCAACATCGACAGCACCATGCTGGCCAACACCGGATTGAGCAAGGCGGGTGGAATCAACTGGTGCTGCGAGCCCAGGGTGAGCAGCACAAAACCGAACTCACCGGCTTGCGCCAAATACAAACCTGTGCGCAGGGCTACCCCTTGCGTGGCCCCGGTCAGCTTGGCCAACGCGGTCACCAACACCAGCTTGAAGAGCACCGGAAAAACGGTGAGCACCGCCACCAAGGGCCAACGCTCGATCACGATGTGCCAGTCCAACAGCATGCCAATGGTGATGAAGAAAAGCCCCAACAACACGTCGTGGAACGGCCGGATGTCCAACTCCACCTGGTGTTTGTATTCGGTCTCGGAGATCAGCATGCCGGCAATGAAAGCACCCAACGCCAAGCTCAAACCGGCCAGCTCTGTGATCCAGGCCAGCCCCAGCGTGACCAGCAAAAGGTTCAGCACAAACAGCTCTTCGCTTTTGCGCCTGGCCACCAAGGTGAGCCACCAGCGCATCACGCGTTGGCCACCCGTCATCAGCAAGGTGATCAGGACCGCGGCCTTGGCGCCTGCCGCGATCAAAGCACTGAACATCTCTTCAGCCGGTGCACCCAGCGCGGGAATCATCACAATCAGCGGCACCACCGCCAAATCTTGAAAGAGCAAAACACCCATCACGCGTTTGCCATGCTCGGATTCAAGCTCCAGCCGATCAGCGATCAACTTGACCACAATGGCCGTGCTGCTCATGGCCATGGCGCTGGACAGGGCCAGCGCGGTGTGCCATTCCATTTTCCAAAGGGTTGGCGCCAGGGTTGCGACGAACAAGGAGGCCAAGGTCACGATCACCAAGGTCAACACCACCTGCAGCAGACCCAGCCCGAACACATGTTTGCGCATCGAGCGCAGCTTGGGCAGGTTGAACTCCAGGCCAATGACAAACATCAGGAACACCACGCCGAACTCGGCCAAGTGCTTCACGCCTTCCGAGTTTTGCGCCAATGCCAGCGCATTCGGACCAATCACCACACCCACGGCCAGATAACCCAACATGGGCGGCAGCTTGAGCATGCGGCATGCCACCACGCCCAAAACGGCGGCCAGCAAATACAGCAGTGTCAATTCAAGAGCGCTCATGCTTGGATGGTACCAAGCCCGCGTGACAAATCCGTGTGTCGGCGCTCGGCGCGCAAGGTCTTTCAGCCCGGCGAAACGCAGCGACAACGCCCCGCCACGTCGACCGATAAAATGGCCCCATGCCCGCTCACAATGCACAAACCCTTCAGCTCGCCCGCGAGACCCTCGAGATCGAAGCCGCAGCGCTGCTGACCCTCAAAGACCGGCTCGATGAACGCTTCCTTCAAGCCGTGGACATGATGCTCGGCGTGCAGGGCCGCGTGGTGGTCACCGGCATGGGCAAGAGCGGACACATCGGCCGCAAGATCGCGGCCACACTCGCCTCCACCGGCACGCCCGCCATGTTTGTCCACCCGGGCGAAGCGAGCCACGGCGACCTGGGCATGATCAAAGCGGTGGATCTGGTGCTGGGCATCTCCAACAGTGGCGAGAGCGACGAACTGGTCGCCATCTTGCCGGTGCTCAAGCGCCAAGGCGTGCCCTTGATCGCCATGACCGGTGGCCTGAGCTCGTCACTGGCACGCCATGCCGACGTGGTGCTGGACACCTCGGTCGAAAAAGAAGCTTGCCCTCTGAACCTGGCCCCCACCGCCAGCACCACAGCGCAGCTGGCCATGGGCGATGCCCTGGCCGTGGCCCTGCTCGATGCACGCGGCTTCAAGCCCGAAGACTTTGCCCGCTCGCACCCCGGCGGCTCCTTGGGCCGCAAGCTGCTGACCCATGTGAGCGATGTGATGCGCCAAGGTGATGAAGTGCCCCGCGTGGGCCCGCAGGCCAGTTTCTCGGACCTGATGCGCGAGATGAGCCGCAAAGGCTTGGGCGCCTCATCGGTGGTCGATGCCGATGGCCGCGTGCTGGGCGTGTTCACCGACGGTGACTTGCGTCGCTTGATTGAAAAGGGAGACGACCTGCGCAGCCTCAAAGCCAGCGATGTCATGCACGCGCAGCCCCGCACGATCGCCGCCGAAGCGCTGGCCGTGGAAGCAGCCGAGATGATGGAGCTGCACCGCATCACCAGCATCCTGGTGGTGGACGATGCAGGCCGCCTGTGCGGTGCCATCAACACCAACGACCTGATGCGTGCGAAGGTGATCTGACATGCAGGCCTTGATCCCAGCCCTGAACTACGCACCCGAATTGTTGCTGCAGGCGCAGGGCATCCGTGTGGTTTTCTTCGACGTCGATGGCGTGCTGACCGACGGCGGTCTGTACTTTTCAGAATCTGGCGAAACGCTCAAACGCTTCAGCACCCTGGATGGCCAAGGCCTCAAGCTCTTGCAGCAAGCGGGCATCACGCCAGTGGTCATCACCGGTCGCGACTCGGCGCCGCTGCGCCTGCGCCTCAAAGCCCTGGGCATCACCCACGCCCGCTTTGGCACCGAAGACAAACGCCCTGCCGCCGAAGACTTCTTGAAAGACTTGGGCCTGAGCTGGTCACAAGCCGCCGCCATGGGCGATGACTGGCCCGACCTGCCCGTCATGCAACGCGTGGCTTTTGCTTGCTCGCCCGCCAACGGTCACGCACAAGCCAAGGCCATTGCCCACCACATCACCACAGAACGGGGTGGCGAAGGCGCAGCCCGTGCCTTGTGTGACCTGCTGCTGGTGGCCGGTGGCCATTACGCGAACTTGCTCGCGCAGGTGGGCGTGAACGCGCACAAGGGCGCCTCGGCATGAGGGCAATCGGCCTGTTTCGCCGAATGCTGGATCGGCTGTCCTTGTACCTGCCTCTGATCTTGATGGGATTTTTGGCGCTGGGCAGCTGGTGGCTGGTGCGCAGCATGCCGGCCATGGTCTATGCCGATGAAAACAAGCCCGCGCGTCAAGAGCCGGACTACCGACTGGAAAACTTCTCGGTCAAATCCTTTGACACCACGGGTCGCATGACACGCGAGGTGCTGGGTGACAAAGGCCGTCACTTTCCCAATGTGGACGAAATGCACATCGACCATGTACGCGTCTACTCCGAGAGCGAAACAGGTGTGAAAGTCCACGCCAAAGCCCAAGCGGGCATCGCCACGGGCGATGGTGAGCGCGTGACTTTGGTGGGCAATGCACAAGCCATTCGCTTGGCCGACGCCCAATCACCACGCACCGAATTGCGTGGCGAGCGCTTGGTGGCGCTGGCCAAACAAGATCGACTGCTGTCATCTGATCCGGTAGAAATCACCCGCGACAAAGACGTCTTCACCGCACTCACGCTGAACTTCGACAGCAGGAGCGGCATTTATCTGCTGGAAGGCCGCGTGCGCGGCGTGCTGGCGCCCAAACCCTGAAAGCACACATGAAACTGGTCTTCATCACTGGAGGGTCCAGTGGCATCGGCCAAGCGATGGCCACCGCTTATTTGCAGCAAGGCTGGCGCGTGGCGCTGGTGGCCAGGCGACTCGGTGCCCTGGAAACTTGGGCCACAGACATGTCTGCGCAACTGCGCTTGAGCCCGGATAGCATCAACGTCTATGGCGCCGATGTACAAAATCCGGACAGCATCATTTTGGCGGCCGAGCAATGCATGGCGCAAATGGGTGTGCCCGATGTGGTGATCGCCAATGCAGGCATCAGCCAAGGTGTGGACACCGCCGAGCGCGAAGATCTGGCCGTGATGCGCCAGGTGATGGACACCAATGTGCTGGGCATGGCAGCCACCTTTCACCCCTTCATTCGCGGTATGCAAGCGCGCGGCTCGGGCACCTTGGTCGGTATCGCCAGCGTGGCGGGCATTCGCGGTTTGCCCGGTCATGCGGCTTACTGCGCCAGCAAAGCCGCTGTGATCAGTTATTGCGAGAGTTTGCGCGGCGAGTTGCGCGCCAGCGGCGTTCAAGTCACCACCATCGCACCGGGTTATGTGGCGACACCGTTGACCGCGCGCAACCGCTACCCCATGCCTTTTTTGATGACCGCCCAAGACTTCGCCAGACAGGCTTTGCGCTGCATTGCACGCGGCACGAGCTACCAAGTCATCCCTCGGCCCATGGGTGTGGTGGCCAAGTTGCTGCGCCTTTTGCCCAATGCGGTGTTTGATCGCGTGCTCAAGGGCCAGCCCCGAAAACACAGGCACTCAGACAACTGAGACTGGCACGAGTGTCTGGGCATGCATCGGGCCCAGAAACAACAAAGCCCTGCAGTGCAGGGCCTTGTCAAGATTCAGCAGCTGAGTGTTCTCAGCCGCGGGCGTGAATCAGTAACCGCCGCCGTAGCCGCCGCCGCCTTCGCGACGACCGCCACCATTGCCGCCGCCGTTACCGCCACGTGGGCCAGCACCGTAGGGGCTGCGGAAACCGCCGCCGCCACCTTCACGGCCACCGCCGTAACCGCCGCCGCCTTCGCGACCGCCGCCGTAGCCACCGCCGCCGCCTTCACGACCGCCACCGTAGCCACCGCCGCCGCCTTCACGACCACCGCCGTAACCGCCGCCGCCTTCACGACGACCGCCGCCAAAGCCGCCACCGCCACCGAAACCACCGGTGCGGGGAGGACGTGCTTCCATTGGGCGGGCTTCGTTGACCACCACATTGCGGCCACCCAAAGGCTGACCGTTCATGCCATTGATCGCAGCTTGCGCTTCGTCATCGCTGCCCATTTCCACAAAGCCGAAGCCTTTGGAGCGGCCAGTGTCACGTTCCATCATGACTTTGGCGCTGGTCACAACACCGAACTCGCCGAAAGCTTGTTCCAGATCGCCGTCACGAACCGAGTAAGGCAGGTTGCCGACGTAAAGTTTGTTGCCCATGAAAGGGACTCCTCAAAACACAGAGATAAAAGCGATGGAGCTCTGAAAGCGCATTCAACAAACCTTGAAACATCGGAAGGAAGGCGAAACTGATCTGGTCACCGCAAACAATGCGTTGCTGTTTTTCTACAGCAACGCTCGTCCATTATGCGCCATAAAACAAAAAAAGATGCAAGGGGTATCCCCGCAAAGCGCGCCATGGTTGGCTTTCCAACACAGTGCGCTGGATTTACCAGCTCACCTCGCGGTCGGGTGTGGCACTGATTTTGTGCACTGTCAGGTCAGCGCCTTCGTACTCTTCTTCAGGACTGAGTTTCAGGCCCAAAGTGACTTTCAGCAGGCCATAAACCACAAAGCCACACAACAGGGCCCAGGCAACACCCATCACCGTGCCGATCAATTGGGCCGTGAAATTCACGCCACCCAGACCGCCAAAGCTCTGCAGACCAAAAATGCCCGCAGCAATGCCACCCCAGGCGCCACACAGGCCGTGCAGCGGCCAGACACCCAAAACGTCGTCAACCTTCCATTTGTTTTGGGTCAATGTGAACATGATCACAAACAGAGCACCGGCCACAGCGCCCACAGCCAATGCACCAAATGGGTGCATCAAGTCAGAGCCCGCGCAAACAGCGACCAAGCCTGCCAAAGGGCCGTTGTGCACAAAGCCAGGGTCGTTTTTTCCCAACAGCAAAGCGGTCAAAGTGCCCCCGACCATGGCCATCAAGGAATTGACGGCCACCAAGCCCGAAATCTTGTCCAGGGTCTGTGCACTCATCACGTTGAAACCGAACCAGCCCACGATCAAAATCCAGGCACCCAGCGCCAAGAAGGGGATGCTCGATGGTGGATGCGCCGACACCTGACCGTCTTTGCGGTAACGGTTGTAGCGCGCGCCAAGCAAAATCACTGCAGGCAAAGCGATCCAGCCGCCCATGGCATGAACGACCACCGACCCTGCGAAGTCGTGGAACTCGTCACCGGTGAAGGCTTTGATCCAGGCTTGCACGCCAAAATGCTGGTTCCAGGCAATGCCCTCGAAGAAGGGATAGACGAAGCCGACGATCACGGCCGTGGCAATCAGTTGGGGCCAGAACTTGGCCCGCTCGGCAATGCCACCGGAAATGATGGCGGGAATGGCCGCAGCAAAGGTCAGCAGGAAAAAGAACTTGACCAACTCGTAACCATTCTTGGCTGCGAGCACCTCAGCGCCCACAAAGAAGCTGGTGCCATACGCCACGCCGTAGCCGACCACAAAATAAACCACGGTAGAGACCGAGAAATCCACCAGGATCTTCACCAGTGCATTGACTTGGTTCTTTTTGCGAACTGTGCCCAGCTCCAGAAAGGCAAAACCGGCATGCATGGCCAAGACCATGATCCCGCCGAGCAAAATGAAGAGCGCGTCTGCGCCCTGTTTCAGTGCATCCATCACTGTCCTCTTTGATTTTTGATTTAACTTGGTGCGGAAAAAGCCATCTCTGGCGTTTCGCACCATTTGCAAGCACAAACCATGCCCAATTTGATGCAAACGCGCATTTTGAGGCCACCTTTAGTGCACACGCCACCGATCGCCCCGCTCACAACAGCGGCCTCTGCGTCTCGTAAGATCGGGTTTTTACCGCTGACGCACAGGCCATGACCTGCGCCTGAAAATCACATGGAAGCCTTCCTCGTCTCTACCGGCATCGTGGCCTTGGCCGAAATGGGTGACAAAACCCAGCTGCTGTCACTGGTGCTGGCGGCCCGTTTTCGCAAGCCCTGGCCCATCGTGCTGGGCATTCTGGTGGCCACGCTGGCCAACCATGGGCTGGCCGGTGCCGTGGGCAGCTGGGTCACCACCGTGCTGGGCCCCGATGTGCTGCGTTGGGTGCTGGGCGGCTCGTTCATCGCCATGGCCGTGTGGATGCTGATCCCCGACAAGCTCGACGACGAAGAGGGCAACGACGCGCAGCGCATGGGCGTCTTCCTGACCACCGTGGTGGCCTTCTTTCTGGCCGAGATGGGCGACAAAACACAGATCGCCACCGTGATGCTGGCCGCGCAGTACCAGGCCTGGTTCACGGTGGTGGCCGGGACCACGCTGGGCATGATGCTGGCCAACGCGCCAGTGGTTTGGCTGGGCGATGCCATCACCAAACGGGTGCCGCTGCGCCTGGTGCACATCGTGTCGGCGGTCATTTTTGCCGTGCTGGGCACAGCCGCACTGCTCGGCTGGGGCTGATTTATACTTGCAGGGCGCCGATTTGCTCCAGCTTGCGGGCGCAGGAATCCTGAGGATTCCAAAATGCAGCTAAAGAGGTCGAGCCCAACCCGGTATCGCTTCTTCAGCGTTATCGGGTTTTTTCATTTTCGCCATGCGCTTGATTGCCACACCACAGTCGATGAGCTTTGAAGCCGCTTTGCCCTTGCAAAGCGGTGCGTCCATCCGTGGCTATTCGCTCAGTTACGAAACCTACGGCACGCTCAATGCCGACAAGTCCAACGCGGTGCTGATCTGCCACGCGCTCAACGCCTCGCACCATGTGGCCGGCGTCTATGCCGACCAACCCAACAACACCGGCTGGTGGGACAACATGATCGGCTCGGGCAAGCCACTGGACACCGACCGCTTTTTTGTCATTGGCGTGAACAACCTGGGCTCTTGCTTTGGCTCCACGGGCCCCATGCACGTGAACCCCGACACGGGCCGTGTGTACGGCGCCGACTTCCCGGTCGTCACCGTGGAAGACTGGGTCAATGCCCAAGCCCGGCTGCTGGACGCGTTGGGCATTGAACAACTGGCTGCGGTCATGGGCGGGAGCCTGGGCGGCATGCAGGCCCTGAGCTGGACGCTGCAATACCCCGAGCGCATGAAGCACGCGGTGGTGGTGGCCAGCGCCCCCAACCTGAACGCAGAGAACATCGCCTTCAACGAAGTGGCGCGCCGCGCCATCGTGACCGACCCGGACTTCCACAACGGCCACTTTTACGCGCACGGCGTGGTGCCCAAGCGCGGCCTGCGCATCGCCCGCATGATCGGCCACATCACGTACCTGAGCGATGACGTGATGAACGAGAAGTTCGGCCGCGAATTGCGCAACGCCGTCAACAGCGAAACGGGCTACAAATACTCCACACAAGAAGTAGAGTTTCAGATCGAAAGCTACCTGCGCTACCAGGGCGACAAGTTCAGCGAGTACTTTGACGCCAACACCTATTTGCTGATCACCCGGGCACTCGACTACTTCGACCCGGCCCGCGCTTTTGGCGGCGACCTGTCCAAGGCGCTGGAGCGCGCAGTTTGCAAATTTTTGCTGGTGAGCTTCACCACCGACTGGCGCTTCTCGCCGGCACGCAGCCGCGAAATGGTCAAGGGCCTGATCGACAACCGCCGTGATGTGAGCTACGCCGAGATCGACGCGCCGCACGGGCACGACGCCTTCTTGCTGGACGATGAACGCTACATGAACTTGGTGCGCGCCTACTTCGAGCAGATCGCCCAAAGCCTCACACCTGCCATCGGAGGTGCCGCATGAGCGACCCCTTGATCATGCAAGCCATTGCCCGCCTGGTGCCGCGTGGCGCACGCGTGCTCGACCTGGGCTGTGGCGACGGCGCCTTGCTGGCCCACCTGCAAAAGCACAACGGCTGCACCGGCTACGGTGTGGAGCTGGACGACGCCAATGTGCTGGCCTGTGCCCAGCGCGGCGTGAACGTGCTGCAGCTCAATCTGGACCAAGGCCTGAAAGTCTTCGCCGACCAGTCGTTTGACGTGGTGCTGCAGATCGACACCTTGCAACACCTGCGCAACGCCGAAGTCATGCTGCGCGAAACCGCCCGCGTAGGCAAGATCGGCATCGTGGCCTTCCCCAACTTCGGGCACTGGTTCAACCGCCTGAGCGTGTTGCGCGGCCGCATGCCCGTCACCAAGCGGCTGCCCTACCAGTGGTACGACACGCCCAACATCCGCGTGGGCACCTACGCCGACTTTGCCGATCTGGCCCGCAAGAACCAGCTGCAAGTGCTCGATTCATTCGGCCTGCAACATGGCCAGGAAGTGCGCGTCTTGCCCAACCTGATGGCGGGCACGGCGGTCTTCAAATTGCAGCGCAGCTGAAATGCAGCGGGCGCAAGCCGCACCCGCCACCCAACTCAAGCCGTGAATTCCTGATCGTGCATCCAGGCCGCGTGTTTGGGCGCGCGTTTGGTTTTTGCCCATTCTTCCAGCATGTCCCATTTGCAAGCGTCGAGCTTTTGGTACATCTCGGGCGTGCCCACATCGGCCGCCAACTCCAGGCGGTGGCCATTGGGGTCAAAAAAGTAAATGCTCTTGAAGATGGTGTGGTTGGTCGGGCCCAGCACCTCCACGCCATTGGCTTGCAGTTGCGCCTTGGCTTCTTCAAGCGCCTGCAGGCTGTCGACCTGGAAGGCGATGTGCTGCACCCACTCGGGTGTGTTGGTGTCGCGGCCCATATCGGGGGAATTGGGCAGTTCAAAAAATGCCAACACGTTGCCGCCACCGGCATCCAGAAAAACGTGCATGTACGGATCGGGCGCCTTGGTCGACGGCACCAGGTCTTCGGCGATCGCCAGCACAAAGTCCATGTTCAGGTTTTTGACATACCAGTCGACCGTGGTCTTGGCGTCTTTGCAGCGGTAAGCCACGTGGTGAATGCGGTTGATTTTCATGGGGGTCTCCTTGCGCAGGGTTTCAGCCAGCCACGCGGGCTTGTTGCAAAGCCTCGCGCAAAACTTTCAAATCGCCAATGTGATTGGCCAACAACAGGATCAAACGCGCATTGAGCGCTTCACTTTGTTCATCGCTCAAGCCATTGTGGGCTTCAATCAGGTGTTCGTAAAACTCGTCACCCGGCGAAAAATCACGGAAGAAGCGGCGGCCCGCCTCGTGAAAGTGGGGGTCGGTTTTCAGTGCAGTCGTGCTCATGTCCATCTTCCTCAGGCTTTGCAAATGGCGCGGGCCACAGCGGCTTGCACGGCCGCTGGGTTGAACTGGCGCCAGCGGGCCAGCACATGCTGATCAGGGCGCAGCAAATACGCCGTACCGGTTTGTGCGTCGTAGCGCTTGGCCACCCAGCCTTGCACATCGACCAGAACGGCAAGGCCAGGCACAGTCAGCGCTGTGGGTGACACGATCAAGGTGTGCACCTGCACAGCGCCTTGTTTCAAGGCTTGCAGCGTGGCCAAAGTGTCAGCACTGGGTGCGGCATCGACAAACAGCAGGCACTGGAAACCCTTGCCCACCTGATCGAGCAGCCAGGCGTCTTGTCCGTTCACTTGCACGGGCGCATCGTCCATCGGTGCGCCGGGCACCATCTGGCCCGCAAACACATCGGCATCGGGCGTGTTGAGCACCGAATGGGTCAGAAAGGACGGCACCGACAAACGACCCGAGTTCACCAGCTTGCGTGCAAAGGGATGGTGCTTGGCCAGCGCCAGCACCTCGTTGCGGAAGGTCTTGCTGGTGCGGCTCTTGGGCGTGATGAAGTCGGTCGAGCGCGTCGAGTTCATGATGTTCTCGTCGGCCGCAAATTGGCGGTCGTGCGCGTAGGTGTCGAGCAGCCTGTCACCCGCCTGGCCCTTCATGACCAGCGCCAGCTTCCACATCAAATCGTCCACATCCTGGAAGCCCGAGTTGGCGCCGCGTGCGCCAAAGGGCGAGACCTGGTGCGCCGCATCGCCCACAAACAGCACGCGGCCGTGGCGGAAGTCGGTCATGCGGCGGCACTGGAAGGTGTAGATGCTGACCCACTCCAGCTCAAACGGGCGCTCGTCGCCCAGCATGGCCTGCAGACGCGGGATGACTTTTTCGGGCTTCTTTTCTTCTTCGGGGTCGGCGTCCCAGCCGAGCTGAAAGTCGATGCGCCAGACGTTGTTGCTCTGCTTGTGCAGCAGCACGCTCTGGTTGGGGTGGAAGGGCGGGTCGAACCAGAACCAGCGCTCGGCGGGGTAATCGGCCTTCATGATCACGTCAGCAATCAAGAAGCGGTCCTGGAACACACGGCCCTCGATGTCCAAACCCAAGTGGCGGCGGATCGGGCTGCGTGCGCCGTCAGCCACGACCAGCCAGTCGGCCTCGATGTCGAATGCGCCGTCTGGTGTCTCGACGGTCAAGGTGGCGTGGTCGTCGTGGCCTTCATCGTGGCGGGTGACGGCAGTGACCTTGTGCTGCCAGCGGATGTCGGCACCCAACTCCAGTGCGCGGGCAATCAGCATTTCCTCGACGTGGTACTGCTGCAGGTTGATCATGCCGGGGCGCTTGTGGCCCGCATCGGGCACCAGGTTGAACTGGTAGACCTCGTCTTCTTCCAAAAAAGTGCGGCCGATGTTCCAGCTCACGCCCAAGCCGCAAGCCTCGTCGGCAATGCCCAGGCGGTCCAAAATTTCGAGCGAACGCTTGGCGTAGCACACCGCACGGGAGCCGACCGAGACGGTCTTGTCGTCGTCAAAGACCACCACCTCCAGCCCCTGCAAACGGGCATCGATGGCCGCAGCCAAACCGACCGGGCCCGCGCCAATGACGATCAAAGGCTTGCGCTGCGGTGGCGTCGTCATCCATTCGGTGGACGCTTTGTACGGATAAATCGGGTTGACGTAAGCACCCATGCGTGGTCTCCGGCCATGTGAAAAAGCACCCCCTCGGTGCGACACCCGTAATTTACTATAGATAAATCAGTTTACCTATCCGTAATTTTAAAAACAGAGGTCAATGCCCTGATTTCAGCGCTGTCACCAGGCTTTCAGCAAAGAAAAACCACTGCGGCTATCCTTTGACTTGTTTCTTTGTATGACAACCCCATGACTCAGCACTTCACCCCCGTCTCCAGCGGTGCGCGTCTGTCCGATCAGGTGGCCGAGCAATTGGCCGCCGAGATCAAGCAAGGCCGCCTGCAGCCCGGCGACAAGCTGCCGACCGAGGCACGCCTGGTCGAGCAATTTCAGGTCAGTCGCACCGTGGTGCGCGAGGCGGTCTCCCGCCTGAAGTCGCTGGGCCTGGTGGACTCGCGTCAAGGCAGCGGCGTGTTTGTGAACAACCAGCTGCCGTTTGCCCCTTTGAACTTTGAAGCCCAGTTGGCCGCCTCTGAAGAAGCGGTGATCCAGATGGTCGAAGTGCGCCGGGCGCTGGAGGCCGAAGTGGCCGGCCTGGCCGCACAGCGGCGCAATGCTGCCGACATCCGCGCGATCACACAAGCCGTCAAGGCGCTGGATGCAGCCGTGCAAGCCGGCCACAACGGTGTGGACGAAGACATGAAATTCCACCGCGCCATTGCCGACGCGGCGCGCAACCCTTTCCTGATTCAAACGCTGGAGTATCTCGGCCAATTCTTGCGCGGCGTGACTCAGGTCACGCGGGCCAACGAGGCACGGCGGGTTGACTTTGCCAAGCAAGTGCAGAGCGAACATCAGGCCATCCTCGAAGCTGTCCAGGCGGGCGATGCGCAGCTGGCACGCCAAGCCGCCGCCACCCACATGGGCAATGCGATCGTGCGCATTCGATGCGCCGACCCGGTGTTCTGGCAACAAGAGGGCGAGCGCCTGGCTCAGCCTCTGGTCAAAGGCGTCAAACGCCACAACAGCTGAAACCCTCTCTTTTCTTTCTCCTGCTTCACAAGGCACCTTCATGGATTTGCAACTTCAAAACCAACACGTTCTGATCACTGGCGGCAGCAAAGGCATTGGCCTGGCCTGTGCGCAGGCCTTCTTGCAAGAGGGTGCGAAGGTGTCACTCGTCTCGCGTGATACCGCCAACCTGGACAAGGCCCGCCAAAGCTTGCAAACGCAATTTCCAGCCGAGCGCATCCACACCGTGGCCGCCGATTTGCGCGACCCGCAAGCGGCCCTGGCGGCGCTCGACTCGGCCGAGGCCGCCTTCGGTCCGGTCGATGTGCTGGTCAATTCGGCCGGGGCCGCCAAACGCACGCCCGCACCCGAGCTGACGCCCGAGGCCTGGCAAGACGCGATGCAGGCCAAGTACTTCACCTACATCCACATGATCAACCCCAGCATCCAGCGCATGGCCGCTCGTGGCCAAGGTGCCGTGGTCAACGTGGTGGGCAACGGCGGCAAAGTGGCCAGCCCCATCCACCTGCCCGGCGGCGCGGCCAATGCGGCCCTGATGCTGGCCAGTGCAGGGCTGGCTGCCGCTTATGGGCCGCAGGGCATCCGCGTCAACGCGATCAACCCAGGCCTGACGCGCACCGACCGCCTGCAAGAAGGCCTGGTGGCCGATGCACGCAACCAAGGCATCAGCACCGAGCAAGCGATGGCCCAAGCCGTCTCGCGCATCCCCCTGGGCCGCATGGCCGAGCCCGAAGAGATCGCCAATGCGGTCGTCTTTTTGGCCTCCGCCAAGGCCAGCTACATCACCGGCATTTGCATGAGCATGGACGGGGCACTCAACCCGATCGTGGTGTGAGGCGCCCCAGCACATGGCTGGCCGGGCTGTGTCTGGGCCTGTGTGCCCTGACGGCTTCGGCCCAAACGCCTGCGCCCTTGGACACGGTGGCTTCCGTGGACGTGCCGCGCTACATGGGCACTTGGTACGAAATCGCCAAGTACCCCAACTGGTTTCAAAAAAAATGCGCCAGCAGCACCAGTGCCCAGTACAGCCTGCAGGCCGATGGCCAGGTGCAGGTGCTCAACCGCTGCAAAACCGCCAACGGTGAGTGGAGCGAAGCCCTGGGCATGGCGCGTCAAATTGGCCGAGCCAACTCACCCCGCCTGCAAGTGCGCTTTGCACCCGCATGGCTGTCGTTCATCCCCATGGTCTGGGGCAATTACTGGATCATCGACCTGGACCCGCAATACCAATGGGTGGTGGTCAGCGAACCCAGCCGCGAGTATTTGTGGATCCTGTCGCGCACACCCGAGTTGCCCGCAGCGACCTACCAGGGCTTGCTGGGCAAACTGGCGGCCAACGGCTTTGACCTGCAGCGCATCCAGCTCAGCCCCCCGTGAAGCCTGCCCAGCTCACTTGACCTGGATGTCTTCGAGGTACTTGAGCAGCGAGAGGATGCGGTCCTGCGCAGACCACTCTGCGGTGCGCGCGGAGTCACCCGGCCGGGTCATGGCGCGCTTTTTGAACACCTGACCCCACACCGGCATTTCTCGCGAACCGTGCGGGCCAGCATCGCCCAGAACGCGCCCATCGATGACTTCACCGATCTGCTCTTGCGGAAACGCACCGCCATTGCGCTTCGCGATCGTCGTCAAATCAGCGGGCGGCTTGACCAAGGCAGAGCGCATCGGACCATCGCCTTTACCCGTCAGGCCATGGCAACTGGCGCAGTTGTCGCGAAAATCAGCGCGCCCCAAGGCGATGGAAGTCTGCGCCCATGACGCAGAAGCGGTGAACAACAAGTTGACTGAAAAAGCCAACAAGGAAAGTGTGTTTTTCATGAAGTCTGCTCGGCAAAGTCAATGCTCACATCCTACAGAGGCCATGCGACCGTTTCCTTGATCTGACGCACACCAAGCTGTCAAGCACCTGGCTTTCACACCCTTGTCATCGCGCCGGGTTATCTTTCGTGCCACTACAGGCCGGATCAACCTAGCACTGGCTTGAATTTCTGGAAAACACCGATGCCCAAAGACTTTTCGACGATGGAAGACAGCAACCGATCGAGCAACCCCTCGATCCATGACTTGATTGCCCACCTGCCCATGGACCGGCGCACGGTGCTGCGCGGCGCGGGCCTGGCCAGCTTGCTGGGTGTGCTGCACCCTTTGTCGGGCTGTGCCAACCTGGCCACAGACAAAGCGCGGTTGGGCTTTACCGCCATCCCACCGGGTCAGACCGATGCGCTGGTGGTGCCCCCCGGCTATGTGGCCCAGGTGATCGCACGCTGGGGCGAGCCCGTGGGCATGGCGGGCAACATGCCCGCATTTCGCACCGACGGCAGCAACAGCGCCGCCGACCAGGCCGTGCAACTGGGCATGCACCACGACGGCCTGGCCTTTTTCCCGCTCAACGGTTCGTCCACCCACGGCCTGATCGCGCTCAACCACGAGTACACCGACGACGGCTTGCTGCACCCCGATGGCTTTGAGCCCATGAACGCGGCCAAGGTCAAGAAGTCGCAAAACGCCCACGGCCTGTCGGTCTATGAGGTCAAGTTCAATGGCCAAGCTTGGGAGATGGTGCGCCCCTCGGCCTATGCACGCCGCTTCACCATGACCACGCCTTTTGACATGTCGGGCCCCGCCGCAGGCCACCCCTTGCTGCGCACCGCCACCGACCCGCAAGGCCGCACCACGCTGGGCACTCTCAACAACTGCGCCAGCAGCGCTACGCCTTGGGGCACTTATTTGTCGGGCGAAGAAAACTGGATGTTCTATTTCGGCGGCGGCAAAGACATCAGCGCCCACCACAAACGCTGGGGCATGAACGAGAAAAGCTTTTACGCGTGGGAGCGTTTTGACGAACGCTTTGACGCCACGAAAAACCCCAACGAGCCCAACCGCTATGGCTGGGTGGTCGAAGTCGATCCGATGGACCCGACCAGCACGCCCGTCAAGCGCACGGCGCTGGGCCGCGCCGCACACGAAGGCGCCTGGGTGGCGCTCACGCAAGACCAACGTGCCGTGGTCTATTCGGGCGAAGACGCCCGCTTTGAATACATCTACAAATTCGTCAGCACTGGCCGCATGCAGCCCGGCGGGGCCAAAGCCAACCGCCACCTGCTGGACGAAGGCACGCTGCACGTGGCCCGCTTCGATGCCAATGGCCTAGGCCAGTGGTTGCCCCTGGTGCACGGCCAGGGCCCACTCACCGCAGCCAACGGTTTTGCCGACCAGGGCGAGGTGCTCATCAAGGCCCGGCAGGCCAGCGACTTGCTGGGGGCCACCAAGATGGACCGCCCCGAATGGCTGGCCATCGACAAGGCTTCGCGCTGGGTCTATTGCACGCTGACCAACAACAGCCAGCGCGGCACCCCGGGCAAGCCCGGCGTGGACGCCGCCAACCCGAGGGCCAACAACACCATGGGCCAGATCATCCGCTGGCGCGAAGCGGGTGACTTTGACGGCCTGACGTTTGAATGGAACCACCTGGTGCTGGCCGGTGACCCGGCCAACGAACGGGCCGAGGCCAAGGGCAATGTGAAGGGCGACATCTTTGGCTGCCCGGACGGTTTGGGCTTCAGCCCCAATGGCTTGCTGTGGATCCAGACCGATGCCCACGCCACCCAGATGTACAAGGGTGAGTTCGCCCGCATCGGCAACAACCAAATGCTGGCCTGCGACACAACCACGGGCGAAATCCGCCGCTTCTTGACCGGGCCGACCAACTGCGAGATCACCGGCGTGAGCTTCACGCCCGATGGGCGCAACCTGTTCATCAGCGTGCAGCACCCGGGTGAAACACCCACCGACCGCAGCGACCCCAAGCTGCCGCAAAAGTATTCGAGCTGGCCGGACTACCAGCCCGATGGCCGACCCCGCTCTGCGAACGTGGTGATCCGCAAAATCGACGGCGGCGTGATCGGGACTTGAAGTCCTTAGGGTAGGTCGGAGCTTCAACTCCGACGCTGACTCAGCACGCGCCCGATGTCGGGGCTAAAGCCACCGACCTACGGATCGAAGCGGTCTTAAGCGTTGAAGATCGAGACCGTCTTGGTGTTGAGGTAAGCGTCCAGCGCTTCGGGGCCGCCTTCGGAGCCGTAACCCGAATCCTTGATGCCGCCGAAAGGCAACTCGGGCCAAGGGGCTGCAGGCTGGTTGACCCAAAGCATGCCCACTTCGAGGCGCTGGCTCAGCAGGTGCGAGGTCTTGAGCGAGTTGGTGAAGGCATAACCCGACAAGCCGAAAGGCAAGCGGTTGGCTTCGGCGATCGCGTCTTCGATCTTCTCGAACGTGCGGATCGCGGCAATCGGGCCGAAGGGCTCGTTGTTCACCACATCGGCGTCCAGCGGCACATGCGACAAGACCGTGGGCGCAAAGAAGTTGCCTTCGGAACCAATGCGCTCGCCCCCGGTGAGCAGTTTGGCGCCTTTGGCCAGCGCGTCTTTCGTGATCGCCTGCATGGCCGTCAGGCGCCGGTCGTTGGCCAAGGGGCCCATGTTCGTGCCTTCGGCCAGGCCGTCACCCACCTTCAAAGAACCCGCATGCGCGGCGAACACTTGGGCAAATTCGTCGGCGATCTTGTGGTGCACCAAAAAGCGTGTGGGCGAAATGCACACCTGACCGGCATTGCGGAACTTGGCAGCGCCTGCGGCTTTCACCGCCAAAGCGATGTCACCGTCTTCGGCCACGATCACCGGGGCGTGACCACCCAGCTCCATGGTCACGCGCTTCATGTGCTGACCGGCCAGCGCGGCCAGTTGCTTGCCCACCGGGGTGGAGCCGGTGAAAGTCATCTTGCGGATGACCGGGTGGGCGATCAGGTAGTTCGAGATTTCGGACGGGGTGCCGAACACCAGACCGATCACACCCGCAGGCACGCCCGCGTCGTGGAAAGCGCGGATCAGCTCGGCGGGCGATGCCGGGGTTTCTTCAGGGGCCTTGACGATGATGGAGCAACCGGTGGCCAAAGCGGCCGACATCTTGCGCACGGCCTGGTTGATCGGGAAGTTCCAGGGCGTGAAGGCGGCCACCGGCCCCACGGGCTGCTTGAGCACGTTTTGCTGCACGTTGATGTTGCGCGGCGGCACGATGCGGCCATACACGCGGCGGCCTTCTTCGGCAAACCACTCGATGATGTCGGCGGCCGACATGGCTTCGATCTTGGCTTCGGCCAGCGGCTTGCCTTGCTCTTGCGTGAGCAGCTGGGCAATTTGGGGGGCGCGTTCGCGCATCAGGGCGGCGGCCTTGCGCATGATGGCGCTGCGCTCGTTGGCGGGCACATCACGCCAGATCTCAAAGCCCTTTTGCGCCGCTTGCGCCGCACGCTCCAGATCGGCCACACCGGCATGGGCCAATCGGCCAATCTCGGTGCCGGTGGCGGGGTTGAACACGGGCAGGGTGCGGCCGCTTTCGGCATCGCACCATTGGCCGTTGATGAAGAGCTGGGTGTTGGGGTAAGTCATGGGTTTGTCGTCCTGTGAACGCCTGAATCGGCAGTGGGCGCATTGTGGCCGAAATGGCTCAGGCCTGCGTCAAGCACGGGACACGCTCAAGCCGATCGCAAGGCTTTGGCCAGGTGCTCGATCAACACATTCACCCGATGCGGGATGTAGCGGTTGCTGGGCAGCACCGCGTAAATGCCCAAGGCCGGTGGCGCAAAGTCCTGCAAAAGCTCGACCACCTCGCCCCGCGCCAAAAAGGGCTCGGCGATGAAGTCCGGCTGGCGCGTGATGCCCAGACCCTGTGCGGCCGCTTGCGTGAGCGCCACGCCGTTGTTGGACCGGATGCGGCCGCGCACCGCAAAAGCGCTGACCTGCCCCGCGTCGGCATAAGCCCAAGTGGCCGCGTTCATGGTCATGGAATAAATCAGGCATTCATGGTGCCGCAATTGCTCGGGGTGCAGCGGCTGGCCATGCTCTGACAAATAACCGGGCGAGGCCAGCGTGAGCAAGTGGCATTCGCCCAGGTGCCGCACGATGTCGCCCGGCTGCAAATCGGCGGTGATGCGGATCGACAAGTCGATGCCTTCTTCAATCAGGTTGGAGCGCTGGTCTGAAAAATCCATCATCAGCTCGATGTGCGGCTGCGCCTTGGCGAAGTCAAGCAAGGCGGGCATGAGCCGCTGCAAGCCAAAGCTCAGCGGCAGCCCTAGCCGGATGCGGCCACGCGGCACGGCTTTTTCTTCGTCCAGGCTGGCTTCGGCCGCGTCCACCATGTTCAGGATGACTCGGCACTTTTCCAGATAAGCGGCACCGGCGGCAGTCAAGGTCAGGCTGCGCGTGCTGCGGGTGATGAGCTTGACGCGCAGGTGCTTTTCCAGTGCGGCGATCTGCCGCGTGACCACCGAGCGGGCCACCTGCATCTGATCGGCCACGGCGGTGAATGTGCCCGCTTCAGCCACGCGCACAAAAATTTGCATTGCATCGAGCTTGTCCATTGTTGCTGATTCTGCAACAACTCAAGCCAGTTTTATGGCGCGCATGATCCGCAATGCCTCAATTCGGTGAGGGCTCCAGCATCCGGATGCGAGCCTTTTCAATGTGGCTGCGCATGGCCCGACGGGCACTTTCGGCATCTTGTCGCTCAATGCTGCGGTAAATATCGCGGTGTTCATCCAGCACGTCATGGGTACGTTGCCAGGGCTTGAGCCGGACCAAGTGCCGGGTCATGTTGACGGCATGGCTGACGTCGTACTGCAAAGTCTGGATGACTTGGAGCATGCGCGGGTTGGCGCTGGCGCGGGCAATGGCTTCGTGAAACTGGAAATCGAAATGGTGGGCCACATCGCCTTTGGCCGCCGCTTGTTCAAAACCATCCAGAGCGGCCGCCATGTTTTGCAAATCAGCCTGATTGCGCCGCAAAGCTGCCCAGTGGGCGCATTCAGGCTCCAGCACCAGACGCAATTCCTGCCCGTGGAGCCAGTGGCTGATGTCGGGTTCCTGAGGAGGGCGGGTCGAGACCTGCTGCCAGTCGGGCCGCACAAAGGTGCCCGAACCGCGGACCGATTCGATCAGTTGGTCGCTGCGCAGCCGGTCCAGTGCCTGGCGCACCACTGGTCGCGAGACCTGGAAAAATGTGGCCAGTTGTTGCTCGGGAGGCAGGCGTGTAGTCGGTGCCAGTTTGCCAGTCAGGATGGCGTGGAAGAGGCTTTCGTACACCCGCTCGGCAAAACGTTCGTGCTTGACGGGCTGCAACCGGGCCAAGGCATTGGACGGGGCAGATTCACGCTCGGGTGTGGTCATGAAATGGCCTGTTGAAGAGATCAATCTATTTTACAAATCGGCAGACGTGGGTAAGTCCTTGCTGAGCGCGTCGAATTTTTGTCGAATCATCCTGTAAACTGAGTTAACAACTTTTCAGGCCATACCCCATGAAACGGCACTACATCGCCAACCAGCACATCGCGCCCGCATCGGGGCAGGACATCCCGGTGATCGACCCGTCTACGGGCGAACAGTACGACGCCATTGCCCGAGGCAACGCCACCGACATTGACCGTGCCGTGCACGCCGCGCGCGAAGCCTTCGACGGCGACTGGGGCCGCCTGACCGCCACCGAACGCGGCCGCTTGCTGCACCGCCTGTCGCAGCACATGCTGGCGCACATCGACGAGTTGGCCGCCATCGAGTCGCGTGACTGCGGCAAGCCCACCACGCTGGCGCGTGGTGACGTCACGGCGGTGGCGCGTTACTTTGAGTTTTATGCCGGTGCGGCCGACAAGCTCATGGGTGAGACCATTCCTTTTTACAACGGGCACACCGTGTTCACCTTGCGCGAACCGTTTGGCGTGACCGGGCACGTCATCCCCTGGAATTACCCGCTGCAAATTTTTGGCCGCAGCGTGGCCGCTTCGCTGGCGGTGGGCAATGCCTGCGTGGTCAAGCCCGCTGAAGATGCTTGCTTGTCGATCCTGCGTGTGGCCGAGATGGCCGCCGAGGTCGGCTTTCCGGCGGGGGCGCTCAATATCGTGACCGGTTATGGCCACGAAGCGGGTGACCTGCTGGTGCGCCACCAGGGCGTGGACCATGTGTCTTTCACCGGCTCGCCCCGTGTGGGTCAGTTGGTGGTGCAGGCCGCGGCCGAGCACCATGCACCGGTGACGCTGGAGCTGGGCGGCAAGTCGCCGCAGATCATTTTTGGCGACGCCGACATGGACGCCATGACCACGGTGGTGACCAACGCCATCGTGCAAAACGCGGGCCAGACCTGCTCGGCCGGTAGCCGCGCGCTGGTGCACCGCCCGGTGTACGAAGCGGTGGTGGAGCGCTTGGCCAAGTCTTTTGCCGCCACCCGCACCGGCCCGGCCCACATGGACCTGAACTGTGGCCCACTGATCCGCGAGTCGCAAATGCAGCGCGTGCGCAGCTTTGTCGAACTGGCCAAAACCGATGGCCTGCCGATCGCTGCGCAGGGCCAACTGGTGCCCGAGGCGCCAAAAGGTGGCTTCTACCAAGTGCCCACGCTGATCCGCGACGTGCCGATTGGCCACCGCATTGCACAAGAAGAAATCTTCGGCCCTGTGCTGGCGATCAGCCCCTTTGACGATGAGGACCACGCCATCGAGCTGGCCAACGGCACCGAATACGGTCTGGCCGCAGCGCTGTGGACGCAGGACGGCGGCCGCCAGCTGCGCATGGCCCGGCGTCTGCGCAGCGGCCAGGTGTTTGTGAACAACTACGGTGCAGGTGGCGGCATCGAGTTGCCGTTTGGCGGCGTCAAGGCCAGCGGCCACGGCCGCGAAAAAGGCTTTGAAGCGCTCTACAGCTTCACCACGCTCAAAACCGTCACCATCAAGCACGGCTGAACGCCGCTGGAGCCTAACATGCAAAACCCCCGCATCGGCATGATCGGCCTGGGCCTGATGGGCCTGGGCATCGCCACCAACATCGTCAAAAAGGGCTTTGCCCTGACCGCCATGGAACACCCCGGCAACCAGCCCCTGGGTGACTTGATCGCCGCAGGTGCCAAGACTGCGCCGACCGCGCAAGCCGTGGCGCAGGCCAGCGACGTGGTGATCCTGTGCGTCAATGGCTCGGCCCAAGTCGAGGCCATTTTGGCGGGCGACACCGGCCTCTTGGCTGGCCTGCGCCAAGGCATGACGGTGATCGACTGCTCGACCAGCATCCCGGCGTCCACCCAGCAGGTGGCGGCCACGTTGGCGCAGCGCGGTGTGCGTTTCATGGATGCGGCCATGACCCGCACGCCCAACGAAGCGATGCAGGGCCGCCTGAACCTGTTGATCGGTGGCGATGCGGCGCTGCTCGAAGAAGTGCGACCCTTGTTGTCTACCTTCGCCGAAAACATCGTGCATGCGGGCGCAGTGAGCGCGGGCCACAGCATGAAACTGTTGCACAACTTTGTCTCGCTCGGCTCGGTCACGTTGCTGGCAGAAGCGGCTGCCTGCGCACGCCGCTCGGGCATCGACGATGCGGTGTTTGTCGAGGTGCTCGAAAAGGGTGGCGGTTGGGGTGCAGCGCTGGAACGCCTCAAGCCTTATTTGCTGCGCGGTGAAACGTCTGGCCTGCGTTTTTCGATGGGCAACGCCCTGAAAGACCTGGGCTATTACGCCGACATGGCGCACGAGACCGGTTCGCACGATGCCGCAGCCCAAGCCATGCAAGCCACGCTGGCCGTGGCCTGCCAGGCGGTCGACCCGCAAACCCTGCTGCCCGAGCTGGTGGGGCAGTTGGCCAAGGGTGCGCTCAAGGCCAAAGCATGAGCTACAACATCGTCACCATCGATGGCGATGGCATTGGCCCCGAAGTCTGTCAAGCGGCGATGGCTGTGCTGCGCGAAGCCTGTGGCAGTGACCGGCTCAACTTCATCCCCTGTGATGGAGGTGCCCAGCATTACCAGCGCACTGGGCAAGTGCTGCCCGATGACACGCTGCAAGCTTGCCGCAGCGCACACGCCATACTGCATGGCGCGGCGGGACTCCCTGGCGTGACTTACCCCGACGGCACGGAAGTGGGCAATGACCTGCATCTGCGTCTGCGCTTCAAGCTCGACCTGTTTGCCAATGTGCGCCCCATTCGTTTGTTGCGGGGTGTGCAGTGTCCTTTGAAGGACTGGCAACCTGGCCAGATCGATTATGTGATCGTGCGCGAGAACACCGAAGGCCTGTACGCCAGTCGGGGCGGTGGTGTGCGCTTGCGTGACGAGTTGGCCACCGACACCTTGGTCGTGACCCGCAAGGGTGTCGAGCGTGTGGCTCGTTTTGCGTTTGACCTGTCCCGTCAACGCCAGGGTGCGCCGCGTGATGGACAACGCCGCGTGACCGTGTGTGACAAGGCCAACATCCTCAACAGCTACGCGTTTTTCCGAGCCGTGTGCACGGAAGTCGCGCAGGCCTACGCTGATGTGGCCATCGACTATGCCTATGCCGACGCCATCACGGTGCACATGATCAAGAAGCCCGATTTTTACGACGTGATCGTGGCCGAAAACATGTTCGGCGACATCATCTCCGATTTGGGCGCAGGTACCGTGGGTGGTCTGGGCGTGGCTTCTTCGGCCGAGCTGGGTGAACACCATGGCCTGTTTCAGGGGGCGCACGGCTCGGCCCCTGACATTGCGGGGCAAGACGCGGCCAGCCCGGTGGCCACCATGCTGTCGGCCGCGCTCATGCTGCGCTGGCTGGGCGAGCGCCATGCCGATGACGCTTTGCTCAGTGATGCCAAACGCATCGAGTCAGCGGTCGAAGACGTGCTGGCACAAGGCCACGTGGTTCCGGCCGACCAAGGCGGCAAGGCGCGCTGCTCTGAATTCACCGAAGCGGTTTTGCGTCAATTGCGTTAACTAGCCCTGAACACGGGACTTCCCAGCCGCTGCATCCTGCACAGGTTCGGGTAAGTCTCTATTTTCTTGCCTGGTTAACTTGTCATACCATCATGCCATCATTCAAGTCGGTTTTCGCCGGCTCATTTCACCATCAGGAAAACACATGACCTCCATCGCATTGTTGGGAGCCGGCGGCAAAATGGGTGCCCGCCTCGCCAAAAACCTCCAAGGCTCGCCGTTCGAGGTGCGCCATGTCGAAGTCAGCCAGGCTGGACAAGAGCGCCTGCTGAACGAGTTGGGCATCCACTGCTGCAGCATCGACGACGCGCTCCAAGGTGTGGATGCCGTGATCCTGGCCGTACCGGATACGCTGATCGGGCGCATTGCCGCTGACATTTCGCCCAAGCTGGCCTCAGGCACCATGGTCATCACGCTTGATGCTGCAGCGCCTTTCGCCGGTCATCTGCCCCAGCGAGACGATTTGGTCTACTTCGTTACCCACCCTTGCCATCCCAACATCTTCAACCCACAAGTGCATGTGGAAGGCTCGCCTGATTACTTTGGAGGTCTGCGTGCGCCTCAATCGATCGTCAACGCGCTCATGCAAGGCCCTGAAGAAGCTTATGTCCTGGGTGAGTCGATTGCCAAACTGATTTACCAACCCATCGAACGCTCGTACCGCGTTACGGTGGAGCAAATGGCGCTGCTCGAGCCCGGCTTGTCGGAGACCGTCTGTGCCACCTTGCTGGACGTCATGCGCGAAGCCATGGATGAGGTGGTGGCCCGCGGCGTACCTGCCGATGCCGCGCGCGATTTTCTTCTGGGTCACATGACCATTTTGTCGGCCGTCATCTTCAAGCAGATTCCAGGTCAATTCTCGGACGCCTGTAACAAGGCCATCACCTTTGGCAAACCGCGTCTGATGCGCGACGACTGGAAAAAAATCTTTGATCGCCAGGAGATCGCCGACAGCATCCAGCGCATCACCTGAGACCTTCATTCCGCCAATCTTTCTCACCACAACCTACAGGAGACATCAATGAAAACATGGCGATTAGCAGCGACCGCAATTGGGGTGGCCATAGGCATAGGCGCACAAGCGCAAACCACCATAAAAATTGGATACACACCAGCGGCCACTTCGCATTACGGCGTGGGCTCCACGGTGCTGTGCGACGAGATCGAAAAAGGCACACAGGGCCGTTACAAGTGCCAGCAATTCCCGGCAGGCTCCTTGGGCGGCGAGCGAGAAATGATCGAAGCCGTACAACTGGGCACGCTCGATATCGTCAACACTTCCACCGGTCCGGTGGGCAACTTCGTGCCCGAAGTCAAGATTGTGGATATTCCCTTCCTGTTCCGCGACTATGACCACGCTCGCCGATACCTTGACAGCGCAGCAGGACAGGATTTGCTGACCAAATTCCCATCCAAAGGTCTGGTGGCATTGGCCTGGACAGAAAACGGTTTCCGCCACATGACCAACAGCAAACGCGCCATCGTCAAGCCCACTGACGCGGCCGGTCTGAAGATGCGCACCATGGAGAACAAAGTGCACATGGAAGGCTACAAAGCCTTCGGCATTCAGCCTACCCCCATGTCCTTCCCTGAAGTGTTTGGCGCATTGCAGCAAGGTGCCGTGGATGGACAGGAAAATCCCATCCCCGTGATCCTGGCTTCCAAGTTCTCGCAAGTACAAAAGCACCTGTCGCTCACAGGCCATGTGTACTCACCCGCTCTTTACCTGACCTCGCCGCGCCTGATGAACAAGCTCAGCGAAGCCGATAAGAAAGTTTTTTATGAAGCCGCCAAGAAAGCCGCAGCGGCCCAGCGCAAGAAAGTCAATGAAGACGAAGACAACGGCATTGCCCAGCTCGAAAAAGAAGGCATGAGCGTGGTGCGCAAGGTCGATGGCGCAGCTTTCCGCACGGCGCTGGCCCCGGCCATGGCGTCCTACACCAAGGAGTTCGGGGCTGACAACATCCGCAAGATCCAGGACTTCAAGTAAAGCCTATTTCCCTTGAGCAACGGCCTGTGCAGACCTGTCCGCACAGGCCGTTCTTACAAAATGCAGGATGCGCCATGAAAAGATTCGAAGACTACTTTCTCGCCTTCAACCGATGGGCCTTGATCCTGATCCTGGCCGCCATGTCGGTGATCATCTTCACCAACGTAATGCTGCGCTACACCACCAGCCAATCCATTGAATGGGCCGAGGAAGTGGCCCGTCACTTGATGCTCTGGCTGACCTTCATCGGCTGCGGCCCCGTCCTGCGTTACGGCGGGCACATCGCCATCGACAACCTGCAAGACAGCCTGCCGACCCGAGGGGCTCAGATCCTGCGGGTGCTGATTGCTTTGCTGATCACCGGATTTTGTATTTTTGCGATCTGGTTTGGCCTGCAGTACATGGACCGCACGCAATACCAAAGCACCCCTGCGACCCAGATTTCGTTTGCCTGGATTTACCTGGCCCTGCCATTGGGCATGGCCATGACCTTGATCCACTGGCTGCTGATCGTGCGCAGCTACATTGCACGCCGCGAATTTGCCAGCGATGCCCACTTTGACGCCACCGCGAGTGCATCCCTATGAGCGCCAGCCTGATCCTCCTGATTTCTGCCTGCATCTACCTGGCCATCGGCGTGCCCGTGGCGTTTGCCCTGGGCCTGTCCACCGTCACGGCTTTGGTCATCTCCGATGCCTACCCCATGCTGGCCTTGCTGAAAGAAACCTTCACGGGTGTGGACAGCTTCCCGCTCATGGCGGTGCCCTTCTTCATTTTGGCGGCCGAGCTGATGAGCGGCGGCTCCTTGACCGAGGTGCTGCTCAAGTTTGCGGGACAGTTCGTGGGCCACAAGCGCGGTGGCCTGGGTTACACCAACGTGGTGTCGCTCACCTTCTTCTCGGGCATCTCCGGTTCGGCCCTGGCCGACGCGGCAGGCCCCGGCTCCATGCTGATCCGCATGATGGACAAGGCCGGTTATGGCCGACCCTATGCCGCAGCGCTCACGGCGTCCACCGCCATCGTGGGCCCGATCATTCCGCCCTCGATCATCATGATCATTTATGCCTTGGCCGACGACAACGTCTCGGTCGGTGCGCTGTTCATTGCAGGCTTGATCCCGGGCGTGCTGATCGCCGCTGCCATGTGCTTGGTGAATTTCTACATTTCCAAGCAACGCAACTACAAAGGCGACGGCCAGATGCCCAGCGGCCCGGAAATTCTGCGCACCACCTGGAAAGCGCTGCCCGCCATCTTGCTGCCCGTGCTGATTTTGGGCGGCATGCGAGCGGGCTGGTTCACGCCCACCGAAGCGTCGGTGGTGGCGGTGTTCTACGCGCTCATCTGCGGCAAGTTCATTTACCGAACGCTCGAGTGGAAGGCCGTACCCGACATCCTGTCGCGCTCGGCCCTGCTCACGGCTTCGGTGCTGCTGATCATTGGCACGTCAGCGTCGTTTGCCTGGATTTTGACGATCGAAGGCATGCCCCAAACGGTGGCCGCCTGGATCTCCAGCATGCAGCTCAATGCCTGGACCTTCCTGATCGTCATCAACGTCTTCTTGTTGATCTTCGGCATCTTCATCGAACCGCTGCCGGGCGTGATGGTGCTGGTGCCCATTCTGGCCCCCGTGGCGGCCAAACTGGGCATCGACCCGATCCACTTTGCGATGGTGGTGATCTACAACCTCACGCTGGGCATGATCACGCCGCCCGTGGGCGGCTTGCTGTTTGTGACCTCCAACGTGTCCAAAGTGCCGCTGACGGAGCTGACACGCGAACTCAAGCCCTTCCTGTGGGCGCACGGCGTGGTGTTGGTGCTGCTGACTTTTGTGCCTGCGCTGTCGAACTGGCTGCCACATGTGATGGGCTTCAAATAAGGGACCGATGATGACGCAAAGAATTGTGGCCAAGTACTGGCTGGAAACTGGT
This sequence comes from Limnohabitans sp., assembly GCF_030158565.1. Lineage (GTDB taxonomy): Bacteria > Pseudomonadota > Gammaproteobacteria > Burkholderiales > Burkholderiaceae_C > Limnohabitans_A. Next base: position 92,315 of record NZ_JAOASQ010000046.1, on the reverse strand, counting down.
GACGACCCGATGCGGGCAGCTGAAACCATCGCGGGGGAGCAGTCGAGTGGCACTTTCCTGAAGCTGGCTGCCGAAACCCCGCAGCTCAAGGAAAGATCGGGCGCACGGGTAGAGGCGCTGGAAATCCTGGATGTGGCCGACGCCCCCAGTCTGCCCGGCGGGATGGCATCCAAGCGTTACACACGCTGTCTGCTCACGCTGTCCTGGCCACTGGAGAACCTGGGGCCGTGTCTGCCCACCTTGATGGCCACCGTGGCGGGCAACCTCTTTGAGCTGCGGCAGGTCTCGGGTTTGCGCCTGCTGGAGCTGCGATTGCCCGAGGCGTTCGCCCGGGCCTACCCCGGTCCTGCTTTTGGCATGGCAGGCACACGGCGTTTGAGCGGCGTACAACAGGGGCCACTGATCGGCACCATCATCAAACCCAGCGTGGGGCTGAACCCGCAGGAGACGGCCGAACAAGTGAAGATGCTGGTTGACGGTGGTATCGACTTCATCAAGGACGATGAATTGCAGGCCGATGGGCCGCACTGTCCTTTCGAAGAGCGCGTGACAGCCGTCATGCGTGTGGTGAACGAGGCTGCGCAACGTACAGGTCGCCAAGTGATGGTGGCATTCAACATCACTGGCGAGCTCGACCAGATGAAGCGCCGCCATGATTGGGTCTTGCGCCATGGTGGTACCTGCGTGATGGCCTGTCTCAATTCGGTGGGTTTGGTGGGCATGACCGCATTGCGCAGGCACAGCGCCTTGCCCATCCACGCGCACCGTGCGGGTTGGGGTTTCCTCAGCCGCAGCCCTGCGCTGGGTTGGGATTTCGCAGCCTGGCAAACCTTTTGGCGGCTGGCCGGGGTCGACCATCTGCACGTCAATGGTTTGCGCAACAAGTTCAGTGACAGCGACGAAACGGTGATTGATGCGGCACGCTCGGTGATCCAGCCTCTGTTCAAGGACCAGCCCATGTTGGCCGTGCCGGTGTTCAGCTCGGCACAGACTGGTCTACAAGCGCACGACACATTCAAGGCGCTGGGCAACGCAGACTTGATCTGCACAGCCGGTGGTGGCATCTTCGGTCACCCGCAAGGGGTATCGGCAGGGGTATCGGCTCTGCGCGAAGCCTGGGAGGCCGCACAGGCCGGGGTAGATTTGCGCACGTATGCTGCCACGCGCCCTGCTCTGCAAAGCGCGCTCAGCTTTTGGTGAACGTCAGACACAATCCATGCACGACCATTTACCTGCCGAGGGGCTTTGGCTAACCTATTACGGCGACGATTTCACGGGCTCCACCGATGTATTGGAGGCCTTCACAGCTGCTGGCGTGCCCACAGTGCTTTTTTTGCAGCCACCACGACCGGAAGACTTGGCGCGCTTTCCCGGTGTGCGCTGTGTCGGCGTGGCCGGTCAATCGCGCGGCAAAAGCCCGGCCTGGATGCGTGCAGCCCTGCCAGAGGTGTTCGCACGCCTGTCGGCTTTGGGTGCGCCCATCGTGCAATACAAGGTGTGCTCCACCTTTGATTCATCCCCCGAAGTGGGCTCCATCGGTCAAGCCATTGACCTGGGGATGCAATCCACAAAGGCGCGCTGGTCTCCGATCGTGGTGGGTGCACCACGCCTGCAGCGCTACCAGGTTTTCGGCCATTTGTTTGCCGCCGCCCAAGGCGAGGTCTGGCGCATTGACCGCCACCCAACCATGTCGCGCCATCCTGTCACGCCCATGCACGAAAGCGATCTGCGAGTGCACCTAGCGCAGCAGACACCACGCCGCATCGGACTGGTCAATCTGGCGCAAATGACCCAAGGCCAGGCCGATGAAATCTGGCAAAGCCTGCAAGGCCCTGACCAGCCGGTGGTGATGCTTGACGTGGCCGATGTCCTGTCCCAACGCGAGGCTGGGCGGCTGGTTTGGCAGCAGCGAGGACAAGGGGTGTTCAGTGCCTCGTCTTCCGGCTTGCAGTACGCCTTGGCCGAATATTGGCGCAGCTGCGGATGGCTGGCGCCACAGCCTGCCTTGCCACAAGCCCAGGCACAGAGCTGCATCGGTGTGGTCAGTGGCAGTTGTTCGCCCATGAGTGCAGCCCAAATTGATTGGGCCGAACAGCACGGCTTTCTGACCGTGCGGCTCGATGTGGCGCAATGTCTCGACCCGCTGCAGGCTGAAATGGAGATCACGCGCCTGGTGACGCTGGCCACCGATGCCGTGGCCCATGGTGTGTCGCCCCTGATTTACTCGGCGCGAGGCCCGGACGACCCGGCTGTCCAAGGCTTTGACGCAATGGTCCAGCGGGCCGCTTGCGACAAAGCCCAGGCGAGCGAGCGCATTGGCATGGCGCTGGCCGAAATCATGCGTCGCCTGCTGGATCAGACGGCGCTGCGCCGCATCGTGGTGGCCGGAGGCGACAGTTCCGGTGCGGTGGCCAGCCATCTGGGTGTTCAGGCGTTGACGGTGTCCGCCGGTATGGCCCCTGGCGTGCCTCTGTGTAGGGTTTGGTCTGATAATCCTCGTCGCGATGGTCTGGAAATGGCACTCAAGGGTGGGCAACTCGGTGCCCCTTCTTTTTATGGTGATGTGCGTGCGGGACGTGTCGGTTAAGGAATCATGAAGTGGCAGAGCAGATACAGCGGCGCAAGCTCTATCAGGAAGTGCTTGATCGCCTGATGGCGAGGATCACCTCCGGCGAAATTGCGCCGGGTCATCAATTTCCTTCGGAACGTGAGCTCATGGAGTTTTACGGCGTGGGCCGTGTGGCCGTGCGCGAAGCCTTGCAGGAGCTCGCTCGCTCGGGGATTGTCGAAATCTCGCACGGCGAGCGTGCCAGGGTGACGGTGCCTACTGCCCATTTGTTGATTGAACAAATCGCCGAGGGTGCCCGCCATCTGCTGCGCATGCAGCCGGAGACGCTGGAACACCTCAAGGATGCGCGGCTGTTTCTGGAAGTTGGCATGGTGCGACAAGCGGCAGAAAAAGCGACACCTGATGACGTGCAGCGTTTGCGAGACCGGCTGGCTGCACATCAGGCTTCGCTCAGCACACTCGACCAGTTCCTCAAGCGCGACATGGAATTTCACCGCGAGATCGCCCGCATCAGCGGCAATCCAATATTTCCAGCCATCGTCGAAGCCCTGTTTGGCTGGGCCAGTGAGTATTACCACACCATCGTCCGCGCACCCGGCGCCGAATCGCTCACGCTGGCCGAGCACCAGCGCATCATCGATGCCATTGCCCAAGGCAATGCCGAGGAAGCGGCCAAGGCCATGTCCGATCACCTCACTCGGGCAAGCGATCTGTACCGCCAAGCCGGGCTTTGACGCCCCCGAGCTGGCTGCCCCCCTCATTCACAGCGAGCCAACAGGCACAAACGGGACCCGCGCCAGTTTGACCGACATACGATCGCCCAATTGTTGCAATTAATGCAACAAATATTTGATCATTCACTACTTTTTCTATGGGTTTGAAGCGCCTAAAGTTCAACCCATCCCGCAGTGCCACCTCCTGTTTTTGGCGCTGCCCCTTCCAAACCTTGTCGGACTCCAACACCATGTCTGCCCCACGCTCTGTCCTGTTTGTGCCCCACGGCTCCCCCATGTTTGCCCTGCACCCCGGTGCGGCGGGCGCGGCCATGACGCAGCTGGCGGCGCGCTTGGGCACGCCCCGTGCCATCGTGGTGGTCAGCCCGCACTGGGAAACCGCCGTGCCCACGGTGGGCTTGGCCACCCGACCTGAAACCATCCACGACTTTGGCGGCTTTGCCCCGCGTCTGTACGAGATGCAATACCCCGCCACGGGCTGTCCCGAAGTGGCCGCCCAAGTGGTCAGCGCCCTGCAAAACGCCGGTTTGCCCGTGGCGCAAGACGCCGAGCGCGGCCTGGACCACGGCGCATGGATTCCACTGCGACAAATGTTCCCCGACGCCGATGTGCCCGTGGTGCCGCTGTCGGTGCAAAGCCACCTGGGCCCGGAGCACGCTTACCGCGTGGGCCAGGCGCTGGCCGGTTTGGCACAGCAGGGCATCCTGGTGGTGGGCTCGGGCAACATCACGCACAACCTGCGCGACTTCATGGTGGTGCGCATGCAAGGCGGTGCCACCCCTGCCTATGTGCAGGCCTTTGCCGACTGGGTTCACACCCACATGACGGCACGCGACGTGCCCGGCTTGCTGGCCTACCGCCAGCAGGCGGCAGGCCAGCGCGCCCACCCGACCGACGAGCACCTGCTGCCTTTGTTCACCGCCTTAGGCGCTGCGGGCGCTGACGCACAGCCTGAAGCGTTTTTCCGGGGTATCAGTGACCATGTGATCGCCATGGATGGCTACACCTTCCACTGAACACCGCACAAGAAGACCCGACAGGAACACCCCATGAGCACCGCGCACTACACCCGCACTGCCAAAAGCCTGCACTGGCTCATGGCCCTGATGATCTTCGGCCTGCTGGGCCTGGGGTTTTACATGAGCGGCTTGCCCCTGTCGCCCGACAAACTGCAGCTGTACTCCTGGCACAAATGGGCGGGCGTCACCGTCTTTGTGCTGGTCTGGCTGCGCCTGGCTTGGCGCATCACGCACCGACCACCGCCCATGTCGGCAGGCATGTATGGCGCGGTCAAACTGGCCGCCATCGCCGGACACTGGATGCTCTATGTCTTCATGGTCGTCATCCCATTGACCGGCTGGCTCATGAGCTCGGCCAAGGGCTTTCAAACGGTCTGGTTCGGCGTGCTGCCCATCCCGGACCTGATCGGCAAAGACAAAGCGCTGGGTCGCTCGCTGACCGAACTGCACGAAGCGTTGAACATCGCCTTCCTCTTGCTGATCGTGGTGCACGCGCTGGCGGCTTTCATGCACCACTTTGTGCACAAAGACGACACGCTGCGCCGCATGCTGCCTGGCACATCCAAACCCTGAGAACCCCATGAACCTTCTGAACAAAACCCTGGCGCTGGCCCTCACCGCCTTGGCCTTGCAATCACACGCTGCGCCCTACCAGGCCATCGTGCCCACCAAAAGCAGCGTCACCTTCAGCTACAAACAAATGGGCGTGGCCATCGACGGTCGCTTCAAGAAGTTTGCCGCGCAGGTGAACTTTGACCCGGCCAAAGCCGATGCCGCCAAAGCCAGCTTCGAAGTCGAGCTGGCCAGCGTGGACGCCGGATCGAGCGAAGCCGATGACGAAGTCGTGACCAAGTCCTGGTTCAACGCCGCCGCATTTCCCAAGGCCACATTCGTGGCCAAACAATTCAAACAGACGGCACCCAACCAGTATGAAGTCAGCGGCACGCTGAGCATCAAGGGCCAGACCCGCGACGTGAAGTTCCCGATGAAGCACACCGCGCAAGGCAAAGACGGCGTGCTGACCGGCGGCTTCACGCTCAAGCGTGGCGACTTCAACATCGGCGAAGGCATGTGGGCCAAGTTCGATGTGGTGGCCAACGACATCCAGGTCAACTTTTCCCTCACCGCGTCACAAGGCAAATGAACTTGCCCAAGACATGGACCCCCGATCGCGTCGGGGTTGACAAACAGTAGACCCCGGATCAAGTCCGGGGTGACAAAGGAAAGTTGTCATACCCGCGCACGCGGGTATCCATCCCCTTTTCCCCTCACTTTTCTAACAGGAGCTTTCCCATGACATCTTTGAAAAAACTCAGCGCCGCGTTGGCCTTTGCATCCCTGGCCGCTGGCTCGGCCTTGGCCGCACCCGTGACCTACAACGTGGACAGCTCGCACACCTTCCCGCGTTTTTCGTACTCGCACTTCGGCTACTCGACCCAGCTGAGCAGCTTCAGCAAAACCAGCGGCAAAGTGGTGTTTGACGCCGAAGCCAAAACCGGCTCGGTGGACATCGAAATCGACATGACCTCGGTCAACACCGGCTCGGTGGACTTCAACGGTCACATCCAGGGCGAAGACTTCCTTCATACAGCCAAATTCCCCAAGGCCACCTTCAAGTCCACCAAAGTGGTGTTTGAAGGCGACAAGCCCAAGGCCATCGAAGGCAACCTGACCATCAAAGGCGTGACCAAGCCCGTGACCCTGACAGTCACCAGCTTCCAGGCCATGCCCCACCCCATGATGAAAAAGCCAGCACTCGGTGCCAACGCTTTCACCACCATCAAGCGCACCGAGTTCAATGCAGGCAAATACGCCCCTTACGTGGGTGACGAAGTGCGCATCGACATCGCCATCGAAGCCGTGGCACCCTGATGCGCTGACCCCTTCTTGATCCGTCACGACGGGTCATGAACCCCCAAGCCCCCCGCAACGCATGCGTTGCGGGGGGCTTTGTTTTGGGTATCTATCCGATCCACACCGTCTGATCAATGGCCTGTTCACCGTGGCCGACCTAGGATGCTTCTTCACCTTTCATCAACCCAAGCCGGGAGTTGTGCATGCGACCTGAAATGCTCGCCCAAATGCAACGGGTCCCGCATGCCCAAGTGGAGACGGTCATGTCCTTGTTCAAAAAAATCCTGGTGCCGATCGATGGCAGCAAAACCTCCGACAAAGCCCTGGACTACGCCTTGCGCCTGGCCCACGAAGGCAAGGGTCAGGTCCGGCTGGTGCATTGCATCGATGAGTTGTCTTTTCTGGGCAGCCACGAATACTCGGGCGAACTGATGCAAATCGCCCGTGAAAACGGCAACCGCATTTTGCAAACCGGCACCGCCACCGCCAAAGCCATGGGCGTGGCCGCAGACCATGTGCTGATTAACCGCGTGGCGCAGCGCTTGGGCGACTCGGTGGCCGATGCCGCAGGCGATTGGGGTGCCGACCTGATCGTGATCGGCACGCACGGGCGGCGCGGCATCGGGCGCGTGCTGCTGGGCAGCGGCTCCGAACAAATCATGCGGCTGTCACCGGTGCCGGTGCTGATGATCCGGGGCTTTGATTGAGCTGCGCTGAGGTCTGGCTTCAGGCCTCGGGCTGTGCGTCGGTCACCAAGTCGGCTTGCACGGCGCGAACGCGGTCATCGATGTAATAGCCCCCGTACTCGGTGTACTTGAGCAACACGCGGTCGCACTGGCTGCATGTGAAGACATCGCAACGGTTGTAGGGAAAGAACGCCGGTGCGATCGGCGCATCGGGCGAGTCGTAACGCGTTTTGTGGGGATGAAACTCTTCGTACGTCGGCTCGGGGCCAAAGCTGTCGAACGCACGCAAGCTGCCGACACGCGAGACCTGCGCGGCAGGCCAGCGCTCGCCAGGCACACTTTCCCAGCCCGTGCATGCGCCCATGCTGCAGGTGCATGAACGCACCGATTGCTTGTCGGCCAACGCCTTCAGCGCGTGCGCCTGGATGAGCGGGATTTCAAAGTCAGACATGGTGAGAAAAACAGATCACGGCCCCCATTGTGATCGTGTTCTTCGAGCGCCCACCCTCGGGCACGTCAGGGCTGGGCTTTTTTGATCCAGGGCTTGTTGGATGCCAAATCAGACCAGCGGCTTTCAGCTTCATAGCTCACACGGTCACCCACTTTGAAAAAACCATTCTTGCGCGCATCGTTCGTGAGCTCTGACACTTGCCCACTGCTGTCACGCACCATGAGGATCTGACCTGGGCGCTTGGAAGTTTCACAGCCGATTTTCATGCCGACGTAATAGCCCAACAAGCTGCCCACGATACCGCCCGTGTCTTTGTCGATGGACTTGCCTGCCGCTTGCCCCACGGCACCGCCGAGAAAGCCCGCCGTGCCATCGGTCTCATCGCAAATCACGGTCTCTCTCACAGCTTGAACTTCAACGCCAGCCAAGTTGCTGGGGCGTGTGGCGCAGCCCACCAGGGTCAAAATCAAGGCGATAGTGGCAAGGAGCCGGGACACATGCATGCTGTTCTTCCTGAATAAAACGCCACAAAGGCCGCGCATCTTAATAACAATATCCCGTTTGTATTCAGCCATTTTGTTAGAAGTTGTAGACCCCATCCACGGGGAACCGATGCGCTTTCATACCCGGCATTGAATCAAGGTCAATGGCTGCCCTGCGCTGGCCGAGGGCAACACCCGTGCCCAAAGGGGTCGGAAAGGGTTTGTCCCAAGCCGCATTTCACGAGAACTTGTCTACAAACAGAGGCTTTGACCCACTCTTGTAGAAAGCCCCTATGGCCATTTATGAACTGCGCACCTACTCGGCCATCGTCGGCAAGATGGGCGAGCTGACCGCCCTCTACACCCATGAAGGCTGGCCAGCACTGGCCAAGCACCCGCAAAAACTGGTGGGCTATTTCACAGGCGACATCGGCGCCCTCAACGAGCTGATCCACATCTGGAAATTCGACGACGACGCCGACCGCCGCGCCTTTTGGGCCGGTGTGTTCAGCGACCCCGAGTTCATGGCCTTTGCCGCCAAAATCCGCCCCCTGATCCGCGAACAAAACAACAAGCTGATGTTGTCTGCGCCCAGGGGCCCGAAGCCCTGATGCGCCGCTGAAGGCGCCAGCACGCGTGGGCGACAGCGGCCATGTGCCCCAAGCAAAGGACTTCCGATTCTGGTCGCAAGTGCTGACGACCAGCGCCATGCAAAACGCCCCACCAGCGCTGGGCTGATGGGGCGTTTGACTTACCGGTCAGGCTTTATTTTTTGGCTTTGGCGGCCTTGGGTGCGCGGCCACCGGACTTGATGCACTCGTCCATGCTGGCGAATGGTTTGAAGTTTTTCGTGGACTTGTAGCCAGCGCTGGTTTCGTCGTGGCAAATGTTGCTGCCGGACTTCTTGACAGCTGGCAAAGCCGCTGCAGCAGGCGCTTTGGCGGGTGCGGGTGCAAAAGCGGCTGGCGCTGCAGGTGCAGCGGCAGGGGCCGCAGCAGGTGCTGGTGCGGCAACGGCTGGCTTCAACGCTGCGGGCATGGCGCCTTGCACAGCTTGTGTGGCCGCTTGCGTTGCAGCTTGCTTGGCGCCTTGGACGGCGGTCTGTGTCACGGATTGCGTGGCAGTGGCTGCGGCGGGTGCAACAGCGGTTTGCGCGAAAGTAGCCAGGGAAGCAGCCATCAGAGCAGCAGCGATCAGGGTATTTTTGAACATGTTTTTTCCTTCGAATGCGAGGCAACAGTGCCACATGGATTCAACGTGGCGACGAATTCATAAGTTGACGCTTGCTTTTTAAAACGTAACCTTATGTAGCTCATTTGCGGGCATAACCGCGGCATGCAAATGCTTGATCGACTTGGGCATCGTGCCACCAAATACTGTACAAAACACCAGTATACTAACACCCCCATCCACATTTCAGGGCGTGACTATGAAAACCAAATACGCGGTCAACTGGACTCAGGTGATTGACGCTTTCCGTTCTGCCGGTGCCTTGATGTTCCTGCAGGGTCTTGTGTTTTGGCCCATCGTTGAATCACCTGTGCTGATCTCTTGTGCCAGAGCCTCCGCACTGGTTGGATTGCTGATGTGGTCGGGTGTCAGCTTGGCGAAGCAACGCGATTTTTAACCACGAGGCGGGGTTTTAGTCTGTGCAGCAGTCCAACGGACCTTTGACCTCTTGCACCACCTCACCGTCCTTCACCCATCGGACCAGTGCATCGGCCACTTGTGAACGTCGTCCAAGATAGCCGTGAAAGCTGCCCGCGCCGCAAGATGGCCCGGATCTGTCACCACCGATGACTGTCACCAGTCGATTGCTTCGGGCGGTCGCTTTGACCTAGCTGTAAGGCGTCAACCCGCTTCAGCACTTGCGTCACCTGAGCGTTCTCCCTATGGCTTCTTGAGGCGATAATTTGTATGATGACCTGATAAATATCCATCTGGAGACCCCATGCAACGCCGACTTGTGCTTACCCTTGCCGCATTGACCTGCTTGCCCTTTGTGGCGAGCACCGCGTCCGCCCAAACTTGGCCTGCACGGCCCATCAAGCTGGTGGTGCCCTTTCCGCCCGGCGGCCTGATCGACAACATGGCGCGTTTGGTAGCGCCCAAGCTCGGACAAGAGCTGGGCCAAGCCATCGTGATCGACAACAAGCCCGGCGCAGGTGGCAATCTGGGCGCGACAGAGGCGGCACGGGCGACGCCCGATGGCTACACCTTGTTGATGGCCTCGCCGCCTTTGACCATCAACCCTGCGCTTTACACCAAGCTGCCCTACAAGCCCGAAAGCATCGTGCCGCTGGGCTTGCTGGGGCGCGTGCCCAATGTGCTGGTGGTCAATCCGGCTTCGGGCATCCAGTCGGTCGCCGACCTGAGCGCCCGCATCAAGGCAAAGCCCGGTCAGCTCAATTACGCGTCCAACGGACAAGGCACGTCTTTGCACCTGAGCGCCGAACTGTACAAAAGCCAAGCGGGTTTGTTTGTGACACACATCCCCTACCGGGGTGCGGCCGCAGGCCTGACGGCGGTAATGGCCGACGAGGTGAGCCTGATGTTTGACAACCTGCCTTCGGCGCTGGGCCTGATCAATGGCGGCAAGCTCAAGGCTTTGGCCGTGACGACGCCGCAACGCAGCAACGCCTTGCCCAATGTGCCCACCATGCAAGAGGCGGGCCTCAAGGGCTACCAGGTCTTTGCATGGTTTGGCTTGGCCGCACCCGCAGGTCTGCCTGCAGCGGTGCAGCAAAAGATTGAACAGGCATTGGAGCGCGTCGCGCAACAGGCCGAAGTGAAAGCCGCCATTCAAAAAGCGGGCGCTGAACCCACATGGGTAAACGCCCAAGGCATGGCCAGCTTCATGCAAGCCGACACCGCGCAATGGAAAACCGTGGCGGCTTACGCCAAGATCGCATTGGATTGACAACCGCAGCCCACGCAGACTTGGCGCTGCACCGCTGCACCCTGGAGAAATGACATGACGACAGTGGGATTGATTGGTTTGGGGGCCATGGGCTCGGGCATGGCGTCATCGCTGCGCCGTGCGGGGCACAGCGTGCAGGTGTTTGACGTGCGCCGCGAAGTGGCGGCGGCCTTTGCCCAAGACGGCGGCACAGCGCACGACACCTTGGCCTCTTTGGGCGCGGCGTGCGACGTGATCGTGTCGGTGGTGGTGAATGCCGCACAGACCGAAGCCGTGCTGTTTGGCGATGACACCACCCCAGGATGCGCCGCCAGCATGAAGCCCGGCAGCGTCTTCGTGATGTGCTCCACCGTCGACCCGAACTGGTCGGTGGCTTTGGAGTCGCGCCTGGAGGCCATGGGCCTGCGCTACGTGGATGCGCCCATCTCGGGCGGTGCGGCCAAAGCCGCATCCGGCCAGATGACCATGATGACGGCAGGCAAGCCCGAGGCCTATGCCCTGGCCGAGCCGTTTTTGAACGCCATGGCCGCCAAGGTTTACAAGCTGGGCAACAGCGCGGGTGCAGGCAGCAAGGTCAAGATCATCAACCAGCTGCTGGCGGGCGTGCACATTGCCGCTGCGGCCGAAGCCATGGCGCTGGGACTGCGCGAGGGCGTGGACGCAGAGGCGCTTTATGAAGTGATCACGAACAGCGCGGGCAACAGCTGGATGTTTGAAAACCGCATGGCCCATGTGCTGGCGGCCGACTACACGCCGCTCTCAGCCGTGGACATTTTTGTGAAGGATTTGGGCATCGTGCTCGACATGGCGCGTGCCAGCAAGTTCCCGCTGCCGCTGTCCAGCACTGCACACCAGATGTTCATGCAGGCCAGCACCGCAGGCTTTGCCAAGGAAGACGACAGCGCGGTGATCAAAATTTTCCCGGGCATTGAATTGCCGAAGGGCAAAGCATGAGCAAGCTGAAACTCGGTTGCATTGCCGACGACTTCACAGGCGCCACGGATCTGGCCAACAACCTGGTGCGCTCGGGCATGCGTGTGGTGCAAACCATTGGCGTGCCCTCAGCGCCCCTGGCCGCTGATGTGGATGCGGTGGTGGTGGCGCTCAAGTCGCGCACCATTGCCGCCACCGATGCCATCGCGCAATCGCTGGAAGCCTTGAAGTGGCTGCAAGCCCAAGGGGCGCAGCAAATCTATTTCAAATACTGCTCCACCTTTGACAGCACGCCCGAGGGCAACATCGGCCCGGTGACCGAGGCGCTGATGGACGCGTTGGGCACAGACTTCACCATCGCGACCCCGGCTTTTCCGGACAACGGCCGCACCGTGTTCAAAGGCTACCTGTTTGCGGGCAATGTGCTGTTGAACGAAAGCGGCATGCAGAACCACCCGCTGACGCCCATGACAGACGCGAACTTGGTGCGTGTGATGCAGGCGCAAACCCAGCGCAAGGTGGGCTTGATCGATTACAAAACCGTAGCCCTTGGCGAGGCAGCCATCCGCGAGCGCATCGCCGCTCTGCGCACCGAAGGCGTGGGCGTGGCGGTGATGGACGCGACCAGCAACGAAGACCTGCACCGCATGGGTTCGGCTTTGAAAGACCTGCCGCTGCTCACCGCAGGCTCGGGCGTGGCCATTGGCCTGTCGGCCAACTTCGGGCTCAAGCCTTCGCTGCAAGCGAGCCAGTTGCCTGCAGCCCGTGGTTTGCAAGCGGTGGTGTCGGGCAGCTGCTCGCTGGCCACCAACGCGCAGGTGGCGCACTTCAAAGCCACCGGACGGCCCGCGCTGGCGATCAATCCTGCCAGCCTGATGCATGGGCAAACCGATGCCGTGGTGCAGCAGGTGCTGGCTTGGGCCGCGCCGCTGCTCAAGGGCGGCCCGGTGCTGGTGTATTCAACCGCCGAGCCGGATGCCGTCAAAGCCGTGCAAGCGCAGCTGGGCGTGGCCGAGGCGGGTGCTTTGGTCGAGCATGCGCTGGCCTCTGTGGCCCGTGGTCTGGTGGACTTGGGCGTGCAGCAGCTGGTGGTGGCCGGGGGCGAGACCTCAGGCGCTTGCGTGCAGGCGCTGGGCATCGCGCAGCTGCAGATCGGCCCGCAGATCGACCCGGGCGTGCCGTGGTGCCACGCGCCTTCCAGCAGCGGCGGTGTGCACATCACGCTCAAGTCGGGCAACTTTGGGACCGAAGACTTTTTCACCAAAGCCTTTACAGTGCTGGCATGAGCATCACCGAATCCCAAGCCCGCGAAGAGATCTGCCGTGTGGGCCGCAGCCTGTTCGAGCGCGGCTATGTGCACGCCACCGCAGGCAACATCAGCGTGCGGCTGGACGACGGTTTTTTGATCACCCCCACCGACGCGTGTTTGGGCTTTCTGGACCCGGCGCGCCTGGCCAAACTCGACCTGCAAGGTGAGCAAATCAGCGGCGACAAGGGCAGCAAAACCATCGCCTTGCACCGCCAGATTTACGCCGCTGCCTGCGAGAGCAACGCCAACACCCGCTGCGTGATCCACACCCACAGCACGCACTGCGTGGCGCTCAGCCTGAATGCCCACGGGCCTGAATTGTTGCCACCGATCACGCCTTACTTTGTGATGAAGGTGGGCCATGTGCCCTTGGTGCGTTACCACCGGCCGGGCAGCGCGGACGCGGCCAAGGAAGTGGCCGCGCTGATCCGCAGCAACGCCGCGCAAGGCACGCCGATCCGCGCCGTGATGCTGCCGCGCCTAGGGCCCAATGTGTGGCACGACACGCCAGCCGCGGCCATGGCCACGCTCGAAGAGCTGGAAGAAACCGCACGACTCCTGCTGCTGCAACCCCACACCCCCCCGCTGAACGCCAGCGATCTGGACGAGTTGCGCCAGGCCTTTGGCGCGAGGTGGTGATGCCTTTGCACATGGCCCAGCGCAGTCCACCTGCGCATCGCTTGTCATCCCGGCCTGCCCCCCATTTGTCATCCCCCGCCTGCCCCCACTTGTCATCCCGGCCTCCGAGCCGGGATCCAGCGTTGGCTGGTGCACATGGACCCCGGATCAAGTCCGGGGTGACATTCGGTGCATTCGGGGGCACCGCTCACCAATCGTCTGGGGTGACATGTGTCACCACTGAAATCCCCTTTTGCTGAAAGAAAACCCATGCCCCGTTTTGCCGCCAACCTCTCGATGATGTACCCCGACCTGCCGTTTCTGGACCGCTTTGAAGCAGCGGCCAAAGACGGTTTCAAGGCGGTGGAGTATTTGTTCCCGTATGCTTTTCCCGCGCAAGAGCTGGCGGCACGGTTGAAGGGCAACGGTTTGCAGCAGGTGCTGTTCAACACACCTTCTGGCGGCGCAGAGACAGACGGCTTTGCCAAGGCCTGGGAATCGGGCAGCCGTGGCACGGCCAGCGTGCCCGGGCGCGAGGCGGAGTTCCGCACCGGCTTTGCGCAAGCGCTGGTCTATGCCGAGGCGCTCAACTGCCCACGCATCCACGCCATGGTCGGCTTGCGTGCCGAAGATGCGAGTGCCGATGCGGCCGATGCCACTTTGGTCAGCAACTTGCAATGGGCCGCTCTTGAGGCAGCCAAGGCTGGGCGCGATGTACTGATCGAGCCGATCAACACGCGCAGCGTGCCGGGCTTTCACCTCAACCGCCAAGACCACGCGCACCGCATCGTGCAGGCCGTGGGCGCCCCCAACGTGAAGGTGCAGATGGACCTGTTCCACTGCCAAATCGTCGAAGGCGACCTGAGCACCAAGATTGCGCAATACCTGCCCACGGGCCGAGTGGGTCACTTCCAGATCGCCGAAGTGCCACACCGCCACGAGCCGGGCACAGGCGAGGTGAACTGGGCGCACATTTTCAAGACCATCGACGAGGTGTCTGCCGCCTGTGGCTGGGACGGCTGGATCGGCTGCGAATACAACCCGGCCGATGCCTCGGCGGGCGGAACATCACGCGGCCTGAGCTGGACACGTCCTTATTTATGAATCCAGGACCTTGTGATCTGTGATGGGTGAACTTCATTACCTGATCTGGGCGGGGCTGGCTGCGGCCATGGTGGGTTTGTCCAAAGGGGGATTGCCCACCGTGGGCATGCTGTCCGTGCCCATACTTTCGCTGTTCATGTCACCGGTCAAAGCGGTCGTGATGCTGCTGCCGATTTACATCATCTCTGACATGGTGGGGCTGTGGTTGTACCGCAAAAATTTCAGCATCATCAACCTGAAAATCCTAGTTCCGGCAGGCGTGGGCGGTGTCTTGGTGGGCTGGCTCACCGCATCGGTGGTGTCAGACACGGTCGTGAAAATGATGATCGGCCTGATGGGCGTGGGTTTTGTCTTGAACGCATGGCGCAAGCGCAACACCCTGCAATCGCCGCACCCGGCCAGTTGGAAAAAGGGGATTTTTTGGGGCAGTTTGTCGGGCTTTACCAGCTTCATTTCGCATGCGGGTGGGCCACCGTTTCAGGTTTACCTCTTGCCCCAAAAACTGCCCAAGCTGGTGTTTGCCGGCACATCGACCTTGTTTTTTGCCGTCATCAACCTGGCCAAACTGGGGCCTTACCACCAGCTGCAGCCTTATGGGTCTGCGGAACTGGCGGGTGCACTGGTGCTGATCCCGTTTGCCTTGGCGGGTACCGTGGCGGGTGCTTACCTCACACGGAAAATCGCTGACGACTGGTTTTTCAAATGGGTGCAATGGGGCTTGCTGGCGATTTCCATCAAGCTGATCGTGGACGTCCTTCGGGCTTGATGCCCCGTGCCAAGGGGGCATCAAGGTCGATGCTGTTCATGGTTGACCTTCTTGTCAAAGCACTTTGCGCTTGCGCTTACTGCCACAGACTTCATACGTCCAAATCCATCGGCCAGCGCAAAGATTGCCCGGTCGAGGCTTGCACTGAACGACGGTCGTCTTCATTGTCCACATCTGTTCGGTAATGGTCATTGGGTGTTTCCCACCTGTACACCGCCTGTGGCTGCATGGCCTGCCACTGGCGAACACCGATTTGAGGACCGTGGGCCAAAATTTCCCGAGCAACAGCCCCCGAAAAAATGACCGGGTTGCCCGGCAGGCCTTGCAACGAGGGCTGCACCATGTGCGTGCCCTCGGGTCGGTGGGCGTAAGCGTGCAAGAGATCGCGCACATCTTGTGCGCTGATCAAGGGCTGATCGGCCAAGGCCACCAGAACGGCGTCCAGGGGCCAAGGCAAAGCCTGCAAGCCCGTTCGCAAAGAGCTGACATGCCCGTCATCGGGATGGGCATTGACGGTTGTGCGGACGGCCCACCGCGTCAAGGCCTCTTCTTGCTGAATGCGTGCCGCATGGTGACCCAAAACCACCACCAATGGGGCCCCACCGACTTCCGACATCGCTTGCAACTGGCGCTCCAGCAGGCTCACCCCGTTCAGTTGTAAAAGGCATTTCGGCCGATGCCCCATGCGCTGGCCTGCACCCGCAGCCAACACAATGCAGCCCAAGCGGGCAGGCACTGCCGAAAAGCAAGCCTGGTTTTCCTTGTCGGATGGCAGCAAACTCACGTGACTTCCCCCAGAAAAATATGATCGGCTTGTCGCACCACTTGCGCCTGGCCACCAACCCAACGAGGCCATTGTGCCGCCACTCGGCAAGAACGGTGCCGCGTTCGCGTCACGCCGGTGAAGCCTTTAAATGGCCAATCATGTGCAAAAGCACTACAGTGTTTGTTTACACCCCACTCCACAAGCTGCCAACATGAACGCCCCCTTGCACCGAGAAATGCCCGCTGGCCAACTGGACAGCGCACAAGCCTTGCGCGAAGTGACCCACGCGTGGGACGGATCGATCTTGCCCGAGCTCAAAAAATACATCGAAGTGCCGGCCAAGTCGCCTGCTTTTGATGCCGACTGGGCCGCGCATGGCCACATCGACACCGTGGTGCGCCAAGCCGCCGACTGGGTGCTGGCGCAAAAGGTCGAAGGCCTGACGCTGGAAGTCATCCGCTTGCCCGGTCGCACGCCGGTGCTGTTTTTTGAAGTGGCCGCCACACGCCCGGCCAGCGAGGGTTCGGGTCAGACCGTGCTGATGTACGGCCACCTGGACAAGCAGCCTGAATTCACCGGCTGGCGCAACGATCTGGGGCCTTGGACGCCCACCTACGAAGACGGCAAGCTCTATGGCCGGGGCGGCGCAGACGACGGTTACGCGGTGTACGCCAGCATCACCGCGCTGCAAGCGCTCAAAAGCCAAAAGACGCCACACCCGCGCATCGTCGGCCTGATCGAAACTTGCGAAGAATCGGGCTCTTATGACCTGCTGCCTTATGTGGATACGCTGCGCACGCGCCTGGGCGATGTGGGCTTGGTGATTTGTCTGGACAGCGGCGCGGGCAACTACGACCAGCTGTGGCTCACCACCAGTTTGCGCGGCATGGCCAGCGGCACGCTCAAGGTGCAAATCCTGACCGAAGGCATCCACTCGGGCGATGCCTCGGGCGTGGTGCCGTCGAGCTTTCGCATCATGCGCCAGGTGCTCGACCGGCTCGAAGACAGCGCCACCGGCCGCTTGTTGCCCCAGAGCTTTCACTGCGAAGTGCCTGCCGAGCGCATGGCGCAAGCGCAGGCCACGGCAGCGATTTTGGGTGATGAGTTGTACAAACGCTTCCCGTGGGCGCACTACGACTGCGGTGGCTCCACCAGCTTTGCACTGCCCACCACCACCGACCCAGTGCAGGCCCTGCTCAACCGCACCTGGGCACCCACTTTGAGCGTGACGGGTGCAGACGGCTTCCCGGCGCTCAAAGACGCGGGCAATGTGCTGCGGCCCTACACCGCCTTCAAGCTCAGCCTGCGCCTGCCGCCGCTGATCGATGCGGCCACGGCCGTGCAAGAACTCAAGACCTTGCTGGAAGACAACGCGCCCTACCAAGCACAAGTGACCTTTGAAAGCGGCAGCGGCGCCACCGGCTGGAACGCGCCCGACACGCAGCCCTGGTTCGAGCACGCGCTCAACCACGCCAGCCAGGCGCACTTTGGCGCCTCGGTCGGCTACATCGGGCAAGGCGGCACGATCCCGCTGATGAACATGCTCAGCGCAGGTTTTCCCAAAGCGCAGATGATGGTCTGTGGCGTGCTGGGCCCCAAGAGCAACGCACACGGGCCGAATGAGTTTTTGCACGTGCCCTATGCCAAGAAGCTCACCGCTGCCGTGGCCGAAGTCATCGCCCGCATGCCATGAAAAACGTCAAACGCAGCACCTTGCAGGGTCAAGCCGGTCAACTGGCCGTGTACGACTGGCCCCTGCCGCCAAGCCCGATCCGGGGCACGGTGCTGCTGGTGCACGGTTTGGGTGAACACACGGGGCGCTACGAGCATGTGGCCGAACATTTGCGGCAATGGGGCTTTGCTGTGCGCGGTTACGACCACCAAGGCCACGGCCATTCTGACGGCGTGCGCGGCACGCTGCACACCGACGATGGCCTCTTGCAAGACCTGGCCACCGTCATCGACGACACCCGCGATCGCCATGGCGCCCACGATGCGCCCTTGATTTTGCTGGGCCACAGCATGGGCGGTCTGGTGGTGGCCCGCGCCGTGGCCGAACAGCTGCGCTATGTGGACGCGGTCGTCATGTCCTCGCCCGCCTTGGGCACCTGGGCCAATCTGTTCCAGAAACTGTTGCTGGCCACCTTGCCCAAATACTGGCCCGACCTGTGCGTGGGCAATGGGCTGAACCCCAAGCTGATCGCACGCGATGCACAAACGGTGCAGCGCTACACGCTCGACCCGCTGGTGCATGACCGCATCTCGACCCGGCTGGGGGCCTGGATCTACAAAGAAGGCCCCAAAACCGTGGCTTTGGCCGCCGAGTGGAAAGTGCCCAGCTTGTTGATCTATGCCGGGCAAGACCGTCTGGTGCACCCGGATGCCAACGCGGCCTTTGCCGCCAAGGCGCCGGCATCGGTGGTGCACTCACACTGCTTTGCGCCGATGTACCACGAGATCTTCAACGACACCCAGCGCCAGCTGGTGTTCAAGGTGCTCAAGCGCTGGCTGGACGATCGCTTCGCTGCTTGAGGCCGAGCCAAGCCAAGGCCAGTCCGGCCAAAGCCACAGGCACCAATGAGCCCACGTTCAACCAGGTCCAGCCACCGGTGGTGACCAATGCTCCCGAAGCAAACGAGGTGACCGCCATGGTGGCGAAGACGCAGAAATTGATGGCCGCCTGAGCGCGGTCTTTTTCTTCAGGGCGCCAAGCCCGCATGGCCAAGGTGGTGCTGCCGGTGAACAGGAAGTTCCAGCCCAGACCCAGCAAGAACAAGGCGATCAGGAATTGGTGCAACTCCACGCCCGATAAGGCCACCGCGATGCAGACAAAATTGAGCAACACGCCCACCCCCATGATGGTCAAGGTGCCGAATCGCTTGATCAAGTGTCCCGTGAAAAACCCCGGCGCGAACATGCCGATCACATGCCACTCCAGCACCCATGCGGCATCGCTGAAACCGAAACCGCACACTTGCATGGCCAAAGGCGTGGCGGCCATGAGCAGGTTCATCACGCCATAGCTCAATGCCGCTGTGGATGCCGCAACGATGAAGATCGGCTGGCGCATGATGACGGACAAAGGGCGCCCCACCGCGTCACCGGCTTTTTTGGGCGGCAAGGCAGGAAAGCGGATGAAGCTGATCACCACCAGCCCCAAGACGGCCACAGCGGCCAACGCCAAGTACGCCCCCATGAATGGCGTTGCAACGATGTCCTTGGTGCGCGACGCCAAATTGGGGCCGACGATGGCACCAATCAAACCACCGGCCATGACCAGAGAGACAGCTTTTTCGCGGAAGCTCTCCACCGACAGTTCAGCTGCAGCAAAGCGGTACAGCTGGCCGTTGGCGCTGTAGTAACCGGCGATCACCGTGGCACAGACCAGCAACCAGAAATTGTGGCTCCAGGCCGCATAAGCGGCCAACAAGGCAGACAAGATGGCCACCAACAAACCCAGCTGGAAGGAGATGCGCCGCCCAAAGCGCGACTGGGTCTTGGCCACCAGGCCTGTGGACAAGGCACCGCCCACCACATAACCCATGACCGGCAGGGTGGCCATCCAGCCCAAGGGGGCCATGGACAAACCCACCAAGCCATTGATGGCGATGAAGGTGACGTTGTTCGTGAAGAACAGGCCCTGGCAGAGGGTCAGGAGGATGAGGTTGGCGTTCATGGGGACGAGTGTATCGTCAACCGCTTATAAAAGACTGTCACCAAGATCCCAAGCAGCCGCTCAACTCAAGCGCAAACAGCCAAAACAGCCAGGGGGGCTGTTTCTGCGCGCAATACGCGAGCACCCAATGTGACCGGCGCAAAGCCGCCAGCCAATGCACTGGCCTCTTCGGCGGGACTCAAGCCGCCTTCAGGGCCACTGAGCACCGTCACGGGTCCGTCCGTCGGCATCTGCGACAAAGGCTGCGTGCCTTCGGACAAAGACAAGACCCACCGCTGCCCCAGCGGTGCTTTTTTGAGCCAGTCACTCAAGGTCACGGCCGCATGGATCACGGGCACCCGATTGCGACCACATTGCTCGGCGGCTGCCACGGCCACACCTTGCCAGTGGGCCAGTTTCTTATCCGCACGTTCGCCCTTGAGTTTGAGCACGCTGCGTTCAGCCATCAAGGGCGTGATGCTGGCAACCCCCAGCTCCGTGGCTTTTTCGACCAGCCAATCCATGCGCTCGTTGGCGGTGATGCCAGCCAGCAAATGGAGTGCACGGCTGGCTTCGCGCTCAATCGGATGGTGCACGCCCACTTCAACCTCGACATCGCTGCGGCCCATGCGGGTCACCGTGGCGTCGAATTCACCGCCCTCGCCATTGAACAAGGTGATCACGTCGCCCGGCTGCATGCGCAGCACCTGCACATGGCGGGCAGCGCCCGGCGGCAAGCTCAGCGCCAGGCCAGTTTGCAGGGGGGCAGGGCAGTAAAAACGGGGCATCAGGGTCTCACATCCGACCGTAGGCAAAACCGACCTGGGGCGTGGTGCCCTCGATCTCGTCGATCACCTTGAGCAGGGGGCCCAGTTCGCGGTAACGGTCGCAGGCCTTGCGGATGTAGTGGATGAAGCGCGGTGCATCGGCCAAGTACTTGGGCTTGCCGTCGCGCAAGGTGAGGCGGGCAAAGATGCCCGCCACTTTGAGGTGACGCTGCAAACCCATCCACTCGACAGCGCGGTAGAAGGCACCAAAATCGCTGTGCCAGTCCTCAAAGTCCATCAGCCCGGCCTTGCGGGCCTTTTCCCAGTAACGGATGGTGATGTCGAGCACAAAGTCTTCGTCCCAGCTCAGGAAGGCGTCGCGCATGAGGCTGGCGATGTCGTAGGTGACGGGGCCATACACCGCGTCCTGAAAGTCCAGCACACCGAGTTGCTCACTCTGGTGGGGCATCATCAAATTGCGCGGCATGAAGTCGCGGTGCACATACACGCTGGGCGCGGCCAGGTTGCGCTGCACGATCAAGGCAAAGGCCTTGTCCATGGTTTCTTTGTCCTGACCTTGCAACTGCACGCCTTTGTGCTGGGCCAGGTACCAATCGGGGAACAAGCTCAGTTCGCGGTTCAGCAAGGCTTGGTCATAAGGCGGCAACACGCCAGGGCGCGAAGCCAATTGCCACTGGATCAGCGCGTCCACTGCCTGCATGTACAGGCCGTGGTTGGCCTGGGGGCGTTCGGCGTCAATGGCCGACATCATGGTGGCGCTGCCCAGATCGTTCAACAACATGAAGCCATGGGCCTCGTGCCAGTCCAGCACTTCGGGCGCCCGCAGCCCCGCGTCCTTCATCAAAGCCGCAATCTTTACAAACGGTTGCGAATTTTCTTTGTCGGGTGGCGCGTCCATCACGATGCGGCTGTCACCGCTCAGTGTGTCAACGCGCAGATAGCGGCGAAAGCTGGCATCGGCCGAGGCGATGCGCACCGTTGCAGGCAAAAGCCCTTGGGCAGGTGCGATGCTGACCATCCAGCTGTTGAACAGGGCTTGACGGGCCGGATCGGCCCAGCTGACTTCAGAAGTCACGGCGGGGGAGGAAGTAGGGTGGCTCATGGATAATCCCATTCTACAAAGCCAGCGCTCTTGCCCTTGGGCGTGCCGCAGGCCCTGCCCACTTTGCCCACCTCGAGTTGTGTCCACCTTCCCTGTTTTGCCCTCTTTGCCACTGGCGCCTGTTGCCACGCCCGCCCTGCGCGGCGTGGTCATCGCTGTGCTGTGGGCGATCAGCAGCCTGGCGCAAGCACAGGGCACTGGCTTGACGCTGCGCAGCAGCCCGGTGCTGGAAGAAAAAATTTCCGAGCGTCAGCGCAGCGAGGGGGCCATCTTTGTGGATGGCGAACAAATCACGGCCCGCCCCGACATGGACTTGGTCATTGACGGCCAGGCCACGGTGCGCCGCCCTGGTTTGGCGATCAAGGCCGACCACATCACCTACGACCAAAGCCGCGACATCGTCAACGCCACGGGCCATGTGCGGCTGAGCCGCGATGGCAGCTTGTTCGAAGGCCCCCGCTTGCAGCTGCAAGTCGACAGCTTTCAGGGGACCTTTGAAAAGCCCACTTTTGAGCTCTACCGCAGCGGCGGCTACGGCGATGCGGCGCAAGTCGAGTTCATCGATGACAAGCGTCAGATCATTCACCAGGCGCGCTACACCACTTGCAGACGTACACCGGGGCCGGAGTGGTTGCCTGAATGGTTCGTCAAAGCTGCGCACATGACCATGGACACGGAAGAGTCCACCGTCCAGGCTGAAGATGTTCAGCTGCGCTTCAAGGGTGTCCCCCTCATGAGCGCATCGTCCGTCAGTTTTGCGATGACCGACGAACGTAAATCGGGCTTGCTGCCCTCCCTCATCGGCGTGGACTCGGTCAGCGGTTTGAGCATGTCAGTGCCTTACTACCTGGACATCGCCCCCAACCGTGACGCCACCATCACCACCAACTTGATGAGCAAACGCGGCGTTTCGTTGGACAGCGAGTTCCGCTACATGGAGCAAGACTACAAAGGCCAGGCTCGCTTGATCGCCATGCCCAACGACAGTCTGCGCCAGCAGTCACGCTGGGGCCTGACCACGCAACACAGCGGCAGCCTGGACACCGGGCTCGATGCCGTTGGCCGTGTCGGGATCGGCCTGACGCTCAACCGGGTGAGCGATGACAATTTCTGGCGTGATTTCCCCCGCTCTGGGCTGGCCCTGACACAGCGTTTGCTGCCCTCGACCGGCGCACTGTCCTGGGGACGGGGCAACTTCAGCATGACGGCACAGGTGCAGCGCTGGCAAACCTTGCAAATCGACACGGCGGCGATCACGCCGCCTTATGACCGCGCACCGCAGATCACCATGCGCTACGGCCAATGGAATGCCGAAGGCCTGGACTGGTCGGTGGTGGGCGACACCACCCGCTTTGAGGCCGATTACACGCGCATTCCGAATGTGAGCGCGTCAACCTTGACCAGTTTGCGCAATGGCGAGCGCAGTTATGTACAAGCGCAAGTCAGTCGACCATGGGTCCGGCCTTGGGGGTTTGTCACCCCCAAGCTGCAATTGCACGCCACACGCTACCAACTGGATAACGCACTGAGCACCGGGGAAAGTGCTTTCAACCGCGTCTTGCCTACGTTCAGTTTGGATTCAGGCCTGGTGTTCGAGCGTGAAACCAAGTGGTTTGGCAAAGACATTTTGCAAACGCTGGAGCCACGGGCTTTTTATGCGCGCACACCCTACCGGGACCAAAGTCTGCTGCCGCTTTATGACAGCGGTGCTGCCGATTTCAACCTGTCGACCATTTACAGCGAGAACCCCTATGTAGGTCAGGACCGCCTGGTCGACAACAATTCACTCACCTTGGGTGTGACCACGCGCCTGTTCAATGCCACTTCAGGCGCTGAAATGCTCAAATTGGGCATGGCACAACGCATCCGATTTGCCAGTCAGGAAGTCGTCTTGCCAGGTCAATCGACCATCTCTACCGGTCTGAGCGACATGCTGCTGGGTGCAGGCGTGCGTTGGGATGAGCGCTGGACCATCGATTCGGCCGTACAAATCAACGCCCAAACCAACGCGGTCTCTCGCACGACCTTGCAAAGCCGCTACAACCCCTCTCCTTACCGTGTGTTCAACGTCGCCTACCGGCTCAACCAAGGTGTGAGTGAACAAGTGGACATGGGTTGGCAATGGCCGATCAACGATTTGTGGGGCGGCGGTGACCGCGAGGCAGAATCTGCCTGGAGTCGCACACGCGGACAAGGCCTGGGACCAGACCGCTGGTACAGCGTGGGCCGCATGAACTTCAGCTTGACCGAGAAACGTCTCGTGGACACCATCATCGGGTTCGAATACGATGCCGGTTGCTGGTTGGGGCGCGTCGTCTTGCAGCGTCTGCAAAGCACCGTGAGCACGGCCAGCACACAATTGATGTTCCAGTTGGAATTTTCGGGCTTGGCCAGGGTCGGTGCCAGCCCCCTGCAAAGCCTGCGCAACAACATCACCAACTACCAATTCCTGCGTGACCACACCGAACAACCGAGCCGATTCCAGTCTTATGAATGATCTTTTTTTCCGTCTGCGTTGTGCAGGCATGGCCTTGGGCCTGGCGAGTTTGCTCGGCAGCTCGGGGGCCTGGGCTCAAACCAGCATCCCGCGCCAAGCCGACTTCATTGTGGCGGTGGTCAACTCAGAGCCCATCACCAACCAGGAAGTGCAAGCCTTGCGCAAGCGCATGGCAGGCGCGGCTGCAGGCCGTAACGTGTCGCCTGCCGAATTGACACGCCAAGCACTGGAACAACTGATCAACGAAAAAGCCCAACTTCAGCAAGCGCGTGACAACGGCATCAAGATCGAGGATGAGGCCATTGACCAGGCAGAATTGAACGTGGTCGCCAACAGCCAGGTGACACGCGATGAGTTTCGCAAAAACCTGGCCAAGGAAGGCCTGACCGTCAAAGCCTTTCGGGACCAATTGCGCGACCAGTTGATGCTCACCCGTGTGCGCGAGCGAGAAGTCGAAGGCCGTGTGCGTGTGAGTGATCGCGACATTGAGCAATATTTGCAAGAACAAATCCAGGCACAAGGTGGGCAGGCCCCCACCGAATTGAATCTGGGCATGATCTTGATCGCCGTGCCGGAAACCAGCACCGAAGTCCAGATCAAGGCCTTGCAAGACCGCGCCGAGGACGTGGCCCGGCGCGCCCGCAGCGGTGAAAATTTTGCCGAGCTGGCCAAGAACTTTTCGCAAACCATAGACAAGGGCGCCAACGGCGGCGCCATGGGCTTGCGGCCTGCCGATCGTTATCCCGAGCTGTTTTTGAACGCCACGCGCAACCTCCGGGTCGGCGGCACCAGCGCGGTCATCCGTTCGGGCGCGGGCTTTCACATCCTGAAGGTGATCGAGCGCAAGCAAGGCCAGGCCACGCTGATGGTCACACAAACCCGCGCCCGCCACATTTTGTTGCGCCCAACAGCGCAGATGCCCCAGGCGCAGGTGATTGCGCGGTTGAAAGAAATTCGCCAAAGCATCGTGTCTGGCAAAGCCGATTTCGCCACGGTGGCGCGTCAGCTCTCGCAAGACGGCAGCGCAGCACAAGGCGGCGACCTGGGCTGGACCAACCCCGGCATGTTTGTGCCCGAATTCGAGCAAGTCATGAACGGCTTGCGCCCCGGCCAAGTGGGCGAGCCCCTGGTCTCGCGCTTTGGCGTTCACCTGATTGAAGTGACGGACCGCCGCAATGCGCCCGTTTCTGAACAGGACCAACGCACCATCGCGCGCAATGCCTTGCGTGAGAAGAAGCTCGAAGAAGCCTATACCAGCTGGGTCGATGATGTGCGCAGCCGCGCCTATGTCGAGATGCGCGAGCCACCCCAATGAAGCACATTGCCCGCAAACGTTTCGGTCAGCACTTTTTGACCGACGGCGGCATCATCGATGCCATCGTGGATGCCATTGGCCCGCAAGCAGGCCAACCCATGGTCGAGATCGGCCCTGGCCTGGCGGCACTGACACAACCCTTGGTTGAGCGTCTGGGTCACCTGACCGTGGTCGAACTGGACCGCGATCTGGCCGTGCGGCTGCGCTTGCACGAGCAGCTCACCGTGGTCGAGTCGGACGTTCTCAAAGTCAACTTCACCGAACTGGCGCAAACCATGCTGGCCGCGCAGACCGCTGCGGTGAAAGCGTCCAAGATCCGTGTCGTGGGCAATCTGCCCTACAACATCTCCACACCCATCCTGTTCCACTTGCTGGAGCATGTGGCGGTGATCGAGGACCAGCACTTCATGCTGCAAAAAGAAGTGATTGACCGCATGGTGGCCCAGCCTGCCACATCGGACTACAGCCGCCTGTCGGTCATGCTGCAGTGGCGCTACGACATGGCCAATGTGCTGTTTGTACCGCCCGAAAGCTTTGACCCACCCCCACGCGTGGACAGTGCCGTGGTGCGCATGGTGCCGCTGGCCCAGCCACCGGTGGTGAACGTCAAGACCCTAGAGACTTTGGTGCAGGTGGCTTTCAGCCAGCGCCGCAAAATCTTGCGCAATACTTTGGGCAAATGGCTCGATGAAAAAGGCTTCGCGGGCACCTTCGATTTGCAGCGCCGCGCCGAAGAGGTGCCCGTCGCCGAGTTCGTGGCGCTGGCACAAGCGGTCTGAACCCGCGCGCCCAAAGAAAAAGCCAGTCCGTGGACTGGCTTTTATCATGGTGGCCACCGCAGTGGCCCAACGCACAGATCAGGCGGCTGCGAGCCAGTAACCTGCGTTGAATGGGCTGCTCATGCGCAGCGCCAAAGGCGACACGTCGACCAGTTTGTCGGTGGGCATTTTTTCGCCTTCTTCGATCGATTCGGCCACTTCGGCTTCTTCGGTTTGTGCCTCAATCGCCCGTCCTGCTTGGCTGTTTTGCGCAGAACGGGCTACAGAAAAGAATAGAAGCATCGGAAGGGTATCTTCCGGTCTCCCCAGTAATCGGCTGTGTCGCGGAAGATGTCCAGCAATTGCTCGCGGGCTTCCTTGTCAAACTTCACATTGGCGGGGATCGATTCCAGCACCACAATGAAGCCGGGCTGTGGACCCGACTTGTGCAGGGGGTCGGTCATGCAGTCGTACAGGGCATCAAAGTTCTTGCCGAAGTGCGAAGGCAGTGTGAATTGCGCGCCAATCAGGTCCAGCACGTCTTGTTTGCTCTGGGCTTCGGCCAGGTTGGCATACAAAAAGTGGTGGCCCAAGCCTTGGGCGGCCTCTTGCAAGTCGCTCACGCGGTAAGCGCGGATCGACTGCACGATGTTGGACCGCACGCCCTTCAAGGGCGCCTCTTGGTCCTGGCGAATCGGCATGTCCATCTCCGTGGTTCTTTCTGTTAAAAATCAGTTCTTATCGACAATTTCACGAAAACTCGCGTAATGGTCCTGGGTGTAGTAACAGGCTCTCGGGTTGCGAGCTTCCTGTCCACCACACACGATGCGTCGGGCGCCGCGATCACGCGAACCGGGGGTCTTGACGGTGTATTCACGGTAGTAACCGCGTTCTTGTCGCGGCAACTGACGTTCACGGTTGCCAAATACAACCCCGTCCTTTTCGTAAGGAAAAGGACCACCCTGTCGGATGAGTTGGTAAGTGGCTTGACCTTCACGCGGCAGATCGGCCACCAGCACAGTGGACGAACTTGGCGCGTCGGCAACGGTTTTGGCTTGCACCAAAATAGTGCAGGCCATCAAAATCACCCCGACCATCACTGAGAACCAGCTTCGCTGGTCGTGGTTTTTGAACGCTACCTTCATGAAAACACCTTTCAAGAGCTCCGGGTTAACCCGAAAACTCGAAGGCGCTAGTGTGATGCAATTGTCACAAAAATGCAAGCACTTGCATCTTTAATAAGCAATGCCTCCAAGGGTTTAGACCTTGGAAGTTGGTGCTTGCTCTCTGTTTAACCCTTAACGGGCCGCATTGGCGTCTGCCACGGTCAGCGCCGTCATGTTGACAATGCGGCGCACCGTGGTGCTGGGCGTCAGGATGTGCACGGGCTTGGAAGCACCCAGCAAGACCGGACCCACGGCAATGTTGCCGCCTGCGGCTGTCTTGAGCAGATTGTAAGCGATGTTGGCCGCATCGATGTTGGGCAAAACCAGCAAATTGGCATCGCCTGCCAGCGTGCTGTTGGGCATGATGGCATGACGCGCTGCCGCGTCCAGCGCCACATCGCCGTGCATCTCGCCATCGACTTCCAGCCATGGCGCGTTGATGCGCAGCAGCTCCAGCACCTGGCGCATCTTGACCGCGCTGGGCTGGTTGGACGAACCAAAGTTGGAGTGCGACAGCAAAGCGGCTTTGGGCTTGAGGCCAAAACGGCGCATTTCCTCGGCGGCCATCACGGTGATCTCCGCCAGCTCTTGAGCCGTGGGGTCATAGTTCACGTGGGTGTCCAGCATGAACACCTGGCGGCCCGGCAGCATCAAACCGTTCATGCAGGCGAAGGTGTTCACGCCCTTGCGTTTGCCCACCACCTGGTCGATGTAGTTCAGGTGCATGGGGTTGGTGCCCCAGGTGCCGCAAATCATGCCGTCCACGTCGCCTTTGTGCAGCAACATGGCACCAATGAGCGACAAACGGCGGCGCATCTCGATCTTGGCGATCTGCTGGGTGATGCCCTTGCGCTCGGTCATGCGGTGGTAGGTCTGCCAGAAATCCCGGTAGCGGTGGTCCATCTCGACGTTGACCACGTCGTAGTCCAGCTCTTCCTTCAGGCGCAAGCCAAACTTCTCGATGCGCTCGGCGATCACGGCCGGACGGCCAATCAGGGTGGGGCGGGCAATGCCTTCGTCCACCACGATCTGGGCGGCGCGCAACACGCGTTCTTCTTCGCCTTCGCTGTAGGCGATGCGTTTCTTCAAGGCGCGCTTGGCGGCCGTGAAAATCGGCTTCATCATCGTGCCCGAGGCATAGACGAAGCCTTGCAAACGTTCACGGTACGCGTCCAGATCGGCAATCGGGCGCAGCGCCACGCCGCTGTCGGCGGCGGCTTGGGCCACGGCCGGAGCGATCTTCATCATCAGACGCGGATCAAAGGGTTTGGGAATCAGGTATTCCGGCCCAAAAGCCAATGGCTCGCCCGCATAGGCCGCCGCCACCACTTCGCTTTGCTCGGCCTGCGCCAGCTCGGCAATGGCGTGCACGGCGGCAATTTCCATCTCCAACGTGATGGTCGATGCTCCCGCATCCAGTGCGCCCCGGAAGATGTAGGGGAAACACAAAACGTTGTTGACCTGGTTGGGGTAATCGGTGCGGCCGGTGGCCATGATGGCGTCGTCGCGCACGGCTTTGACGTCTTCCGGCAGGATTTCGGGGTTGGGGTTGGCCAACGCAAAAATCAAGGGCTTGGCCGCCATGGACTGGACCATGTCTTGCTTGAGCACGCCACCAGCCGACAGGCCGAGGAACACGTCGGCACCGGCAATCACTTCACGAAGTGTGCGGTGCTCGGTTTTTTGCACGAACTGGATCTTGTCTTCGTCCATCAGCTCGGTGCGGCCTTCGTAAACCACACCGGCCAAGTCGGTCACCCAGATGTTTTCGCGCGGGATGCCCAGCTTGACCAGAAGACCCAAACAAGCCAGCGCAGCAGCGCCCGCGCCCGAGGTGACCAGTTTGATCTTTTTGGGGTCTTTGCCCACGACTTTCAAGCCGTTCAGGATGGCCGCGCCCACCACGATGGCGGTGCCATGCTGGTCGTCGTGGAAGACCGGGATCTTCATGCGCTCGCGCAGCTTGCGCTCGATGTAGAAGCAGTCGGGCGCCTTGATGTCTTCGAGGTTGATGCCGCCGAAGGTGGGCTCCAGCGAGGCGATGATCTCGACCAGCTTGTCGGGGTCTTTCTCGTTGATCTCGATGTCGAACACGTCGATGCCCGAAAACTTCTTGAACAGGACGCCCTTGCCCTCCATGACCGGTTTGCTGGCCAGTGGGCCAATGTCGCCCAGGCCCAGCACGGCCGTGCCGTTGGTCACCACGCCCACAAGGTTGCCACGGCTGGTGTACTTGAAAGCATTGGCCGGGTCTTTGACGATTTCTTCGCAAGGGGCGGCCACGCCGGGCGAATAGGCCAGCGCCAAATCGTGCTGGTTGACCAGCTGCTTGGTGGGGGCGATGGCGATTTTGCCGGGGGTGGGGAACTCGTGGTATTCGAGGGCGGCTTTGCGCAATTGGGCGCGTTTTTCTTCAGCTTGGAGCTTGTTGCTCATGGTGATCTCCATCGTGTCATCGACCAGACATTTCATCTGGTGATATTGGTTTTTCCATTGTAGTCTGCCGATGTCTCCAGGCACACTGCGTAAATCTGCGTACAAAGTGAGTTGGCTTTTGACTTTTACGCACAGATGGACCGCGCAAAAGGGCCACAGTCAGCGCAAATGCTTCCAGGCTTTGTGGCCCAAGGCCTGTGCGATCGACACCGCTTGCGGGCCCTGCTCCACCGTGAAGGACTCGCCGGCCCGCAAGGTACCGCCCACATCCACCGCCAGATAAAAGCCGCAACGCCCGCTTTGCACCATGTCTTTGGCCGCTTGCTTGTAGCCCATGACCGCATTGAATTTGCCGCAAGGCTCACGCGGCTGGGTCACGCGCAAGACCACCTCGTCAAAACGCAAGAGGTCACCGATGAACACCTGGTCTTCCAGCAGGCCTTGCAAGCTGAGGTTTTCACCCAGATAGCCGGGTGCCAAAGACTCGTCGAACAAAGTGACACCTTGCGCCTGGCGCTGCGCTTGCCACCAGGCCAAATGCTCCGAAGGCAAGGCGTAGATGGCTTTGCTCAGACCACCATGCACGCTCAAATCCGACTGTTCGTCGCCATCTAGCCCCAGCGGGCCTGCCAGCGCCGCCCCGGTCACGGGTGTCTTGCCGATCGCCGACATGAGCTTGCGCTCACCCACCATGAGGGGGCGAACGCGCCCCATCTGAATGGACAACACACGCGCCGTCTGTGTCATCGTGCTCAAGCCCGCATCAGGGCTTCGATCTCATCGGCTTTGACCGGCACGCCGCGCGTGATCAGCTCGCAACCAATGTCGGTCACGATGGCGTCGTCTTCGATGCGGATGCCGATGTTCCAGAACTGCTCAGGCACGCCTTCGGCAGGGCGCACATACAAGCCGGGCTCGATGGTCAGCACCATGCCCGGCTGCAAGATGCGGCTGGGTCGGTCCTTGATGGTCTCGCCGCTCAGCGGGTCCTTGCGCTCGCTGATCTGACCCACCTGCGAGGGCTCCACATAACTGCCGCAGTCGTGCACGTCCATGCCCAGCCAATGGCCGGTGCGGTGCATGTAAAACGGAAAGTAACTGCGGTTGGCGATCACGTCTTGCGCAGCGCCGACCTTGTGTTTGTCGAGCAGGCCCAGGTCCAGCAAGCCTTGGGCCAGCACGGCCACCGTGGCATCGTGAGGGTCCACAAAGCGGGCACCAGCGCGGGTCGCGGCCACGGCCGCGTCTTGCGAGGCCAGCACCAGGTCGTACAGCGCGCGCTGCGGGCCGGTGAAGCGGCCATTGGCCGGGAAGGTGCGGGTGATGTCGCTGGCATAACCGTCGAGTTCGCAACCGGCATCGATCAGCACCAGTTCACCCTCGCGAATGCGCCCTTCGTCGGCGCGGTAGTGCAGCACACAGGCATTGGCACCAGCCGCCACGATGGAGCCATAAGCCGGGTATTGCGAGCCGTGTTGGCGAAACTCGTGCAGCAGCTCGGCGTCCAGGTGGTATTCGCGCACATCCTGCCCGGCGCGCAGCATGGCGGCGCTGCGCTGCATGGCGCGGACATGGGCACGGGCGCTGATCTGCGAAGCGCGGCGCATGATGTCTTGTTCGTGCGCGTCTTTGACCAAGCGCATCTCGTCGAGCACGCTGCACAGGTCACGCTGCAAGTCGGGGCACAAGGCGCCAAAGCGCACACGGGCGCGCACCGATTGCAGCCAGCCGTCGACCCGGCCCTCCAGCCCCGCATGCGTGGCGAAGGGGTACCAAACGGTGCTGCGGTTTTCGAGCAGCTTGGGCATCTGCGCGGCCAGCTCGGTCGACGAGAACGCTTTGTTCACCCCCAAGGCCGCGGGTGCTGCGTCCGGACCCAAACGGATACCGTCCCAGATCTCACGCTCCAGATCCTTAGGCTGGCAAAACAAGGTGGCCTCGCCATCGGCCGTGATCACCAGCGTGGCATGGGGCTCGGTGAAGCCGGTCAGGTAATAAAAGTAGCTGTCGTGCCGGTACAGGAAATCGCTGTCGCGGTTGCGCTGACGCTCGGGCGCGGTGGGAACGATGGCAATGCCGCCGTAGCCCAATTGCGCCGCTACACGGGCGCGACGTTGGGCGTAAATGGATGCGTGTTCAATGACCGTCATGGGATTCCAATGGCTTGTTCTGGCGATTATGACGTTCAGGCATTGAGCTGTGCCAGGCGCTCTGGGGTGCCCACATCGGTCCAAGGGCCGGTGTAAACCTCACCGCTGACCTGTCCTCGGTCCATGGCGGCACGCAGCAAGGGCGCTAGGGCCAAAGCCACGCCTTGTGGATTGCCTGCGGGCAGGCCACAGTCGGCAAAGAAAGCCCGCTTGTACAAAGCGATGGTGCTGAAGGTGTGGTCACAGCCGGGTGCGCCTTTGGACAGGTTCAGCACCGCGCCCGAGGGCGACAGGCCGAAGTCACCGCCCGGGTTGTGGCTCGGGTTGGGCACCAACCACAGGTGGGCCAATGCATCGCTGGCGGCAAACCGCTTGGCGGCCTCTGCGGTGAACACAAAATCGGGCGCAAACACATCGCCCGCGACCACCCAAAACACCTCGGCCAGCTGGGGCAGGGCCCGCACGATGCCCCCCGCCGTCTCCAGCGCATGGCCAAAGTCCTGGCCCTCATGGGAATACGTCAACTCAACAGGCGGCAAGCCTTGCCAAACGACTTGATGCCCAAAGTGAGCGGGGATCTGCTCGCCCAGCCAGGCCGTGTTGACCAGCTGCCGCGCAAAACCGCCACGGGCCAAAGCCTGCATGGGCCATTGCATCAAGGGCTGGCCGCGCACACTCAACAGGGGTTTGGGCAGGGTGTCGGTCAAGGGGCGCATGCGCTCGCCACGTCCAGCAGCCAGGATCATGGCCTGTGCGCCAGTGGGTGCGCTCACGTCAGAAGCAAAAGAATTCATGCCGCGATGTTGCCATGTTCCGTACTGCGCTTGTTGCGCGCAAACGGCACTGGGCAGCCCCATAGGCAGCTCAAGCCTGGCCCAAACCGCTAAAATCTCGGGTTTTCCAGAATACTTTTCCCGGAGTTGCCCCCATGGCCAATCAACAACAAATGGCAAATGCCATCCGCGCCCTCGCAATGGACGCTGTTCAACAAGCCAACTCCGGTCACCCCGGCGCCCCCATGGGCATGGCCGACATGGCTGTGGCGCTGTGGGGCGATCACCTGCAACACAACCCCAAAAACCCGCACTGGGCCAACCGCGACCGCTTTGTGCTGTCCAACGGCCACGGCTCGATGCTGATCTATTCGGTGCTGCACCTGACCGGCTACAACCTCTCGGTCGATGAGCTGAAAAACTTCCGCACCTTGCACAGCAAAACCGCAGGCCACCCCGAAGTGGGCGTGACCCCCGGCGTGGAAACCACCACCGGCCCGCTGGGCCAGGGCATCACCAACGCCGTGGGCATGGCGCTGGCCGAAAAAATGCTGGCCGCCGAGTTCAACAAGGACGGCCACGCAATCGTCAACCACCACACCTACGTGTTCCTGGGTGATGGCTGCCTGATGGAAGGCATCAGCCACGAAGCCGTGGCCCTGGCCGGTGCTTGGAAGCTGAACAAGCTGATCGCCCTGTACGACGACAACGGCATCTCGATCGACGGCAAGGTCGCCCCCTGGTTCATCGACAACACGCCCCAGCGCTTTGCCGCCTGCGGCTGGAACGTGATCGACGCCGTGGACGGCCACGACGCTGAAGCCATCTCCAAGGCCATCGCCGCCGCCAAGCACAGCGCCGACAAGCCCACCCTGATCGTCTGCAAAACCGCCATCGGCAAGGGCTCGCCTAACCGCGCGGGCACCTCCAAAGCCCACGGCGAACCGCTGGGCGCCGAAGAAATCAAGCTCACCCGCGAAGCCTTGGGCTGGAGCCACGAGCCCTTCAAGATCCCCAAAGAGGTGTATGCCGATTGGGACGCCAAAGCCGCTGGCAAAGCCCGCGAAGCCGAGTGGAACACCGCCTTTGCCGCTTACAAAGCCGCCTTCCCGGCCGAGGCCAAAGAGTTCGTGCGCCGCATGAAGGGCGACTTGCCCAAGAACTTCAACCAGGTGGCGTTTGACGCCGTGGTCGCGGCCCACACCAAGGGCGAAACCGTGGCCAGCCGCAAAGCCAGCCAACTGGCGCTCGAAGCCTTCACCGCCGCCCTGCCCGAAATGCTGGGCGGCTCGGCCGACCTGACCGGCTCTAACCTGACCAACACCAAGAGCACGCCCGCTTTCCGCGTGGACCTGGCTGGTGACGTGGTCAAGACCGAAGACGGCCAAATCGGCCGCCACATCAACTACGGCGTGCGCGAATTCGGCATGGCCGCCATCATGAATGGCGTGGCCCTGCACGGCGGTTACATCCCCTACGGCGGCACCTTCCTCACCTTCTCTGACTACTCGCGCAACGCCATCCGCATGGCCGCGTTGATGAAGCAGCGCGTGGTGCATGTGTTCACCCACGACTCCATCGGTCTGGGCGAAGACGGCCCGACCCACCAGTCCATCGAGCACGCCGCCAGCCTGCGCCTGATCCCTGGTCTGGACGTGTGGCGCCCTGCCGACACGGCCGAAACCACCGTGGCTTGGGCCGTGGCGCTGCAAAACGCAAACCGCCCCTCGGCCCTGTTGCTGTCGCGTCAAAACCTGGCCTACTCGCCCAAGAGCGATCTGGGCGACATCAGCCTTGGCGCCTATGTGCTGTCCGAGCCCGAACACGTCGGCATCAAGAAGACCCACGGCGTGATCATCGCCACCGGCTCTGAAGTGCAACTGGCCCTGGCCGCGCAAAAGCTGCTGGCCGAGCGCAAGATCGGTGTGCGCGTGGTCTCCATGCCCAGCACCAATGTGTTTGACCGCCAGGACACCGAATACAAGCAAAGCGTGTTGCCTGCGGGCCTGCCCCGTGTGGCGGTCGAGATGGGCTCCACCGACGGCTGGTGGAAATACGGCTGCGCCGCCGTGGTCGGCATCGACACCTACGGCGAGTCGGCCCCAGCGCCTGTGCTGTTCAAACACTTCGGCTTCACCGCCGAGAACGTGGCCGACACGGTCCACGCTGCGCTGCTCAAGGCCTGATTCTGGCCCGCAGCCACTGACCGGCTGGACCGCATCAGCGCCGACAAGGCGCTGATGTCACGTCCGGGGATCAGGATTCTGAAAGGGTCCTGGTTTCAAATCCGGTTACGTAACGGTTTCGTAACTTTCTCCCGAGGCATTCACATGACCATCAAGCTTGGCATCAACGGATTTGGCCGGATCGGCCGTCTGGCTCTGCGCGCCGCCCTCAAACACGGCTACGACGACATCCAGATCGTCGGCATCAACGACCCCAAGCCCGCCGACTACCTGGCCTACATGCTCAAGTACGACAGCGTGCACGGCCGCTTTGATGGCACGGTGGACTTCACCGACGACACGCTCATCGTCAATGGCAAAAAAATCAAACTTTCGCACGAGCGTGATGCACACAACCTGCGCTGGGGCGAGATGGGCGTGCACACCGTGCTGGAATGCACCGGCCACTACCTGACCGAACCCACCAGCCAGATGCACATCGCCGCAGGCGCCAAGAAGGTCGTGATCTCGGCCCCGTCCAAAGACAGCATCCCCATGTTCGTCTATGGCGTGAACCACAAAAAATACGCTGGCGAAGCCATCGTGTCGAATGCGTCATGCACCACCAACTGCCTGGCACCTGTGGTCAAGGTGCTCAACGACAAATGGGGCATCAAGCGCGGCCTGATGACCACCGTGCACGCCGCCACCGCCAGCCAGATGACCGTGGACGGCTCCTCGCGCAAAGACTGGCGCGGTGGCCGTGGCATCCTGGAAAACATCATCCCCAGCAGCACGGGCGCGGCCAAGGCGGTGGGCGTGGTGATCCCCGAAATCAAAGGGAAGATCACCGGCATGGCCTTCCGCGTGCCCACGTCGGACGTGTCGGTCATTGACCTGACCGTGGAGCTGAACAGCGACGCCAGCTATGCCGAGATCTGCGCCGAAATGAAAGCCCAAAGCGAAGGCGCCCTCCAAGGCGTGCTGGGCTACACCGACGAAAAAGTGGTCTCCACCGACTTCCGTGGCGAGCCCTGCGCCAGCGTGTTCGACGCGACCGCCGGCATTGCCCTGGACAAGAGCTTCGTCAAGATCGTCGCCTGGTACGACAACGAATGGGGTTACGCCAAGCAGTGCCTGGAAATGGTGCGCGTGGTGGCCAAGAAAAAGTGAGCATTCGAGTCCCCGGGGGCTGCGTTGCGCTGCCTCCGCCGGGGCTCAGAGGCGCTTCGCTTTGCCACATCGCCCAAGCGGAGGCAGCACAACGCAGCTGCGAACGCCAAAATCCCTCTTCAAGCGCCTTCGGGCGCTTTTTTCATGCCGGTTACAAAACCAGAACAAACCCACACAAGCACCCGGCATGTAACAAAGTTTCATATTTTCAAATAAGATGGTTACATTGCAGATGGCTCTGCTGCTGGCAGTCAAGCCCACTGCTGTAACCCCATAAGGAAAGTGAGACTCCCCCATGACCACCAAGATCGGTATCAACGGATTTGGCCGCATCGGCCGCATGGTGTTCCGCGCCGCAGTGCAGAACTTCAACGACGTCGAGATCGTCGGCATCAACGACTTGCTGGAGCCTGAGTACCTGGCCTACATGCTGCAATACGACAGCGTGCATGGCCGCTTCAAGGGCACTGTGGCCGTAGAGGGCAACACCCTGGTTGTGAACGGCCAGCGCATTCGTCTGACGCAAGAGCGTGACCCGGCCAATCTGAAGTGGAACGAGGTCGGTGCCGACGTGGTGATCGAAGCCACGGGCCTGTTTCTGGACAAGGACAGCGCGGGCAAGCATTTGGCCGCAGGCGCCAAAAAGGTGGTGATCTCGGCCCCGTCGAAAGACGACACGCCCATGTTTGTGTATGGCGTGAACCATGCGTCCTACGCTGGCCAAACCATCATCAGCAACGCCAGCTGCACCACCAACGCGTTGGCCCCCATCACCAAGGTGCTCAACGACAAGTGGGGCATCAAACGCGGCCTGATGACCACCGTGCACGCCGCCACCGCCACCCAAAAGACCGTGGACGGCCCGAGCAACAAAGACTGGCGCGGCGGACGCGGCATTCTGGAAAACATCATCCCCAGCAGCACGGGCGCGGCCAAGGCCGTGGGCGTGGTGATCCCCGCCATCCAGGGCAAGCTGACCGGCATGGCGTTCCGCGTGCCCACCTCGGACGTGTCGGTGATGGACTTGACCGCCGAGCTGGACACCCCCGCCACCTATGCCGAGATCTGCGCCGAAATGAAAGCGCAAAGCGAAGGCGCTTTGAAGGGCGTGCTGGGCTACACCACCGACAAAGTGGTCTCGACCGACTTCCGTGGCGAAGTCTGCACCAGCGTGTTCGACGCCGATGCGGGCATTGCGCTCGACAGCACCTTCATCAAGGTCGTGGCCTGGTACGACAACGAATGGGGTTACTCCAACAAGTGCCTGGAGATGGCACGGGTGGTCGGGCGCTGAGACTGAGCACTGTGGGCCGGCGCTGTCGGACCTGAAGGGACCGACCGACAGGCAGAAATGCGATGTGAATCCACCTGTCACCCCGGGCGAAGACCCGGGGTCCATGTGTGAAAAGTCATGGATCCCGGATCAAGTCCGGGATGACAAATTAGAAAGTCCGGGACGACAGATTAAAAAGTCTGGGACAGCAAATTAAAAAGTCGAGATGACAAATTAAAAGGTTCGGGATGACGTGGATGGATGCGGGTTGGCTGGCTGAACCTCCGTCACAAAGCTGCTGTCACCACCACTTCAATCTTCCAATCGGGGTTGGCCAGCTGCGCTTGCACCGTGGCGCGGGGTGGGGTGTGGCCGGGCACCACCCAGGCGTCCCACACGCGGTTCATGGCCGCAAAATCAGACAGATCGGTGATGAAAATCTGGGCCATCAAGATCTTGGTCTTGTCGGTCCCCGCCTTGGCCAGCAGAGTGTCGATGGCGGTCAGCACCTGACGGGTCTGACCTTCGATGTCTTGCCCCGGCACTTCGGCGATTTGGCCGGCCAGATAAACCGTGCCGTTGTGGATGGCGACTTCTGACATGCGTGCGCCAACATCGATGCGTTGAACCATGGTGTTTCCTTGAGAAGATTTTTCAAAGCGCCATGGTAGCGGCTCAGCCCTGCTGTGCGCGTGTGCGCTCCAGACAACGGGCCGCCGCCAGATCCCAACCGCCCCAGCCGCAGCTTTTGAAAAACACCGGGCCATCAGCGGGCCTGTGCGCGTTTTGCCAAGCCACGGTCTGGCCCACCACATCGGCCAAGCTTGGCAAGGTGCTGACATCGAGGCCCGCTTGCAGCAAGTCACCGGCTTCGTGGTCGGCGTCGCGGGTGTCCACCACCAAAGTGCCAGTGCGGGCCAGGTGTTGGCAAACCTCAGCCGACCATTCGACCATGCGCGGTGTGAAGGCCCCCACAGCGGCCACAAAAGCATCGCTGCGGGGCCGTGCGGTCAACACCACTTGTTGTGCGGGTGTGGTGCTGACCACCAGCGGGCAATCGGCCAATGCGGCGTTAGGCTCATCCACACGCCGCGCTTGAAGGCCCATGCTGTGGGCATGCGCCACCAGCGCATCGGCACTGGCACGGCTGCGCGAGGCCACCCACACCTCTTGCACCCCCAAGCCTTGGTGAAACGCCTCCAGATGCGATCGGCCTTGCACCCCGGCGCCCACAATGAGCATCGGGCCATCGCGGCGCGGGGCCAGCTGTTGGGCTGCCAACAAAGACACGGCAGCCGTGCGACGCGCCGTGACGGTAGGACCATCCAGCAAAGCCACACGCTGACCGGTTTGCACATCGAACACCACGATGTCGCCCTGGATGGTCGGCAGGCCACGCTCGGCATTGCCCGGAATGAAGCTGATGAGCTTGGTGATCGCGACCTGCGCATCGGCCGCAGGCATGACAAACAAACTGCCACCGCCCTGCAGGGCCTGCACGATGCGCGGCGGCACGGCCACCGTGGGGTCTTGCAGCAAAGTCGCGATCTCTTGCGCCAAGGCGCTGTACGGCAAGGCCCTGGCGGTTTGGTCTGGGCTCAGGATCGCGTCGCTCAAGACTGGCCGATCTTGACCTGGTTGAGCTGGGCTTGCGCCTTGACCAGCGAGGGCACCATCTCGCTGCCATAGCCCAAGGCCACCGCCGTGCTCAGCGCCTGGTGCACGCTGCCGCCAATGATGGAAGGCACTTTCACGCTCTCGGTCAGGTGCGCGTAGTAGCGCAAGTCCTTGGTCGCGTTGTTCAGCTCAAACTTCATGGCGGCATAGTCGCCTTGCAAGGTCTTGGCCATCAACTGGAACAGGCCCGAATTCACGCCGCCAGCCGAGATGACATCGACCAGTTTTTCGAGTTGAATGCCCGCCTTGGCACCCACCGCAAAAGCTTCTGCGGTGGCGGTACAAATGGCTTGCGCCACAAAGTTGTTGAGCAGTTTGATGACATGGCCCGAGCCCATCTCGCCGACATGGAACACGTTCTCGCTGTAAGCCCGAATGACCGGCTCGATCTGCGCAAACACCTCAGGCGATGCGCCGACCATGGAGTTGAGCTTGCCCGCCTCGGCTTCAATCGGGGTGCGGGTGAGCGGCGCATCGACATACACCACGCCTTTTTCGGCGCACAAGGCGGCCAGGCGGTGGGTGGAATCGGGTTCGCTGGTGGAGGTGTCGATGATGACCAGCCCCGCACGCGCTTTTGACAATAGGCCGCCCGGCCCCGCCACCACGGCCTCGACCTGGGGCGAGCCGGTCACGCAAATCAGCACCACATCACAGGCGGCCAAGTCGGGATAGCTGGCCACTTGCCGCGCTCCCGCTGCCAACAAGTCCTGCACGGGCGCGGTGCGCTGGTGAACCGAAATCGACAAATCAAAACCCTTGGCCCGGATGTTTTTGGCCATGCCATGGCCCATCAAACCCGAAGCGCCGACAAATCCGATGTGTTGCATATGGCCTCTTGCGTGCATGTGGAAAAGAATGCCCATTCTGAAAGCATGTGCCACCACCCCCTGTCACCTGTGCACACACTCCAAAGTGCCCTGAACGCCTTTGCCGCCTGCGTGACAAAGCACCACCCAGGCCATGGCTACCATCGCGCATGCACCTGACCGCCTCCACCCCTGTTCAATCCTTGGCTGACCTCCAGCGCCTGGAAGCCACCCCTTTGGCGCAAGCCATACCTTGGGCCAGCACTTACGACGTGATCCGCGCCAGCGCGCAAGTCCACGCCGACCGACCCGCGCTCACGTTTTTGGAAACCGGCCAAGTCGGCGGCCCGGCCACCACCTGGACCTACCGGGATCTGCTTCAAGGCATTCACCAGACAGCCAACTTGCTGTTCACCCTGGGCCTGCGCTCAAGCGGTGTGGTGGCTGTTTTGCTGCCCGGGGGATTGGCCTACCACCTGGCCCTGTGGGGT
Organism: Limnohabitans sp.; assembly: GCF_030158565.1. Classification (GTDB taxonomy): domain Bacteria; phylum Pseudomonadota; class Gammaproteobacteria; order Burkholderiales; family Burkholderiaceae_C; genus Limnohabitans_A. The sequence continues at coordinate 51,876 of NZ_JAOASQ010000046.1, read as the reverse complement.
GGCGAGGCGGCAGGCATTGTGCAGCCACTCAACCCCCTGCTGAGCGAGGACAAGCTCTTGTCTTTGCTGCAAGCCAGTGGTGCCCAGGTGCTGATCGCACACGGTGTGGACGACGAGAGCCAACTGCGCGCCAAAGCACTGCGCCTGCAAGCCCAATGCCCCACTTTGAAAACCGTGCTGCTGGTCCACCCCGATGGCGGACCGCTGCCAGCCACCGACGCGCTGCCCGCAGGCGTGCAAGACTTTCACGCGGCACGGGCATCACAAGTGAGCGATCGGCTGATCAGCGAACGCGTGTTCCAGCCGCAAGACATCGCGGCCTACTTTCACACCGGGGGCACCACCGGTGCACCCAAGCTGGCCCGCCACAGCCATGGCGCGCAAATCTTCACCGCCTGGGCCAATGCGCAGATGCAGGGCTTTCAAAGCACCGATGTCACCATCAACGGCTACCCGCTCTTCCATGTGGCGGGCGTGCTGCCGGGGGCTTTGTGCTCGCTGGCCGTGGGCATGCACATCCTCATCCCGACGGCCAGTTTGTTCCGCAACCGCGAGGTGATTGCCAACTATTGGCAGCTGGTGGCGCACCATGGCTGCACGCTCATGTCGGGTGTGCCCACGGTTCTGGCCGCCTTGGCGGCGGTGCCGCTGGCAGGCGCTGACATTTCGCGGTTGCGTGCCGTGCGCACTGGGGCGGCACCGCTGCCGCCCGAGCTGGCACAACGCTTTGCGCAGGCCTTTGGCCTGCAGATCAACGAAAGCCTGGGCATGACCGAGACCGCAGGCCTGAGCACCGTGGCCCCGCCGGGCCTGAGCGCACCGGCCGGTTGCGTGGGCTGGCCGTTGCCCCATGCCAGCGTGCGCATCGTGGCCTTGGGCAGCGACGACCAGGCCACCGCCCTCACCTTGCCCGCTGGCGACAAAGGCATGGTGCTCTACAAGGGCCCCAATTTGTTCTCGGGCTATCTGGACGCGGCCGAAACCGCCCGCAGCTTCACGCCCGATGGCTGGCTCATCACCGGCGATGTGGGTTTTGTCGATGAACAGGGTCGCCTGCACCTGACGGGCCGCGCCAAAGACCTGATCATCCGAGGCGGCCACAACATCGACCCCAAAGTGATCGAAGACGCGCTGGGTGCGCACCCCGCTGTGGAGCTGTGTGCCGCGGTGGGCGCACCCGATGCCTATGCGGGCGAGCTGCCAGTGGCTTTTGCCACGCTCAAAGCGGGCGCACACGTGAGCGAAGAAGCGCTACTGGCCTTCACCGCTGAGCGTGTGGACGAAGCACCCGCCAAACCCAAATCCATCACCATCCTGGAGCGGATGCCGGTGACCAATGTGGGCAAGATCTACAAACCCGAGCTGCGCACCTTGGCCACGGGCGCGGTGGTTCAGGCCCTGGTGGACCAGGTGTGCGCACCTTTGCAGATCCCGAGCGATCTGCGCCCTCGTGTGCTGATGCAAGGCGATGCGCCAGTGCGTGTCGACACAAGCAACGCGGCCTGGGCACACATTGGCGCGTCGCTTCAGGCGCTCATCGCTGCGCTGCCCGTGAAGGTGGACATTTCAAGCCCAGGCTGAAACGCCACGCCACGGCCAAACGGCTCAGGACGGGCTGCTGGCACGTTTGGTTTTCATCAAATCGTAAAGCTGAATCTGTAGCTTCTCTTGGGCTTGCAGCTGCTCCAGTGTTTTGCCCAGTTCCTTGTCTTGCGACTTGAGTTGCTCCAGCGTTTGCGTTTGCGTTTTCTCTTGCGCTTGCAACTGGTCTTTCACCGCAGGGGTGTCCTTGTCATGGTCCTTGATTTGCTCTCGCGTGCGCGCCAGCAACTTGTCCTGCGACTCGATTTGCTCACGCGTTTGCTTGAGCAACTTGGCCTGCGCCTTGAGCTGCCCACGCGTGGCCGCGACAGACTTTTCTTGCGTGCGCACCTGGCCCATCGCGTGAACGGCCAGCTCCTGGCGCTCAATGAATTTGGATGTCCCCGAGCCCAAACCCGAGCTGGCACCGGTCTCGGTCGCAGCCAGGGCAAGGCCCCAAGGCAAAACCATCGCGAGCGCAGCCACTGCACCCATGTGTTGAACAGTCAAGCGTTTCATGAACATTCCTTGTGTAGTTGAAATCCACCAACAGTGTGGGCGGCGCTTGCAGGACTGACCATCTGTCTTTGGGCGTGTTTGTGCTGACCCGAAGGCCTATACAGACAGCGATGTGACAGGTCCTAGGGAATCCCCGCTTGTTGCACGTTTTGGCGTCATTACATTGAGGACATCCCCTTACAAAGGCGCAAACATGAAAATTCGCGAACTGGCCACAGGACTGCAATTCCCCGAGGGGCCCGTGGCCATGGACGACGGCTCGGTGCTGCTGGTCGAAATTGCACGCGGCACGCTCAGCCGCGTGACCCCCGATGGCCGTGTACACGTGGTGGCCGACTTGGGTGCGGGCCCCAACGGCGCCGCCATCGGGCCCGATGGCGCGGTGTACATCTGCAACAACGGCGGCTTTGAATGGACGCGGGACCCCGGCAACTGTTTGCGCCCGATCGGCCAAGCGCAAGACTATTCAGGCGGGCGCATCGAGCGCGTCAACCTCAACACCGGCAAATTTGAACGCCTGTACGAACAGGTGGACGGCATCGGCCTGCGCGGCCCCAACGACCTGGTGTTTGACGCGCATGGCGGCTTCTACTTCACCGACCTGGGCAAGGTGCGCCACCACGAGATGGACAGGGGCGGATTGTTCTATGCGCAGCCCAACGGCTCGGGCGTCCACGCCGTGGCCAGACCCGCGATGACGCCCAACGGCATTGCGCTATCGCCCGATGGTCAAACGCTTTACTACGCCGAGACCGAAGGCGCACGCGTGTGGGCCTTCGACATCACCGCTCCCGGCCAAGTGCGAAAAGACCCCTGGCCATCGCCGCAGGGCGCACGCATGGTGACGGCATCACCCGGTGGGCACTACCAACGCTTTGACTCCATGGCCGTCGATGCCCAAGGCAATATCTGCGTGGCCACCTTGCTGCACGGCGGCATCTCCATCGTCAGTCCCGACGGCCAGGCCGTGCAACATGTGCCGCTACCCGACCTCTACACCACCAACATCTGCTTTGGCGGCCCCGGCCACCGCACCGCCTACATCACCCTGTCTGGTACAGGGCGCTTGATCGCGGTGGAGGACTGGCCGGTGGCGGGGCTGGGGTTGAATTTCAATGCGTAAACTATAGCACTAATTTGAGATCAGACAGTGAAAAGAATGTTGATCTCTTGGCTTGTTGCAATCAAATGATCATCGCGAAAGTTCATGTTATAGGTGAGCTTATGATCTCCAGCTCCCGCAAAAGAGGACAACCCACTGCTCACGGCATCGCTGGTTTTGAATATCCAATCGTAATTCCCATCTTCATTCTTGGTTTCAAAAGTTGATGTGGTTGGGTCATACACAAACAGACTTTTCAAAATATTAAGTGTCGCTGTATTAGTGATTTCATTGCCATCCAAACTCACTGTTTTGAAATATGCCCCAACTCCATCTTCGTCAATGATCGTGAGGGAGCCCGTGACATTTTTAGTCAAATCAACAATCTTCCCTTCCGCTGAATCTCCTGCGCGAAGTTGAACCTTGGGGGCATCATTGGTACCGGTGATCTCAATGGTCACCGTTTGCGTTGCAGACTCACCATGCGGGTCCTTCTGAGTGACCGTGTACTCAAGCACCATGGTTTCACCCTCTGGAATCATGTCCAACGATTCTTTTGAAACCGAATCAAAATTCCAGTCCAATTTCCCCGAGCCATTTTTGACCGCCGTACTGTCCAACGAGAGCATGTTCAACAGACGGTCATATGTTGCCTTCTGAGACTCTGTCAGATTTGCTGGATCTTTGAAAGGGGTGTAACCACCACTGATGCTCAAACCCGTGACCGCGTATACCGTTCCGCTTTCAACATCTGGGTCGCTCACCGTCACGCTACCCGAGGTCTTCACCGCATTCAGTGGGTCTTCGGTCAAACCCGTTACATCGACCCGATCACCTGTTTGAATTTGGAAAACGGGCACATCGTTCACGCCCTTGACCGTCGCCGATATCACACTGGTCGTGCCGTCTACCGTGGAGACCGTCATGCTTTCAACAAATGCTTGATCTTGATAAAGCGCCTGTGCTTTTGTATTGTCCAAGGTGTATGACCATTCACCGACTGGTGCATCGAAAGTGAAGTGACCATATTTGCCCACCGGCTGTGCTTGCGCCACGGGCTTGAATGCCGCCTCACCCGTGTCCACATCCGTCACCGTCAATTTTCCGGTCAGCACATTGCTGGGTGCATCTTCTGTCACTTGGCCTGTAGACGTGCCAGCGATCACCGCCTTGTCATTCACGCCTTTGACGACAATCGTCAAGGTCTGCTCTGCCGAGTCCACCGTCCCGTCGTTGGCCTTGAATTCCACGGCGATGGTTTTTAATTCACCCGCTTTGAGGCTGTTGTACGCAACGTTGTTTGCATCAAACATGTAAGTCCCGTCTTTGTAGAAAGACAAGCCAGCAGGCGCTGTTTCAGTCAATGCATAAGTCAACTTGGCACCCGAATCGGCATCTGAGGCTGTCACAGAGCCTGCTGCTGCAACACCTTCATTGATCGCCTTGTTTGTTGCAATCGCCACAGGGGCATCATTCGCCCCGATCACAGTGATGCTGACCGTTTTGGCCTCACTGACACCACCCGCATTGTCCACAGCGCTGTAGGTAAAGCTAACAGTCCGTGTTTGACCTGCTGCGAGTCCATCAAAGTCTTTGTTGGCATCGAAACTGTACGAACCGTCTGCATTAAAGGTCAGTTTGCCAGCAGCAACATCACTCACCAAACGATAACTTGCGACCGTTCCATCCGAATCTATGGCTGCGGGAACTTTGTCACTGAGCAATTTGTTTTCATCCACCTTGGCTGCTGCATCTTGGGCAACAGGTGCCTGATTGGATTTACCACTGCCTGCCGCTGCCAAGGCACCCGTTCCAAGCACTGCTGCGCCTACCCAGGGATTCAGCAAAGGCAAAACACCCAGTGCCGCACCAGTGGTGGCGGACGTGCTCATTGCTGCATAAGAACCCGCAGCAGCGCCATCGACAGGCACATAGCTGACGGCAGCTTCGCCGGTGCCGGCAAACAAGCTGACATCTTCTTGCTTGTAATAATTTTCGAGCACCAAGTCCGGGCTCTGCGCGTTGCTGGCCGCCTCTTCTTCAATCAGCGCTTTCTCATCCATCACGATTTCGAGATTGTCTCCAGCACGTCGCGCCTTGATCTTGACGGGAGCCTTTCCGGTGGTGGGATCGGCCAGCTCAAAGCGCGTGTTTGGTTCTACCTTGATGCTGGTCGGCTGACCTGGCTTAACTTCAAATTTTTGACTGTTCTTAGCGTTGATGGTGTTGACGTTGAGCATAAAAATAACCCCTTACGATGGTTGATTGGCAGGCAGCTATTTTTGCAAAGTATCAAGATATATTTAATTTTTAGGTATTATTTTTCAACATTTATTACATTTTTTAATCTATAAAAATGACATTTGAATGAAAATCACCAGCTGCAAACAACAAACTCTCAAAACCATCGTCCACAAACAATTAGGGCGGGGTCCGCAAAGTACGTACACATGAAAACGCCACGGCAAGCGTGGCGTTTTCAATGCCGCCGAAAAACGTCGACGGCTCAGGGCGAGCGCAAAAGTCAGCTCAAATGCTTGCCAATGATCCCCGCCAACTCAAACATGGTGGCTTGGTCTTTGCCAAACACCGCTTGCAGCTTGCCATCGGCTTTGATGGAGCGCTTGTCTGCCGGGTCTTGCAGGCCATTGGCCTTGATGTAGTCCCAGATCTTCTTGACCACTTCGGTGCGGGCATAAGTGCCGTCCCCGATCACGGCGGCCAATGAGGCGCTGGGCTTGAGCGTGCCGACAGCGGCTTTGCGCGGCGCTTTGGGCGCGGCGGTCTTGGCGGCTTTTCTGGCAGCGGGGGTTTTGACGGCGGTCTTCTTGGCGGCTGGCTTGCCAAAAGGTGTCTTTTTGGCAGCGGTCTTGCGCGGCGGGTATTTCTTGCCGCCTTCGCGCTGCTCAAATTCAAAAGCCACTTTGCCCTCTTCGGGGTTCCAGGCCAGCATGGCCTTGAAGCTGCGGCGCGTGCGGTTGCTCACGAACTTGTCGAGCAAATCGGTCTTGCCAGTGCTCAGCAATTTGACGACCTGTTCGCGCTCCACCGGTTGCTGCAAGATGATCTTGCCGGTTTTGAAGTCGCAGCTGGGCGTGGGTTGCTCGTGGGTGGGCACGGCTTTGCTGCACACGTAGTTGCTGCCGTGCTCGTGCACAGCGCTGCCACACTTGGGGCAGGCGCCCAGCGACTCGTCGGTGAACTCGACGATCTCGCCGCTTTCTTCGTTCTTCTTGTCGTCTCCGAAGTCGAATTCGAGCTTCCAGTTTTTTTCTTCTTCGTTGTACTTGAGCGCCATCTCGGCCACGAAGGGCCAACCGGCTTTGGAGCGGAAGCCGTCCAGCGGGCCAATCTTCTTGTCGCGCATGAACTGCTCGACCTCGGCAGGCTCGAAGGTGCGACCAGCGGGCGATTTGCCAAACGAGAAGCCGCAGCCTTCAGCAGCACCTTGTGCGCCCGTGCATGTATATCTGCGGTAGTTCTCTTTGACCACGCCGCCGCAGTTGGGGCAGGGGGTGGTGAGCGTCGCGTAGTCACCGGGCACGGTGTCGCGGTCGTATTCTTTGGCCTTCTTGACGATGTGCTCGGTCATGGCCGCGATCTCGGCCATGAAGGTGGCGCGGCTCAACTTGCCTTGTTCCATTTGAGCCAGCTTGTATTCCCACTCGCCGGTCAGCTCGGGCTTGGAGAGTTCTTCCACCTGCAGGCCGCGCAGCAGCGTCATGAGCTGGAAGGCCTTGGCCGTCGGGATCATCTCGCGGCCTTCGCGCAGCATGTACTTCTCGTTGATCAGGCCTTCGATGATGGCGGCGCGGGTGGCTGGCGTGCCCAGGCCTTTTTCCTGCATGGCTTCGCGCAGTTCGTCGTCGTCCACCATCTTGCCTGCGCCTTCCATGGCGCCCAGCAGCGTGGCTTCTGAATAGCGTGCCGGTGGGCGGGTTTTCAAGCCCTTGGCTTCGACTGACTCGACACCGACCTGCTCGCCCGGCTGCACCGGCACCAGGTTCTGGCCTTTGTCGCCGTCTTTGGCGTCTTCCACCTCATTGGCCGCTTCCTTGCCGTAGATGGCAAGCCAACCCGGCTTGACCAGCACCTTGCCCACGGTCTTGAAGCTGTGGCCAGCGGCCACGCTGATGCGGGTGGTCACCTGGTATTCGGCGCTGGGGAAGAACACCGCCATGAAGCGGCGCACCACCAGGTCATAGAGCTTTTGCTCGGCCTCGGACAAGCCGCTGGGCGCTTGCAGCGTGGGGATGATGGCGAAGTGGTCCGACACCTTTTTGTTGTCGAACACGCGCGGGATCTTGCGCACGTAGTTGTTGTTGAGCGCGGTGAGCGCGTGCGGGGCCAGGTGGCGCATGCCGCTGTCGGCCAGCATCTCGAAGGTTTGTTTGGCCACGGGCACGTAGTCTTCGGGCAGGTGGCGCGAGTCGGTACGCGGGTAGGTCAGGGCCTTGTGGCGCTCGTACAGGCTTTGGGCCAGGGCCAACGTGGTCTTGGCCGAGAAGCCGAACTTGCCGTTGGCTTCGCGCTGCAGGCTGGTCAAGTCAAACAGGCCGGGGCTGGCTTGCGTGGTGGGCGTGGCCTCTTCGGTCACGGTGGCCGTCTGGCCGCGCACCGCGTCGACGATGGCTTGCGCTTCAGCGGCGGTCCATTTGCGGTCGGCTTTCTTTTCGGCGTCTTCTTCTTTCTTCCACTTCGGGTCGAACCACTTGCCGGGGTAGGTGCCTGCGGCAGCGGCGAACTCGGCGTGGATTTCCCAATAGTCGCGGCTCATGAACTTGCGGATTTGCTCTTCGCGCTCGACCACCACGGCCAGCGTGGGCGTTTGCACCCGGCCCACGGTGGTCAAAAAGAAACCACCGTCGCGCGAGTTGAACGCGGTCATGGCGCGGGTGCCGTTGATGCCCACCAGCCAGTCGGCTTCAGACCGGCTGCGAGCGGCGTCGGCCAGGCCCTGCATTTGTTGTTCGCTGCGCAGGCTGTCAAAGCCATCGCGGATCGCTTGCGGCGTCATGGACTGCAGCCACAAACGCTTGACGGGTTTGTTCAGCGGTTTGGCGCCACCTGCGTACTGCTCAATCAAGCGGAAGATCAGCTCACCCTCGCGGCCCGCGTCACAGGCGTTAATCAGGGCGGTCACATCCTTGCGCTTGGCCTGCTTGACCACGGCGCTCAAACGGCTCTTGGTTTTGTCCACCGGCTTCAAGTCAAAGTGCGGCGGGATCACGGGCAGGTTGGCAAAGCTCCACTTGCCGCGTTTCACGTCGTATTGCTCGGGGGCCTGGATCTCCACCAGGTGGCCCACCGCGCTCGTCACCACATAAGTGTCGCTCTCGAAATGGTCATCGTGTTTCTCGAACTTGCCCGCCACAGGGGTCAGGGCCCGAACGATGTCTTGAGCCACCGAAGGCTTCTCTGCAATCACCAAAGTTTTCATGTCTACAATCCCCTTGTCTCGCGTGCGCTCGCGCGCTCGCACACATGCACGCCTGGGCGCGCTCACGCGCACGCCCACATGAATTCACCATAACAAATTTTTGAACACCGTGGCCAAATCCCCTGTTTCTTCTTCCGGTTCGACATCCAAGCGACGCATCCAGGTTCGCCGCTCCGGTGTGCATGGCAAAGGCGTGTTTGCCCTGCAAGACCTCGCCGAGGGCGAGACGCTGATTGAATACGTGGGCGAGATCATCAGCTGGGACGAGGCGCAAGACCGCCACCCGCACGACCCCAAAGACCCGAACCACACCTTCTACTTTCATGTGAACGAGGACAAGGTGATCGACGCGCTGCACGGCGGCAACTCTTCGCGCTGGATCAACCACAGCTGCGACCCCAACTGCGAGGCCGACGAAGAGAACGAGCGCATCTTCATCAAGGCGCTGCGCAACATCCACGCCGGTGAAGAGCTGAACTACGACTACGGCCTGATCATCGACGAGCCCTACACCAAGAAACTCAAGGCCGAGTACCCCTGCTGGTGCGGCGCCAAGAACTGCCGGGGCACGCTGCTGTCGCCCAAAGACCGCGCCGACACGCCCAAGATTCCAGGCCAAAAGAAGGCCAAAGGCAAATCCAAAGACAAGGCCAAGTCGGAGGCCAAGCCAAAGTCCAAAGTGAAGGCCGATGCCAAACCGAAGGACAAGGACAAGAAGAAGTCGGCCAAAAAGGTCAAGAAGGCCTCTCAATAGCATTGCGCCTCACAAGCCGTCATGGCGAGGAGCGAAGCGACGTGGCCATCCAGACTCCACGCAAAACCGCAAACACGCTGGATCGCCACGCTTCGCTCGCGATGCCGTCAGCCCTGAAGTGAGCGCCCTTTTCGCAATGACACCCTGCTTGGCATTTTTCTCATGATGACCCCCACCGCCTGGCCCGCTGAAGCCATCTGGGAGCAAGTCTTTCCCTGGCTGCCCGACTTCACCGTCGATATCCTGCCCGAGATCGACTCCAGCAACAGCGAACTCATGCGCCGCGCCCGCGCAGGCCAACATGAGCCCACGCTGATGGTGGCCGAGCGCCAGACCGCAGGCCGTGGCCGCATGGGCCGCGTGTGGCAAAGCCAGCCGGGTGATTCACTGACCTTCTCGCTGAGCCTGCCCATCGCCCCCCAAGACTGGTCAGGCCTGTCCTTGGCGGTGGGTCTGAGTCTGGCCGAAAGCCTGCACCCCGATGTGCGCTTGAAATGGCCCAACGATTTGTGGATGCAAGAACGAAAACTGGGCGGCATTCTGGTGGAAGCCGCCAGCATGGGGGGGCGCAGCCAGGTGGTGATCGGTGTGGGCCTGAACATCCGTCCGCGCCCGGCCGATGGCCTGAACACCCCGCCTGCAGCCTTGACCGAATGCTGGCCTGACGCGACTGCCGCTGCGGCACTGGCGCGCGTTGCGGCGCCCTTGATCCAGACCATTTTGGCTTTTGAGACCACCGGCTTTGCCCCCCTGCAAGCACGCTTTGAAGCGCGTGACGTGCTCAAAGGTCGGCGCGTACACACCAGCGATGGGTTGCAGGGCACTTCGCGGGGTGTCAGCGCCAGCGGTGCGCTACGATTGCAGACCGATGCTGGCGTGGTGGACATCCACAGTTCCGAAGTCAGCGTGCGCCCCTTTGCCGAGGACCAACCATGAAAATCCGCTGGTGGATAGCCCTGTTGCTGCTGCTCAACGTCATCACACTGGCCTGGCAGTGGGACGCCTTTGCCCGCTGGGGCTGGGGCCCCAATGTGCAACGCGAGCCAGAGCGCTTGCAGCAACAAATCAAGCCCGAGGCCTTGCAGTTCACGCTGCCAGGCCAGACTGCACCCACACCTGCGTCTTCGCCTTCGCCCGCTGCACCAGCTTCTGAAGCGGCTGCCGCGCCTGCTGGCAAAGCGCCCGAAGTCTTGCCCGCCAAACCCACGCCCGCGGCTGTCGCACCTTCTGGTGCCGCGTCTGCGCCGGTGAGCACAGCGCCTGCCACGGCACCGCAGGCCAAGCCCGCATCCAATTAACCCCCTATCGGAGACCCCATGAGCCTGACACTGTATTTCGCCCCTGGCGCCTGTTCCTTTGTGCCCCATGTGCTGCTCGAGATGAGTGGCGCCGAGTTTGAACCGCACATGGTCAAGCTGCACAAAGGCGAGCAAAACAGCGAGGAGTACAAAGCCATCAACCCACGCGGCCAAGTGCCCGTGCTGGTCAACAACGGTCAGGTCGTCACCCAGATCGTGGCGATCGTGCTGCACCTGGACCAGCTCTTCCCGCAGGCGGGCTTCTTGCCCACGGAGCCCATTGCCCGCGCACAAGCCATCTCCACACTGGCCTGGATGAACAACACGGTGCACCCGACCTTCACGCACATCTTCATGCCGCAAAAGTTTTCGGACTTGCCCGAAGTGCAGGCCGCGCTCAAGCCCTACAACACGCAGTTGTTCCGGGGCATGCTGGGCGAGTTGCAGGCCTTGGTCAAAGCCGCAGCCGCCAAAGGCCAGGCTTGGTTGAGCGGTGAGCAGTTCGGCGTGCTCGACGCCTACAGCTTGACCCTGACCCGTTGGGGCACGATTGCCGGCATCACGCCCGAAGAGCACCCCGAGCTGTGGGCCTTTGTGCAAAAGGTCGCGGCGGTGCCTGCCGTGGCCCGCGTGATGGAGCGTGAGCGCCTGCAGCTCAACATGGGCAAGCCCGCCTGAGTGGTTTTGGCGCCTGGCGCGGGCTCAAAAGACTTTGAAGCGCAGCGTAAAGCACGCACCAGGCGGCGTCTGGTTCTCAAACGTCGGGGCAATGCTGACCGTGGCGCCGTGCTGCTGCGCAATTTCCTTGACGATGGGCAGGCCCAGGCCTGAGCCATCCACGTTGGTGCCCAAGGCCCTGTAAAACGGCTGAAACACCAGATCGCGCTCGGGCACCGGAATGCCCGGGCCGTTGTCTTCGACCTGCAAGACCAGCGCCTTGCTGTAGGGGTCGACCAACACGCGCACCGTGATCACGCCTGGCCGCTGCGCCGTGGAAGGCGTGTAGTGGATGGCGTTTTCGACCAGGTTGCGCACCATCTCCTTGAGCAAGATGGGGTTGCCCGTCACTTTCACGCCAGGGGTATCGGCGTCCACGCCCTCGTAGCCCAGGTCCAGGCCTTTGTCCATGGCGCGGGGCAAGCTGTCTTGCAGCACATCGCTGACCAAGCGCACCATGTCGCAGGCTTGCTGGGGCACGCTGGTCCCCCCACCCTCGGCCCGCGCCAAAGACAGCAACTGGTTCACGGTGTGGGTGGCTTGCACGCTGGCGCGGCCAATTTGCTGCAGCGATTTTTTGAGGTCTTCTTCGCTGGAGCCTGAGCGTTGCGCCAGGTCGGCCTGCATGCGCAAACCTGCCAGCGGTGTCTTGAGCTGGTGCGCCGCATCGGCCAAAAAACGCTTTTGCGTGACGATGGAGTCTTTCAGCCGTTCAAGCAGGTCATTCACCGACAGCACCAGTGGCGCCACTTCCATGGGCACCGCCTTGTCGTCCAAAGGGCTCAAGTCGTCGGGCTTGCGGGCACGGATGCGCTCTTCCAGCTCAGACAAAGGCTTGATGCCGCGCACCAGCGCCAGCCACACCAAGAGCACCGCCAAGGGCAGCAAGGCAAACTGGGGCAGCATCACCCCCTTGATGATCTCTGCGGCCAGCACGGAGCGTTTTTCACGGGTCTCGGCCACTTGCACCAGCGCAGGCCGCTTACCATCGGCATCCAGCCGTATCCAGGTGTAGGCCACGCGCACTTCCATGCCGCGCATTTCGTCGTCACGGATGTGCACTTCGTAGCTGCTGCCTTTGTCCTCTTCATCGGGCGGCATGGGCACATCGCGGTCACCGCTCAAGTGCTCGTTGTTGGCCCCACGCACTTGGTAATAAACGAGGTCTGTTTCATCGGCGCGCAGCAATTCGCTGGCTGGCTGAGGCAGGTTGAACTGGACTTTTTTGTCGGGCCCCAATTTGACCTGTTGCGCCAAGGCCTGCACGTTGTAGACCATGGCACGGTCAAAGGGCTTGTTGGCCAGGCCCTGCGCCACCAGCCAGGTCAAGGCCAGGCTGATGGGCCACAGCAGCAGCAGCGGGGTCAACATCCAGTCGAGGATCTCCCCGAACAGCGAACGCTGTTCACGTTTGAAAAACTTGACGCTCCAACCCTTGGACTTCATGGCTCGGTGGGCACGCAGGCCAAGGTGCGGGTGTGCAAGCCCGACACGATCAGCCGGGGATTTTTTCGAGGCAATAACCCAGACCGCGCACCGTGGCGATGCGGATCGGGCCTTTTTCGATTTTCTTGCGCAGGCGGTGGATGTACACCTCGATCGCGTTGTTGCTGACCTCTTCGCCCCATTCGCACAGGCGTTCAACCAACTGGTCTTTGCTGACCAGACGACCCGCACGCTGAAGCAGCACTTCGAGCAAGCCCAGTTCACGGGCGGAGAGTTCAACCATCTTGCCGTCGATGGTGGCGACGCGACCGGACTGGTCATAGATCAGTGGCCCGTGCTTGATCTGGGAAGTGGCGCCGCCCATGCCGCGGCGGGTCAGGGCGCGCACACGCGCTTCGAGTTCTTGCAGGCTGAAAGGCTTGGCCATGTAGTCGTCTGCGCCCAGGTCCAGGCCTTTGACCCGTTCTTCGACGCTGTCGGCGGCGGTCAAAATCAGCACCGGCAATGTGGAGCCACGCGAGCGCAAGCGCTTGAGCACCTCAAGACCGTGCATGCGGGGCAAGCCCAGGTCCAGGATCAACAAGTCAAATTCATTGTTGGTCATCAACGCCGCATCGGCCTCGCTGCCACTGGCCACATGGTCCACCGCCGCACCCGCGTTGCGCAGGGTGCGCAACAAGCCATCGGCAAGCACCTGATCGTCTTCGGCAATGAGAATTCGCATGGCTGTCTCCTGTTGTAGATGCTGGCTTTTTTGAGGTGTATATCCGGGCGCTTGAGCTGATTTTAGTGTCAGGCCGTCACTGTCCGGCTTCATTTGATCTTGTGATCTGTCCTGATGACGTCAATGCGCATACGCCTCCAGGCCCAAGGCCACCACCGTGGCCACATCTTGCCCCACCGCATCCCTGAATTCCGCTTCGGCTTGCGCGACGGCGTCTTTGAAAGCCTGCAACCAGGCCAAGCCATCGGCGGTGAAGACAACACGTTTGGCACGGGCGTCCTGCAAATCGCTTTGCCTTTGCACCAAGCCCCAGGCCGTGCACTGGTCCACCAAGTCGCCCATGGCCTGTTTGCTCATGCCCGCAGCTTGCGCCAGATCGGTCAGCCGCGAGCCTTCGATCGCCAAGTGGCGCGTGATGTGCACATGCGCCGCGCTGATCTGGTCGCGAGCGGCCAGGTTCGACAAGGCCAAAGGCACGCCTTCGTTGTGGGCCATCAGGTGCAAGACCCGCTCGTCAAAGCGCCGCATGGCGTGGCCCAGCAGGCGTCCCAAATGGGTTTGACGCCAGCGGTCGTCCATCGCTTTGGAGGGGTCTGGAGGGGTGACAAGTGGTGCATCGGCCATGCCGCAAATGATAAGGCAAACTGACCAAAAATATGGTTTACTCGTTTGTACAGTTCGTTTACAGTACTGTTCACGCATCCAGTTAAGCACACGCTTTCAAGGGAGCGGATGCCCCAAACCATTGATATTCAAGGAGATTTCCATGAGCGAAGTGAACACCGAAAAAGCCAAAGCCCTGCAAGCCGCACTGGCCCAGATCGAAAAACAATTCGGCAAGGGCACCATCATGCGCCTGGGCGAGGGCGAAGTGATCGAAGACATCCAGGTTGTCTCCACCGGCTCGCTGGGTCTGGACATCGCCCTTGGCGTGGGTGGTCTGCCCCGTGGCCGCGTGATCGAGATCTACGGCCCGGAGTCATCCGGCAAGACCACCCTGACCTTGCAAGTGATCTCTGAAATGCAACGCCTGGGCGGCACCTGCGCCTTTGTGGACGCCGAACACGCCCTGGACGTGCAGTACGCCCAAAACCTGGGTGTGAACCTGCAAGACCTGCTGATCAGCCAACCTGACACCGGTGAACAGGCCTTGGAAATCGTCGACAGCCTGGTGCGCTCCGGCGCGGTGGACCTGGTCGTGGTCGACTCGGTGGCCGCTTTGACCCCCAAGGCCGAAATCGAAGGCGACATGGGCGACAGCCTGCCCGGCCTGCAGGCCCGCTTGATGAGCCAGGCCCTGCGCAAGCTGACCGCCACCATCAAAAAGACCAACTGCACCGTCATCTTCATCAACCAGATCCGCATGAAGATCGGCGTCATGTTCGGCAGCCCCGAAACCACCACCGGCGGCAACGCGCTCAAGTTCTACGCCTCGGTGCGTCTGGACATTCGCCGCACCGGCACCATCAAGAAAGGCGACGACGCGATCGGCAACGAGACCAAGGTCAAAGTGGTCAAGAACAAAGTCGCGCCCCCCTTCAAGACCGCCGAGTTCGACATCCTGTTTGGTGAAGGCATCAGCCGCGAAGGCGAAGTGATCGACATGGGCGTGGAAGCCAAGGTCATCGAAAAGTCGGGTGCCTGGTACGCCTACCAGGGCGAAAAAATCGGCCAGGGCCGTGACAACGCCCGCGAATTCCTGCGCGAAAACCCCGACCTGGCTTTCGAAATCGAGAACAAAGTGCGCGACTCGCTGGGCATTCCTTTGCTGGCAAGCGCTACAGGTGACACCGCACCCGCACCCACCAAGCCCGCCAAAGCGGCCAAAGAGCCCAAGGAAGCCAAAGAAGCCGCGTAAGGGGCCACATGAGCGATGCACCCAAGGCGCCCGGAACCCGCAAGGGTTTGGGGTTTCAGCCCTCACTCAAAGGCCGCGCCTTGCGGCTTTTGAGCCAGCGCGAGCATTCCCGGGCAGAGCTGGAGCGCAAACTGGCACCGCACGAGGAAACGCCAGGCGAGCTGGCCAAGGCGCTGGACGAATTGCAGGCCCGGGATTTCATCAACGACGGGCGGGCCATCGAATCGGTGGTCCACCGCCGCGCCAGCAAGCTGGGCGCAGCCCGTGTTCGGCAAGAACTGGCCGCCAAAGGCCTGTCTGGCGAAGCGGTGGCGCAAGCGATGGAAGGTTTGCGCGACACCGAATTGAGCCGCGCACAAGAAGTCTGGCGCAAGAAATTCGGTCAGCCGCCTGCCGATGCCCATGAGCGGGCCAGGCAAATGCGCTTTTTGATCACCCGGGGCTTTGCCGCCGAGGTGGTACGCCGCGTGGTGCAAGGCTGTGACGACGAATGAGTGCCGTTCGCAGATGTGGCAAAGCCCTCTGAGGGCTCCCCCCAATGAACCACCCTGATGACAGGGCAACCATCTTGCTTCGTCGTGCCCTCGAAAGGGCTCATCAAGCTGGAGAGAGCCGTCAGAAGGCTCTGTCGATGGTCGCAGTGTCCCGAAAAATGCAAATGCCGTCGGTGCCTTGGCTCACAAACCCAGCATCAACTGGATGTTCTGCACCGCCGCACCGCTGGCGCCTTTGCCCAAGTTGTCCAAACGGGCAATCAGCACCGCATGACGCGCCTCTTCGTTGGCAAACACGCGCAACTCCAGCTTGTTGGTGTCGTTCAGCGCCAAGGCGTCGAGCTTGCCGTTCTCGGTTGCGGGCTCCACGCTGACCCAGCCGCCTGCCGCTTGGCTGGCCGCATAGTGGGCACGCAAGGCTTGGTGCAAATCAGCGGCTTTGGGCTGGCCGGGCAAGGCGTCCAGATGCAACGGCAGCTGCACCAGCATGCCTTGGCGGAAATTGCCCACCGCCGGCACAAACAGCGGACGGCAGGTCAGGCCTGTGAAACGCATGATTTCCGGAATGTGCTTGTGCTGGAGGCCCAAGGCATAGGCTTCATACAAGGGGGCTTTGCCCGCTTCATAGTCTTCGATCATGGTGCGGCCACCGCCTGAATAACCACTGACCGACGGCAAGCAGACCGGGTAATTGGCGGGCACCAAGCCGGCTTGCACCAAGGGGCGCAACAAGGCAATGGCGCCCGTGGCGTAGCAACCGGGATTGGCCACACGGTCTGCGGCGATCACGGCTTCGCGCTGGCCAGCGGCCAGTTCAGGGAAGCCGTAGACCCATTCAGGGTTGCAGCGGTGCGCGGTGGACGCGTCCACGATGCGGGGCTTTTGGCCGGTCAGGCTGTCGATCATGGCGACCGACTCGATGGCGGCATCGTCGTGCAGGCACAGCACCACCAGATCGGCCTCGGCCATCAACTCGCGCTTGGCTTGCGGGTCCTTGCGACGGGCAGGATCGATGCTCAGCACCTGCACTTGGGGCATGAGCGCCAGGCGCTCGCGGATTTGCAAACCGGTGGTGCCGGCTTCGCCGTCGATGAAGATTTTGGCCATTTGTGTGTACTTCCTCATGAAATCAAGCACGCTGCGTCATGTCGCTGTAAGACGCCGGGCTCAGTATTGGTGCGTTGCAGCATGATACAGTCGCAGGCTGCAGTGTCCAGCGCCTGCTGGCGGGTGAATCACCCCAGCGGGCCGGTCAATCAACTACCCACTGAGAGAAGACCTCATGAAGATTCACGAGTACCAAGGCAAGGAAATCTTGCGTCAATTCGGCGTGCCAGTCCCCCGCGGCATTCCAGCATTCACCGTTCAAGAGGCGGTTGAAGCCGCTCAAAAACTGGGCGGCCCAGTGTGGGTGGTCAAGGCCCAAATCCACGCCGGTGGCCGTGGCAAGGGCGGCGGCGTCAAAGTGGCCAAAACCATTGACGACGTGAAACGCTTGGCTGGCGAGATCCTGGGCATGCAGCTCAAGACGCACCAGACTGGTCCCGAAGGTCAAAAAGTCCGTCGCCTCTACATCGAAGACGGCGCTGACATCAACAAAGAATATTACGTGTCCGTGGTCACCGACCGCGCCACCCAAAAGATCGCTTTCATCGCTTCGAGCGAAGGCGGCATGGACATCGAGGAAGTGGCCCACTCCACTCCCGAGAAAATCATCACCGAGTTCATCGATCCGTTGACCGGTCTGGGCGATGCCCAAGCCAAGAAGATCGCTGACGCCATCGGCATGCCCGCTGACTCCACCGCGCAAGCCGTGGACATCTTCAAGAAGCTGTACCAGTGCTACATGGAAACCGACGCTTCGTTGGTGGAAATCAACCCGCTGAACCGCGACAGCAAAGGCAACGTGATGGCCCTGGACGCGAAGTTCAACTTCGATGCCAACGCGCTGTTCCGTCACCCCGAAATCGTGGCTTACCGCGATCTGGACGAAGAAGATCCTGCTGAAGTGGAAGCTTCCAAGTTCGACCTGGCCTACATCAGCCTGGACGGCAACATCGGTTGCTTGGTCAACGGCGCTGGCTTGGCCATGGCCACCATGGACACCATCAAGTTGTTCGGCGGCGAGCCTGCCAACTTCTTGGACGTGGGCGGCGGCGCTACAGCTGAGAAAGTCACCGAAGCCTTCAAGATCATGCTGGCCAACAAGAATGTCAAAGGCATTCTGGTCAACATCTTCGGCGGCATCATGAAGTGCGACACCATCGCCACCGGCGTGATCACCGCCTGCAAGGCCGTGAACCTGTCCGTGCCACTGGTCGTGCGCATGAAGGGCACCAACGACGAGCTGGGCAAGAAGATGCTGGCCGAATCCGGTCTGCCGATCATCTCTGCCGACACCATGGCCGAAGCCGCGACAGCCATCGTCGCAGCCGTTAAGTAATGACTTTGCAGGACGGTGCTGAAGGTGCCGTCCGCAACTGATTAGGAACAAACATGTCCATCTACATCAACAAAGACACCAAAGTCATCACCCAAGGCATCACCGGCAAAACCGGTCAGTTCCACACTGAAAAGTGCCAGGAATACGCGAACGGCAAGAACTGCTTCGTCGCGGGCGTGAACCCCAAGAAGGCTGGCGAGTCCATCTTCAACATCCCAATCTATTCCACCGTCAAGGAAGCCGCCACGCAAACTGGCGCAACCGTGTCCGTGATCTACGTGCCACCAGCAGGCGCAGCCGCTGCGATCTGGGAGGCCGTTGAAGCCGATCTGGACCTGGCGATTTGTATCACCGAAGGCATTCCAGTGCGTGACATGCTCGAAGTGCGCAACAAGATGAAGGCCAAGGAAGCCGCTGGCGGCAAGCGCACGCTGCTGCTCGGCCCCAACTGCCCAGGTCTGATCACCCCTGACGAAATCAAGATCGGCATCATGCCCGGTCACATCCACCGTAAAGGCCGTATCGGCGTTGTGTCTCGTTCAGGCACATTGACTTATGAAGCCGTGGCGATGTTGACCGAAGTGGGCTTGGGCCAATCCAGCGCCGTCGGTATCGGTGGTGACCCCATCAACGGTTTGAAGCACATCGACGTGATGAAGGCTTTCAACGACGATCCAGACACCGACGCCGTCATCATGATCGGTGAAATCGGCGGTCCAGACGAAGCCGAAGCCGCTATGTGGTGCAAGGCCAACATGAAAAAGCCTGTGGTGGGCTTCATCGCTGGTGTGACTGCCCCTCCCGGCAAGCGCATGGGCCACGCAGGTGCCCTGATCTCTGGCGGTGCCGACACGGCCGATGCCAAGCTGGCCATCATGGAAGAGTGCGGCTTCATCGTCACACGCAACCCGTCTGAACTGGGCAAATTGCTCAAGGCCCAGCTGAAGTAAACTCTGAGCCGCTTACGGGCGGCTGTGGTTTGCCACAATACCGAAGCCGGATGTCCTGCGGGACAATCCGGCTTTCCGTTTTTTGAAATCAAGTTTCGCCAGACCTCAACAGGCGATCAAAGGAACACCGTGGAAGAATTTCTGACCGCTCATTTCTGGTTCGCTGTGGGCCAGATCATCATGATCGACATCCTGCTGGGTGGCGACAACGCCGTGGTGATTGCCTTGGCTTGCCGCCAACTGCCCGCACACCAACGCACCAAAGGCATTCTTTGGGGCACCGCCGGTGCCATCGTGCTGCGCGTGATCCTGATCTTTTTCGCACTCACGCTGCTGGCCATTCCGTTTCTCAAATTTGTCGGCGCCTTGTTGCTCATCTGGATCGGCGTGAAACTGTTGACCCCTGACGAAGACGAAGACCACGGCAACATCAAGGGCAGCGACAAACTATGGGGTGCCGTCAAAACCGTCATCATTGCGGATTTGGTCATGTCCATTGACAACGTGATCGCCATCGCCGGTGCCGCACAAACCTCCGGCAATGCCGATCATCAAATGCCGCTGGTGATCTTCGGCCTGCTGGTCAGCATCCCGATCATCGTCTGGGGCAGCCAACTGGTCCTTAAACTCATGGACCGTTTCCCCATCATCATCACTGTGGGCGGCATGCTGCTGGGCTGGATTGCAGGCACCATGGTGCAAACCGATCCAGGTTTGATCGCCTACATCCCTCAGGACAAAGCTTGGGGCTATGGCTTGGGCGTGGCAGGTGCCTTGTTGGTGCTGGCCTTGGGCAAGATCATTTTGGCCCGACGCCCCGCACAGGAAGAAGCTTCTTAAGGCCGCTGACTGGAGTTTGATCGGTGATTGATTTACCATCGAACTCCATTCAACAGGGAGGAGATGCCATGCAAAAAAGGCAAAAAGGTTTGACTTTGATTGAGCTGATGATCGTGATCGCGGTCATCGGCATTCTGGGCGCACTGGCTCTGCCGGCGTATCAGGACTACACCATCCGCGCCAAGGTGTCTGAGCTGCTGTTGGCGGCCAACGGTTGCAAAACCGCTGTGAACGAGGCGATTTCCTCCTCATCCGATGCGGATGTGTCCAAAACCCTGCCCAAAGCCTGTGACAGCCAGACCAGCAAGTACGTCACCAGCATCGCCGTCGATGCCAATGGCGTGATCACTGTGGTCGGCAACCACGAAGCTTTGCGCGGCACCACCAGCAGCTCGGCCAATGCCATCGCATTGACGCCATTGCAAAGCGGTGAGACCGCCGTGGTGGGCAGCACCGATGGTGGCAAAACCATCGCCGCTTGGCGCTGTGGCCCAGCCAGCAGCAACGGTTTGCCCGTCAAATACTTGCCCGCCTCATGCAAAGCTTCTTGAGCCTTCTGGCCCCCACCAACGCCCTGCTCTGCAGGGCGTTTTTCTTGGGGTTCGCGTGAATTGGTTTGACCGATCACCCGTCACACGCTGGCCCACTTTGCTGACCAGTTTCCTGTTGGTCTTGCCCTGGATGGCGCCTTGGGCATCGGCCCCCTTGCCCAATGTGCTGCCACTCTTGATCAGCTGGGGCTGCATCGGCTTGCTCATGGCATCGGGGCTGCGACTCCAAGCACTGGACATTGCCAGAGCTTGGGCCATGGCGGCGGTGCTCAGCAGCGCCATAGGACTCATGCAGTATTTCGGCCTGGCCGAAGCCTTCAGTGGCTGGGTCCATGTGCCCGATGTCCTGGGCGAGGCTCGGGCCAACCTGCGCCAGCGCAATCAATTGGCCACCCTCACATCCATGGGCATTCTGGCCGTACTTTGGTGGGCACGCAGTGGACTTGTCCTCACCCATGCGTTGTGGATGCTCGCCTTGATCGCCATCGGAAACGCCGCCACCAACTCACGCACCGGCCTCTTGCAGATGATCTTGGTGACAACGCTGGTCATGGGGTGGTCCCTGCAGCGTCGCCAGCATCAGGCGCATTTGTCCTGGCGCCTAGTGTTGTGGGCATTGGGCGTATATGCGGCAGCCATTTGGGCCTTGCCGCACCTGCTGTCAAACAGTTCCGGCACGGATGCCATCAGTGCCCTGACACGCATGGGCAACGACGATGGCTGCGGCAGCCGAAAAGTGTTGTGGCGCAATGTGATCGAACTGATCGCCCAAAAGCCGTGGTGGGGTTGGGGCTGGAACGAGCTCAAATACGCGCACTACAGTGCGAACTATTCGGGCGAGCGCTTTTGCGAAATACTGGGCAACGCCCACAACGCCCCCTTGCAACTGGCCTTTGCCTTGGGTGTTCCGATTGCCTCACTGGTCACACTCAGCCTGATCGTGATCACGCTGGCCATGCGCCCCTGGCACGCGCGTGATGCGCAACATCAACTGGCCTGGGGCGTGTTGGCCGTGATCGGTTTGCACAGCCTGTTGGAGTTTCCGCTTTGGTATGGGCCTTTTCAACTGGCTATTTTGTTGTGCGCCGTTTTGCTGACGCAGCCAAAGTTGGCATATACCCATGCAACTCAGCGCATCTTGCCTTTCATGGGCGCGGCCATCCTGGCCAGCACAGCATTCATCGCGGTGGACTATTCACGCGTGCGGCAAATTTTCATCCCAGCCAATGCGCGTTCAACGTTGTGGGGCAGCGATGCGCTGAGCGTTGCCAAGAGCAGCGTGCTGTTCCATACCACCGCCGATTTCGCCGAATTTTCCTTGACCCCCGTCACGCCTGAAAACGCGACACACCTGCTGGCAAAAGGTCAGTCCATGCTGCACTACTCGCCGGAGCCAAAGATGATCCGCAAGGTCATCGAAGCCGCACAGATGGTGGGTGATGTGCAAACAGCGCAAGAACATCTGCAGCTGATGAAAATCGCATTCCCAGCCGAATCATTATCGCTCACTGCCCCGCAATGAAACTCCCCGACTTGCCCCCATGCTTTTCCAGCAAGGTCACGCCGTTGATGGTCATGCCCCGGTCCACGGCTTTGCACATGTCGTAAATCGTCAGCAGGGCCACTTGCACGGCAGTCAAGGCTTCCATCTCAACGCCGGTCTGGCCCACGGTTTCGGCGGTGGCTTTGCAGACCACAGTCGATTCGGCGCTCAGCACTTCAAATTTTTCGTCCACATTCCTTTGTTTAGTGGGACAAAGTTGGGACAAGATTTCTCGCCCAGCTGCAGTTTACTTGTACTTTAATGATTTCAATTCTTATTAGGACTGCTCTAGGAGGTACTGTGGCTTCTAAGATATTTTGAATTCCTAATGACTATCCACTTCAACGCATATCCACCAGTCAAGACAGAGTGACTGACCTATCAAAAGAACTTTCTGCAGAGTTGTCACAAGGAGGACGGCTGCAGGGCAAAACGCTTCTGGTGGTTCAGTCACACAACACCATACAACTCCTACCACAAAAAAATAAATTTATAGATTTTTTTATAAAACTATTGACATTGACATGGGTATTGAGATATGATAGGCGCTTCAGGCAAATTACATTTCCGCAAGTGCTCCTGAAAGACTATAGGTGAATTCAAGTATTATTTAGTATTCAATTTCTAAATTTCTGGATGAATCCGTCTGCACTTGTGGACTATATGAAAGGACTCATAATGAAATTAGAAATTAATGCTTCAAATACTTCTTCCGCTGCTCTTGAGTGGAGCGCCAAGGGTTATCTCCCTTGTCCCATTGTTAAAGGGCAGAAGAACCCAAGTACTAAGATAAAAGAATGGCTTGCTAGCTTCTCTGAACAACAGATCGAACAGCATTGGGAAGATCATCCAGAAGATGATGTTGCCTTGTATTGCTCTAATGGGTTGGTAGTGTTGGATGCAGATTCACCAGAATCCCAAAAAGCTATTGAAGACCTAGAGACGAAACATCGGCTGTACTCAAACCTGAAGGTACAGACTAAAAAAGGTGTTCATTACTACTATCGCCAAGATGCGGGCTTGAAAATTAAGCAAGCGGGACATAGCACAGAGAACCATCCTGAACGCATTGATATCCGGTGTGGCAACTCATACATCATTGCTCCACCTAGTACCGATAAGGAGCTAATGGTCGCTGAGATTGTTCCCTTCGATCAACTTGTAGAGCTGACATCTGCTTTTGTTGATGATTTGTTGAGGCACAACGGCACTACTCCTGCGCTCAAGCTAAAGTTTTTGCCGACAGCAGCACCTAAAAAAAACTCACTGGCAGCTTTTCAAGTCGACAATGCTCTGGCGATTCGAGCATTGATCGCAGAGCTTGACCCTGACGAAGGCTATTCCGAATGGATTAGTGTCCTGATGGCAATTCATCATGCAACAGGTGGTTCTGAAGGTGGGCTTGCTATTGCTGATGATTGGTCACGTACAGGTGGTAAGTACAAGGGCTATGCAGAGATTGAAAGTAAATGGAACTCATTCACCTTCAACGCTGATTCATCGATAACGATGGGTACGGTTCAGCGCATGCTCAAAGAGCGTGGATTCGATGCAAATCAGCTCCTCAGGAACGCAAATGTACATCCCAGCAATGGTTGTGCACTGAGTAAACCGATGGTCAATCAAGAGGGAGTTGTTCAAGCACTAGCTTCCAATGAGTTCCCACATCAACCAATCGGGGGAGCAAAACAGTTAGCCTTTGCGCCGAACTCTAGCTTGCCAGCGGTCGCTGCGATATCGAAAAGAAGCCATTTCTATCCTTCAGTGGGACAGGAATGGGACAGAAATTTTGATAGGTGCTCACTGAGCTACATGGTCACTGCTACGAGATGGGAGTCTCAAGCAGATTAGCGGTAACGCCAACACAACTAACCCGTTGAAAAACAACAGGTTTTTATGCAGCCACAAAGCTGCCCGACTTGCCCCCATGCTTTTCCAGCAGCGTGATGCCGTTCATGGTCATGCCTCTATCAACAGCTTTGCACATGTCATAAATGGTGAGCAAGGCCACCTGCACGGCGGTCAAGGCTTCCATCTCCACACCGGTCTGGCCCACGGTCTCGGCGGTGGCTTTGCAGACCACGGTCGATTCAGCCGTCAACACTTCAAACTCGACCGCCACGCGGGTCAGGCCAATTGGGTGGCACAGCGGGATCAACTCACTGGTCTTTTTCGCGCCCATGATGCCGGCGATGCGGGCAATGCCCAGCACATCGCCTTTTTTGGCGGTGCCCGATTCAATCAAGGTCAACGTCGCCGGCAGCATGGTGATGCGACCGATGGCCACAGCCACGCGCTTGGTGGTGGCTTTAGCCCCCACGTCCACCATATGGGCTTGTCCTTGGGCGTCAAAATGGGTCAAAACATCAGAGGTCGTCATGGGCGATGCGGTCCGAATGGTTTACAAGAAGTTCACGGGAATGGGTCATCATACGGCCATTGAATGGGACACTCCTTGTCGTGAAAAACAAATTCCACCGCACGAAACTGCTCCTCGGGCTGCTGGCCTCAAGCCTGTGTTTTCAGCCCGCCTGGCCACAAAACGCGGCGCTGCCCTCTCTGGGTGATGGTGATGGCATTTCCCTGGCCGCTGAACGCAAGCTGGGCGACCGCATCGCCCGCGAGCTTTACCGCGACCCGGACTACCTGGAAGACCCCGTGCTGGATGAGTACATTCAGCGCCTGTGGGCCCCCTTGGTCAAATCGGCTGCAGCACGCGGTGAGCTGTCCCCCGAGCTGCAAGAACGTTTTGCCTGGCGCATCCTGCTGGGACGCGACCGCAGCGTCAACGCCTTCGCCTTGCCCGGTGGTTATCTGGGCGTGCACCTGGGCTTGATTGCTGTGGTCAGCACACACGACGAATTGGCCTCGGTATTGGCACACGAACTCAGTCACGTCACGCAACGTCACATTGCGCGCTCCATGGGCGCGCAAGGCAAATTGACACCGTGGGTGATCGGCTCCTTGATTCTGGGCGTGTTGGCCGCCAGCAAAAGTGCGCAGAGCGCGCAGGCGCTGATCGTAGGGGGGCAGGCCGCCGCCATCCAGTCACAGCTGAGCTATTCACGCGACATGGAGCGCGAGGCCGACCGTGTGGGATTTGGCGTGATGCGTGAAGCCGGCTATGACCCCCAAGGCTTTGTCGGCATGTTCGGCAAGCTCCAGCAAGCCGCAGGACTCAACGACAACGGCGCCTACCCGTATTTGCGCAGCCACCCCCTGACCACTGAGCGGATCGCAGACATGCAAGCCCGCTTGCAATTGGATGCACCACCTGCTGGAAACCGAGTCGATGTCGAGCAAGCCATGCTGTCAGCGCGCGCTCGCGTGTTGTCTCAAGGCCAAGTGGACGCTTGGCGCGCCTCCACACAAACGAGCCAGGTCAACTTGCCCCAAGCCACTGCGGCCACCAAGGCTGGCGTCTGGTACGGCGCCACCTTGGCCCACATGCAGCTCAAGGACTTTGCGGCGGCCGAGCGCAGCTTGCAAAATTTGGAGCGCACGGTGAGCGGTCAAAACGCACCCGCCCGCTTGGCCAAATTGCTGCGCGCCGAATGGGCTGCGGCCCAAAACCGCTGGGATACGGTGGTGCAATTGCTGGCCGCTCCAGGGCAAGCCTCCAAGCTGGACAGGCCCACGCTGATCGCCACTGCACAAGCCTTGTTGAACCTGCCCCCCACCCCGACACGCACAGAGGTGCTGCACCAACTGCGCGAACAGGTGCAAGCCTTCCCACTGGACGCACAAGCGTGGAACACCTTGGCGAGCATGCTGGCCGTGGAAGGCCAGCATTTGCATGCCCTCAGAGCCGAAGGCGAAGCGCAAATGGCCCGCATGGATTGGCAAGGCGCCATTGATCGCTTCCGCGCCGCGCAGGACTGGGCCAAAAACCACACTTTGCAAGCCGGCGATCACATCGAAGCGTCGATTGTGGACACCCGCTTGCGGCAAGCCCAGTCGCTGGTGCGCGAGATGCAAGCCGAGCGCTGAGCCGGTTCAGGCCTTGGTGGACGTGCTGTCCACTCTGGAAGACCACCAACCCGCGCCCAACACCAAGGCGATGGCCACCAAGTAAGTGGTCCAACGCCAAATGGCTTGAGAGGGCGCATCGAACACACTGTCCAGCAAAGGCTCGCCCACGATCATCTTGGCCGCGGTGAAAGCCAGCACAGCAGCGCCCAACTGGATGATCATCGGAAAACGATCGACCAGCTTGAGCACGACAGAGCTGCCAAACACCACAATCGGCACGCTGATGAGCAAACCCAGAATGACCAAGTCCCACGAACCATGTGCGGCACCTGCCACGCCCAAAACGTTGTCGACACCCATCAAGGCATCGGCCACGATGATGGTCTTCATGGCACCCCAGAACGTGGTGGCAGCAGGACCGTGCTCATCGTGGTCACCGGTGTCGGCGATGAGTTTGTAGGCGATCCAGAGCAAACCCAAACCCCCCACCAGCATCAGGCCGGGGATTTGCAAGAGCCAGACCACGCACAAGGTCATGACCGAGCGCACAGCGATCGCACCCACCGTGCCCCAAAGGATGGCTTTCTTTTGCAGATCAGCGGGCAAACTGCGCGCAGCCAGTGCGATCACGATGGCATTGTCGCCAGCCAAAACGAGGTCAATCAAAATGATCGCCAACAAAGCAGACCACCAAGGTGCGGATAAAAATTCCATCAGAAGACTCCAGATTCCATTGTTGAACCTGCATCGAATCGAGGGGAACTTCATGTGCAAACCAAACTGCACGGCAAGCTTCGATCGATTCGACACAGGCGATGATCGAAGGTCTTGCTCGACGTCAGAACCAAGTTCTGGCGCCTGATAAACCGGAAGTAAAACTTCGTCATGACGGCTTATCAAAGTGCCTCAAGGCTTTGCACCTTGGGGCATGAGAGAGCTACTCCCCTTCAAGATCAGATTAAACCGTGGTTGGGTTTGTCCTTGTGCGTTGAAGGGAAATTCAGGCATGCAAGCCTGCACAAAGTGCATCACTCGCCTGCAACCCGCTATGATTTGCGTCCTGCTCTTCAACACACCATGGCCGGCATCCACATCACCGACATCGAAGCCGCCATCAACCACTGGCGGATCAAAAACCCCTCACCGGACGGGGTGGCTTTGCCACGCGAGCTGCGCGCCTTGGCCGATGTGTATGGTCAGATGGTGTACTTCAAGCAGGACTATGCCGACGAGTTCAGCCTGCCGCTGGCCGCCGCAGAGGCCTGGCAGGACTGGTATGCCGGCACGCCCGACACGCCCTGCATTGCGATTTGCTCGACCAGCCAGGGCGATGACATGTGCAAAGGCTGCGGCCGCACTTTTGAAGAAGTGCAGCTGTGGACCGAAATGACGCCAGGTGAAAAGCGCGCCGTCTGGCACCGCATCACCACCGAAGGCACTTCCTGGCGCTTCAACAAATACGCCGAACGTGCCGCCGAAGACCGCCAATGGGCCAAGGCGGCGGCAGAAGCCCAGAGCAAACTGGATTTGAGTTAAAGCATTTCAACCCGCATCCCGTGCGGGAAACACCAACTCGGCCATTTGAGAATCGCGCACAGGGTGCTGCTCCTACCCGCTTATTTCCAGCGGGTGAGCTCGATGTGAACACTGCCCTTGTCGCTGCTGAAGGTGACTTCACCTTCCTGCACCGTGGCTTGCAGCTGCATGCTGCGCTCGGCCAGTTGGGCCAGCTCTTGTGAGCGCTCGGTGGGCACGCGCCAGACCTGCAGCTTGTCCAGCCGGGTCAACTTGGTCTCGATGCCTTTCCACCAGACTTCGGCCGCGTGGTTGAAGCAATACAGCAAGACCTCGTCGGCCTTTTGGCAGGCTTTCATGATGGGTTTGTCTTCGGGCTGGCCCACCTCAATCCACATGCGGGTCTGACCGGTGAAGTCGCGCAGGCTGACGTCCGGATCGTCCGGGTCCGACAGGCCCGCGCCAAAGGCCAGCTTGCCGTCGCCGTTGCACACGGCCTGCAGTTTGTAGGCGTTGATGGCCAGGGCCAGCAAGCGGATCATCATGCGCTCATCGGTCTCGCTGGGGTGGCGCGCCAGCGTCAGCTGATGGTCTTCGTAGTAGCTGTGATCGATGTCAGCGATCGACAGGTTGGCTTTGTAGATGGTGGATTTGAGCGCCATGAAAACCCGTCAAACCCGGCGGGCCAGTTCAGCGGCCTTGCCCACATAGCTGCCTGGCGTCATGGCCAGCAAGCGGTCCTTGTCGGCTTGCGGAATCGCCAGACCCTGGATCAGGCCATGCAGGTCCGCTGCGGTGACGGTCTTGCCACGGGTCACTTCCTTGAGCTTTTCGTAAGCACCCTGCACGCCATAACGGCGCATCACGGTCTGGATCGGCTCGGCCAGCACTTCCCAGGCGGCGTCGAGGTCGGTGGCCAAGGCTTCTTCGTTGAGTTCGAGCTTGTTCAAACCGGTCATGAGCGAGGCATAAGCCAACGCGGTGTAACCCAGGCCCACGCCCATGTTGCGCAACACGGTGGAGTCGGTCAGGTCACGTTGCCAACGGCTGATGGGCAGCTTTTCAGACAGGTGCTTGAGCACGGCGTTGGCCAGGCCCAGGTTGCCTTCGGCGTTTTCAAAGTCGATCGGGTTGACCTTGTGCGGCATGGTGGACGAACCAATCTCACCGGCCTTGAGGCGCTGCTTGAAGTAACCCAGGCTCACATAACCCCAGATGTCACGCGACAGGTCGATCAGGATGGTGTTGGTGCGCGCCACGGCATCGAACAACTCGGCCATATAGTCATGCGGCTCGATCTGGATGCTGTAGGGCTGGAAGGTCAGGCCCAAGCCCCAGTGGCTGTCTTGCGTTTCGCTCAGCTCAGGCGTCTCAACCACCTGCTTGGCAAAGGCTTCCCAATCAAAGTCAGGCCAGGCCGACAGGTGGGCGTTGTAGTTGCCCACAGCGCCATTCATCTTGCCCATGAGCTTGACCGCAGCGATTTTTTCGCGGCAGCCGTTCAGGCGCATCACCACGTTGGCGATTTCCTTGCCCACGGTGGTGGGGCTGGCGGTCTGGCCGTGGGTGCGGCTGAGCATGGGGACTTCAGCAAAGGTGTGCGCCATCTCGCGCAGCTTGGCGATCAAGCCGTCCAGGCCGGGCAAGATCACCTGGGCGCGTGCGCCCTTGATCTGCAGGGCATGGCTGGTGTTGTTGATGTCTTCGCTGGTGCAAGCAAAGTGCACGAACTCACCCACATGCTCCAGCTCGGGGCGGTCCTTGAATTTGGACTTGATCCAGTACTCCACGGCCTTCACGTCGTGGTTGGTGACCTTCTCGAACTCTTTGATGGCCACCGCATCGGCTTCCGAAAAATTCTTCACCAGCGCCGTCAGGTAACTGCGGGCACCGGGGGTCAGGGGCTTGAATTCGGCAAAGCCCGCATCGGACAGGGCGATGAACCAGGCGATCTCCACCTGAACGCGGCGGTGCATATAGCCTTGCTCGCTCATCAGCGGGCGCAGGGCGTTGAGTTTGCTGGCATAGCGGCCATCCAGCGGCGAAAGGGCGGAAATGGGGGAGAAATTCATCCCCCGATTGTAGTTGGCGAGGCTTTCAAGAGCCTAAGCGACACAATCCTGTGGCCTGTCAGGCACTTTGCAGATTCTCCCCCCTAGAATCGTCCTCATCTTCACAAGACTTCTGGACACATGAAACTCATCGGCGCCATCACCAGTCCTTACGTGCGCAAAGTGCGCATTGTCATGGCCGAGAAAAAACTGGACTACCAGTTCATCAGCGAAGACGTCTGGTCCGACCAAACGCGCATCCATGAGTCCAATCCTTTGGGCAAAGTACCTTGCCTGATCATGGAAGGCGGCGAAGCCGTGTTCGACTCACGCGTGATCGTGGAGTACCTGGACACGCTCTCGCCCGTGGGCAAACTCATTCCTTCTGCAGGGCGCGAGCGTGCAGAAGTCAAAACCTGGGAAGCATTGGCCGATGGCCTGCTCGATGCCGCCATCCTGGCTCGCCTGGAGGCCGTGTGGCCCGGGCGCACAGACAGCCAGCGCAGCACCGCCTGGATTGACCGACAACTGGACAAAATCCACCACAGCCTGCGCGCCATGAGCTTGGGTTTGGGCGACAAAGCGTTTTGCTCAGGCATCCACATGAGCTTGTCGGACATCGCTGTCGGCTGCGCGGTCGGCTATCTGGACTTCCGATTCCCGCAAATCGACTGGCGCACACCTTATCCAAACTTGCAAAAGCTCTACGACAAACTGGCGCAACGCCCCAGCTTCGCAGAAAGCCAACCGGCTTGATGCGTCTGCAGGTCGGCGCTCAAGCTCCGACCTGCGGATCGTTTCAGGTGTTGGCGCGTTTTTTAAGCCAACGCATCACCCCGCCCAGCAGGGGCAGTTTTTCGTACAACTCCTCGGCCGCATCCCAGTAGTCTCGGTGCAAGGTCACCAAGCCTTGCTCGTTGAACAGGATGTGGCTGCCGCCACGCACGGTTTGCAAAGTGTGCGTGTCAAAGCGCTTGAAGCGAAAGCGGAACTCCCAAGTTAAAAAGGCCTGCGCCCCATCGACCAACTGGCTGGTGATGACGAAGTGCGGCCCATCCAGCGCCACATACATGTGCCGAAAAATGCGCTCGATCTCGGGCAATCCCTGCACCTCGTTGAAGGGGTCTTTGAAGTGGGCCTGTGCGTCATACAAGGCATGCAACTGCGGCACGCTTTGCGGCGTCAACGCTTCAAAAAAACGGGCCAGGCGGGCTGTGGCAAGGCGTGTGTCCATGGTCAAAGTCCTGTGAAGCGCCGCACCAGCGGAAAGTACCAACGGTAGGGCAAGACGCGCAAGAGCTTGAGCCACAGGGTAAATCGCTTGGGAAAGTGGATGTCAAAAGTACCTTGAGCCCAGCCCTTGAGCATCGCTTGAGCCGCTTGCTCAGGGCTGATCAAGGCGGGCATGGTGAACTCGTTTTGCGCTGTCAAAGGTGTGTCGACAAAACCGGGGTTGACCACACTCACGCCGATGCCCGCGTCTTGCAAATCGAGGTACAGGGTTTCGGCCAAATGGGTCAGGGCCGCCTTGGTCGGGCCATAGGCCAGACCATTGGGCAAGCCGCGCCAGCCCGCCACACTGCTGAGCAAGCTGATGTGGCCGTGACCTTGCGCCAACAGGCCGGGCAAGACGGCATCCAGCACCTGCAAAGCCCCCTGGTAATTGACCCGGTCGTGTTGCAACAGCTGCTGCAAGTCCATCGCCGTAGCGCGTTGAGCGCGGTAGTGGCCTGCGGCATAGACCACCATGTCGAGTGGGCCTTGCGCCAGAATATTCTGCGCAGTGGCCTGCACATCGGCCTGCACCGTGACATCCAATGGCTGCCATTGGACACCCGTATCGCTTGCGGCCCAGTCACTAACGCCTTGCGGATTGCGCGCTGAAATGATCACCAGCGCACCGGCTTGCCGCATCTGCTGCGCACAGGCCAAGCCAATGCCGGTGGATGCGCCCACCAGCCAGACGCGTCGGCCCGTCCAATCGGTGATGGGTGTGTTCAAGGCCTTCATTTCGGCAAAGCCAAAGGCGTGCGGCGGGTGAAGGACAAAGTCACTTCGCCCAGGCGAATGCCCCACTTGCTCATGGTCGCCTTGTTGAGCATCACCCGCTCGTCCATCAGGTACATCCAGTCGTCAAAGTCCACCTCCCAGACCTTGCCATCAACCGGTAAGGCGAGGGTGTAGCCCCAGCGAAAAGCGTTTCCACTGACCTGGCCCTGGGCTTGGCCCACCACATCGTCGGCCACGCCGGTGTAGGCGCCGTTGGGCCCGGCTTTGAGCTTCCAGATGCGGCGCTGGCGTGTGCCATCTGAATACACAAAGGCTTCATCCAACACGCCTTCGTCACCTTGCCAGCTGCAATCCATCTCGACAGTGAAGCGCTTGACCACCTGACCGCTGCGGTCGGTGAAGACGCCCCAAGCGTCGACCTTGCCATTGAAGTAGGTGCGCAAGTCAAGGTTGGGTTTTTCTTGCGCGTACTGCTGCACCTGAGGCGATGCACAGCCCCCCACAAAGGGCAGGCTTGCGGCCAGAGGGAGTACGGCCATGCGCCGCAAAGCGCGGCGACGGTGATCGAATGCAGTCATGATGTGCCTTTCATTGGACCAGCTCGGGAGCCTGGCACCATTCACGGCGCCAAGCCTTGCAAAAGCTGCAAGCGCATCTTGGGCTCTGACGTGCGTTCGTGCAGCCAAATGCCAAAAAATAACCGGGCAAAAACGGGGTCTTGCACCAGCCCCAAGCGCTGACCATTGAGCCAAAACTCCACCCCTTTGCCGGGCCAGTTCAGTCCTGTGATGCGGTCGTTGTGATCCACATTGGGAAACAACTGCCGCATGGCCTGAAGCCAGGTTTTTTCCTGCTGCTCGGTGAACGTGCCTACACGTCGCATTTCTTGTATCGACCGGCTGGCGATGGCATCACCATCGAGCTTGCGCAAATACTTCAGCTCCAGCGCAAACAGCTGTTGCTCAAACCGGGTCGCAACAAAGCCCGGCAGGGTCCACAGTCGGGCGTCGTAGACATCAAAGCCCCACACACGCAAGCGCGAAAAGGCTGTCGGCACGGCGCCCTTGGGCACCGCCGTCTCAGACACCAAGGCTGTATCCGCCCAAGCCGATGGCGATGGCAATGCACCCATGACCACGCATGAGAGTGTCAGGATCGATGAACGAATGGCGCGAAACATGGCTTGCTCAAGCGGGCTTGCGCAATGTGAACTGGATCACATCGATGTTGGCCTCATCAAAAGCCGCTTCGCAATACGCCAGATAAAACTCCCACAATCGAATGAAGCGGTCATCGAACTTCAGGGCACGAACCTGGTCCAGCTGCGCCATGAAGCTGTCACGCCAACGGCGCAAGGTCTCGGCGTAATCGGGACCAAAGTTCAACTCGTCCACCACCTCCAGGCCTGCGGCACGGGCTTGCTTGCGGAACTCGCTCGGACTGGGCAAGCAGCCACCCGGGAAGATGTACTGCTGGATGAAGTCGGTGGACTTCACATATCGATCGAACAAGGCGTCATCGATGGTGATGCTCTGGATGCAAGCGTGACCACCGGGCTTGAGCAAGCGACTCACAGTCTGAAAATACGTGGGCCAATACGCTTGGCCCACCGCCTCGATCATCTCGATCGAGCAAATCGCATCGAACGGTGCATCGCTGATGTCGCGGTAATCCTGCAAACGCAAATCGGCCTGCGCCGCCACACCCAAACGGCTCATGCGCGCTTGGGCAAAGGCCAGCTGTTCGGTGGACAAGGTCACGCCCGTGATGTGCGCACCCAGCTCGCAGGTGGCTGCCTCGGCCAAAGCACCCCAACCGCAACCGATCTCCAACACCCGGTCTCCCGGCTGGACACCCGTCATGCGCAAGGCCCGGCGGACTTTGGCTTTTTGCGCCTCCGCCATGTCCTGGGTCTTGTCGCCGTCAAACAAGGCCGACGAGTAATTCATCGTGCCATCCAGCCAAACTTGGTAAAACGCATTGCCCAGGTCGTAATGCGCGTGGATGTTTTTGCGGCTGTTGGTTTTGTTGTTTCGGTGCAGCCAATGTTTGACCTGGTACGCCAAGCGCCCCAGCCAGTGGCCATAAATGGCGCTTTCGATCTCGCGGCGGTTGGCGATGAACAAGCACAACAAATCCGCCAAAGAGGGCGTGGCCCAATCGCCGTCCATATAGGCTTCTGCAAAGCCGATGTCGCCCGACTTGAGCACGGCGGCGCACACCTCCCAGCGCTGAATGTGCAGCGTGGCAAAAGGGGCTTGGTGGTTGCCAAACACATGTGCGGCACCATCGGGGCCGTACAAGGTGAGGGTGCCCACCTTCAAGCGGGCCAGCAAGGCCATCACCCGCTTGGCCGCTTGGGGCAGAGGGGCAGAGGCTGCGGCCACGGGTGCCATTGCGCCATTCAAGGGGGAAGCCATCGATTCGGTGTCGTTTTTCATCGGGTCACAAACAATGAAGGGGGCGCGGGCTTGCGCCAAAAAGGAACCTTTTTGAGCCACAAGAGCAAGGCGTGCCAGTGGATGCGGGCCACCACACCCAGCGTGAGCAGGGGAAAGCGCCACATCACACGGCGCAAGGCCGCCGCAGTGGCCGGCTCCAGGGTGCCGCTCCAGCTGGTGTCGATCAAGGGTCCATCGGCATCGGCGTGCTCCACACGAGCCACCAGTTGCTCGCGGCCATCGCGCTGGGTGCGCATGAAGCGAAAACGGTATTCGCCCTGCACGTCGCAAAAAGGCGAGACATGGAAGACCTTGTCTGCCCTGAGCGTGCGCCCGTATTGGGGCTTGGGCAAGAGGTAGCAGTGCCGCTCGCCAAAGGTGTTGTTGACCTCGGCCACGATGGCCGCCAAGCTGCCATCGCTGCGGTGCGCGTACCAAAAGCTCACCGGCTTGAAGGCATGGCCCAGCACACGGGGAAATGTCTGCAACCAGACTTCGCCTTGCGCATCGGTGATGCCTTCCTGGCGCAGCAACTCATCCATCCAGGCCAAGGCACCGCCTTGATCGGCTGGGCGTCCGTCGCCATGGTCCACGTCATGAAAGGCGAACCAAGCCCGGCGGTTGATGGCCAAATCGGCTGTGGCGGCATGGGCCTGCAAACGGCGCATGGGCAACATCAAAAATGCGGTGGGGTACACAAAAGCGTGGCGCGCAGGGCGCATGCGGGTGTGCCGCACCTGGCCCCAGCCCATGCAGGCACCCGCCGTATTCATGGGTTAGCGGCTTTCATTTTGGTGAGCAACATGCGGCCCACCTGCAGGCCCGATTTGAGCCCGTCCTCGTGAAATCCATAACCAGCCCACGCCCCCGCAAACCAAGTGTGTTGCAAGCCCTGAATCAAGGGCAAGCACTGCTGGGCCTTGATGGCCCGCAAATCAAACACAGGGTGCGCGTAGTCGTACTCACCCACGATGGTGGACGGATCGATGCCTTGCACCGGGTTGAGCGACACCACCACCGGCTGCTCAAACGGGATGCGCTGCAAACGGTTGAGCAGGTAATGCAAACACACGCGCGACGACTCGCGCTCGGCGCTGGGGGCTCGCTCGTAATTCCAGGCGGCCCAGGTCTTGGGACTGGCAGGCAACACCGAAGCATCGGTGTGCAAGACCGCGCGGTTGGCCTGGTAACGGATGCTGCCCAGCACATGCTGTTCGTTGGGCGTGGCTTCGCGCAGCATGGTCAAGGCCTGGTCGGTGTGCGTGGCGATCACCACCTCGTCAAAATGCTCGGTGTGCCCATCGGTGACGATGCGCACCCCTTGCTCATCGCGCTCAACCATGCGCACGGGTGTGTTCAAGCGCTTGTCGGGCACATGGGCCAAAATCTTGTCCACGTATTGCCGGGCACCGCCCACCACGCTGAACCATTGCGGCCGGTTCATCACCTGGATCAGCCCATGGTTGTGGCAAAACCGGATCATGGTGGCCACGGGAAACTGCAGCATCTGATCGGTTGGGCAACTCCAGATGCAGCCCAGCATCGGCAAGAAATACCAATCACGGAACTGCTCACTGAACTTGTGCGTGCTCAGAAAGTCTTTCAGCGGCTGCTGCAAGGCTTGCTCGCTTTGCTCTTGTGCGATGCGCGTGCACAGCGCGTTGAAGCGGATCACATCGCTGAGCATGCGCCAAAAACGGGGGCTCACCAGATTGCTGCGTTGCGCAAAGACCGTGTTCAGGTTGGTGCCGCTCCACTCCAGGGCTCGGCCATTTTTGGCGCCAGGCACTTTCACCGAAAACGACATGTCTGAGGGCGCCGTCTCGACCTGCAGATCAGAAAACAGCTGGATCAAGTTCGGATAGGTCCGCTCATTGAAGACCAAAAACCCTGTGTCCACGCCGTGAGTGACCACGCCCTTGGCCGTTGGCAGCGTCACATCCACCGTGTGCGTGTGTCCGCCAAAATAATCGCCCGCTTCGAACAAAGTGATGTCCGCCACGCCTCGGAGCGTGTGTGCCACGGCCAAGCCAGAAATGCCCGAGCCCACAATGGCCAACTTCATGCGCGGAGAATTCATGGTGCAGTTTTCAAGGATTTTTCAATCGCCGAGACCAGCGACTTGCTGTCAGGTCCGATGACGCTGCCATAGCTGTCCACCAGCTTGCCGTCACGGCCAATGAGGTATTTGTAGAAATTCCAGCGGGGCTTTTGGCCCGATTCGGCGATCAATTGTTTGTAAAGCGGCGAAGCCCCATCGCCTGTGACCTGCGTCTTGGTGAACATGGGGAACTTCACGCCAAAGGTGTTTTCGCAAAAATCGGCGATTTGCTTGTTGCTGCCGGTCTCTTGCGAAAAATCGTTGGACGGAAAACCCAGCACCGCAAAGCCCTGGTCTTTGTACTTGGTATGCAAGGCCTCCAGCCCTTTGTACTGCGATGTGAAACCACAAAAACTGGCGGTGTTCACCACCAGCAAGACCTTGCCGCTGTATTGACACAAGGACTGGGGCTTTTCATCCTGCAAACGCTCCACCGTGTGGTTCAGCAAGGCCGGACATCCGGCTGTGGGCATGGCGGCAGGGCCAGCGGCCATGCCCTGCGCGGCCCATGCCAGCAGACCGGCGGCAGCGATGGCCAGCCTTTTTTGATTCCAAACGTGTTTCATGTGAACTTCCCGCCTCATTGACCGACGGGTCAGTTTAATGGGCTTCTTTGCCCCTTGCCTGGCCAATGCCTTCAGCCGCCAACCACTGCAGCAAGGCGTCTGCCACCGCTTGGGCCTGCTCCATAGGGGCCATGTGGCCCGCATCGGCAAAAACGGCCAGCCGGGCATGCGGCACCAATGCCTGCATCGCCTGGTGCTGGGCCAAGGGCGCCCACGCATCGTGATCGCCACAAGCGATCAAGGTAGGCACATGCAGACTTTGCAACACAGACCGTGCATCGGGGCGTGCGAGCAGGGCATGGATCTGGGCCTCAAAAATTTCAAGCGACTTGCGCTCGAACATGGTCACGATGGACGCCATCAGGACGGCATCCGACAAACGCTGCGGATGCACCATGCCCTGCACCCAGGCGCTGGCCATGCTGCGCACCCCCTGCGTCTTGGCGATGTGCAGCAACTGCTGGCGCTTGTCTTTTTCGGACTGACCCGCCTCACCCGCAGCCAAAGGCAGGTAACCGGTGTCCAGCAGGGCGATACGACTGACACGGTCTGGCGCTTGCCGAAACACCTCCAAAGCCACCCGCGCCCCCATGGAATGCCCGGCCAAGGCAAACCGCGCAGGCGCTTGGCGCAGCAACTGCTCGGCCATCTGCGGCAAGCTGCTGGCCGCGCCGTGGTCGACCACGCTGCACGGCGCGGCATGCGCGATCAAGGGGATCAGTGGCGCCCAAACCGCCTCATCGCACATGAGGCCGGGAACGAGCAGGAGGGGTTCTGGTGGGTGATTGTGTTGGCGCAAAAGTTGAACCTTCAGAATCAAGTTAACTTACCGCATTGTCAGTTAAAAATGCAGCGCACCTTGCCCCGCCGCCCTTGTTGTTTAAATGATCCTCAGAAACGAACCGTCATACCAATCTGAATGGTCCGCCCCCACAAATTGCTATTGACGGTATTTGCCCCAAAGATTTGTTTACTCGTTTGAGCGAACGATAAGGGCGCCTCTTGATTCATAATATTTAGCACAGCAATTCGAAAATCCATCTGCCTAGTCATCGCATAATGAGCTGTGGCATCCCATGTAGTGAATGAAGGTACTTTTCTACCTGATACGGTTTCAATTTTCAAAGTTTCTAAATTAGTCGCGTTGATATCCGCATCGGTATAGCTGGCAACATAGTTAACACTCAGACTCCCCGTCCACTCGGACTGCGTAATGCTTGCTGTCATTCGGCTTTTAAATCGTGGAATGACTGTACCTGTATCAACATTGAAACGCCCCAAATCACTACTATAAGCAGATGTAGTCGCCTGGCTGTGTTTGGAGTTGAGCATATACGTCCCTTGAGCATGGAAACCAAGCCGTCCCCAATCTGAAGGGGTCCGCCATTGCGCCTCCAGATCAATACCTGACTTCACTATTTCTCCAATATTCGTCAATGGCAAGTACATCGCCAAGTTGTTGCTGCTGTTAAGAATGAAATTGCCCTGATGGGCATTGGGATTCTGCAAAACTGCAGCATCTGACACCGTTTCAATGGCGTCATGAATTTTCACCCGCCAATAGTCCATGCTTACACGCAAATTGGTATGCGGCATGAATGCAATTCCCAGCGATCCTTGTTGAGATTTTTCAGCTTGCAAGTCGGGGTTACCGTTGCCATAAAAGTCAAATGCTGTTTTGCTACAACGTCCCACTTGTCCTTGCTGATTTTTCAAACTCGCTGCAAGTGCCACCAGTTCCGCTGTGCACGGGTTCGTGTAATTGCTCGTAGGCGACGTCCGTTGATAAGAATCAAGGTGCCATTGGTCAAGCCATGAATTGCTCCTGATGAGTACCCACCCACAGCCGTATTGAACTGCGCTGACTCTACAAAATTGCTCATAGACGGCAGACTTTGTATGACATCCGTAACACTTTGCCTACCACTTCGTTTAATGTCTTCCTGTGTGACTGACAGTACAGGCAAAGCTTGTGTTTGCTCCTTGCGCACGATGGACGACCCCGTGATCTCCACCTTTTCAAACTGCCGGTATTCAAGCGGCGCGTCCTTGACCTGCACATCAGGTAAGGCTTTGACGGATGCTTCCGCGTTTTGCGCCATGGCAGGCGAGACGAAGAGCAAGGGCACCAAAGCCCCCATCCACGACCGTTTTTGGAACGTGTTTGAACCGATTTTTTGCACGATGCCCTCCTGAATGCCTGCAAACCTTCAGAAAGGATACTTTAAATTTAAAAATTTACTTTAAAAAATAACTATAAAGTGCTTTTATCGTCAATTAGAAATTTGAGCCGGTTATTCAATCATGGCCACTGACCACAAGGCCAACACCGCATCGCGCTGCGCGGCCAGTGTGGCGGGCACCACATCGGTGGGCTCTTCATTCAAGCGCGCCCGGTGCTGCACTCGGCGCATCTCGCGGTAAGCATTGGCCGACGCTTCACCCACACCCGCAGGCAACAAGCCGACTTTTTCTGCGCGTTGCAGCAAAGCGATGTTGCCCACGTTGTCGGCCAGCTCAGGGTGTTGGGCGGTGTGCAGCAGCACCAGGTATTGCACGGCAAACTCGGCGTCGACCATGCCGCCGGGGCTGTGCTTGACATCAAAACGGTCCGCCTTGACCGGATGACCTTGGCGCACGCGTTCGCGCATGGCCACGATTTCGGCCTTGAGGCTGGCCGCATCGCGCGGGGCGCTGATGACGGCGTGGCGCACCGCGTCAAAGCGCGGCGCCAAAGAGGGCAGGCCCATGACGAAACGGGCCCGCGTCATGGCCTGGTGCTCCCAAGTCCAGGCGGCATTGCTGCCGCGCTGGGCCTGGTAGTCGGCATAGGCCTCAAAGCGCGTGACCAAAAGGCCTGCGTTGCCGTTGGGGCGCAAGGCGGTGTCGATTTCGTACAGATCGCCATCACCGGTTTTGACGGTCATCCAGTTGATCAGCTTGCGCACAAAGGCGGCATAGATTTCCTGGGCGCGTTCGTCTTCGTCGTCGTACACAAACACGATGTCCAGGTCGCTGCCATAACCCAGCTCTTTGCCCCCCAACTTGCCATACGCGATGATGGCGATGGCGGGTTCGTCACGGTGTTTTTGCTTGAGGCGACTCCAGCACCAACGCGCCGTCACGCGCAGCACCGCATCGGCCAGGGCGCTCAGGTCGTCGGCCACTTGTTCCACGGTGAGCACGCCTTCCACATCGCGCGCCAGGGTGCGGAACTGCTCGGCATGGTGGGCGCGGCGCAGCAGGTTGAGCAGGCTTTCTTCGTCGTCTTCGCCTGTACGCTGCAGGGCCACAAGACGCGACTGCAGTTCGGCTTCAAACTCTGCCGCATCAAAGCGGCTGTCAAACAGGTTCCCACCCGCCAGCTCGTCGATCACGCCGGGGTGTTGCAGCAAGTAGCGGGCAGGCCATTTGGCCGCACCCAGCAGGCGCAGCAGACGTTCGTGCACCGAAGGGCGCTCCAGCATGAGCGCCAAATAACTTTCGCGGCGCAGCAAGGGCTCGATCCAGTCAACCATGCGGAGCACGGCTTCTTCGCTGACACGGCCTTCTTGCAGCCACTGGGCCGTGCGTTGCAGCAAGCGCATGAGGCGTCCGCGGGCATCGTCACGCAAAGCTTGCACGCGCGGATTGCCCGGCCATTGGGCCAGGCGCTCACCAATGCGGCCACTGAACACGCCCGCGATGCCATCCAACTCGGCAGGGCTGCGCTGGCCGTTTTTGCCGTTGCAACCTTTGCACTCACGGTCACCGCCCAACAGGATGTCGAACTCCTGCGCCACCACTTCGCGGTGCGCATCCAGGGCGGTCAAAAAGCTGCAGGTGTCCGCATGCCCCATGGTCTGGGCGATCCAGGCCAGGTCATCGTCGCGTGTGGGCAAGACATGGGTTTGATGGTCGTCCAGGTACTGGATGCGGTGCTCCACCTGACGCAAAAACACATAGGCCGCGCTCAGCGCGTCGGCCGTGGCCTGCGGCATGAGGCCCGCTTTGGCCACACGTTGCAAGGCGTCCAGCGTGGGGCGCGTGCGCAGCTCCGGAAACTGCCCGCCGCGCACCACCTGCAAGAGTTGCACGGTGAACTCGATCTCGCGGATGCCGCCACGCGAGAGCTTCACATCGTTGGCGCGCTCGGGGTGGCCCGCGCTGCGCTTGGCCGCGTGGTCGCGGATTTGCTGGTGCAGCGTGCGCAGCGACTCGAACACGTTGTAGTCCAGATACCGGCGAAACACAAAAGGCAGCACCACGCTGCGCAAATTTTGGGCAGAGCCGCTGACCACCGCACTGCGGGGCGCCACCACACGGCTTTTCATCCAGGCAAAGCGCTCCCACTCGCGGCCTTGCACCAGCAAATATTCTTCCAGTGCACCCAAAGACACGACGCTGGGGCCTGAGTTGCCGTTGGGGCGCAGCGCCAGGTCCACCCGGAACACAAAGCCATGTTCGGTGGTGTCGCCAATCAGCGCATACATGCGTTTGACGGCACGGCTGAAATATTCCTGCGTTGAAATTTTGTTGCGGCCCTCGGCATTGCCCGCCGTCTCGCCGTCTTCGTCGTACACATAAATCAGGTCAATGTCGCTGGAGACATTGAGCTCGCGCGCACCGAGCTTGCCCATGCCCACGATCCACAGCTCGGCACGCTGGCCGTTGGCTGTCATGGGCGCGCCATGGATGTTGTCCAGATCGGCCAGCGCCTGCCGGCAAGCGATGTCGAGCGTGACTTCGGCCAGCCAGGTCATGCCGTGGGTGATGGCCTGCAGCGGCGCCTGCTGGGTGCAGTCGAGCTGAACCAGGCGCTCCATGGTCAATTGGCGCAACACCCGCAAGGCTGAGCCCGTGTCCAGCCCTTTGCCCTGAAGGGCCTCAAAGGCCTCGCTCAGGCTGTTTCGGGTCGGCTCGCCTGGCGGCAAGAGGGGCAGCCAGTCGGCATAACGGCGCTGCAAACGCTGCACAAAACGTGAATACGCAGCCAAATTTGCCGAAACCTGCTCATTCGTGGGCTGAACGACATCCAAAGGCACACTGCGGGTCATAATTCCTGCCAACTTTCTGATTCAAACGTTTGTGCTGTCCATCCCCCATTTTCCCCGCCTGACTCGGTGGCTGAACCACGGCATCCACGCCCTGAGCTGGGTGCTGCTGGTGCTGGGTTTGTTGCTGGGGCTGGCTTGGGGCGTCCTGCATTTATGGATTGTGCCGCGAATCGCCGATTACCGCCCCGCACTGGAGCGCTTGGCCCAGCAAACCATGGGGGTGCCGGTGCGCATTGGCGCCGTGTCTGCGCAATCGACAGGTTGGGCACCCTCTTTTGAGCTGCGCCAAATTGAATTGCTCGACGCCCAAGGTCGCCCCGGGCTGATCTTGCCGCGCGTGGTGCTGGCCATCAGCGTTCGGTCGGTCTTGCGCCTTCGCCTTGAACAGCTGGTGCTGGACGCGCCCGAGCTGGACATCCGGTGGACCGCTGACGGCCATTGGTTGATCGCGGGTCTGGATTTACCCCCCAACCCGCAAGGCAACAGCGCCGCAGCCGATTGGCTGTTCTCTCAAAACGAAGTGCTCGTGCGTGCTGGCACCGTCCGCTGGACCAACGAGCGTGCACAACTGCCCCCCAAGGGCAAGACACGGCCATCGGACAAACCGGCGGCGGCCACCGAAACGCTGGCGTTGCGTGAGGTCGATCTGGTCCTGCGCAATTCGACCCGTTTTCACGACATGCGGCTGGACGCAACCCCCCCCGAAGAATGGGGCGCACGTTTCGTGACGGTGGGGCGCTTCAAGCGCGGCTTGCTGTCCACACACGCGGCGCAGTTCTCAGACTGGTCAGGGCAGGCCTACGCCTATTTCCCCAAAGTCGACGTGGCACAACTGCGCAAGCAAGTGCATCTGGGCGCAGACATCCAGTCCGGCCAAGGCGCCTTGCGACTTTGGAGCGATTTTGAAAAAGGGCAATGGACCGGAGGCGCGGCCGACAGCGACCTGACCGATCTGAACATCCGACTGGACCCACAACGCGCGCCCTTGGCTTTTGAACACGTCTCAGGGCGCGTCTCTGTGCAGCGGCTCCCACAGAAATTTTCACTCGCTTTGCAGAACTTGTCTTTTGTCAGCGCCGAAGGTTTGCATTGGCCTGGTGGCAACCTGAAGTTGACCTACACCCACGAACAACTTCAGGCACGAAAACCCGCTCAAGGCCGCATCCAGGGCGACCACCTCGATTTGCAAGCGCTGCGCGATCTGTCTTTGCGCTTGCCGCTGCCCGATGCATTGCACCAACAACTGCAAACAGCCGACGTGATGGGCCAAGTGGACGCACTGCAATTGGCGTGGGTGGGTGACTGGGAAAATCCGCAAAGCTATGAAGCCCAAGCGAACGTTAGAAATTTGAACCTGCCAGCACGCGCACCCAGCGCAACACAGGAGCACTCGCCAAGTTGGCCAGGGGTGCAAGGGGCTCAGGTCCAAGTCAAAATGACACAGGCCGGCGGTCAAATGCAGCTTGACATGGGCGCAGGCGCTGCCCTCATGTTGCCAGGCATTCTGGAAGAGCCCGTCGTGCCCATCAACAGTCTGCATGCCCAGGCACGTTGGCAACACAAGGATGGCCTGTGGGACGTGCCGCAATGGTCTGTGCAACTGAACAACGCCGATCTGAATGGCCAATGGCAAGGTCAATGGCATGGCCGTGCGAAAGGCTTGGGCATGATCGAGTTGCAAGGCCAGGTCAGCCAGGCCAATGCAGCGCGTGTGCACCGTTACCTGCCCATGTCTTTGCCCGCATCGGTGCGCCAGTATGTGCGCGATGCCGTGATCAAGGGCAGCTACAGCGGGGTCCAAGTCAACATCAAAGGCGACCTCGATCGTTTGCCCT
The DNA here is from genome assembly GCF_030158565.1 of Limnohabitans sp. Lineage (GTDB taxonomy): Bacteria > Pseudomonadota > Gammaproteobacteria > Burkholderiales > Burkholderiaceae_C > Limnohabitans_A. The sequence continues at coordinate 8,089 of NZ_JAOASQ010000046.1, read as the reverse complement.
TTGCCAACCCCAAAGAAGGTGAATTCCGATTCGCCGGACGTCTGAACGGTGTGGAACTGGACTATGTGCCCGCATCTTTGATGCCCAGCAACAGCCTGCCCTGGCCACGTCTGCACGAACTCTCGGGGCAACTGGTGTTTGACCGATTGGGCATGAAACTCAGCGATGCCTCGGCCCGCGCTGGCGAGGCAAAAACGGGCATGCCTTTGAGCAGGATCCAGGCCCAAATTGCCAACATGGCCGAGCAAGCCACACTGGAAGTCTCTGCAGAACAAAAAGGCCCTGCCGCGCAAGTGCTCGGCCTGATTCAAAAGTCAGCCCTGGACAAGCTCCTGGGCTCGGCCTTGCATGACATGCAAGCCACGGGCGCCGTACAGACCCGTCTCAAACTGAGCATCCCCTTGCTGGCGACGCACAACACCAAAGTGCAAGGCGCCCTTGCCTTGAACAGCAACGATTTGCGGGCCAGCACGGTGTTACCGGTTTTTGAAAAAGCCCAAGGGACCATTCAATTTTCAGAATCTGGTTTTAGCCTGAATGCCGTTCAAGCACGTTTTCTGGGCGGCCCGATCCGGATAGAAGGCGGTTTGCGGCCCACCAGCAACAGCAGCGAACCCACATTGCAGCTGCGTGCACAAGGCGAAATCAGCGCCGAAGGCTTGCGTCAAGCCCGCGAATTCCAACCCCTTGATGACTTGGCCAAACACCTCAGTGGCAGCACGCCTTACACCGCCAATCTGGGGTGGCGTCAGGGCCAACCCGAGCTGTTCATTCAAAGTCAACTGGAAGGCCTGGGACTGAAGTTGCCCGCGCCACTGAACAAGTCAGCGGCATCGACCATGCCGCTGAGCATACGCAGCCGCGTCCAAAACACCGGCAGCCATTTGCAAGACCGCCTGCAAATTGATTTGGGCCGCGTGGCCTCGGTTCAGTATGTGCGCGACCTGTCCGGTCAAACGCCTCGCGTCTTGCGCGGCAGCATGAGTTTGGGCAAAGCCAACGGCGCCTTGCCGCCCATGCCCGAAGCCGGTGTTGCCGCCACCATCACGATCGACCAATTCTCTGTCGGCGAGTGGCAGGCCTTGTGGCCCGCCAGCCAGAATGCAGAGGCGTCTGGCAAGGACAACAGCGCCATGCAAAGCTACTTGCCAACTCGCATTGGTTTGCAAGCCAACACCATCACCGCTGAAGGCCGAACCCTTCACGAGGTGGTCGCCGGTGGTTCGCGCGATGGCTTGACATGGCGCGCCAACGTGGATGCCCGCGAATTGAGTGGGCACCTCGAGTTTCGCCAATCCACCGGTGGCCAGCCAGGCCATTTGTATGCCCGCCTCGCACGCCTGAACCTGCCCCCATCCAGCGCAGCCGATGTCGAAAGCCTGTTGGATGCACCACCAACCCAGCTGCCCGCGCTGGACATCGTGATCGAGCAACTGGAACTGCGTGGCCTGAAACTGGGACGCATCGAAATCGAAGCACTCAACAGTGCACTGGCCATACCGAGAGGCAAACCCGCCGGCGAATGGCGGCTCAACAAATTCAACATCATCTTGCCGGAGGCCACACTGCGAAGCACCGGCCGGTGGCTGACGGCCAGCGAAGGCAGCAACTTGCGCAAAACCGAAATGAATTTTCGCTTGACCGTCAACGATGCTGGGGACTTGCTGACACGCTTGGGCACCCCTGGCGCCCTGCGCGACGGCAGTGGCGATCTCGAAGGCCACATCAGTTGGAACGGTTCGCCGCTGACACTGCACCACCCCAGCATGAGCGGCCAGTTCGACGTGAAGATGGGCCGCGGTCAATTCCTCAAAGCCGACGCAGGTGCTGCCAAACTGCTGGGCGTGCTCAGCTTGCAAGCCTTGCCGCGCCGCTTTTTGCTGGATTTTCGTGACGTGTTCTACGAAGGTTTTGCCTTCGATTCTGTGACAGGACATGTCAGCATCGACCATGGCATTGCCACCACGCGCAACTTGCAAATCAAGGGCATCAATGCTGTGGTGCAACTGGATGGCTGGGCAGACCTTTCCAAGGAAACACAGCAATTGCGCGTGGTGATTTTGCCCGAGGTGGACACCGGCACAGCGTCTTTGGTGGCCGGCATCGCTGTCAATCCGCTGGTTGGCCTGACCACCTTTTTGGCACAGCTTTACTTGCAATCACCTTTGAGCCGTGCTTCGACACAGGAGTTCCTGATCGATGGCAACTGGGCTGCGCCACGCGTCAAACGCGTGTCGCGCGATGCAGACAAAACCGATGCGACAACAAAGTAAACAGACGATGAAATCGCTGCGATCTTTGCAGATTTTTCAAACCCTCTTGCCAAACCTGCGTGCGTGGCGCTTGGCGCAAAACGCGGGGCTGTTCAAGGTCTCCGGACGGCGTTCCTTGTGGGCCGCCCTCATGGCACTGGTGGTGGCTGTTCTGGTCACGCTGGTGTGGCTTGCTGGACGCTACGAAATCAGCCAACTGCAAGCCGAACTGGAGCGCGACACCACCGACGCGGTCAACGACATCCGCAGCGGCCTGTCTCTGGATGTGCAGACCTTGCAAGCACTGCAGGCACAGCACACCACGCTCAAAAGTTGGTCCGCAGAGGCCCTCACTTTATTGCGCGACAACCGCGACTGGGTGCGCCTGGAGTGGCGCGATGCGCGGCTCAATAGCCTGGCATTTGTGGAGTCCCCCCTGCGCGCACCGGTCTTTGAACGCGCGCCGCGAATCGACACGTTCGCAGAAGCCATTCAGGCATGCCAGCGGGCACGGCGGCTCAACGGTCCCGCCTATTCCACCAGCTACTATGTGCCCCAAACCGACGGCTTGGGCATGGAGGTCATGGAGCTGTGCCTGCCGCAAACACTGGCAGGCGAGCTGGTGGGTTACACCATCGTGACCTATGGTCTGCAAGCCATGCTGGCCGAGCGTTTGGGCAACACACTGGGCCGACGCAACGAAGTGTCTTTCACCGAAGCCGACGGCACACGCCTGGCCATTGCCGGCACCCAGCGACGCGGCCTGCGGCTGTTCACAGCGCAGCAATTGGTGGACTTGCCAGGCAACACCCTGGTGCTGCGCATGGACAGCCGCAGGGGCGAACCCGATTTGTTCCCCAACGTGCTGACCGCCTTGGTCACCGCCATGTCGATTGCACTGATCACGGTGATGGTGCTTTTGGTCAAGGACTCGCGCAGACGCCTCAAAGCCGAACACGCCCTGGCCGATGCGCTGGCTTTTCGCAAAGCCATGGAAGACTCCTTGGTCACCGGCTTGCGCGCGCGGGATTTGGAGGGCCTCATCACCTACGTCAACCCGGCTTTTTGCGACATGGTGGGCCTACCGGCCAGTGCGCTCATTGGACACAACGCCCCCATGCCTTACTGGCCACCCGAAATGGTGGACGAATACAAACAACGCCAAGCGATCCGACTGGCGGGCAATGCCCCGCCGCGCGAAGGTTTCGAATCGGTGTTCATGCGCCAAGATGGCACGCGCTTTCCAGTGCTGATCATCGAAGCACCGCTGATCAACACCCAAGGCCAGCAAAGCGGCTGGATGGGGGCCGTCATCGACATCAGCGAGCAGCGCCGCATTGAAGAAGTCTCACGCGCCAGCCAGGAGCGTTTGCAGGCCACCGCCCGTCTGGCCACGGTGGGCGAGATGGCTTCGCTGCTCAGCCATGAACTGAACCAGCCACTGGCCGCCATTGCCAGTTATGCCAACGGATCGCTCAATTTGCTCAAAGACCCGGATGCCTTGGCGCAATCGCAAGACGATGTGCACATGGCGCTGCGCCGCATTGCCGAACAGGCCGGCCGCGCGGGCCGCGTGATCAACAGCGTACACGACTTTGTGCGGCGGCGCGACCAGGCCCGCGAAGCCGTGACACCCCATGCGCTGATGGATGCCATCTTGCCTTTGGTCAATCTGCAGGCCCGCAAACTGCAGGTGAACGTGGTGACCCGCATTGAGCCGCGCCTGCCTGCCGTGTGGTGTGACCGCACCATGGTTGAGCAAGTGCTGCTGAACCTGGCGCGCAACGGCATGCAGGCCATGGACCGGCCCGAATGCACAGAGCGCGTGTTGCTCTTGCAAGCCCGGCGAGGAGCATCCAATGCCGAACAAAGTTGGGTGGAATTCGCTGTCACCGATGTGGGCACGGGCATTGCACCCGAAGTGGCCGAGCAACTTTTCACACCCTTTTTCACAACCAAAGCCGAGGGCATGGGCCTGGGCCTGAGCCTTTGCCGTACCGTGGTTGAACAACACGGTGGGCATCTGGAGTTCGAGGCGCAGACGACCAAGGGCACCGTGTTTCGCTTCACTTTGCCTGCGGCACTCGTTGAGCAGGCCAGCACCACACCGCCCAAAGCCTAAAATCCGGCCATGCATTCTCACCAAGACAGCACGGTTTACATCGTGGACGACGACATCAGCGTGCGCGAAGGCATGGCCTGGCTGCTGCGCACACGGCGCTTGCTGAGCGAGCCTTTTGACAGTGCCGAGGCCTTTTTGGCCATGCTGGAGAAAACCACGGACAACGGGGCATCCCCCGTCAAACAGGCCGGTTGCATTTTGCTGGACGTGCGCATGCCCGGCATGAGCGGACTGGCTTTGTTTGAGCAGTTGCTGGCCAATGGCCTTGCGCAGACTTGGCCCGTGATTTTTTTGACCGGCCACGCTGACGTGCCCACCGCGGTGGACAGCGTCAAGCGCGGGGCTTTCGATTTTTGCGAGAAGCCCTTTTCCGACAACGCGCTGGTTGATCGCATTGAGCAAGCCTTGCACCTGTCTCACGAACGGCTGGCGGCCCGTCGCCAAGCGGGACTGCTGCAATCGCAATTGGGCGAATTGACCGAGCGCGAACGCGACGTCATGCGCCTGGTGGTCGAAGGCCTGCCCAACAAACTCATCGCCGACCAGCTCGACATCAGCGTGCGCACAGTGGAGGTCCACCGGGCCCGTGTGTTCGACAAAATGCAGGTCAAGTCGGCGGTCGAGCTGGCCAATTTGCTGCGCACACTGTCATGAGCATGGCCCGCGCACACCCGACCCGCCAAGCCTGGTGGACGACAACTGGGCTTTGTCTCGCGGCAGCGCTGCTGGCAGGATGCAGCGCCCCAGCGCCTTACAAGGCCAAGCCCGCCACGCCACCCACGGCGTCCAGCACAAACCCCTCACCGCACAACGCCACGCGCAACGACCTGGCCTTGTACGCGATGTCCTTGCTTGACACGCGTTATGCCTGGGGTGGGCGCGGGCCCGCCATGGGCTTTGACTGCTCGGGTTTGGTCACGCATGTTTACAAAGAGGCTGCGGGCATGAAGCTGCGCGGCACATCGGCCGATCTGGGTCGCTTGTCACGGCCTGTGGACACCGCTTCTCTACAAGCCGGCGATCTGGTGTTCTTCAACACCCTGGGCGCGCGGCATTCACACGTGGGCGTGTATGTGGGCGATGGCCGCTTTGTGCACGCCAGCAACGAGCGCACCGGCGTGCGCATCGACCACCTGAGCAACCGCTACTACGCCAAGCGGTTTGAAGGCGGTCAGACCTTGCTCGACTGATGTCGCCTGTTGCAGCCCGTCACGGTTTGTCTTGGTCCGCATCGTCTGGGCGCGCAGACAACTCCCCTTTGGAGCGTCCGGCAAACATCGTCCACCAGACAATCACAACCAAGACGACCAAGGCCAGCAAAGCTTCCAGCAAAATCAAACCCATGAACACGTTCCTTTTGATGCGATGGCCATCGGCCCGGGCCGCATGGTTATTGGCCGCGATTGTAGGCAGTCTGGCTGGCTGCAGCATGAGCCCGCGCCAGCAAACCCCTTGGCCAGAGGCAAAACCTGGCCCACAAGCAGGCCCAATGCCCTCGGTCATCACGCAGGCCCAAAGCCGCTGGGTGCCGGTGCCCTGGTCCCACATCACCGGGCTGGACAACGACGACCTTCAAGAAGCCTGGCCCGCCTGGCAACAAAGCTGCCTGCGCCCCGCACCCGCCTGGAAAACCTTGTGCCCCGAGGTGAGCCAACTGGCCAACGCCTCGGCCGCTGCGCAGCGCCAATGGCTGCGCCAGAAGCTGCAAGCCTACCGCGTGGAGTCGCTCGACCAACGCAGCGAAGGACTGCTGACCTCGTACTACGAGCCGGTGCTCAACGCCTCGCGCCAACCACGCGCAGGCTACAACGTGCCCTTGTATGCGCCCCCTGCCAGCCTGGCCCAGCGCAAGCCCTGGTACACCCGCCAGGAGATGGAGACCACATCCGCCGCCCGCGCCGCCCTGCGCGGCAAAGAGCTGGTTTACCTGGCCGACCCGGTCGATGCCATGGTGCTGCACATCCAGGGCTCGGGCCTGGTCAACCTGACCGAGCCCGATGGCCGCCAGCGCCTGGTGCGCATGGCCTATGCGGGCACCAACGAGCAACCCTACAAAAGCATTGGCCGATGGCTGCTCGACCAAGGCCTGATCCGCGATGCGTCCTGGCCCGGCATCAAGGACTGGATCGCCCGCAACCCCTCGCGCGTGAACGAGCTGCTGTGGCAAAACCCGCGCGTGGTGTTCTTCAAGGAAGAAGCCTTGCCGCCGGGCATCACACCGCCCGGCCCCAAAGGCGCGCAAGGCGTGCCGCTCACCGCAGGCCGCTCCATCGCGGTGGACCGCAGCAGCATTCCCTATGGCACGCCGGTGTGGCTGCGCTCGCAAGGGCCGGTGACATCGCTGGACAAACTGGTGCTGGCGCAAGACACCGGCACCGCCATCGTGGGTGCGGTGCGGGCCGACTACTACGCAGGCTCGGGCGCCGCCGCAGGCGAGCTGGCCGGGCGCATGAAGCAACCTTTGCAGCTGTGGGTCTTGTGGCCCAAATGAAGGCTTCGACATGAAGGCCGTGTCTTGCCGCGCAGGCTGCGCGGCTTGCTGCATCGCGCCGTCCATCTCCTCGGCCATCCCCGGCATGCCTGGCGGTAAACCCGCAGGCGTGCCTTGCGTGCAACTGGACGAGCAGCTGCGCTGCAAGATTTTTGGCCAGCCCGACCGCCCCGCCGTGTGCGGCCAGCTGCAAGCGTCTCTTGAGATGTGTGGCCCCACCGACGATGGCGGGCAATATGCGCGCATTTACCTGACGCAACTGGAAGCGCAAACCCGCCCCGACTGACGGTGCGCCAAGTCACCAAGAGGTCTGACCGCGCACACGCTTGTGGTTAAGCTGAACGCCTTGTTCTGATTCACCCCCGCAGGAGCTGTGCCATGGCGTTTGAGATCCCTTCTTTGAAAGACAGCGTTCACCCCGACGAGTGGCAGTTGCGTGTCGATCTGGCCGCTTGCTATCGGCTGGTGGCGCTGTACGGCTGGAGCGATCTGGTCTTCACCCACATCAGCGCCAAGTTGCCCGAATCGGTCACCGGCGGACAGGAACAATTTTTGATCAACCCCTATGGCCTCATGTTCGACGAGATCACCGCGTCGAGCCTGGTCAAGGTGGACATGCAGTGCAACAAACTGCACGACAGCCCCTTCCCGGTCAACCCGGCGGGCTTTGTGATCCATAGCGCGGTGCACGAGGTGCGGCACGACGCCGCTTGCGTCTTGCACACCCACACCCGGGCGGGCGTGGCCGTGAGCGCACAGGCGCATGGCGTGCTGCCCATCAGCCAACAAAGCACCTTTGTGCTGGCCTCGCTGGCCTACCACGGCTACGAGGGCGTGGCCATCCGTGACGACGAGAAAACCCGCCTGCAAGCCGATCTGGGAGACGCCAATTATTTGATGCTGCGCAACCACGGTCTGCTCACCGTGGGCAAATCGATCGCCGATGCCTTCTTGTCGATGTACACGTTTGAGAACACCTGCCGCATCCAGGTCGATGCCCTAGCCGGGCAATCGGGCCCGAAGGACCTGACAGCCGTGAACCCGCAAATTTTGGACGGTATCTCGCACGCCATGCGCGTGCAAACCGGTGGCTTGGGCGGCGCTTTTGTGTGGCCTTCGCTGCTGCGCAAACTGGCCCGCGAGAACCCGGGCTTTGATGTTTGAACCCCTTTGAACCCCTTTGAACCCCTTTGAACCCCTTTGAACCCCTTTGAACCCCTTTGA
>NZ_JAOASQ010000045.1 GCF_030158565.1 Limnohabitans sp. | reverse complement strand
CGCCACAGGGCCAGCACATCAAAGCAACGCCCGACCGCGCCATGCTGCCCCCACAGCACCCGAAGGGGCTGTGGCAACTGACGGCCAGCGGCCACATCGGCGCGGTCGTGTTCCAAGTCAAGCGTGGCACTGGCGCGGTAGTCTTCGGCAATCGATCGGGCGGTGCCCGGCAATGCCGCACAGCGTTCGTATTCGGTCAGCGCTTCGGGGGCAAATGCCGCCAAGCCTGCATAGCGTGCCCCCATCACACCGCGCACATAACGGGCCGAGTCCGATTCAATCAGGGCTTCAGGCAAGGGGGGTGGCTGGATCATGAAAAACCAATGCCAATAGGCGCGGGCAAACGCTTCGTTGGTGTTTTCGTACATCGCCAAAGTTGGCGCAATGTCGAGCAGCAGCAGGCGCTTGACGGCATCGGGTGCATCGGCAGCCAGCCGGTGGGCCACCCGGGCACCCCGGTCGTGGGCCAACACATCAAAGCGCTCAAAGCCGTGGGCTTTCATCACCGCCAGGGCGTCCAGCGCCATCTCGCGCTTGCTGTGGTTGCGGTGCTCGGCATCGGCCTCAGGGCGCGAAGAATCGCCATAGCCACGCAAGTCCATCAGCACCACGCGGTGCGTCTGCGCCAGCACGGGTGCCACACGGTGCCACATGGCCATGCTTTGCGGGTGACCGTGCAGCAGCAAAACTGGCGTCCCCGCCCCTGCGGCGCGGGAGTGCAACTGCACGCCTTGGCGTTCGACCGTGAGAGGGGTGAAAGTTTCCAACATGACCCGAGCTTAGCGCTCAAAACAGCAATAATCCGGCAATTGATTATTCACAATAAGAAAACAATTGGACCGCTCAGACCTTGAATTGACCTTGGCCGTGCGACAGCACGGCAGCCTCAGCAAAGCCGCTCGGGCATTGCAATTGGCGCCACCCGTGGTGACCAAGCGCTTGTCTGCGCTGGAGGCCGATTTGGGTGTGCGGCTCTTTCAGCGCACCACCCGCCGCGTGAGCCCCACCACCGAAGGCCATGCCCTGTGCGACCGCGCGGCCGAGCTGCTCCAGGGCTTTGTCGCCATTGAAGACGAGCTGCGCGAACGCCAAAGCGAGCCCTCCGGCCCCATCCGCATGGTCAGCAGCTTTGGTTTTGGCCGCTTGTGGCTCGGGCCGCTGCTGGCCGATTTTCAACAGCGCTATCCGGCAGTGCAAATCGAGCTGCAATTGTCGGAACGCCTGCCCGATCTGGCCAACGAAGGGTTCGACGCCGCCATCTGGCTGTGGAATCCACCTGCACACATCGCCGCCGAATGGATCTCGCGCAAGCTGGCGCCCAACCAAAGGGTGCTGGCGTCTGCCCCAGCCTACCTGCGGCAACACGGCATGCCCACGGCACCCGAACAACTCACGCAGCACCAGTGTCTGGTGGTGCGCGAAAACGGCGGTGAAACCGGACAAGGCCAGCGTTTTGACGAATGGCGACTGACGCGTGAAGGCTTTGCACGGCCCTTGCATATCCCGGTCAAGGGACCGCTGTCCAGCAATTCAGGCGAAATGGTGCGCGACTGGTGCCTGGCCGGCCAGGGCATCATGCTGCGGAGTTTGTGGGACATTGCACCGCTGCTGGCGACTGGTCAGCTGGTGCGGGTCTTGCCGGACTGTGCGATGCACGATGCGCACATCCACTGGCTGGCGCCCTACCGCTCGCAGATGCCCTTGCGCATCCGACTGCTGCAGGAATTTTTGGCCGACCGGTTCCGGGAAGAACCCTGGAAAGTGCTCAGCTCCGGGCAGGCCGCACCACGAGGCTGACGCCCAGCGCCGTCAAAGCGGTGCCCGCAATCGTCGCGGCGGTGATGGTCTCGCCAAACAACAACCAGGCCATCATGGCCGTGGTCGGCGGCACCAAGTACATCAGGCTGGTGACAGACGCCGCCGCACCGCGCTGGATCAGGATGTACAGCAAGGAGCTGCCCCCCAAGGTCAAGCCCAGAACCGCCCAGGCCATGGCGCCGATCGATTCGGCATTCCATTGGATGATCTCGGGCTCTGCCAGCGCCAAAGGCAGGGTCACCAGCGAGGCGGCCAACAACTGCACGGCATTGGCCGAGCGGACATCGCAAGGCTGCACAAACCGTTTTTGATAGAGGGTGCCAATCGTGATGCTGAACATCGCCCCAATGGCAAACGCCATGTTGACCGGTGTCACATGGTCCATGGCCGAGCCCAAAGTCAGCTTGCGCCAAACCACCATCAACAGCCCGGCAAAGCCCAACGTGAGACCCGCCCACTGGCGCGGCGTCACGCCGGGCTGGCCCGAACTGCGCAAGCTCCAGGACAACCAGATCGCGGTCAGCACCGGCTGAAAACCCACAATCAAAGAAGACAAACCCGAGCCCATGCCCGCCTTGACAGCGGCCCATACGCCACCGAGGTAGCCCGCGTGCATCAAGACACCCGTGACCGCCAGATGCAGCCATTGCGCACGGTCACACGGCCAGGCCACGCGGGCCAGGCCAATCCAGATCAGGAAACAGACGATGGAAAACAGATAGCGCATCAGCAAAAAGCTGAATGGCGGGGCATAAGGCATGCCGTAGCGGGCGACGATGAAACCGGTGCTCCAGATCAGCACAAACACCACCGGCATGGCCTTGATCCATGCCGAAGTCGGAGAAGACGCGCTCATTTCACCCGAGCCCGGATTTCAGGCAGGGCCTTTTGCATGTAGTACACCATCGACCAGATGGTCAGGACGGCAGCAAGCAAGATCAACACAGCGCCCCAGTCACGGGTGTCGATGACGCCGAACAACATGCCGTCGTAAAGCAAGAAAGGAATCGCCACCATCTGCACCGTGGTCTTGAGTTTGCCCACCATGTGCACGGCCACGCTCTTGCCCGCGCCAATTTGGGCCATCCACTCGCGCAGCGAAGAAATCGCGATTTCACGTCCGATGATCACCAGCGCAATCAACACATGAACACGGTGCATGTGCACCAAAATCAACAAGGCCGCGCAGACCAGAAACTTGTCAGCCACCGGATCAAGGAAAGCGCCAAAGGCCGAGGCCTGGTTGAGCTTGCGGGCCAAATAACCATCGAGCCAGTCGGTGATGGCAAACACCACGAACATGGACGTGGCGATCAGGTTTTGCGTGGCCACCGTCAGACCAGGCCAGTAATACACACCCACGATCAAGGGAATCGCGACGATGCGCGTCCAGGTCATGAGGGTTGGAATCGTGAAAAACATGGCTCTCATTGTGGCACGGCTGTTTGGCGTTTCTCTGACAAGCGGGCGACCTTCAGTGCAGGGCCTGGTAAATCGTCTCGGCCAGCTCGCGTGAAATGCCCTCAACCCCGGCCAGATCCTCGACGCTTGCGCCCTCCACGCCCCGCACTCCGCCAAAGCGCTGCAACAGGCGAGCGCGTTTGCGAGGCCCGATGCCGGGGATCTCCTCGATCTTGCTGCCGCCCATGCGCACCTTGGCCCGCTGGGCCCGCATGCCGGTGATGGCAAAGCGGTGCGCCTCGTCGCGGATCTGCGCCACCAGCATCAACGCGGCCGAGTCCTTGCCCAGATAAACCTTCTCGCGGCCATCGGCGAACACCAGTTCTTCCAGGCCCACCTTACGGCCCTCGCCTTTTTCGACGCCCACGATGCGTGACAAATCCAGCCCCAGCTGGGTGAACACCTCTTTGGCCATGGACACCTGGCCCTTGCCGCCGTCGATCAGCACCAAATCGGGCAAGCGGGCCGTGCCTTCGGCAGAACGCATGGCTTCGGCCAGCTTGCCATAGCGGCGCATCAGCACCTGGCGCATGGCGGCGTAATCGTCACCGGGCGTGATGCCCTCGATGTTGTAGCGGCGGTACTCGCTGCTTTGCATCTTGTGCTGGCGAAACACCACGCACGAAGCCTGCGTGTTCTCGCCCGCCGTGTGCGAGATGTCAAAACACTCGATGTGCAGCGCATCCAGATCGTCCGGGGCCAGGTCCAGCGCATCGGCCAGTGCCCGGGTGCGGGCCTGCTGCGAGCCCTCTTCGGCCAGCAAACGCGCCAGCTGGATGTCGGCATTTTTCTCGCTCATCTCCAGCCACACCCGGCGCTGCTCACGCGGGTTGTGCACGGCGGCGATCTTGTAACCCGCTTGCTGCGACAGTGCATCGACCAAGGCTTTGTCCACCGCCACGCTGGTGATCAGGGCCGCAGGCACCGGAATGCCGATGTAATGCTGCGCCAAAAAGGCTTCAAGCACCTGCTCCTCGACTGGACGGGCGACTTGATCTTCCTCATCCACCGCCTGCAAAGCGTGGGCGTCTTCCACATGCGCCGGAAAATAAGCCCGGTCCCCCAAATGCCGCCCGCCGCGCACCATGGCCAGGTTCACGCAAGCGCGCCCGCCCTGCACACGCACCGCCAAAATGTCCACATCGGTGTCGGTGCCCGTGTCCACCGACTGCTGGTGCAAGACCTTGGACAGCGCCGACATCTGGTTGCGCACCTCGGCGGCCAGCTCGAATTCCAGCTGCTCGGCGTGCGCCATCATCCGCGCTTCCATCTCTTGCAGCAGGGCCTGGGTCTCGCCTTTCAAAAAGCGCTCGGCATGCTTCACATCGTCGGCATAGCCTTGCGGGCTGATCAGGTTCACGCAGGGGCCCGAGCAACGCTTGATCTGGTACAGCAAGCAGGGGCGGCTGCGGTTGGCAAACACCGTGTCTTCGCAGGTGCGCAAGCGGAACACCTTTTGCAAAAGCTGGATCGTCTCTTTGACCGCCCAGGCACTGGGAAACGGGCCAAAGTAGCGGTGTTTTTTCTCGACCGAGCCCCGGTAATAGGCCACACGCGGATAAGTCTGCGCATCGGGCGCACCGCCCTCGGCCTTCAGGTACAAAGTGCCGTTGCCGGTCAACTTCAAATAGGGGTAGGTCTTGTCATCCCGAAACAGGATGTTGAAACGCGGGTTCAGCGTCTTGATCAGGTTGTTTTCCAGCAGCAGCGCCTCGGCCTCGGAGCGCACCACCGTGGTCTCCATGCGGGCGATCTTGCTGACCATGTGGCCAATGCGCGTGCCGCCATGGTCCTTCTGAAAATAGCTCGACACCCGCTTTTTGAGCTGCTTGGCCTTGCCGACATACAGCACGTTGCCCTGCGCATCGAAGTAGCGGTAAACCCCCGGCAAAGCCGGGAGCGCAGCCACCTGGGCCAGCAAAGATTCGTCGTGTGCCGCTGTCATGGCGCGTATTGTGACGGTGAAACACTTTGCCCCGACAATCTCCTCCCATGAAGACGCACCGCCTCTGGGACATTTTTTGCACCGTCATCGACAACCATGGCGACCTGGGTGTGTGCTGGCGGCTCACGCGCCAGCTGCTGGCCCAAGGCCAGTCGGTGCGCCTGTGGGTGGACGATACCTCGGCCCTCAGTTGGATGGCCCCTGACGCCCACGCCCTGCCCCACTTGCAGGTGCTGCCCTGGTCTGATGGCAGCCAAAGCGAAGTGCTGCACGGCTTGAGGCCCGCCGATGTGTGGATCGAAGCCTTTGGCTGCACCCTGCCCGAAGCCTTTGTCACCCATGGCGTCGCCACGCACGCGAAACAACCGGCCTGGATCAACCTCGAATACCTGAGCGCAGAGGACTGGGTGCCGCGCATGCACCGCCTGCCCTCGCCCGTGATGAGCGGCCCGGCCAAAGGCTGGACCAAACACTTTTTCTACCCCGGCTTCACGGCAGACACGGGCGGCCTGCTGCGCGAAACCGACCTGCTGGACAGACAACAGCATTTCGACCGGGATGCATGGCGTCAAAAGCACGCCCCAAGCCTGGCACCGGACGGCCTGCTGATCAGCCTGTTTTGCTACGAGCCCGCCGCCCTGCCCCAACTGTTGGCCCAACTTGTGGACACGCCCCACCACCTGCTGGTCACCCCCGGCCGCCCGCTGGCGGCGGTGCAACAAGCACTGGCCCACATGCCCGTGCACCCCAGCTGGAGCGCCCTGCCCTACACCCACCAAAATGGCTTCGACGAAATGCTCTGGGCCTGCGACCTCAACTTTGTGCGCGGCGAAGACTCGCTGGTGCGCGCCCTGTGGGCGGGCCAAGCCTTCATCTGGCACATCTACCCGCAAGACGACAACGCGCACCATGCCAAGCTGGAGGCGTTTTTGGACTGGATGCAAGCGCCGGAGAGCCTGCGGCGGGCGCATCGGATTTGGAATGGCATTGAAAACACAGCTTGGCCCACATTGAACGCCGAGACCCGCGAGACTTGGTCCGCCTGTGCCACAGCTGCACGCGCCGGACTGCTCACACAAAACGCATTGCACGCCCAACTCATGGACTTTTTTCCAACCCAGACGACAAACGCCTGACTTCAGCTGCAGGGATAATCCGGCCCCATGACCCTCATCGACACTCTCTTCCCAACCTTATTCCCGTTTGGCTGGCAGCACTACCTGCTGGGCGGCCTGACGATTGGCGCTGGCGTGGCGCTGCTTTATTTGTTCAACGGCTGGGTCGGTGGCATGAGCACCGTCTTTTCCAGCAGCTGGTCCTGGGTGTTCAAGCGCCCCTTCTTTCAGCAAGAGCGCTTTCTCGGCTCCCGCAGCTGGCGTCTGGTCTACGCCTTGGGCGTGGTGCTGGGGGCACTGGTCTGGCGCTTTGCATTGGCGGGCGGCCAAGCACAGCACACCCACGTGCCGGTGTGGCAGCTGCTGGTGGGTGGTTTTCTGGTGGGTTACGGTGCGCGCCTTGGCAACGGCTGCACCTCAGGCCATGGCATTTGCGGGCTGGGCTCATTGCAACTGCCATCGCTGGGCGCGGTGCTGACTTTCATGGCCACCGCCTTTTTGACCGCCAACCTGATCGCCTGGAGCCTGGCATGAACCCGAATACCCTGACTTTTTCCAAAGCGCTGGTCACCCTGCTGGCCGGTGCCCTGTTTGGCTTTGGCCTGTCACTCGCCACCATGGTCCAGCCCGAGGTGGTCCTGGGCTTTTTGCAGTTCAAGGACTGGGGCTTGATGCTGGTCATGGGCGGCGCGGCCGGTCTGGCCATGCTGGCCTACAAGGGATTTCCGCGCTGGTTCGCACGCCCCCTGCTGGGCGGACAGTTCCTCACCCAGCCTGCCAGCTGGAACCGCCAGACCGTGATCGGCTCGGCCATTTTTGGCGTGGGCTGGGGCTTGTCGGGTGTTTGCCCCGGCCCGGCCATTGCGGCTTTGGGCACGGGCAACACCGACATCCTGTGGGCTTTGGGTGGCATTGTGCTGGGTGCTTTGGCCCATGGCCTGACGACCCGGGATTGATCCCAAGTCGCTGTTGGCAGAAGCAAACCCAGCCCTCGCAGGTTAGAATAAAGGGCTTGGCTTCAAGCCACCCTTTTTCATTTCAGACTCAATTCCTATGAAAACCGCTCAAGAAATCCGCGTCGGCAACGTCATCATGCACGGCAAAGACCCCATGGTCGTCCTGCGCACCGAATACCAACGCGGCGGCCGTGGCTCGTCCACCGTGCGCATGAAGCTCAAAAGCTTGATCGCCAACTTCGGCACCGAAGTCGTGTTCCGCGCCGACGACAAGATGGACCAGGTCATTCTGGACAAGAAAGAGTGCACCTACTCTTACTTCGCTGACCCGATGTACGTTTGCATGGACACCGATTTCAACCAGTACGAAGTCGAAGCCACCAACATGGGCGACGCCCTGAACTACCTCGAAGACGGCATGGAACTCGAAGTGGTGTTCTACAACGAGAAAGCCATCTCGGTGGAATTGCCCACCAGCGTGGTGCGCGAGATCACCTGGACCGAGCCAGCCGTCAAAGGCGACACATCGGGCAAAGTGCTCAAGCCCGCCAAGATCGCCACTGGCATGGAAGTGCCCGTGCCTTTGTTCGTGAGCCAAGGCGACAAGATCGAAATCGACACCCGCACCGGCGAATACCGTAAGCGCGTCTGATCTTCAGATCGGCCTGAACAGAAAGCCCCGCAAGGGGCTTTTTTCATGGGGGCATCGAAACCGCCGTGTCGCTTGGCACCGCAGGCCAGATGCACAATGGCAGCATGCAATCGATCCAAGACCTCAAGTCCCCTTCCATTCCCCACGCTTGGGCTGAAACCCAAACCGATTTTCACGATGCCGGCTGGCTGGAGCCGCAAGCAGAACGTCTGGCCTTTGCCGACCCTGAATTCCTCTTGCGCCGCGAAACCCGTGGGGTACGCTTGCAACTGGAAATGCTCAAGCCCGATCTGGCCCAGACCGAAGCCGGCATTGAGCACACCGTGGTGGTGTTTGGCAGCGCCCGATTCACCGACATGGCCACAGCGCAAGCCCGACTCCAGGCCGCCCAGCAAACGGCACAGGCCCCCGCCATTGCCCAGGCCTTGACTCAGGTGCGCAACGCACTGCACTACGAAAAAGCCCGCACCTTTGCACAACTGGTCGCCCAATCTTGCCGTTGCCTGCCGCAGGATGAAAAGCTCTACATCTGCACGGGCGGTGGCCCCGGCATCATGGAAGCAGCCAACCGGGGAGCCCACGAAGTCGGCATGCCCTCGGTGGCACTGAACATCGCTTTGCCGCACGAGCAACACCCCAACCCCTATGTCACGCCGGATCTGAGCTTCAAGTTCCACTACTTTGCACTGCGAAAAATGCATTTCATGATGCGTGCCAAAGCCTTGGTCGCCTTTCCAGGCGGCTTTGGCACGCTCGATGAATTGTTCGAGGTGATGACCTTGGTGCAGACCCGCAAAGCACGCCGGGTGCCGATCTTGCTGTTTGGGACCGATTACTGGACGCGCCTGATCAACATGGAAGTTCTGGTCGATGAAGGTACGATTTCCGCCGAAGACCTCCAGCTGTTCCGCTACGTGGACACACCCGAAGCCGCCTGGAAAGCCATTTGCGACTTCTACCAACTGAATGTGCCTGAGGCCTGAAGACAAGGAAGGATCGGCAAACACCGTGTCCGGTAGAACAACGCCGTGTCACCCCGAACCAACCCTGTGTCACTTCGAACCAACCCTGTGTCACTTCGAACCAACCCTGTGTCACCCAGAACCAAGCTCGTTTCACCCCGGACTACCACCTTGTCACCCCGGACTTGATCCGGGGTCCATCAGGAAACACCTGGATGCCGGATCAAGTCCGGCATGACCCGCCCTCTCAAGCTCTTGGGGTCATGTGTCCATGTGGGCGCAGCTTGAAGGCCGACTTGGCCCCGAGCCCCACCGCCGCCCCCACCACCCAGAACACCGGCGCCACGCCCGCAATGGCCCCGGCTGCACCAAACAACATAGGCATCAGGACGCTGGAGGCGTTGATGCTCATCAAGCGCAGGCCCAGCGCCTCGCCCTGACGGTGCGCAGGGGTGATCTGGTGCAAGGTGCTCATGATCATGGGCTGCACAGCGCCCAGCACCAAACCCAATAAGACCGAACACATGCCCATGGCCCAGGGCGTGGGCATAAAGGGGTAGGCCCCAAACAAGACCGCCGTGCACACCATGGAGGTGGTGATGATCTGGTATTCGTGCAGATGGCGTGAGACCCAGGGCAAACACAGCCGAATGGTGGCCGCCGCCACCGCGAATGACCCGAGGATGGTGCCCACCACCGAAGCGCTCAAACCGCGCTCGTGCCCCAGCAAAGGCACCACAAAGGTATGCACATCCCAGCAGGAAGACAGCAACCAGTTGACCCCCAACAAGCGCAGCATCATGGGCTGGTGCAGCAGGTCCAGCACATGCTTTTTTTCTTTGGGGCCTTCAAGCACGGGTGACGTCTTTTCGCGCACACGGCGCACACACAGCAAAGTGAGCAAAGGCAACAAGGCCATCAGCAAAAACGCGACCCGAAAGCCCGTCTCATGCGCACGCGCTGGTCCGGCAAAGTCGATCATCAAGCCCGCCAGCACAGGCCCCAGAAAGTTGGAAATGGCTGGACCGATCGAGAGCCAGCTGAAAGCACTTTTCAGCTCGGCAGGCCCATGGGCCAAACGGCCCACATGGCGCTGCAAGGCAATGACCGCCATCCCGGTGGCGCCACCCGAGGCCAAGGCGCTCACGCACAACATCGGGAAAATAGGCCAAATCGCCGACAGGCTCACGCCGGTGAAGGCGATGGCCACGCTCAAGGCCAACGGGGCTTTCAAGCCTTTGCGGTCGGCGTAGCGCCCTGCCGGCAAAGCCAGAAACACCTGGGTCAATGCAAACAAGGCCAGCAAAGCCCCCACGGCCATGGCGCTGAAGCCCTGCTGCAAAGCCAGCAAGGGCACGGCCATGCGGGTGCCCGCCATGCAGGCGTGCAGAAAAATTTGCCCGGCAATCAGGCGCGTGAGTTCGCGCTTCATGCCCAGCGCCGATCAGGCATCGCCACCGGGCAGCAAGGCCTGCGCGTCGGACTCGGGCAAGGCATCCACCTGCCGCAAGGCGCGGTTCATCACGTTGCTACGGGTCTGCGCCTGGTCGAGCGTGTTGAGCACGGTTTGCGTCTGGTTGCGCACCTTGTCGAGCACATCGCCAAACTTGCCGAACTCGGTTTTGACCGCGCCCAACACCTGCCAGACTTCGCTGGAGCGCTTTTCGAGCGCCAGAGTTCTGAAGCCCATTTGCAGGGCGTTGAGCATGGCCATCAAATTGGTCGGACCCGCCAGCGTGACGCGGTGGTCGCGCTGCAAGGCTTCCATCAAACCTGGGCGGCGCAAGACCTCGGCATACAGGCCTTCGGTGGGCAAAAACATCACAGCAAAGTCGGTGGTGTGCGGCGGCTCCAGGTATTTGTCGGCGATCGACTTGGCTTCGAGCTTGATGCGGGCTTCAAGTGCCTTGGCGCACAGCTCGGCCTGCACCGGATCGGCACGGCCCTGGGCTTCGAGCAGGCGCTCGTAGTCTTCGTTGGGAAACTTCGCATCGATCGGCAGCCACACAGGTTGGCCGCTGTCAGAGCGGCCGGGCAAGCGAATGGCAAAGTCCACCCGGTTTTTGTCGCCGGGGCGCGTGGCCACCTGCACGGCGTATTGCTCGGGGGTCAGCACCTGTTCCAGCAAAGAAGCAAGCTGCGCCTCGCCAAACATGCCACGGGTCTTGACGTTGGTCAGCAGGTGCTTGAGATCGCCCACGCCTTGCGCCAGGGTGTGCATCTCGCCCAGGCCCTTGTGCACCTGCTCCAGCCGGTCGGCCACTTGCTTGAAGCTCTCACCCAGCCGGGCTTGCAGCGTGGCCTGAAGTTTTTCGTCGACGGTCTGGCGCATTTCGTCGAGCTTGGCGGCGTTGCTTTGTTGCAGCTGGGCCAGCTGGGTTTCCATGGTGCCGCGCATCTCGGTCAGGCGGCGGGCGTTGGCCTCCGACAGCGCATTGACCTGCTGCGCCAAGCTGTCGGTCAGGCTTTTCTGCAGCAAGGCCAGTTGCTGGGCCAAGGCATCGATCTGCTGGTTTTGGGTGCGGGTGGCCTCGGCACTTTGTTGCAACAGCGATTGCTGAAACAAGGTCAGCGTCTGCATGGCCTCTTGCCGACCCTGCACGCCCGACTGGCTGATCTCGGTGCGCAGTTCGCGCTCCAAGCGCTCGGTCTGGCCTTGCACGGCCTCGAACTGTTGCTGTTGCCAGGCCGATTGCTCGGCCAACCGCGCTTGGCGTTCCGGGCTGTCTTCTTGCGGTGCGGGCTTGCGGAGCACAAGCAGCACCAGCAAGACCAGGTTCAGCGCCACCAGGGCGATCAGCAGCCAGGTTTCGTTCATGCGGCGCGTCCGGCCACCGTGTTGAGCGGCGTCACCGCCCGGCCTTGCGTGAAGAACCCGATCAGGTTGTCGGCCGCCAGCTGGGCCATGGCGCGGCGCGTCTTGACGGTGGCGCTGGCAATGTGCGGCGTGAGCACCACATTGGGCACCTTGAGCAAATCGGGGTGAACCGAGGGCTCGCCCTCGAACACATCGATGCCCGCCGCAGCGATTTGGCGCGCAGCCAGGGCTTTGGCCAAAGCCGCATCGTCCACAATGCCGCCGCGTGCAATGTTGACCAGCGTGGCGCTGGGCTTCATTTGCGCCAGCTCGGCCGCGCCGATGGTGTGGTGCGACTCGGCGCTGTAGGGCACGACCAACATCACATGGTCCGCAGTCTTGAGCAGCTCTTCCTTGCTCACATAACGGGCTTTGCACTCGGCTTCCAACTCTGCGCTCAGGCGACTGCGGTTGTGATAAATCACATTCATGCCAAAGCCGTGCGCGGCGCGGCGGGCAATGCCCTGACCAATGCGACCCATGCCGATGATGCCAATGGTTGAGCCGTGCACTTCGGCCCCGGCAAACATGTCGTAGCTCCACTTGGTCCACTGGCCTGCGCGCAGAAAATGCTCGCTTTCGGTGATGCGGCGGGCTGTGGCCATGAGCAGCGCAAAGCCAAAATCAGCAGTCGTCTCGGTCAGCACGTCAGGCGTGTTGCTGGCCACCACGCCCGCAGCGGTCATGGCGGGCACGTCAAAGTTGTTGAAGCCCACAGCCATGTTGGCCACGATGCGCAGTTGAGGATTGGCTTGCAGCAGCGCAGCGTCGATGCGCTCGCTGCCGGTGGTCAATGCGCCCACTTTGCCCTGCATGCGGCGGGTCAGTTCTGCGGCAGACCAAACCTCATCGGCCTGGTTGCTCTCGACTTCAAACACCTGCGTCAAAGACTGCAGGACCTCGGGGAAGATGGCGCGTGCCACCAAGATGGAAGGTTTATTCATGGTTTCACTCAAAATTCAGGTCATGGTCATTCAGTGCGTCAAATGAAACTGAAGGATGTACAAAGCGGCCCCAGCGAAATAGCCCAACAAAGCCCAAACGCTGATTTTCTTGACGTACCAGACAAAATCGATTTTTTCCAGCCCCATCGCAGCCACCCCAGCGGCTGAACCGATGATCAGGATCGAGCCACCGGTGCCTGCGCAATAAGCCAAAAATTCCCACAGGAAACTGTCGGGCGGATACTGTGTCAGGCTGTACATGCCCATGGAAGCTGCGACCAAAGGCACGTTGTCCACCACGGCACTGACCAAGCCAATGATCATGACGATCACATCCTGGCGCCCAACAGTTTGATCAAACCACTGCGCCAGCGAGGACAGAATATGGGTGTGCTCCAGCGTGGCAACCGACAGCAAAATGCCCACGAAAAACAGCACTGCGCTCATGTCAATGCGGGTCAAAGCGCTGACCAGCGTCAGGTGGGCTTTGGCCTCGTCGGTTTTGTCCTTGTGCACCAGATCACCCACCAGCCACAACAAGCCCAGGCCGAGCAAAATGCCCATGAACGGTGGCAAATGCGTCAGTGCCTTGAACACCGGCACAGCCACCAGGATGCCCAAGCCCAAACAAAACATCAGATTGCGCTCAAAAGCCGGCGTATCGGTCAAATCGGCGCGCTCTGCAAGCGCTGGTGAGAGCACCTCACGCCCACGCACCACATACGCCATGGCGGCCAAAGGCACCAGCAAACTGGTCAACGAGGCAACAAAAACCCCCTTCATGATTTCCAGGGCCGTGATCTGCCCGCCAATCCAAAGCATGGTGGTCGTGACATCGCCGATGGGTGACCAAGCGCCGCCTGCATTGGAGGCAATGACGATGGCTCCGGCAAAAAACAAACGATCTTCACGCTGGTCCAGCAATTTTTTCATCAACGACACCATCACGATGGCTGTCGTCAAGTTGTCGAGCACCGAGCTGAGAAAAAATGTGACCAGCCCAACCAACCACATCAAACCCGACAAGGAACGGGTCTGGATGCGCGAGGTGAGGATTTCAAATCCATTGTGGGCATCCACAACCTCCACAATGGCCATGGCCCCCATCAAGAAAAACACGATCTGAGCCGTCGACATCAGCGACTCACCCAATTGATGACTCACTTGTTCAGCATCCGTGTTCCCAAGTGCGTAAAGGGTCCAGAGCACCCCTGCAGCCAGCAAAGCCGTCGCGGTTTTATTGATCTTGAGTGGGTGCTCAAAAGCAATAGCGGCATAAGCCAAAACAAAAATAGCAATGATTGCCGTCAGCACATCAGACCCCTTTCAATACAGCGATGGTTTCGGTTGAGTCAATTTCAAAAACCTGTTTCAGATATGCCAAGTATTTTTCGTCATCGCACATGCCTTTGCCCGGCGTGTCTGACAACTTGGCGACGGGCTGGCCATTGCAGCGGGTCATCTTGATGACGATCTGCAGCGGCTCGTATCCCAAATCGTTGGTCAGGTTGGTGCCCACGCCAAAAGCCAGCTGACAGCGCCCCCGGAACTGCTGGTACAGCTCGATGGTGCGCGGGATCGTCAGGCTGTCGCTGAAGATCAGGGTCTTGGTTTTCGGGTCCACCCGGTTATGCTGGTAGTGGGCAATCATGCGCTCGCCCCAGCTGAACGGGTCACCGCTGTCGTGGCGCGCCCCATCAAACAGCTTGCAAAAATACAGGTCAAAGTCACGCAGGAAGGCGTTAAACCCGTACACATCGGACAGCGCGATGCCCAGGTCACCCCGGTACTCCTTGGCCCAAGATTCGAAAGCAAAAATCTGGCTGTCTCGCAGACGCGGGCCCAAGGCCTGCGCGGCCTGCAGGTATTCGTGGGCCATGGTGCCCAGGGGCGTCAGGCCCAGCAGGTAGGCGTAATACACATTGCTGGTGCCCGCAAACTGGCCTTGAGGGCCGGTGCCCAAACGGGCCGACAAGACGCGCAGCACCTCTTCGTGCCAGGCCCGCGAAAAGCGGCGGCGCGTGCCGTAATCGGCGATCTTGAGCGTTTCCAGACCTGCGCCCTGCAACTGCGCGATTTTCTGGTCCACGCGGCGACGGCCTTCCATCAGATCGGGCACCTTCTGGGTGTTGCGGAAGTACACCTCGTTGACGATGGCCAGCACCGGAATTTCAAACAAAATGGTGTGCAGCCAAGGGCCCTGGATGGTGATGTCGATCTCGCCAGAGGGCAAGGCCGTGACCTGGATGTATTTTTCGTTGAGCTTGAACAAGCCCAGAAAGTCCACAAAATCGCTCTTGATGAAGCGCAGTGAGCGCAGGTACTGCAGCTCGGACTCCTTGAAGTTGAGGCTGCACAGTGAGCGGATTTCCTGGCGGATCTCGTTGACGAAAGGTGCCAATGCCACGCCGGGGTTGCGGCACTTGAATTTGTATTCGACCTGGGCACCCGGGAACTGGTGCAGCACGACCTGCATCATGGTGAATTTGTACAGGTCGGTGTCGAGCAGACTGGTGATGATCATGGCAAAAGGTGACCACCCCACAGAAACGGGGCGATGCGGTAAGCAAGAGCGTGATATTAACCAGATATTAGCGAGTCAATCTGATCAGCTAATATCGCTATAGGGTGTTACGCCATCGGTGGCGCAACAGGTATGTGCGATGGTCGGGCCGCCTCGCACCGGAGCCTTGCCTTGACTTTTCCCACCGATTCCTTACTGCAATGGATGGCCGCTGCTGTGTTTGCACTGGCCCTGATCCACTCATTTTCCACACGCTTTTTTGAGCACCTGGCTCACACGCACCCTCGGCATGCCGGTCTTTGGCATCTGCTGGGCGAAGTCGAAGTCGTCTTCGGTCTTTGGGCTTGCTTGTTGATGGCGACGTTCTTCGCGCTGATCGGTCAAGACCGGACACTGAACTACCTCGAGTCGCGCAATTTCACGGAACCCCTTTTCGTCTTTGCCGTCATGGTGATCGCGGGCACACGCCCCATCCTGAGTTTGGCGCGAGGCTTGATCCTGCGAATCACCCGGTTATGGCCCCAACACCCCCTGTTGGCGCTTTACATGGTGGTGCTGTCACTGGTGCCCTTGCTCGGATCACTCATCACCGAGCCCGCCGCCATGACACTCGGGGCTTTACTGCTGCGCGACACCTTGTTCAGTCGGGACGTGTCAGAACGGCTGAAGTACATCACCTTGGGGGTGCTCTTCGTGAACGTGTCCATTGGCGGCACCTTGACCCCGTTTGCCGCGCCACCCGTGCTGATGGTGGCCAAGGTCTGGCAATGGGATGCAGGCTTCATGCTTTTCACCTTTGGGTGGAAGGCAGCCATCGCCGTATGCATCAATGCCTTGGGGGCCACGCTGATTTTGCGGCGCGAATTGAGCGCCTTGCCCCCCAGCCCCCCTTCGCAAGTGGCCACTGTGCCCGCCGGCATCATGGCCATGCACTTGCTTTTCCTGGGTGGCGTTGTCTTTTTTGCGCACCACCCGGTGGTGTTCATCGGGCTGTTGTTGCTGTTTTTGGGGTTCGCCAGCGCTTGGCGTCAACACCAAAGCGAACTGATTTTGCGAGAGGCCTTGCTGGTGTCGTTTTTCCTGGCCGGGCTGGTGGTGCTGGGCGGCTTGCAGCAATGGTGGCTGGAGCCGCTGCTCATGCGCCTTCCAAGCGATGCGGTTTTCTATGGTGCCACAGCGCTCACAGCCATCACCGACAACGCGGCCATCACCTATCTGGGTTCATTGGTGCCCGGTCTGAGTCAAGAGTTCAAAGTGGCACTGGTTGCGGGAGCCGTCACCGGTGGTGGCCTGACCTTGATTGCCAACGCGCCCAACCCGGCGGGCGCGGCCATCCTCAAGGGCTATTTTCCAGACAACACCATCGCCCCGCTGCGCCTGCTGCTGGCAGCCTTGCCGCCCACCGCGATCGCCACCCTGGCTTTCCGCTGGCTTTGAACCTTCACACCACCCGGCCGCCCACCAAGGTCAGCACCCGCTGCGCGTGGCTGGCCAGGATGTGGTTTTGCTCGGCCACCAGCATGGTCACGCCTTCGCGGGCCAATTGCAGCAGCGCATCGCGCATGGCCGCCACCAGCACCGGGGCGATGCCCTCGCAGGGTTCATCCAGCAGCAGCAAGCGGGGGCCGGTCATCAGGGTACGGGCCAAAGCCAGCATTTGCTGTTCGCCGCCACTCATCTGGCTGGCGGGGCGCTGCAGCATGGGCTGCAGCTGTGGGAACAAAGCCAGCACACGGGCGTAGCGCTCGGCAGGCGTCCCTTGCCCTTCGGTTTGCGCGGCGATCCACAAATTGTCTTGCACCGACAAGCTGGTGAACAGCCGCCGGTCTTCGGCCACAAAGCCCAGCCCGGCCCGCGCACGGCGGTGGGCTGGCCAGCTTTGAATGGCCTGGCCGTCCCAAGTGATGCGGCCCTGCACACGCGGGCCAATGCCGATCAATGACTGGAGCAGCGTGGATTTACCCGCACCGTTGAGCCCTTGCAAGACCACCAACTCGCCCTCGCCCACTTGCAGGTGCACTTCAAACAGCGCCTGCGCATGGCCCCACCAGGCGTTCAGGCCTTCAACCGCGAGCATCGCGCTGCCCTTTCATGTCGGAATGCATGCCCAGAGACATGTCGAAATCGAGCCCCAGGTAACGCTCGCGCACCTGCGGGTCTTGCGCCACCACCTCGGGCGTGCCGTCGGCCACCAAGCGCCCTTGCATGAGCACCAGCACCCGGTCGGCCACGCCAAAAACGGCGTCCATATTGTGTTCGGTGTACAGCACCGTGACGCCATCGGTGGCCACCTGACGCACCAACGCCATCATGTCGGCGCGCTCAGCAGGGGCCAGACCGGCCGCGGGTTCGTCGAGCAACAAAATGCGCTCACCCGTCTCTGACAGACCCGCCAACGCCATGGCCAACTCCAGCCGCTTTTTGGCACCGTAGGGCAAATCGGCCACCACGGTCTGGGCTTGATCGCCCAAGCCCACTTGGGCCAAAGCCTGCAGGGCTTGAGCAGCATGACGGCCCGCCAAGCGATCCCACCACGACAGCCGCTCGCGGGACAAAACCAGCTGCAAGTTTTGCTGCACGGTGAGGGCTTCAAAGGTTTGCGCCACCTGAAAGGTGCGGGCCATGCCCTGCGCCTGACGCTGGGCAGGCTGCAGGCCGGTGACGTCTTGACCACGCCAGACCACGCGGCCACTGCCGGGCGTTTGCTGCCCTGCCAGGCAAGCAAAACAGGTGGACTTGCCCGCGCCGTTGGGCCCGATCAGGGCCACACACTGGCCGGACGGCACCTCGAAGCTCACCCCGTCGAGCGCTTTGACACCGCCGTAGTGGCGCAGCAGATCTTGAACAATCAGGCTCATGCGGACCTCCGCCTTGCCAGCCACCAGGACTGAAAACCGCCCAGCACGCCGCTGGGCGAGAGCACCATGACGGCCATGATCACCAGGCCCAGCACGCCGCGCCAATACTCCAGGCCCTGGCCCAGTTCGGCACCGCCCCAGACCAGCAAGGCGCTGCCCACCAGAGCACCCCACAGCTGGTGCACGCCACCGAGCAAGATCACCAACAGCGCATCGACCGAGGTGCCCACGCTGGCCACCGACGGGAAGACCGCGCCCTTGATGGCGGCCCATAAGCCACCGGCCAACCCGGCCAAAGCCGCGCTGAGCACAAACACCTGATAGCGCAAACGATTGACCGGCAGGCCACTGGCGGCCGCACGCAAAGGCGCATCGCGCAAAGCCTGCAAAGCCGCCCCCCGGCTGGACACGCTCCAGCGGCCCAGCATGGCGACCGCTGCCAGCACGCCCGCCAGCAGCAACGCATCAAAAACAGCACGCGACTCGGGCGCGATCAGCGTGAGCCCAATCAGGCCGTTGTCGCCCCCCGTCAGGGCCACCCACTGGCTGGCCCCGGCCCAGATGACTTGCGCCAGCGCCAGCGACAACATGGCCAGGTACACCCCGCTCATGCGCACCAGCACCAGGCCAAACACCGCCGCCACGGCCAGCGCCAGCGCCATGCCTGCCGCCAGTGCGGGCAGCAAAGCCCAGCCCCACTGCACATGCACCAGCGCCGCGCCGTAAGCGCCCAGCGCAAAAAAAGCTGCATGGCCAAAGCTCACCAGACCGCCCAGCGCCATCATCACTTGCAAGCTCAAGCCCAACAGCAACATGACCAGCAGGTCTTCCGTCAGGCTGCGGCTGTAGTCGCCCTGCCCCAGCGCCCAAGCCAGCACCGCCGCCACCAGCGCAGGCCCAAGCCAGCGCAGCGCACCCTGCGGGGCCACTGAGAAAACCGGCACCGCCTCACGCTGCGTGGCCGCTACTGCCGCACCGCCCAAGCCTTGAGGCCGCACAACCAAGACCACGGCCATGGTCAAAAACACCAACACCAGCGTGGCTTGCGGCACCCAAGCCACGCCCAACGCGTGGATGACGCCAATCAGCACCGCCGCCGCAAAAGCCCCGCCCACGCTGCCCAGACCGCCCGTGACCACCACCACAAAGGTTTCGACCACCACGCTCACATCCATCTGCAAATTGGCCGGCTCACGCGGCAGCTGCAAAGCACCGGCCAGGCCCGCCAGAGCACAGCCGAGCATGACCACGCCCAGCATCAGCGGCGCGGGCTTGACGCCCAGTGCGTCCAGCATGTCGCGGTCTTGCGTGGCGGCTTTGACCTGCTTGCCCCACAGCGTGCGGGTCAGCAGCGCGTGCAAGCCCCACCAAACCAAGGGGCCCAGCAGCAGCGTGAAAAGTTGCCAGGTCGGAAAGTACGCCTCGCCCAAAGCGACCGCACCCTTGAGGCCCGGAAAGCGCGGCGCAAACACCTCGTCGGGCCCGAAAAACCAGCGCATCGCGTCGTGCAGCGCCAGCGTCAGGCCAAAGGTGGCGACCAATTGATAAAGCTCCGGGGCTTGGCGCATGCGGCGCAGCAAGGCGAATTCGGCCAGCGCCCCGACCAGCGCCGCCACAGCAGCCCCCAGCAACATGGCCCCGGCATAGCTCACTGACGAATCGGCCAAGACCGGCCACCAGCGGGTCACCGCATGGGCCGAGAACAGCGCCCCGAGCATGAAGAAACTGCCGTGCGCAAAGTTGACGATGCGGGTGACGCCAAAGATCAGCGTCAGCCCGGAAGCCATGAGAAACAGCGTGGTGGCGTGGCTCAGCCCGTTGAGCAACTGCAGCGCAAAACTGTCCAGACCCAAACCAGCCCCTTTGTTCTCAGACTACCGACTCACGCCACCCAGTGGGTGAAGTCCTGCGCGTTCACACGCGTGGTCTGGAAGGTGTTGACCAGAGCCGACTCGTCGGCATAGCCCAGCGCCATGCCGCAGACCACCATCTCGTTTTCGCCCGCGCCCACATGGGGCAAGATGATCTTGCTGAAGTTGTTCCAGGCCGCTTGCGGGCAGGTGTGCAGGCCCCGCGCACGGGCGGCCACCATGATGGACTGCAAAAACATGCCGTAGTCGAGCAAGCTGCCTCGGCCCATGACTTTGTCGATGGTAAAGATCAGGCCCACGGGTGCGTCGAAAAAGCGGAAGTTCTGCTGGTGCTGCGCGTGCATGCGGTCTTTGTCGCCCTTGCCGATGCCCAGCACGCCGTACAGGCCAAAGCCGCATTCGCGGCGGCGGTCGATGTAGGGGCTGACCCATTTTTCAGGGTAGTAGTCGTAGACCTCGGCGTATTCAGAGGCCAAAGCGGGGTTGGCGCTGATGGCGTCGTGCGCAGCGCAGGTCTTGGCGACCAGTTCATCGCGCTTGGCACCTTGCAGCACATAGACCTTCCAGGGCTGGGTGTTGGTGCCGCTGGGGGCGCGGGCGGCCACTTGCAGCACTTCTTCGAGCACTTGGCGATCCACCGCTTGTGGCAAAAAGGCGCGGGCCGAAAACCGGCTCAGGATGGCGGTGTCCACGCTGGCCGCATCGCTGACGCGGGCGCTGACTTGTTGGTCGATGTGGGGGATGCTCATGTCAAGGTCTCCAGATAAGCTTTCAATGCGGGGGGCAAGGGCACGGGGCGCCGCGTTTCGCGGTCCACGTACACGTGTACAAAATGGCCTTTGGCGGCGCACAGGGGCTCGTCTTGGGCGAACAAGCCCACCTCGTAACGCACGCTCGATGTGCCCAACTTGGCCACACGGATGCCCGCGTCGATGGTCTGCGGAAAGGCCAGCGGCGCAAAGTAATTGCACTGGGTCTCGATGACCAGGCCGATGGTGCTGCCGCCGTGGATGTCGAGCACGCCTTTTTCGATCAAGGTCGCATTCACAGCAGTGTCGAACCAGCTGTAGTACACGACGTTGTTCACGTGGCCGTAGACGTCGTTGTCCATCCAGCGGGTGGTGATGGCGCGAAACGCCTTGTAGGCATCGCGGCTTTCGGGCTGAGGTTTGGCAGGCGTGTTCATCGCCTGAGATTGTGCCAGCGTTGCCAATAGTCCAAGGCCACCTGCCAGGTCTGCATTTGCACCTGCACCGTGGTCTCGATGTCGTGGCCGTAACCCCCGCCCATGCACAACACCACCGGCAGGCGCCGCTGCCAGGCCCAATCCATCACAACCCGGTCACGCGCCTGCATGCCGTCGGCCGTGAGCTTGAGGCGGCCCAGGCGGTCGCCCTCGTGCGGGTCGGCCCCGGCCAGGTAAATCACCAGGTGCGGATCAAACCGGTCCTGCAGGGTCTGCAAAGCCTGGTGCAGCGCCTCCAGATACGGCGCATCGGTGCAGCCGTCGGGCAGACCCACATCCAGATCACTGGGCTCTTTGCGGAAAGGGAAGTTCTTTTCGCCATGCAGCGACAAGGTGAACACGCTCGCATCCCGGGCAAAGATGGCCGCCGTGCCGTTGCCTTGGTGCACATCCAGATCGATGACGGCCACCTCCATCTGCTGGCGGTGCTGTCGCCAGGCTTCGGCTTGCATCAGGCGGGCCGTGACCGCGATGTCGTTGAACACACAAAAGCCACCGCCTTTGTCGGCGTAGGCGTGGTGGGTGCCACCAGCCAGGTTGCCTGCCACGCCTTGCACCAGCGCATCGCGGGCGGCGGCCACACTGGCGCCCACCGAGCGGCGGGCCCGCTCGGCCATGGCCGGGCTCCACGGAAAACCGATCTCTCTTTGAATGGCCGGATCAAGACTGCCGGTGGCCACGCCCTGGATGTAGGCCGGGGTGTGCACCAGCGCCAGCTCGCCGTCGCTGGCCGCAGGGGCTTCGCGCATCCGCACACCGGGCAGCTCCTGCGTGAGCCGGTCGCGCAGGCGGCTGTACTTGCGCATCGGAAAGCGGTGGCCTTCAGGCAAGGGCAAAACAAAGTGATCGGCGTAGTAAGCGTGCATGAAGGCGTACGAGGGAGCCAGGGCGGAAAGCTCGATTCTAGAAAACGCTCTCTAAACTGCTGCGCGAAGCGGCTAAACCCCTTGCAAGCGAGCTGAGAAACCCTAAAATTGAAACCATGCTGCACTGCAACAAAGTTGTACGGCCCCGGCCAGTTTCGGCGCAGTCCCTTTGAAACCTTTTTTGGAGATTCTCATGATGACCGCTGAACAAATCGTCGCCTCACACAAAGCCAATGTGGAAACCCTGTTTGGTTTGACCGCCAAAGCCTTCGAAGGCGTGGAAAAACTGGTCGAGCTGAACCTGACCGCCGCCAAAGCCGCTTTGGACGAGTCCGCCAACAACACCCAAGCCGCTCTGAGCGTGAAAGACGCCCAAGAACTGCTGGCCATGCAAGCCAACCTGTTCCAGCCTTTGGCTGAAAAGACCGCTGCTTACAGCCGTCACCTGTACGACATCGCTTCCGGCACCGGTGGCGAATTCACCAAGGCTTTCGAAGCCCAAGCTGCGGCCGCTCAAAAGCAGTTCGCCTCTTTGGTGGACAGCGCTGCGCAAAACGCCCCCGCTGGCTCCGAGCAAGCCGTGGCCATGATGAAGGGTGCCGTGACTGCCGCCAACACCGCTTTCGAATCCGTGCAAAAAGCCGTCAAGCAAGCCACCGATCTGGCCGAATCCAATCTGGTTGCCGTTTCGGCTGCTGCCCCCAAAGCTGGCAAGAAGAAGTGATTTTTCACAGGCGGCTGGTTTTGCAAGGACCGGCCCCCTGAATTTGCAAGTTGTCTCCTCGGATCCTTTTGAATTTCATCTGGGAAACAGGGATCCCTTCAGGGCTGATCGCAAGATCAGCCCTTTTTTTATGCCCGCCTGATCAGCGCCCGGCTTCAAAAGCCGCCAGGCGCTCTTTCAGGCGCGGCAGCTGCGCCAGCATGGCCACCCGTCCCGCTTCGATCGAGCGGCGGCGGGCGCTGAAGTCGGCACTTTTGACACCGGACAGCGCCGGACGGATCACGATGTCCGCCTCCTTGAGCGCCAAGGTGTTGATGCTTTTGCCCATGATGGTGAAGGTCTGCAACAAAATCTGGAAAGTGTCACCGGCGGGGTTGCCCTCCGGGTCGCTGGAGATGTCCACCGCGATCACGAAATTGGCCCCCATCTCACGGGCCTGATGCACCGGCACCGGGGCCACCAGACCGCCGTCCACGTACTCCCGGTCGCCAATGCGCACCGGCTGGAACACGGCCGGCACAGCACTGGAGGCACGCACTGCCGAGCCAGTGTTGCCCCGGCGGAAGGTGATGGCCTCGCCGCTGCGCAAATCGGTGGCCACAATGCCCAGCGGAATCTTCATGTTTTCCAGGTTACGTCCGCCCACCTGGGCGTTCACGTATTTGGCCAAGGCCTCACCCCGCAAGGCGCCCCGGTTGAGCAAAGGCACCATCCAGTCGGTGATCTCCGCCTCTTCCATGGTTTCGGCGGCTTTGCGCAGCTCGGGCACGCTCTTGCCACTCGCATACAAGGCGGCCACCAGTGAGCCGGCCGATGTGCCCACCACGTGGCTGGGCTTCAACCCGGCCTCCTCCAGCACCTGGATCACGCCCACGTGGGCAAAGCCACGCGCCGCGCCCCCGCCCAGAGCCAAACCCAGATGCACAGGTCGGCGCACCAAGGGCACTTCGACGGTGGGCGAGGACTGTGTGGGCGTTGGGGTGGTCTTCACTTCGGTGTTGACCGCGACCGGTGGCAAGCTGGTGCAAGCACTGAGCAAAGCCGCCAACAGGCCCATGCCACCTCGGGCCAGCCACTGCGGCGAGGTCTTGTGACCGTCCATCTTTTTCCCTGATTTTAAAAAGTTATTGATAATGATTCGCATTTGAGTTAGAATTTTCACATCGAAACAAAGCCCGAGAGCACCACCATGCGCCTCCTGCCTGCCGCCATCACACTGCCCTTGCTGATCGCCTCGTCCATGGCTTTTGCCCAGGACAAAGTGGTCAACATCTATTCGGCTCGCCACTACCCGACCGATGAAGCGCTGTACAGCGACTTCACCAAAGCCACCGGCATCAAGATCAACCGGGTCGATGCCGACGATGCCGGTATTCTCGCCCGTCTCAAGGCCGAGGGCTCGGCCTCCCCGGCAGACGTGATTTTGCTGGTAGATGCCGCCCGCCTGTGGCGCGCCGAGGTCGATGGCCTTTTTCTGCCCGTGTCATCGAAAGTCCTCGAAGCAGCCATTCCGGCCAACCTGCACGCCAAAGCCACCGACAACGGTGGCATTGCCTGGTTTGGCCTGTCCACCCGGGCCCGTGTGGTGGTCTATGACAAGCTCAAGCTCAGCAAGTCCGATGTGGACAGCTACGAAAAACTGGCCGACCCCAAACTCAAAGGCAGCTTGTGCATCCGCTCCGGCTCGCACCCCTACAACCTGAGCCTGTTCGGTGCCATGACCGAGCACCTGGGCCCGCAAAAAACCGAAGCCTGGCTCAAGGGCCTGGTGGACAACATGGCCCGCAGCCCCAAAGGCGGCGACACCGACCAGATCAAGGCCGTGGCCGCAGGTGAATGCAGTGTGGCCGTGACCAACACTTACTACCTGGCGCGCATGATGCGTTCGACCAATCCGGCCGACAAAGCCGTGACCGAACGCATCGGTGTGGTCTTTCCGAACCAGTCGAGTTGGGGCACGCACGTCAATGTGGCCGGTGGCGCCGTGGCCCGTTATGCCAAAAACCCGGACAACGCGATCAAGTTCCTGGAATACCTGGCCAGCCCCAGCGCCCAAAACCACTTTGCCAACGGCAACAACGAGTGGCCTGTCGCCAAAGGGGTGAGCTTTGACAACCCGGCCTTGAAAGCCATGACCGGCGGCAGCTTCAAAAGCGAGCTGATCCCGATCAGCGCCGTCGGCATGAACCAGATCAAGGTCCAGCAAATGCTCGACCGCGTGGGCTTCAAGTAAGCCCCCAGGTCGGCGCCTTATCGCCTGACCGTCTCCCCTTCTTCAGCCAGCCATTCACCCCGGACCAGCCGGGGGTGATAGCCAGCCATTGCCTGTTTTCCCGAAAACCGATGTTTTCGACCGCCTTGGATTGGACTTCACCATGCACACCACCTCTACAAAAACGCCCTTGTTGCCCCTGGCCGCGCTGATGCTGGCCGGCGCTGTCAGCCCCGTCGCGCAGGCCCAATCCGACCGCGAGATGGGCACCGTGGTCATCAAGGACTCGCGCATCGAAGACGCCAAGAGCGTGCTGCGTGTGCGCGACACCGAAATTGGCAAAGGCCGCCAGGCGCTGCGCGACATCCCGCAAACCGTGACGGTGATGACCGAACGGCTGATGCAAGACCGCAACCTGGACGACTTCCGCGAAGTGCTCAAGACCACGGCGGGGGTGACTTTTCAGGCCGGAGAAACGGGCGAAGAAGATGTGCGACTGCGCGGCTTTTCGCTGGGCCAGGCGGGCGACATTTATGTGGACGGCCTGCGCGACGCCCCGCTCATCGAGCGCGACACCTTCAACCAGGACCGGGTCGAGGTGCTCAAAGGCTCGGCCTCGATGTTGTTTGGCAAAGGCTCCACGGGCGGCGTGGTCAACCAGGTCAACAAGGCGCCCCAACTGCTCGAGGAGCACGAACTCAACCTCACGGTGGGCAGCGGCCAGCAGCACCGCCTGACGGGCGACTTCAACTGGGTGACCGGCGAAGACGCCGCGTTCCGCCTGAACGCCATGACGCACCAAGCCGACAACTGGGGCGCCAAAGTGGACAAGCGAGGCATTGCGCCGACTTTTCGCTGGGGCATCGGCCACCGCGACGAATTCAGCGTCGGCCTGTACCACTTGGAAACCCAGGGTCGCCCGCTCTACAACCACCCTTGGTTCATCCAGAGCGGCGTCATCGTGCCGACCTTGGCCGCCCAAAACTACTACGGGCTGGCCAGCGACCACCTGCGCACTGAAAGCACCTACGGCACCTTCAGCCATGTGCACCGCTTTGACGCCGACAGCCAAATCAAAACACAGCTGCGCCAAGGGCACTACGAACGCGACCTGTGGGCCAGCGCCATCGCTTTTGTCAACCCGATCACCCGCTTGGCCGAGATCAGCGCCAGTACCGCGCTCAAGCGCACCCCCAAAGGCCGCGTGGGCGTGAGCGACTTGACCCAAGTGCAAAGCGACTACTCGGGCAAGCTGCAAGCCTGGGGCCACACGCACCAGCTGATCACCGGCGTGGACGCATACCGCGAAAACGCCCAGCGCAACCAAAGCTTTGCAGGAGCAGCATCGGGCCTGAACACCACCGTGGGCACCCCCGACGACGGTGCCTGGCGCGCCGATACGCGGGGCAGCGCCCCCATGAACACCTTCAAGGCCCAAGGCCTGGGTGTCTATGCACAAGACACGGTCGAACTGCTGCCGCACCTGAAATGGGTGGCGGGTTTGCGCTTTGACCACTTCACGGGCGACTACCGCGACCCCAGCGGCAACAGCTTTGCCATGAGCGAAAACCTCTGGAGCCCGCGCACGGGACTGATCTTCCAACCTGACGAATTGAGCAGTTATTACGCCAGCGCGGGCACCTCGTACAACACCTCGGGCGACACCTACCAGTTTGCCTTGGGCAGCTTTGGCGAGGGCAGTGCCAACGCCAAACTGGCCAACACGCCACCCGAAAAAAGCCGCAACTTCGAGTTGGGCGGCAAGTGGGAAATCTTCAACAAGAAAGCCTCGCTGGGCGTGGCCCTGTTCCACTCGGAAAAATACAACGAGCGCAACACAGACCCGGATGCCGCTGCCGCGCAAATGCTCTTGTCGGGCAAGCGCCATGCCAGCGGCATGGAATTCAACCTGGCCGGGCGCATCACGCCGAAATGGGAAGTGTTCTACAACCAGACCTGGATTCCGAGCGCCAGCATTGATGAGAGCACCATCACCACAGGCAACGCCCAGCGCCTGGGCGACCGCCCGGCCCTGACGCCCAAGCACAGCGCCAGCCTCTGGACCAGCTACTTGCTCAGCAGCCAGTGGCGCGTGGCCGGGGGCATCAACCACCGGGGCGAACAATCGCCCGAAGGCAACCGCCATGTGGTGGCCCCCGCCTTCACCACCTTGGACGCCATGGCCGAGTACAGCTTCAGCGACGCCACCGCGCTCAAGCTCAACGTCAACAACCTGACGAACAAACTGTATGCCGACACCTTGTACCGGGGCTTCTACGGCCCGGGCGCGCCGCGCACCGTGCAGCTGTCGCTCAAAACACGGTTCTGAGGCAGGCGCGCCCCATGATCCTTCACCTGCCCCAGCTGCTCAGCCCCGATGAAGTGCACAGCGCACGCGCCGGGCTGGGCGACGATGCCCCCTGGATCGACGGGCGCAGCAGTGCGGGCGCCCAAGCACTTGTGCAAAAGCACAACCTGCAGCTGGCCCAAGACAGCGACAGCTGCCGCCGCTTGCAAGGCCTGGTGCTGGCGGCGGTGCAGCGCGAGCCCCTGTTGCTCTCAGCTGCGCTGCCCAGGCGGATTTTTCACCCTCTCTTCAACCGCTACGACACCGCACACAGCCATTACGGGCCACACATCGACGGCGCAGTGCTGCGCTCACAAACCGCGCAGGGCACGCCGGAATGGATGCGCTCTGACCTGTCGTGCACGGTCTTTCTGAGCGATCCGCAGGATTACGACGGGGGCGAGCTGTGCATACAAGACCACTGCGGTGAACGCCGCTTCAAGCTGGCAGCGGGCGACGCCATCCTTTACCCCGGCACGCGGGTGCACGAGGTCACGCCCGTCACACGGGGCGCACGGCTGGCCAGCTTTTTCTGGATCGAGAGCATGGTGCGCAGCGAGGAGCAGCGCCGCATCCTGTTCGACCTGGACATGAACCTGCTCAAGCTGCGTGCGCAACTGGGCGAAACCAAAGAGACCACCGCCTTGACGGGCGTGTACCACAACCTGCTGCGCCAATGGGCAGACACCTGAGCGTCGCCCGCATGAACGACACACCGATCAACCTGTACGACCATGAAAAACTCGCCCACGCTGCGCTGGATGAGGCGGCTTGGGCGTACTTTTCGGGCGGCGCGGCTGACGAAATCACGCTCCAGAACAACACCCGGGCCTGGCAAGACATGGGCCTGGCGCCTCGCGTGCTGCAAGACTTGAAGGGCGGGCACACCCGCATTGAATTGCTGGGGCGCCCTTGGCCCACCCCCATGCTGGTGGCGCCCATGGCCCACCAGCGCTGGGCCCACGCCGATGGCGAGGCAGGCATGGCGCTGGCCGCGGCTGCGCAAGGCTGCGGCATGGTGTTGTCGCACCAGACCAGCACCTCTTTGCAGACCGTGGCCGATTTGGTGCAGGGCGAAGCCGAGCGCGGCCCGCTGTGGTTCCAGCTCTACTGGCAGGCCGACCACGGGCCGCTGCGCGCCTTGATGGCACAGATTGAGGACGCAGGCTACGAGGCCTTGGTGCTCACTGTGGATGCGCCTGTGCAAGGCGTGCGTGACCGAGAGCGGCGCCTGGGCCCCGGCCTGCCGCTGCCTGAACACGCCCGCCCAGTGCATTGGCAAGCCCAGCCGCCCACCAAAAGCGCTGGCTTGTGCGCAGGACACGCCAACGCCGCCCCCACCTGGGACGATGTGGCGCGGCTGCAGAGCTGGACCCGGCTGCCCGTGCTGCTCAAGGGCATCACCCACCCGCTGGACGCAGCCCAAGCCGTGCGCCTGAACCTGAGTGGTCTGATCGTCAGCAACCATGGCGGCCGCACCCTCGACACCCAGCCCGCCAGCGCCCGGCTGCTGCCCCCCGTGGTGGATGCGGTGCAAGGCGATGCGGCAGTTTTGGTGGACGGCGGCATACGCCGAGGCACCGATGTGTTCAAAGCCCTAGCGCTGGGGGCGGATGCGGTGCTGGTGGGGCGCCCCTGCCTTTATGGACTGGCCCACGCGGGTGCGCGTGGCGCGGCCCAAGTGCTGCGGCTTTTGCGAGACGAACTCGAAATGGCCATGACCCTGTGCGGCTGCCGAACCCCGCAAGACATCACCCCCGCACACCTTCACTGGTCAGGCCGGTCATGACCCCAGCGAACAAGCCTCAGGGCCAAGCCCCCGAACTGAGCGCACCCGGCAAGAGGCCACAAGTGGCACAAGCCGTGCGCACCATTGACAGCCAGACCTTGTTCGAGGCGGCCCACCAGGTGCTGATCGCGCACCAGGGCGAAACCTACAAACTCCAGATCACCCGGCAAGGCAAGTTGATCTTGACCAAGTGAGGCGCTGAAAACAAAAAACCGGACTGCAAGCAGCCCGGTTTTCGTTAAGCGCACCTGAGAATCAGGAACGGATCAGGTGGTCAAAAGCGCTCAAAGCGGCCTTGGCACCTTCGCCTGCGGCGATCACGATCTGCTTGTACGGCACCGTGGTGCAGTCGCCTGCGGCGAACACGCCGGGCACATTGGTGTGGCCCTTGGCGTCCACCACGATCTCGCCAAATTTGCTCAGCTCGACCGTGCCCTTCAGGAACTCGGTGTTGGGCACCAAGCCGATTTGCACGAACACGCCCGCCAATTCGACATGGTGCTCGGTGCCGGTGGCGCGGTCCTTGTAACGGATGCCGTTGACCTTGCTGCCGTCGCCGGTGATCTCGGTCGTCTGGGCGTTGGTGTGCACCGTCACGTTGGGCAGGCTGTGCAGCTTGTTCACCAGCACCGCATCGGCCTTGAGCTGCTCGGCAAATTCGATCACGGTGACGTGTTCGACGATGCCGGCCAGGTCAATCGCCGCTTCGATGCCGGAGTTGCCGCCACCGATCACCGCTGTGCGCTTGCCCTTGAACAGCGGGCCATCGCAATGCGGGCAGTAGGCCACGCCCTTGTTTTTGTACTCGGCTTCGCCGGGCACGTTCACATTGCGCCAGCGAGCACCGGTGGACAGGATCACGGTCTTGGCCTTCAGGGTGGCGCCGTTTTCCATCTGGATGTGCACCAAGCCATCGGCCCCTGCGGGCGTCAGTTTGTCGGCCCGTTGCAGGTTCATGATGTCCACGCCGTAGTGGCGCACCTGCGCCTCCAGAGCAGCCGAGAACTTGGGGCCGTCGGTCTCCAGCACCGAGATGTAGTTTTCGATCGCCATGGTGTCGTTGGTCTGGCCGCCAAAACGCTCGGCGGCCACGCCCACGCGGATGCCTTTACGGGCCGCGTACACAGCAGCTGCCGCACCTGCGGGGCCACCGCCCACGATCAGCACTTCATAGGGGTCTTTGGCGTCCAACTTGGCTGCTTCGCGCTTCGCTGCGCCCGTGTCGAGCTTGGCCACGATTTCTTCGACGCTCATGCGGCCCGAGCCGAACACCTGACCGTTCAAGAACACCATGGGCACCGCCATGATCTGACGCTCTTCGACTTCTTTCTGGAAGGCACCGCCTTCGATCACCACGGTCTTGACCTTGGGGTTGAAGATGGCCATGAGCGACAGGGCCTGCACCACGTCCGGGCAGTTGTGGCAGCTCAGGGACATGTAGACCTCGAAGCTGAAGTCGCCATCCAGGGCCTTGATGCTGTCGATGACTTCTGGCTCGACCTTGGGCGGGTGGCCGCCGGTCCACAGCAAGGCCAGCACCAGCGAGGTGAACTCGTGGCCGAGCGGCAGGCCTGCAAAGCGCACGCCTTCGGTTTGGCCCTCGCGCGCCACCACAAAAGACGGCTTGCGCGCATCGTTGCCCGAGGTGTCCAGCGTGACCTTGTCCGACAAACCGACGATGGTTTCCAGCAGGCTCTTCATGTCGGTGCCGGTTTCGCTGTCGTCCAGCGAGGCGATCAGGCGGATCGGCTGGCGCAGCAAGCCAAGGTATTGTTGCAATTGGGCTTTGAGGGTGTCGTCGAGCATGGTTTTCTCCTGTTTCGGGCTGCACACATCCAGGGTCCCGCTTATGGCGGGGCCTCGGAAAAAAGGGTTTGGGGGAATCGTTGAGGACAGCGCACACCGGGCGGGTGGCCTTGTTGCGCTGTGCTCAACGCCCTGCGCTGCAGGGTGTTGAGAGCCCTGAAGAACAGGGCTTGGAGTCAAGATTTAGATCTTGCCGACCAGGTCGATGGAAGGAGCCAAAGTCTTGGCGCCTTCTTTCCACTTGGCGGGGCACACTTGGCCGGGGTTGGCGGCGGTGTACTGGGCAGCGGTCAGCTTGCGCAGGGTCTCGGACACGTCACGGGCGATTTCGTTGGAGTGGATTTCCACGGTCTTGATCGTCAACTCGGGGTTGATGATGAAGGTGCCGCGCAGTGCCAGGCCTTCTTCTTCGATGTGCACGCCAAAAGCGCGTGTCAGAGCGTGTGTTGGGTCGCCGACCAATGGGAACTTGGCTTTGCCCACAGCAGGCGAAGTCTCGTGCCACACTTTGTGCGAGAAGTGGGTGTCGGTGGTGATGA
The DNA here is from genome assembly GCF_030158565.1 of Limnohabitans sp. Lineage (GTDB taxonomy): Bacteria > Pseudomonadota > Gammaproteobacteria > Burkholderiales > Burkholderiaceae_C > Limnohabitans_A. The sequence goes on along the minus strand of NZ_JAOASQ010000045.1, from coordinate 16,104 downwards.
TGTACACCTCGGCGCCGGCTTTCTGGAAAGCTGCGTAGTTGTCAGCCGCGTCTTCGATTTCTGTAGGGCAGTTGAAGGTGAAAGCCGCAGGCATGAAGATGAACACGTTCCACTTGCCCTTGAGGCTTTGCTCGGTCACTTCGATGAACTTGCCATTGTGGAAGGCTTGGGTTTTGAATGGCTGAACTTGTGTGTTGATCAGGGACATGGTGTTTCCTTTGGTTGGTTGAAAAAAACTATCGAATGAGAAAACTCATTGGGTTGAATCATAAATCGAATCCACCCCGACTGGCAGGTCAAAGCCATTGGAAGTTTCAATGGGTGTCATAGCCAGGACGGAATGCCCCCACGGCCAGGAGCAGCCAGGCCGCGATCCAGGCGCTACCGCCCCAGGGCACCAGGGCACGCCAAGCATCAAACCCCAGCAAAGCGCGGGCGTAAATGTTGAAGCTGAACAAGGCCATGCCCAGCGCCATGAGCCAGCCCGAGGCCAGCCACCAGCGCGACGGGCCACGCCCGCCCAAGGCCAGCCCCACCAAGATCAGGCCCAAGGCATGGAACTGCTGCTGGCTCAAAGCGGTTTGCACCATGGCCGGGATGCCATTGGCAAATGCGGGCAGATGGGCGAAGGCAGCACTGAATACCACGCTCAGTGCGGCGCTCAAGGCGCCCAGGATCAGAAAAATTCGGGAAGAAGGCATGTCAGATCAGCGAGATAAGTTTGACAAAGATCAGAGGCCGCAGGAATTGTCGCGCGGCGCTTGACACAGATCAGCCCAAGTCTGACAGATCGGCGCACAGTGAAGACGTCGCCCCATTCAAGGACCTGAAATGAAAATGCTGCTCGACTTGTTCTCTACCGACTATGGCCTGATGAGTGTGGGCGTGATCGTGTTCATGCTGCTCATGGCCGCCTTCTTCCTGCGCATGTTTGTGCACAAGATGAACGCCAACGAGTAAGGCGCCTTCTGCGCTCAAGCCAGTGGTCGGCGATAGCCGCCCGCCTGCCCCTTTGGCGAAAAGACCACCTGCCAAAGCTGGTTGTCGCGTGACCGGAAGGTGCCCGCGCAGCACAGCAGGTAATAGCGCCACATGCGGTAAAAGCGCTCGCCGTACTTGGCCCGCAAGTCGGGCCAGGCCGCTTCAAAACGTTGGTGCCATGCCATCAGGGTCTTGTCATAGTCCACACCGAAGTTGTGCCAGTCCTCCATGACGAAATCGTGCTCGCTGTAAAACCCGATCTCTGAAGCCGAGGGCAACACCCCGTTGGGAAAGATGTAACGCTCAATCCACGGGTCGATCGCTGAGCCCGCATGGTTTTTGCCAATCGTGTGCAGCAAAAACAAACCATCATCACGCAAACAGCGCCTGGCCATGTCGAAGTAACTGCGGTAGTTCTTGTGCCCCACATGCTCGAACATGCCGACCGAAGCGACACGGTCAAAGCGTTGAGCCCCCTGCAGATTGAACTGCCGGTAATCGGCCAGCTCAAAGCGAACAGGCAAAGTGCCCGCTTTGTGCGCCCCCAAACGGGCCTGCTCTTTGGAAATGGTCAGCCCCACGCATTGCACGCCGTAATGCTGAGCCGCAAACAGCATCAGGCTGCCCCAGCCGCAACCAATGTCCAGCAAACTCATGCCGGGGCGCAATTGCAACTTCTGACATATCAGGTCCAGCTTGGCTTGCTGCGCCCCCTGCAAATCGCTGGCTTGCGCCCAATAGCCACAGCTGTAGGCCATGGACGGGTCGAGCATGGCCTCGTACAGATCATTGCCCAGGTCGTAATGGACTTCGCCCACCTGCCAGGCCCGCTGCTCGGACTGCAAATTGGTCAAACGCGCTTTCAGCGATGCCCAAATCCAGCCTGCACGGCCGACCTGCTGGTCCAGCCGTGCCCGCAAGATCCTGGCGATGAATTCATCCACCGCCTCGCAATCCCACCAGCCGTCCATGTAACTCTCACCCAAACCCAAACTGCCACGGGTCAGGATGCGGTCAAAGGTCGCCGGGTGGTGTACTTGCATATCCCAAGGCTGACTCCCCCCCACCGTGATGCCGGCGGTTGACAACAAATCAGCCGCCCTGCGCCAGTTTTCATCGGTCTCGACCAAACGGTCTGGGCCCAACGCCAAGCTTGAAACCATGCATGCCTCCTGTGGGGTCTTCATTGCGCTACGCCAGACCGATGGGTCTGACGGACAAGCCATGCTAAGCAGCGGCAGCAAGCCAGCCAATCCACTTTTTGACGTAGGCGCCGTACTTGAAAACCGTTACATCCGCACGCGTGGACTACCCGAACAGGCCGCGAATGTGCATAATTGACGTTTACGTAACGTCAACTGAAACAGGAGTGAGACATGGACATTCAAGGCAAGGTTTTCATCGTCACCGGCGGCGCATCGGGCCTGGGTGAAGGCACCGCGCGCATGCTGGCGGCCAACGGCGGCAAAGTGGTGATCGCCGACATGCAAGCCGAAAAAGGCGAAGCGGTCGCCAAAGAACTCGGCGGCGCCTTCGTCAAATGCGATGTGAGCAACGAAGCCGACGGCCAAGCTGTTGTGGCCAAGGCCGTGTCCATGGGCAAGCTCATGGGCCTGGTCAACTGCGCAGGCATTGCCCCCGCCGAAAAAACCGTGGGCAAAAACGGCGCGCACAGCCTGGCCGTCTACACCAAGACCATCATGGTCAACCTGGTGGGCACCTTCAACATGATCCGCCTGGCATCGGAAGCCATGTGCAAAAACGAGCCCGAAGCCACCGGCGAGCGCGGCGTGCTGATCAGCACCGCCAGCGTGGCCGCCTACGACGGCCAGATCGGCCAGGCCGCTTACGCCGCGTCCAAAGGCGGCGTGGTCGGCATGACGCTGCCCATCGCCCGCGATCTGGCCCGCAACGGCATCCGCAACATGACGATCGCCCCCGGCATCTTCGGCACCCCCATGCTGTTTGGCATGCCCCAAGAGGTGCAAGACGCCCTGGCCGCGGGCGTGCCCTTCCCTAGCCGCCTGGGCACCCCCCAGGACTACGCCAAGCTGGCCAAGCACATCATTGAAAACGACATGCTCAACGGCGAAGTCATCCGCCTGGACGGCGCGATCCGCTTGGCACCGAAATAAGTTGAGGCTTCGCCTCCCTGCGCGACAGGCCCTTCGGGGCCTGTTGTCGTTTTGGGGCTAGCATGCAGTGAAACGGAGGCCTCATGAGTAAAACCCTGCCACTGAGCTTGATCACTTTAGCGCTGCTTGGCGCTTGCGCATCGCCAACACCCAGCACCAGCTGGCGCTACAGCGTGCCCGAGCAACCCGAAGCCGCCAGCGGCATGACCGACAAGCCGGGATGGGCTTATGCCCAGCAGGCGGTGGCGGCAGCCAACCCGCTGGCCACCGATGCAGGGCTGCAGATTCTGCGGGCGGGTGGCTCGGCGCTGGATGCAGCCATTGCGGTGCAGATGGTGCTGGGTCTGGTAGAGCCGCAGTCCAGCGGCATTGCCGGTGGCGCTTTTTTACTGCACTTTGATGGGCAAAAAGTCACAGCGCATGACGGGCGCGAGACCGCCCCAGCAGCTGCCACGGGCGACATGTTCATGGGCACGGACGGCAAGCCGTTGCCTTTTGACGAGGCCGTGCTCAGCGGGCGATCGGTGGGCGTGCCTGGTGCGGTGCGCATGTTGGAAGCGGCCCACCGGCAACACGGTCAGCTGCCCTGGGCACAGCTGTTCGAGCCCGCCATTACACTGGCCGAGCAGGGCTTCAAGGTCAGCCCGCGCCTGCACACGCTGCTGCAAACCGATCCGCATTTGAAAAAAGACCCACTGGCCGAGCGCTTCTTTTACAACACCGAGGGCCAAGCCTGGCCCGTAGGCCATGTGCTGCGCAACCCGGAATATGCCCATGTACTGCGCCGCATCGCCGCCGAAGGCAGTCGCGCCCTGCACGAAGGACCGGTGGCCCAGGCCATCGTGGCCCGCAGCGCCCAAGCACCTCGGCCGGGCACATTGACTTTGCAAGACTTGCGCGACTACCAAGCCCGTGAACGTGAAGCCCTGTGCTTTGACCACATGGCCCAAGCACGCCTGTACCGCATCTGCGGCTTTCCACCACCGTCCTCGGGTCAAATCGCCATCGGGCAAATTCTGGGCATACTGGACCATACCTCGGCTCAAGGCGCAGCATTTTCAAATGGCCTGCCCTCCGCCGACTTTTTGCACCGCTACACCGAAGCCTCGCGCCTGGCTTTTGCCGACCGTGCGCAGTACGTGGCAGACCCCGACTTTGTGAGTGCGCCTGGCGGTGATTGGCGCAGCCTGCTGGCCCCGGCCTACTTGCGTGAACGCAGCCGACTCATCGGCACGCAGTCCATGAAAGTGGCCACACCAGGGCTGCCCGGTGGTGTCCAAACCAGCTGGGCGCCCATGCCCATGCAAACCGAATACGGCACCAGCCACATCAGCGTGGTCGACGCCAAAGGCCGCGCCGTGGCCATGACCACGACCATTGAAGCCGCGTTTGGTGCGCGGCGCATGGTCACGACCGACCCATCCCGCCCGGGTGGCTTTTTGCTCAACAACCAGTTGACCGATTTCAGCTTTGTGCCTGCCGATGCGCAAGGTCGTCCCATCGCCAACCGGGTCGAGCCCGGCAAGCGGCCCCGCTCGTCCATGTCGCCCACGCTGGTGTTCGACAAAACCACCGGTCAATTGCTGATGAGCGGCGGCAGTCCAGGCGGGGCGCTGATCATCCACTACACGGCCAAGCTGCTCACCGGCACGCTGCATTGGGGCTTGAACGCACAGCAAGCGGTCAGCCTGCCCAACTTTGGCTCTCTCAACGGCCCCACCCTGCTCGAAGCCCAAGGTTTTCCAGCCAGCACCATCGATGCGCTCAAAGCCCGTGGGCATGTGGTGCGTGAGATGGACATGACCAGCGGCTTGCAAGCGATCGAGCGCACACCCACGGGCTGGTTTGGCGGCGCTGACCCGCGCCGCGAAGGTGTCGTGTTGGGCGACTGAGCCCTGATCAGGACGCCGCCACCAACGACTTCAGGTTCATGAGCATTTCGTGGGCTTGTTGCTGTTCGTGGGACAGTTGGCTCCAACGTTTTTCAAAATCCATGACCCTGTCTTGAACCGCCTGCTTCTGATGGTGTGAAGCATGCAATTACACCTCCAGCGCAGCACGACTTTGACCAAGCTCCTGGAATTGCTGTTGCAGATTGGTCAATTCGTTTTGTGTGCGGGCATGTTCTTGTGCGTGCGTCTGGGCCATGCCTTGCATTTTTTCGATCAAGGCTTTTTCCAACGTTTGCAGCTCATTGGCTGCACCAGACAAAGCCTGAGCCAATGAATTTTGGTGCGACTGTCCAAGCTCTTGCAATTGAGCTTGATGCACAGACTGCTGCTGCTCCAGTGACCGCACCCAAGTGCTTTTTTCTTGCTGCCAAGACTCTTGCAATTGACGGTTGGCTTGCTGGAGTTGCTGGGTCTCCGCCTGCAATTGCGACGACCTCACGTGAGAATTGGCCAACTCCTGGGCTGACTTTTGAGCATTCATGTCACTTCGCTCAGTCAAAACCAGTTGTTGCTTCAGTCGCTGATCGGTTTCAAGATGAAGCGCTTCCAGTTGCTCGACTTTGCGACGAAGCTCTTGCACCAGCTGAACAGCTTGCGCATGCTCGCTGCGAGAAGTTTGCAGAGCCGCTTGCACGCCCTTCAAATCAGTGGTCAGCGCAGCTGTGTGCTGGGTCATTTGATTGACTTTTTGCTCAGTCAAATCGAGTTGCGCCTGATGCTGCTGAAGGTGTTCTGCTTCCTTGTCTTTCAAAACCTGGTGATGTTCCAGTTTCAAGGCATTGCATTGATTTTGAGACTGTGCATGCGCGTTTTGGGCCCCTGCGAGCGCTTGCTCCAAATGACGAACTTGGCCTTGAGACGCAAGCAGTTGAGACTGCAGCTCTGTCATGCTGCGATTGGCCGTATCCAAACTCTGAAGTGCCACAGCATGTTGATCATTGAGTTGGCGCGCGTCTTCTTCATGAAGGTTGACTCTGTCACGCAGCTCGGATTGCAAGCGGGCAAGATCCCGAATACGCGATTGCTCGGCAAATAATTCCCGTCTGCTGGACAGCAGCTGAAAATGCTGCAAAACGATCCACAACACCAAAAAAATCCCGATCAGGACAGTCAAAACAGTCATAGCTTGGAAGTTCATAAAAAGAGGACCAAGTCTCATCGACAAGGTATGTAGCAAGTCATCATTTAAACATGTAAATGAATTTTTTATGACCCAATATTCCAACTCAAGAGATGTTTTTCTTACTTTTTACAAATGGATTCATCTGTTGAAGATGCAATCTGTGGACGCCAGAGAAAGCCCAGACCCATCATCAGGATCGCGCCAGCAACAAAAACGGCAGCCGAGGCTGCCGTTTTTGGTGGGCGGCGGGCATGCGCCCGCGCAGATCAGTAAGCCTGACCCAGCTGGCCCAGGATCGCGGGGTTCTCCAGTGTCGAGATGTCTTGCGTGATCTCTTCGCCTTTGGCCAGCGAGCGCAGCAGGCGACGCATGATCTTGCCCGAACGGGTCTTGGGCAAGTTCTCGCCAAAGCGGATGTCTTTGGGCTTGGCAATCGGGCCGATCTCTTTGGCGATGTGGTCGCGCAATTGCTTGGCGATGGCCTTGCCTTCGTCGGTGTTGGGCAACGAACGCTTGAGCACCACGAAGGCGCAAATCGCTTCACCCGTGGTGTCGTCAGGGCGGCCCACCACGGCGGCTTCGGCCACCAGCTCGGTGCAGCTGACCAGAGCCGATTCGATTTCCATCGTGCCCATGCGGTGACCCGACACGTTCAGCACGTCGTCGATGCGGCCGGTGATGGTGAAGTAGCCGGTCTTTTCGTCGCGGATCGCGCCGTCGCCAGCCAGGTAGTACTTGCCCTTGAAGTCTTCAGGGTAGTAGCTCTTCTTGAAGCGCTCGGGGTCGCCCCAGATGTTGCGGATCATGGAAGGCCAAGGCTTCTTGACGACCAAAATACCACCTTGGCCATTGGGCATGTCTTCGCCGGTTTCGCTCACGATGGCAGCCTGAATGCCGGGGAAAGGCAGTGTGCAGGAACCGGGCACCATGGGGGTCACACCGGGCAACGGGGTGATCATGTGGCCACCGGTTTCGGTTTGCCAGAAAGTGTCCACGATGGGGCAGCGGCTGCCGCCCACGTGCTCGTAGTACCATTCCCATGCGGCGGGGTTGATTGGCTCGCCAACCGAGCCCAAGAGGCGCAGGCTGGACAGGTTGTAGCTCTTGGGGTGCACAGCATCGTTGGCTTCCGCAGCCTTGATGAGCGAGCGGATGGCGGTGGGCGCGGTGTAGAAGATCGAGACTTTGTGGTCCTGGATCATCTTCCAGAAGCGGCCAGCGTCGGGGTAAGTGGGCACGCCTTCGAACACGATTTCAGTGCCGCCCAGAGCCAAGGGGCCGTAGGTGATGTAGGTGTGGCCTGTGACCCAGCCGATGTCGGCCGTGCACCAGAAGACGTCGTCGGCCTTCAAGTCGAAGGTCCACTTGGTGGTCAAAGCGGCGTGCAGCAGGTAACCGCCGGTGCTGTGTTGCACGCCTTTTGGCTTGCCGGTGGAGCCCGAGGTGTAGAGCAAGAACAAGGGGTGTTCAGCGCTCACCCACTCTGGCTCGCAGGTAGTGGCTTGCTTGTCCGCCACATCGGCCATCCACAGGTCGCGGCCTGCGGTCATGGCGATGTCAGCGCCCGAGCGCTTGACGACCAGCACGTTCTTGATGGCATCGCAACCGCCCAAGGCGATGGCTTCGTCCACGATGGACTTCAAAGGCAGCAGCTTGCCACCGCGTACTTGGTTGTCGGCGGTGATGACGGCGACTGCGCCGGTGTCTTCGATGCGGTCACGCAGCGATTGAGCCGAGAAGCCACCGAACACCACCGAGTGGGTCGCGCCAATGCGGGCGCAGGCCTGCATGGCGGCCACGCCTTCGATGGACATGGAGATGTAGATGACGACGCGGTCACCTTTTTTGATGCCCAAGCTCTTCAAGGCATTGGCGTATTGGCAGGTCTTGGCCAGCAGCTGGCTGTAGGTGACCTTGGTCACTTCGCCGCCGTCGGCTTCGAAGATGATGGCGGTCTTGTCGCCCAAGCCTTTTTCGACGTTGCGGTCCAGGCAGTTGTAAGACACGTTCAGAGTGCCGTCTTCAAACCACTTGAAGAAAGGGGCATTGGACTCGTCGAGCACCTTGGTGAAAGGCGTCTTCCAGGTGATCAGCTCTTTGGCCAGACGGCCCCAGTAGCCTTGGTAGTCGGTTTCGGCTTCTTTGCACAGGGCTTCGTAAGCGGCCATGCCCGAGACGTTGGCGTTTTTAACGAAGTCTGCGCTCGGTTGGTAAATGGTGGAACTCATCAGATTTGTCTCCTCAATGACATGGCGTTTTCAAAACTGGTGCAAATGTCTGCTTTCGCTCTTACAAAGCACTGACTGACATCAGACTTGCACGCCTTGGGGGTGAAATTGCGGTTCTACCGCCTAAAATTCGGGTCTGCCAGAAGCCACTGGCTTCAGGAAAGTTTCAGGAAAACCATGTCCAAACCATCTTCGGGCGTCAAACGCGCCACCAGCCCCCTCAACAACTTCATCTTTGCCAGTCGCTGGCTGCAATTGCCGCTGTATCTGGGTCTGATCGCAGCGCAGGCGGTGTATGTGTTCCATTTCTGGGTGGAGCTGGTGCACTTGCTCGAAGCCGCTTTTGGCAACCAGCACGCACTGCAATTGCTGATCAGCAGCATTGGCTACAAGACCGATGCGGCCATCACCAGCCTCAATGAGACCGTGATCATGCTGGTGGTGCTGGGCCTGATCGACGTGGTCATGATCTCCAACTTGCTGATCATGGTCATCGTGGGCGGCTACGAAACCTTTGTCTCGCGCCTGAACCTGGAAGGCCACCCCGACCAGCCCGAGTGGCTGGACCATGTGAACGCCTCGGTGCTCAAGGTCAAGCTGGGCACGGCCATCATCGGCATCAGCTCCATCCACCTGCTCAAGACCTTCATCAACGCGGCCAACTACGACGAAAAAGTGTTGATGTGGCAAACCATCATCCACATCGCGTTTCTCCTGAGCGCGATCGCCATTGCTTATGCCGACCGGTTGATGTCCCACCACGACAAAGCCCACTGAGCCTTTTTTATTTTGACTCTCCACTGGATCACACACCATGACCACCCTGATCAAACAAGACGACCTGATTGAATCCGTTGCCGCTGCGCTGCAGTACATCAGCTACTACCACCCGGCTGATTTCATCTCGCACCTGGCCAGCGCTTACGAGCGCGAGCAAAGCCCTGCGGCCAAGGACGCCATTGCGCAGATTCTGACCAACAGCAAGATGAGCGCTTTGGGCCACCGCCCGATTTGCCAGGACACCGGCATCGTGAACGTGTTCCTTGAAGTGGGCATGGACGTGAAATTCGACGGCTTCACCGGCAGCCTGGAAGACGCCGTCAACGAAGGCGTGCGCCGGGGCTACAACCACCCCGACAACATGCTGCGCGCCTCGGTCGTGTCTGACCCGCACTTCAACCGCAAGAACACCAAGGACAACACCCCTGCCGTGATCTTCACCAAGATCGTGCCCGGCCACCATGTGCATGTGACCGTGGCGGCCAAAGGCGGCGGCAGCGAAAACAAGTCCAAGATGATCATGCTCAACCCCGGTGACAGCATCGTCGACTGGGTGCTCAAAACCGTGCCCACCATGGGCGCTGGCTGGTGCCCGCCCGGCATGCTGGGCATCGGCATTGGCGGCACGGCCGAAAAAGCCGTGCTCATGGCCAAGGAAAGCCTGATGGACGACCTGGACATGTACCAGCTGCTCGAAAAATCCAGCAAGGGCGAAAAGCTCGACCCAGTCGAAGAAATGCGCCTGGAGCTGTACCACAAGGTCAACGCCTTGGGCATTGGCGCGCAAGGCCTGGGCGGTCTGACCACCGTGCTCGACATCAAGATCAAGATGTACCCCACGCACGCGGCCAGCAAGCCCGTGGCCATGATCCCCAACTGCGCGGCCACGCGCCACGCGCACTTTGTGCTCGACGGCTCCGGCCCCTCTTACCTCGAAGCCCCCTCGCTCGACCTGTGGCCCAATGTGGGCTGGACGGCCGACACCGAAAAGAGCCAGCGCGTGGACCTGAACACCCTGACGCCCGAACAAGTGGCAGCCTGGAAACCCGGCCAGACCTTGCTGCTCAACGGCAAGATGCTGACGGGCCGCGACGCTGCGCACAAACGCATCCAGGACATGCTGGCCAAGGGCGAGCCATTGCCTGTCGACTTCAAAAACCGCGTCATCTATTACGTCGGCCCCGTGGACCCCGTGGGCGACGAGGCCGTGGGCCCCGCAGGCCCAACCACTGCCACCCGCATGGACGGCTTCACCGAAATGATGCTGGCCAACACCGGTTTGATCGCCATGATCGGCAAGGCCGAGCGCGGCCCGGTCGCCATCGAAGCCATCAAGAAGCACAAGTCGGCATACCTCATGGCCGTGGGTGGCGCGGCCTACCTCGTCTCCAAAGCCATCAAACACGCCCAGGTGGTGGGCTTTGCCGACATGGGCATGGAAGCGATCTACGAATTCGACGTGGTCGACATGCCCGTGACGGTGGCCGTCGATGCAGGTGGCACCAGCGCCCACATCACGGGCCCAGCCGAATGGCAAAAGCGCATTGCCACGGGTGAGTTCAAGGGCATTGGCGTGACTTCTGCCTGAATGTGATGCGGCAGGGGCCTTGTTTAGGCAAGATGCCCTGCCCTCACCCGATCCATGACCGAATCCCCCATCGGCGTTTTTGACAGCGGCATCGGAGGCCTGAGTGTGCTGCAGGCCCTGCAGGCCGAGCTGCCCCATGAACACTTTGTGTACTGGGCCGACAGCGGTCATGCGCCTTATGGTGAAAAAGGCGATCTCTTCGTGCGCCAGCGCAGCCTGGCCATTGCTCAGCACCTGATTGAGCACCACCACATCAAAGCCTTGGTGGTGGCCTGCAACACCGCCACGGCAGCCGCCATCCACGTCTTGCGTGCGCAGTACCCGCATTTGCCCTTGATCGGCGTCGAGCCCGCGCTCAAACCGGCCATCGCGCTGAGCCAAACCAAACGCATCGGCGTCATCGGCACGAAGGGCACGTTGTCGAGCGAAAAATTCCATCGGCTGCTCGCCAGCCTGCAAGACCAGGCCGACTTCGTGGTTCAGCCCTGCAAGGGTTTGGCGCTGGCCATTGAGCAAAGCACACACGCCCAATCGGCCACACACGACGCTGACCAGATCAGCGCATTGCTTGGGGACTACACCGGACAGATGGGCCGATTTGGCACGGCACCGGGCGAGATGGACACTTTGGTGCTGGGCTGCACGCACTACGTCTTTGCTGAAAACGCGTTGCGCAGATGGCTCGGGCCGGATGTGCAACTGGTGTCGACCGGTGAACCTGTGTCCCGCCAAACGCGCCGCTTGCTGGAGGCATCGGCCCAATTGCGCAGCGGGCCTGCACCCCATGCGGCTTCTGCACGCATGCGCTTGATGACCAATGGGGAACTTGGCGCGCTTCAAGCGGCTGCTCTGCGTTGGCTGAAACTGCCCCATTCGGCCTGCCACAAGGCCGACCCGCACGTTTGATCAGTGCTCGATCTGGACCAGCGCCATGCGGCGCCCCCGCTCGACGCTCACCGGCATCAGCAAGACCAAGCCCAACACAAAGAGCAGAGATGTCGAGCCAATGGCCAGGCGCTGGTTGCCACCGCTGAGCCAAGTGATGAGGCCATAGCTCAAAGGCCCCAGGATGCTGGCCAGACGGATCGCAAAGGTCCACAAGCCAAAGAATTCACCCAGGCGCGCAGGCGGCACCATCAGGCCCGCCATGGCACGACCTGATGACTGGCTGGACCCCATGCACACCCCTGCCAAGGCCGCCGCCCACCAAAACACTTCTTTCGTGCTCGACAAGGCCGCGATCACGCAGGTCAATATCCAACCCAGCAAGGTCAGGGCCAAAGCCAGTTTGTGCCCGATGCGGTCTTGCGCATAGCCCAACACGAAGGCGCCCACAAAGGCCGCGATGTTCAGCACAAAAATCAGCACCATGGTCTCTTGCGGCTGAAAGCCAATCACCTGTTCGGCATAAATGGCCGCCAGCGAAATCGCCACCGCCACCCCACCTTGGTAGGCCACCGCACAGGCCATCAAGCGTGTGAAGTCCTTGTAAGGTCGAGCATCCCTGAAGGTCTGCTTCAACTGGCGCAGGCTTTGCAGCATGCCCACCACAGGCGCATCGGGCTGCGGGGGGGAATGCTCCTTCATCAAGGCAAAGGTCACGCAAGCCGCTGCGCCATACACCACCGCCGTGATGAGCATGGTCACAGGCACGAACTGGCTGCCGCTCTCGCCTCGCGCTTGTGCAGCCAGCACATAGGCCAGGCAAACACCCAAGGTCAACATGCCGCCGATGTAACCCAAAGCCCAACCCCAGCCGCTGACACGCCCCATGGCCTCTGGCCTGGCCAGCTCTGGCAAAAATGAAGCCGTCAAGGACTCGCCGAAAGAAAAAAAGGTGTTGGAGACGATGAGCAAGCACAGTCCCAACACCACTTGGCCCGGCCCCACCCAAGCCAGCGCAGCGGTGCTGAGCACGCATGCTGCGGTCACGGCCATGAGCAAACGTTTTTTACCTGCCGTGCGATCGGCCCATGCCCCCAAACCCGGCATGGTCAGCATGACGATGGCGTAAGAAATGCTCAGCCCGACCGTCCAGGCCAATGTGGCCCAGGGCGCGCCTTGCGCCACACCCCCTACGAAATAAGCCGCAAACACCGCGGTGATGACCACCGTGGTGTAGCCCGAATTGGCGAAGTCGTACATCGCCCATCCAAACACCTCTCGAAGTCGAACACCGGGGTTCAGCGCATCGCTTGCGAACAAGGCTTTCATGGCAGGACTTTCAGTGCAGGTGTCGGGGTCGGCGGTTGCCACCGCCATGGCCGTTGCCACCAGAGCCTTTAGGTGGCTTGCCAATGTCCAGCGAGCTCACCAGGTTGTCAAAACGCTGGCTGAACAGTTTGTCGATTTCAGAAACCACACCGCCAAGCTCGGCACCATCGAAGTGGCGCTCCATCATGTTGATCACGTCATGCACCAGCAAATCACGCTGCGCCTGCATGATGGCACCAGGATCGGGTCCAACGAACAGCATCACAAAATCGTCACGCGACTCGCCCCCGTTGGCCTCGTCTTCGTCGTCGAAATCGGTGTCGTAGAAAGTGACCTCGATCTGGGTACCAGCGGCAGACAGTTCATTGAGGTTCATGCACAGATCGTCCAGAACCATGCGGAAATCGTCATCGCCGCGCACCGTCCAGCACATGTGCAAACGATGCGTGTTCAGATCGAAACGGATGCCTGGCTCTTCTTCATACAGGCTGAGCGAGCCCTCGCTCAGGCTACGCGCACCTGCGTAATGCCAAAGCGGCTTGAGCGCTTCTTGAACAGCCTGGAGATCGGTGCCAGGTTTGATCGGCACATCACCATGCACGTGGATCTCAAACGGTGCGTTGTCGTGGTTCATGATGATGTTCTTCTGACTGTGGTGCCTCGGGCCGGAATCGAACCGGCACGCCCCTGTTACGGAAGCAACGGATTTTAAGTCCGGTGTGTCTACCAGTTTCACCACCGAGGCTGGGACTCTATTGTGCCCTGATAAAGAGGGTTTTCTGCGCTCAGCCGAGCTGTAAATTCAGCATCGCCAAGACGTACAAAGCCAGCACGGCGATGTAGCCTACAGCCCAGAAAATCGAACGGAACAAGGCCTTGTCCTTGAGGTAGCAGGCCACATAAGCCACACGCGCTGCGGTGAACAACACACACAGCAGATCCACCACAAATGGCTCCACCCCGGTCAACAAAGCCAGTACCACACCGACTGCAAAAAATGGGAAGGCCTCCAGGCTGTTGGCTTGAGCGGCATTGGCGCGGGCACGGTAACCGGTCTGGTGCGCCATCCATTCACGGGGGTTGTGGTTGTCATAGCCTTTGGCTCCCGCTTTGGCAATGCCCGCACACACCAGCGGCGTCAAACCAGCCGCCAAAATCGCTGCATAAGAAATGATCATGCGTGTCCCCTTTGTAGAAACTCAAAAACGCCAACAAAAAAGCCACTGAGGATTCAGTGGCTTTTGGTCAAGTTGTGACTGTGCGTCACATCTTGAACGATCAACCGCCCTTTTTGGAGCGCTTGCCAGGATTTTTCTTGCTGCGAGTCGCCACGCCACGCTCCAGGCTCACGCGCTGGCCACGGCCGTGGGTGCGCAGTGTCACGCCGGGCAATGCTGGCAGTGGTGGTGTGAATTTACGATCTGCTTCGGTAACGATTTTGTTGCCCATCTGTGGCTCCAGGAAAATAATGCAAACCGTTATTAAGCCACAAGAATGAGCCGTTTTGCGGTGCGCCGCGATCAAACTGAACAACAGGCCCACTGCCAGCTCGACCCAACTGTCGCCTGAACACTGGACAAAACAGCCGCCATTCAACCAAGATAAGCTTGCTGAAGTCACATCACCACATTCACGGACAGACTGCCCCATGAGTACACCGACATTTGAAACATTTAGCCAGCAGGCGCGCTCAGAGGGTTTCGATGAAATCATCGTCAGGGAATGGGCGCCCCAGCTTCACTTGGAGACACACACGCACCCTTTCGATGTCAGCGCCTGTGTTGCCCGAGGTGAATACTGGTTAACCACCGGCGAAGAAGTTCTGCATCTGAAAGCCGGGGACACTTTTCGCTTGGCCCGCAATGTGCCTCATGCCGAGCTGTATGGCCCTGAGGGTGCCACGGTTTGGGTAGCCCGCGCCAATTGACACGCTGATCAACGACGACAACCATGATCTCCATTGGCCGCGCCACACGCCAACTGTGGGCCCTGTTGGTGTTTTGCACAGCTGCACTGCCTGTGTTCTCACAAGACCTCAAGGCGCAATTCATTCAGATCGATCTGGGGCGGGAATTCGGATTTTTCAGCAAATTCCCCGCGCACTTGCGTGCCGTTGCCATGGCGTCCAGCCAAAACCCATCCTCAACAGCATTGCTGTTTTTCCCGGGCTGGCCGGGCCAGCTTTGGTTGCCTGAGAACATGCAAGCCGAGCGCTTCATCACCAATGCCCCCAACAGCCGTTTCTATGCCACCCGCCACATTGATTTGATGCCCTCCAAAGGCATCACGTTTGTGATGGTCGACTGCCCCACTGATCAATGGGGCAGCAGCCAGCGATCTGCCGATCCCACAGGCTGCAGCGACAGTTACCGCTCAAGCCAACAACATGCTGACGATATTTCGCGTTTGATCGCGCACCTGAAAGCGACGCAAGGCATCGAGCGCATTTTCATCATGGGGCACAGCTACGGGAGCATTTCATCGCGTTGGCTCGCCATGCGGCTTGGCGACCAAATTCAGGGCAGTATCCATTCGGCGTCCATGTCGTATGCCGCGGGCATGCGATTCGCCGATTACGGCAGCAGCATCTCACGCATGGACATGGCACAGGCCAAGGCCCCTTGGATCTTCGTCCACAATTTGAACGACCAATGCAAAGCCACGCCCTATGTCCCCATCCAAACGGTTGCCGGCACGCAGCTGATCACCGTGCGCGGGGGGACCCCTCAAGGTGACCCATGCGGCGCGGGCCATTTCCACTCCTACCAAGGTCGTGAATTGGCTGTGCTTGATGCCGTGGCACGTTGGATCACAAGCGATGAAATCACCCTTTTCGCAGGCGACCCATGAACATGAAAAAAGCCGCTACAGCATATGCTGCAGCGGCTTTTGATCTGGAGGCGCGACCCAGAGTCGAACTGGGCTAGACGGATTTGCAATCCGTTGCATAACCGATTTGCTATCGCGCCATGTTCGGAAATATTCCGACAAAAAAGGGAAGCAATTGCTTCCCTTTTTGGCTGAAAGATGTTGGCACTTCTTTCAATGTTTGGAGCGGGAAACGAGGCTCGAACTCGCGACCTCAACCTTGGCAAGGTTGCGC
>NZ_JAOASQ010000044.1 GCF_030158565.1 Limnohabitans sp. | reverse complement strand
ACTCTACCGATAGAGCAGAAAAAAAGCCTTCTAAATCAACGACTTAGAAGGCTTTCTCGTTTTGGCGGAGTGGACGGGACTCGAACCCGCGACCCCCGGCGTGACAGGCCGGTATTCTAACCAACTGAACTACCACTCCTGGTAGCTGTAACTTTTGTCAGGCTGCTTGTGCAACTGACCAAGTGCTACAAAACTTGGCGACCCTACGGGGATTCGAACCCCGGTACTCACCGTGAAAGGGTGATGTCCTAGGCCTCTAGACGATAGGGTCATAACCTGGACTGATTTGAATTACTTCAACTCATTTTCGACACTTTGGTGGAGGTAAGCGGGATCGAACCGCTGACCTCTTGCATGCCATGCAAGCGCTCTCCCAGCTGAGCTATACCCCCTTCGGTACAACGTTTTGCATTGCTGCTTTTCGTTATGCCTCGTTGGTGTCGAGACTTGAATTATAGACAGGTTTTTACGCGTTTTGCAAACTGGCGAGAATTTTTTCGCGTTTACTCAAAGAAAGTACAGCGTCCAGCGATGGTGTCTGAGAGGTGCCCATCACCAGAACCCGCACCGGCATGGCGATCTGGGGCATTTTGAGGCCCGTTGCCGTCAAGACTTCCTTGATCGCAGCAGAGATCGAGGCCTTGTCCCAAGCGCAGACCGCCAGCTTTTCAGACAACAAGGCGAGCGCAGGTTTGACCGCCTCGGTCACATGCTGGGCTTTTTCTTCGGAGTGGGGCACCACATCTGTATAGAAGGCGCTGACCCACTTGGCCAACACCACCAAGGTGTCGCAACGGTCTTTGAACAAACCACAAATAGCGGTCAGGCGTTCATCGGCTGTCACACCGAGCTTGGCCAAGAAGGGTTGAACTTTGACTGCCAGCACGGCATCGTCCATGGCCTTGAGGTGTTGGGCATTGACCCACGCCAGCTTGGTCGCGTCCCACTGCGCGGGGCTCTTGGACAAATGCGTGCCGTCGAACCACTGCACCATCTGATCGAGGCTGAACAACTCATCGTCGCCATGGCTCCAGCCCAGGCGGGCCAGGTAATTGTTCATGGCTTCAGGCAGGTAACCGGCTTCATCGTAGTTGGACACCGCCACCGCGCCACGGCGTTTGGACAGTTTCTGACCGTCATCGCCCAAAATAACGGGCAGATGACCGAACTGCGGCAAGGCAGCGCCCAATGCGCGGTACATGTTGATCTGCCAGGGCGTGTTGTTGATGTGCTCATCGCCCCGGAACACATGGCTGATGGCCATGTCCCAATCGTCGACCACCACCGCAAAGTTGTAGGTGGGCACACCCAAGGCGCCCGCTGGTGCGCCCTCTTCAGGCGCACGCTGGATGATCAGATCGTCGATCTCGGTGTTGCTGATGCTGATGGGGCCTTTGACCAGGTCATCCCAAGTCACCACGCCGTCCACCGGGTTGGCAAAACGGATCACCGGCTTGACGCCCGCAGGAATGGGCGGCAAGACCTTGCCCGGCGCGGGACGCCAGGTGCGGTCATACAAGCGCTTTTCGCCACGCGCTTCCTGAGCAGCTTTCATGGCCTCCAGGTCTTCGGGCGTGCAGTAGCAGCGGTAGGCCGTACCTGCGGCCAGCATTTGGTCGATCACGGCCTGATAGCGGTCCAGGCGCTGCATTTGGTAAATCGGGCCTTCGTCGTAATTCAGGCCCAGCCAGTGCATGGACTCCAGAATCTGGTCCACCGAGTCCTGTGTGGAACGGGCCACGTCGGTGTCTTCGATGCGCAGCACAAACTCACCACCGTGGTGGCGGGCGTAGGCCCAGGAATACAAAGCGGTGCGGGCAGTGCCCAAATGCAGAAACCCCGTGGGAGACGGGGCGATGCGTGTGCGGATTTTCGTCATGGTTTCAACTCAAAAAGGGCCCCATCGGGGCCCTGAATCAACATCAAAGGGTTTCGAGGCCTCGGGCCAGATCGGCCTGCATGTCGGCCAGATGCTCCAGGCCCACCGCCACACGGATCAGGCCTTGCGTGATACCCGCCGCTTGGCGCTGGTCTTCGCTGAGCTTGCCGTGCGATGTGCTGGCCGGGTGCGTGAGCAAGGTTTTGGTGTCACCCAGATTGGTGCACAGCGACAGCGTTTTCAAACTGTCGAGCACATGGAACGCACGGGCGCGGGCCGTTGGCGGGTCACCCGCTTTCACGTCAAAAGACAAGACCGCACCGCCCATGCCGGACATCTGCTGCATCGACAAAGCGTGCTGCGGATGGCTCTCAAGACCGGGGTAATACACACGTGCCACAGCAGGGTGGTTTTGCAACCACAGCGCCAGCTCGTGCGCCCGCGCGCTTTGCGCACGCATGCGGATGTCCAGCGTTTCCAGCCCCTTGAGCACCACCCAGGCGTTGAAAGGCGACAGCACCATGCCGCCGTTTTTCATCACGGGCAAGAACTTTTCCTTGACCATCTTGTCGCTCGCGCACAAAGCACCGGCCATCACACGGCCTTGGCCATCGAGGTACTTGGTGCCCGAGTGCATGACGATGTCGGCGCCCATGGCGATGGGTCGCTGCAAGATGGGCGTGGCAAAGCAGTTGTCCACGGCCAGCAAGGCACCGGCGTTGTGCGCGATGTCGGCCAATGCGGCAATGTCACAGACCTCGGTCAGTGGATTGGTCGGCGTCTCTGCAAACAGGATTTTGGTGTTGGGGCGGATCGCGGCCTTCCAGGCGGCCAGATCGGTCTGCGGCACAGTGGTCGACTCCACGCCAAAGCGCGCGAACTCGGAGCCGATCAACTTGATGGTCGAGCCGAACATCGACTGCGAATAGACCACGTGGTCGCCCGATTTGAGCAAGCTGAACAGCATCAGCATCACGGCCGACATGCCCGACGAAGTGGCCAAACAGGCCTCACTGCCCTCGAGCGCCGCCAGACGCATCTCAAAACTGCTGACCGTCGGGTTGCCCGAGCGACCATAGGTGTAGCCGTCTTCTTCGCCCGCAAATCGACGTGCCGAGGCTTCGGCTGAGGGCTGCACATAGCCGCTGGTCAGGTACAGGGCTTCGGAATTTTCGCCGTATTGGCTGGGCGGCACGGCGGCACGCACCGCCAGAGTTTCAAGGTGCAAATCGTCAAATTGCGAACGTTCAACCATGTTTCACCTCACTCACTGGCATTGGGCAAAGCCAAACGCGAATTGTCTTCAGCGCCCTCTTCCGCTTGCGGGCGGGATTCGTTCAAGCGGCTGATGTCATCGGCCGAGATATCGCCCGTCACATAAACGCCGTCAAAGCACGATGCGTCGAACGCAGACAAAGCACCCGCGCCCACACCTGACACGCGGGCCTGCGCCACCGCCGTTTTCATGGCGTCAACGTCCTGGTAAATCAGCGCATCGCAACCAATGATCTGGCGAATTTCTTCAATGCTGCGACCGTGCGCCACCAACTCTTCTGCCGTAGGCATGTCGATGCCGTAGACGTTGGGGTAACGCACCGGTGGCGCAGCGCTGGCCATGTAGACCTTGTTGGCGCCAGCGTCTCGCGCCATTTGCACGATCTCGCGGCTGGTGGTGCCGCGCACGATGGAGTCGTCCACCAGCAGCACGTTGCGGCCCTTGAATTCGCTCACGATCACGTTGAGCTTTTGGCGCACCGACTTCTTGCGCACCGACTGGCCCGGCATGATGAAAGTGCGGCCCACGTAACGGTTTTTGACAAAACCCTCGCGGTAAGGGATGCCCAGCAAATGCGCCAATTGCGTGGCGCTGGGGCGGCTGGACTCAGGGATCGGGATCACCACATCGATGTCACTTGGGGGCACTGTCGAGATCACGCGTTTGGCCAGGGTCTCGCCCAAATTCAAACGGGCCTGGTAGACCGAGATGCCGTCCATGGTCGAATCAGGACGGGCCAGGTACACGTATTCAAAAATGCAGGGGCTCAGCTGCGCTTTGTCTGCACACATCTGGCTGTGCAACTGACCTTGCAGGTCCACAAATATGGCTTCACCCGGCGCCACATCGCGCTCGAACTGGTGCATCGTGCCGTCCAAAGCGACCGACTCACTGGCCAGCATGATGGTGCCATCCGCACTGCGGCCCATGCACAGCGGGCGAATGCCGTGCGGATCGCGAAAAGCCAGCAAACCATGCCCCGCGATCAGCGCGATCACGGCATAAGAGCCTTTGACACGGCGGTTCACGCCACGCACGGCTTCAAACACGTCCTGCGGTTTGAGCGGCAAGCCCCGCGTGGTTTTTTCCAGCTCGTGCGCCAGCACGTTGAGCAAAACCTCGGAGTCGCTCTCGGTGTTGATGTGGCGGTGGTCGTTGGAGAACAACTCGGCCTTCAAGGCGTGAGCGTTGGTCAGGTTGCCGTTGTGCACCAACACCAAGCCAAACGGGGCGTTCACATAAAAAGGCTGCGCTTCTTCTTCGCTGAAGGCATTGCCTGCTGTCGGGTAACGCACCTGGCCCAAGCCGCAATTGCCAGGCAGCGCACGCATGTTGCGGGTGCGGAACACATCACGCACCATGCCTTTGGCCTTGTGCATGAAGAACTTGCGATCGAGTTGCGTGACGATCCCCGCCGCATCCTGACCCCGGTGCTGCAAAAGCAGCAAGGCGTCATAAATCAGCTGATTGACCGGTGCGCTGCTTGCAACGCCAACAATTCCACACATAGCTATTTCCGTTATAAATTTAATCGACCCGACTCAAATCAGGGTAAAAACTTCGCCATGGCTTCGGGCATCAGGGGCTTGAGGCCCTGGATCGTCATGTCCAGCCAAACCGGTCCTTTAGCGCTTTGCCACCAATCACCAGATGACAAGCCGGTCAGCTGCAACACCACCGTCAGTGCCAGCAAAAGAACAACGCCACGGGCCAGGCCAAACATGCCCCCCAAGGCACGGTCCACAGGCCGCAGACCCACCGATTCAATGACTTTCTTGATCAGCCACGACAACAACGCCGAGACAAACAAACTGCCCACAAAGACGACCGCGTAACCTGCTGCATACTGGACAGAGGGTGCCGCGTTTTGTACAAAAGGAATCCAGGCAACCGCGTCTGTCGCCAGCCACTGCGCCAAAAAGAAGGCGGCCACCCAACCGGCCAACGACAGCACTTCATAAACCAGGCCACGCCACATCCCCACCAACATGGAGGCGAACAAGACCCCCAGCAATGCCCAATCGGTGATGTCTATCGTCATCTCAAAGCTTCAAGATGGCCGCAGACAAGTCAAGTTTGCGTATGCGCACGGCGGCTTTATCCGCTTCATCACGGCTGTCATAGGGGCCCACACGCACACGCGTTGTGGTCTTTCCGTCTTTGCCATCGACCACCTGGGTGTAGGTCTTAAAGCCACCCTTTTCCAACTTTTGACGGACTTCGCGCAACTTGGCAGCATCGCTGAAAGCGCCCACCTGAATGATCAAACGCTCAGCAGTGGCCGACTTGCCTTCCAGCAGAGCCTTGGCCTTGTCGCCATCGTCTTTGGATTTGCTTTTGGATTTCGCCTCGGCATCGGTTTTGTCAGACTTGGCCACTGCTGCCTCGGTCTTTTCTTTGGGCTTGTCCGCTTGTTTTTCTTTGGGCTTTTCGGTCGGCTCTGATTTGACGACAGGCGCTACCACGGGTGCCGAAGGGGGTTCCACCTGTTCGCTGGGGTCCAAGCCTGCCTGAGTCGACAAGGTCTCAGGCGCAATCTTCCAGGGCTTGGCAGGCATTTGACTTGCGGTCACAGGCGCTGGTGCCGTCAGAGGCGCAACAGTCTGCCGATCCGGGATCACGATGGGCGTGTCCACAGCCACAGGGCGAGGCTGCGTGTCAAACACCAACGGAAAACCCACCACTGCGATCAAGACCAACACCACAGCACCGATCAAGCGGTAACGCGCACGTCGACGCACGACTTCGATGTTTTCATTGGGACCCGACGCAAGGGCTTCGGCAGAAGCGTTGCGACCAGGAAAACGGAACTTGAAAAAGGCCATGACGGGTGCTCAGGGGCTGAGGTGTTTGGCTTGCAGGCGCGGGATGCCGTTTTGCAGCACGCCGCCCACGGTGTAGAACGAGCCAAAGACGACGATTCTATCAGTCGGGCTTGCGGCTTCGATGGCCGCTTGCAGGGCGGACATCGGGTCCGGATGTACGCTCGACGCCACATCCTTGCGGGTGTTTTGCGCGGTCCAAGCCTTCTGCAAATCGACCGCTTTGGCTGCCCTGGGTACAGGCAAATCGGTGAAATACCAGCGGTCGATCAAGGGATTGACCCGCTGCAGCATGGGCAGCAAGTCCTTGTCGGCCATGGCACCCAGCACTGCGTGGGTGGTTGGGTAAAAGCCCATGGCATCCAGGTTCGCGGCCAAAGCCGCCACCGAATGCGGGTTGTGCGCCACATCCAAGACCAAAACCGGCTCACCCGGGATGATCTGAAAGCGTCCAGGCAACTCGACCATGGCCAAACCATTGCGCACCGCCTGCGCCGTCACTGGAATGCGGGGGCGCAAAGCGTCCAGCGCCGCCAACACGCCCGAGGCATTGACCAACTGGTTGGCCCCTCGCAAGGCAGGATAGGCCATCCCGGCATAGCGGCGCCCCCGCCCTGCCCAGGCCCACTGCTGTTTGTCACCCGAAAAGTTGAAGTCTTGGCCAAAACGCCAAAGGTCTGCCCCGATGGCCGCGGCATGGTCGATCACGCTTTGCGGTGGCACCGGGTCGCTCACGATGACCGGACGGCCGGCGCGCATGATGCCGGCTTTTTCAAAGCCGATGCTTTCGCGGTCCTTGCCCAAAATGGCGGTGTGGTCGATGTCGATGCTGGTGATCACGGCGCAGTCGGCGTCAATGATGTTGACCGCGTCCAAACGGCCGCCCAAACCCACTTCCAAAATGGCCACGTCCAGATTCGAGTGGGCCATCAAGTGCAAGATGGCCAGGGTGCTGAACTCGAAATAGGTCAGGCTCACATCGCCCCGTACCGCCTCGACGGCGGCAAAAGCCTGTGCAAACTGCTCGGCGCTGGCCGACTCGCCATGCACACGGCAGCGCTCTTCAAAATGCACCAGGTGCGGCGAGGTGTACACCCCCGTGCGGTAACCCGCCTCCAACAAGATGGCTTCCAGCATCGCGCAGGTCGACCCTTTGCCATTGGTGCCGGCCACGGTGATGACGGGGCAGTCAAAGCGCAAAGCCATGCGCTCGGCCACGGCTTTCACACGGTCCAGGCCCATGTCGATGGCCACGGGGTGTAGTTGCTCGCACCAGTCGAGCCATTCCTGTAGAGTCTTCATAGGCGGCGATTGTCGCCCACTCTCCGGATTTTCATTCCTCACCAAGACCTATGGACCTCATTGTTTACGGCATTCCCAACTGCGACAGCGTCAAAAAAGCCCGCACCTGGCTCAGCGATCAGGGGCTGAACGCCACATTCCACGACTTCAAAAAACAAGGCGTGCCTGCCGCTGCGCTGGACGCCTGGGTGGCCGCTTGCGGCTGGGAAACCGTGCTCAACCGCAAAGGCACCACCTGGCGCAAGCTCGACGCCGCCGTGCAAGCCAGCGTGACCGATGCCGCCAGCGCCAAGGCCGTCATGCAAGAGCACGCAAGCACCATCAAGCGCCCCGTGATCGCCTGGCCCTCAGGGCAAATCACCGTCGGGTTCACACCCGAGCAATGGCCTGCCTGAGGCCTGAACTGGCCTTGCCACAACTTTACTTGCCAGCAACGCACAAGCGACCAGCGCCCGCTAAACTCGCCACCAGTCATTTGACGGAGAGATGCACCATGAAAACATTGGCAACCACCCTTTTGCTGGCCACAGCCAGTCTGGCACAGGCTCAGGAAGTCGGTCAGGTGATTTCGCGCACCGCCGTTTACCAGCAAGTGGCCGTACCGCGCCAAACCTGCAGCCAAACCCCTGTGGCAGTGCAAAACCCCACATCGGGCGCGGGCGCCCTGATGGGCGCCATCGCTGGCGGTGCAGTGGGCAGCCAGATCGGCGGCGGCTCGGGCCAGGCCTTGGCCACCATGGTCGGTGTGGTGGGCGGCTCCATCATGGGCGACCGGATCGAAAACCCCGGCACCCAAGTGCAGAACCAAACCACCTGCACCACCCATAACTTCATGGAAAACCGTTTGGTGGGCTACAACGTGGTCTATGAATACGCGGGCAAACAACACACCGTGCAACTGCCACAAGACCCTGGCCCGACCATCCAGCTGCAAGTCACCCCGGTGGGCACAGCACAGGCCACCACCCAGGCACCGGTCATGGTGACAGCCCCCCAGACCGTGGTCACCCAGCCGTCCGTGGTCTACATGCCTGCGCCCGTCTACCGAAGCTACCCACCGATTTACACCAACCTCAATTTCGGCTGGGGCTGGGGCGGCGGGTATTACGGTGGAGGCCATCGCCACTGGCGTTGAGCACTCAGAACGAGGCTTGCCTCATCTGACCTAAAATCACGGGTTGATCGTTTGACCCGCTGAGCAGGGGCCGCATCAGGCCCCTGTTTCATTTGCAGACCCGTTCCGTTCTACAAAACACACCATGACCACCGAAAAAATCGACGGCGTCTCCGTCAACACCCAAGCCAATGTTTACTTTGACGGCAAATGCGTCAGCCACGGCCTGACACTGGCCGACGGCACCAAGCTGTCGGTGGGCGTGATCCTGCCCGCCACCTTGACCTTCAACACCGGCGCTCCTGAAATCATGGAATGCGTGGGCGGCTCTTGCGAATACAAGCTCGACGGCAGCACCGAATGGGTCAAGTCCAGCGCGGGCGAAGAGTTCAGCATCCCCGGCAACTCCAAGTTCGAGATCCGCGTGACCGAGCCTTACCACTACATCTGCCACTTCGGTTGAACCCGCCATGAGCACCATCCTGCAAAACCTGCCCAAAGGGCAAAAAGTCGGTATCGCCTTCTCGGGCGGCCTGGACACTTCCGCCGCCCTGCTGTGGATGAAGCAAAAGGGCGCCCTGCCCTACGCCTACACCGCCAACCTGGGCCAGCCTGACGAAGCCGACTACAACGAGATTCCCCGCAAGGCGATGGAATACGGCGCCGAAAAAGCCCGTCTGGTCGACTGCCGCACCCAGCTGGCACACGAAGGCATTGCCGCCATCCAGTGCGGCGCCTTCCACATCAGCACCGGCGGCATCACCTACTTCAACACCACCCCGCTGGGCCGCGCCGTGACCGGCACCATGCTGGTGGCCGCCATGAAGGAAGACGACGTCAACATCTGGGGCGACGGCAGCACCTTCAAGGGCAACGACATCGAGCGCTTTTACCGCTACGGCCTGCTGACCAACCCGAGCCTGAAGATCTACAAGCCCTGGCTGGACCAGCTGTTCATCGACGAGCTGGGTGGCCGCGCCGAGATGAGCGCCTTCATGACCGCCAACGGCTTCGGCTACAAGATGAGCGCCGAAAAGGCCTACAGCACCGACAGCAACATGCTCGGTGCCACGCACGAGGCGAAGGACCTCGAACACCTGAACAGCGGCATCTCGATCGTCAACCCGATCATGGGTGTGGCCTTCTGGAAGGACGAGGTGGTGGTCAAGCGCGAAACCGTGACGGTGCGCTTCGAAGAAGGCCAGCCCGTGGCGCTCAACGGCGAGACCTTCGCCAGTCCGGTTGACCTGATCCTCAAGGCCAACGAGATCGGTGGCCGCCACGGCCTGGGCATGAGCGACCAGATCGAAAACCGCATCATCGAAGCCAAGAGCCGCGGCATCTACGAAGCCCCCGGCATGGCGCTGCTGCACATCGCCTACGAGCGCCTGGTCACCGGCATCCACAACGAAGACACCATCGAGCAGTACCGCATCAACGGCCTGCGCTTGGGCCGCTTGTTGTACCAAGGCCGCTGGTTCGACCCGCAGTCCATCATGCTGCGCGAAACCGCCCAACGCTGGGTGGCCCGCGCCGTGACCGGCACCGTGACGCTGGAACTGCGCCGTGGCAACGACTACAGCATCCTCAACACCGACAGCCCCAACCTCACTTACGCGCCCGAGCGTTTGAGCATGGAAAAGGTGGAAGACGCGCCGTTCAGTCCGCTCGACCGCATCGGCCAGCTGACCATGCGCAACCTCGACATCACCGACACCCGCGCCAAACTGGGCATCTACGCCCACACCGGTTTATTGTCGGTGGGCGAAGGTCCGCACATCTACAAGTTGGATGGCAACGGTAAGAAGTGATGCTTTGTTGCCCGCAATGAAAAACGGCCTTCGGGCCGTTTTTTTATTGCCAGCGCTTTGTGAAGTGACGCACTTTTTTGCCGAAGCCCAAGGGCCAGAATTGCTGATCATGGGCGGCAACAC
The DNA here is from genome assembly GCF_030158565.1 of Limnohabitans sp. GTDB lineage: Bacteria > Pseudomonadota > Gammaproteobacteria > Burkholderiales > Burkholderiaceae_C > Limnohabitans_A. The sequence goes on along the minus strand of NZ_JAOASQ010000044.1, from coordinate 37,517 downwards.
ACAGAGGATCCCGCTCATCTTCCGTACAGTTTTTATCAGTTGGAATGGCTGCATGGATCGAAGCAATCGCCACGCATACATTTCACAACACAGACTCATAGACGGAAAAGCCCATGGATACAAAATTCAAAATCAGCCTCGCAAGCTGCACACTGGCCCTCTTGTTCGCATGCGGTGGCGAAGACAATCACAACACCGCCGAAGGCTTGTGGCAAGGTCCGTCCTCAACGGGTGCCAATGTCACAGTCGCCATACTTGAAAACGGCGAGGCTTGGGGTGGCGCAACGTTCGGCAACACACTTGTGAGTGCCATTGCAGGAACTGCCACAGGAAACGGCACGTCATTTTCAGCATCGGGCTCCGAATTTGTTTTCAGCTCCAACAGCGTTGGTACAGGCACTTACACCGGCACAGTCACGCAAAAACAGCGCATTCAAGCGACCAGCAACAACGGCAGCACGATCAACCTGGCGTACAACCCCTATTACGACCAAGGCGTCACGGCAGCAGAAATCGCTGGCAACTACACACTGTCCGGCCGAACCGCTCGTTATGCGATAGCGAACATGACCCTCACCATCGCCGCCAATGGGAGCTTCACGATTGTGGACAACGGATGCACCACCACAGGCAAAGCAACGCCAAGAGCATCGGGTAAAGCCATCGTGAATGTGACCGCAACAGGAACTGGCACGTGCATTCTTGGCAACGGCGTTTCGCTCAGCGGCATCGCCGTGTTGGACAAAACCACAACGCCAAGCACCCTCTCAGTCATTGCCTTGAACAGTGGAAAGACGGATGGTTTGGTATTGATCGGTCGAAAAAACTGATCTACAGACTCCTACACCTGTTTTGGTATGTCAAGCTCAAAACCGGTCTGCTGAATTCAACCTCAGCGTAGCGCTGGGTTGTGGCCTGAGCGGATCGGCCGATTTGGCGAGCGAAGCGAGTTATGAGGCTGACCGCTCAGGCCACAACCCGGTGCGGACCAAAACCACGGACAGAAAGTTCAAATGACTACGGGCTCAGGCTCCAGACGAATCCCAAAGCGCTCGTACACACTGGTCTGAATGGCCTTGGCCAGCGTCATCACCTCGCCGCCGGTGCAGGGGTTTTCGCGCCCACCCCGATTAACCAGCACCAGCGCCTGTTTTTCGTACACCCCGGCGTGGCCCACCGTCTTGCCTTTCCAGCCGCAGGCGTCGATCAGCCAGCCTGCGGCCAACTTGATGCTGCCGTCGGGCATGGGGTAATGCACCACTTTGGGCTCGCGGGCGATGATGTCGGCGCATTGCTCAGGCGTCACGCTCGGGTTCTTGAAGAAACTGCCAGCATTGCCGATCACGGCCGGGTCGGGCAGTTTGGCGCGGCGGATCGCCACCACCCAGTCAAAAATCTGCCGAGCGTCGGGGTTGTGGATGCCCGTCTCGGCCATCTTGCGTTCGAGGTCCAGATAACCCAGCTCGGGCTTCCAGCGCTTGGGCAGTGCAAAGCGCACCCGCAAAATGACCGCCCTGCCCGCCAGTCCCAAACCCTCAGGGCCGCCTGAAGCGTGTTTGAAGACCGAGTCGCGGTAACTGAAGCCGCACTGCGCCGCGTTCAAGCTGAACAACTCGCCCGTCAGCATGTCCATGGCGTCGAGCGAGTCAAAGCGGTCTTGCAGCTCCACCCCGTAAGCACCGATGTTTTGCACGGGCGATGCGCCCACGGTGCCGGGAATCAGGGCCATGTTTTCAAGGCCTGGGTAACCGTTGTCCAGCGTCCAGGCCACCAGGTCGTGCCAGGCCACACCGGCCCCTGCTTCGATGATCCAATGCTTATCCGTCTCGCTGGCCAAGCGCAGGCCCGGCACCTCCACCTTGAGCACCAAGGCTTTGACGTCGCCGGTCAAAACGATGTTGCTGCCGCCGCCCAACACCTGGCGCGGCAAAGTGGCCAGTTGGGGGTCGGCCAGCACGGCGCGCAAGTCGTCCTCTGAGCGCACACGCACCAAAGCTTGGGCCTTGGCGGCAATGCCGAACGTGTTGTACGGCTGCAGGGGGACGTTTTTCTCCAAGTTCATGGGAGAATTGTCTCATTCTCAACCTTTGATTTTTCCCACCATGCCCTCGTTTGATACCGTTTGCGAACCCAATATGGTCGAAGTGCGCAACGCCGTTGACACTTCTTCCAAAGAAATCGGCACCCGTTTTGACTTCAAAGGCACCTCGGCCGCCCTCGAACTCAAGGACAAAGAGATCACGATGTTCGGCGATGCCGACTTCCAACTCACGCAGGTCGAAGACATCCTGCGCAACAAGCTGACCAAGCGCAATGTGGACGTGCGCTTTCTAGACATTGGCAAGGTCGAAAAAATCGGCGGCGACAAGGTCAAGCAAGTGATCAAGGTGAAAAACGGCATCGAGACCGAAGACGCCAAGAAGATCACCCGACTGATCAAGGACAGCAAGATCAAGGTGCAAGCGTCCATCCAGGGCGATGCGGTGCGCGTGACCGGTGCCAAGCGCGACGACCTGCAAGCGGCCATGGCCCTGCTGCGCAAGGACATGACCGAGCTGCCCCTGTCGTTCGACAACTTCCGCGACTGATAAAAAAAACGGCGGTGCTGCTCCGCGCAGACCGCCGTTTTCAGATCCAAGCCTGATGCGTCAGGCTTTTTTTGCGCCCAATTTCGACTCGGTGCCCGCCAGCAGGCGGTTGATGTTCTCACGGTGGCGCCACACCAAGAGCAGCGCCATGACGGACAGGCACAGCACCTCGGCACCTGCCGCTTGCCAAGCCACGCCGTCACCAAACACATAAAACACCGGCGCAAACACCGCGGCCACCATGGACGCCAGCGACACATAACGGCTGAAATACACCACGATGGCAAAGGTGCCCACCGTGGCCAGCGCCAAGAAACCGTTCACGCCCACCAGCACACCCACGGCGGTGGCCACGCCTTTGCCGCCCTTGAAGCCAAAGAACACCGGGTACAGGTGCCCCAGAAAAGCCGCTAGACCTGCCAAGGCGGCCACGCCCGCGCCCAAGCCATAAGGCTGCCCAAACGCCAACACCAGCGCCACAGGCAACCAGCCCTTGAAGGCATCCAGCAACAAGGTCAGGATGGCCGCTTTTTTGCTGCCCGAGCGCAGCACATTGGTCGCGCCGGGGTTCTTGCTGCCATAGCTGCGCGGGTCGTTCAGACCCATCAACTGGCTGACGATCACTGCAAAACTGAGCGAGCCCACCAGATAAGCGGCCAGCACCGCACCCACTTGAATCCACAACGTCATCACTCATCTCCCTTGTTTTTGAACTGGCGTCATTCTGCCAGTGCGCAGTTGACCGGCTGGGCACCCAGCAACTGCACACACACTTGCGGGTCAATGCCCACCAGATAGCCACGCCGACCGCCATTGATGCAAATGCGCGGCAAAGCCAGGATGCTTTCCTCGATGTACACCGGCATGGCCCGGCGCGTGGCAAAGGGCGAAGTGCCCCCCACCAGATAACCGCTGTGGCGGTTGGCCACTTCGGGCGCACACGGCTCAATCGACTTGAGCCCCACTTGCCGCGCCAGGTTTTTGGTGGACACCTTGCGGTTGCCGTGCATCAGCACCACCAGCGGTTTGGCGTCCTGGTCTTGCATGATCAGGGTCTTGACCACGCTGAACGGGTCCATGCCCAGCACCTGCGCGCTGTGCTGGGCACCGCCGTGCTCCAGGTACTCGTAAGGGTGTTCGGTGAAGCTCACCCCGTGCTGGCGCAAGAGCGCCGTGGCCGGGGTTTCGCTGACTTTGTCTTTCTTGGCCATTGCCCGAAATTACAGAGCCGGGTCGCGCATTTCCCAGCGGATGTCGTCAATGGCCTTCAAGACCTCGGGCGTCAGCTGTGTGCTCCACGCAGCCAGGTCTTCGTTCAGCTGCGCCAACGAAGTCACGCCGATGATGGTGCTGGCCACGCTCCAGCGGTGGTAGCAAAACGCCAGCGCCATCTGGGTGGGCGTCATGCCGTTGTCGCGTGCCAGCTGGTTGTAGCGGCGGGCGGCCACCAGCGCCTCGGGGCGGCCCCAGCGCTGTTTGCGCATCGAGTCGTAACGGGCAATGCGGCCACCGTCGGGCACCAGCGGGCCTTTCAAATCATCGTTGTCGTATTTGCCCGTGAGCAGACCAAAGCCCAGCGGCGAATAAGCCAGCATGGACACATTCAGTCGATAGCAGGTCTCGTCCAGACCGTTGTCATACGTGCGGCTGACCAGGCAGTAAGGGTTTTGCACCGTGGCCACGCGGGGCAGGCCGTGTTGCTCGGCCAAGCGCACAAACTCGTGCACGCCATAAGGGGTTTCATTCGACAGGCCGATGTAGCGCACCTTGCCCGCCTTGACCAGCTTGGACAGGGCTTCGAGCTGCTCGTGGATCGAGGTCACCGATTTGTCCTTGGCCGGATCGAAATACGTCATGCCAAACACCGGCACATGACGCTCGGGCCAGTGGATCTGGTACAGGTCGATCACGTCGGTCTGCAGGCGGCGCAAGCTGGCGTCGCAAGAGTTCAAGATGTCTTGGCCGGTCATGCCCGAGCCTTCGCGGATCCAGGGCATGCCGCGCGAGGGACCTGCGACCTTGGTGGCCAGCACCAGCTTCTGGCGAGCACCGGGGTTCTTGGCAAACCAGTTGCCGATGTAGGTTTCTGTCGCGCCACAGGTGTCGGCCGAAGCAGGCACGGCGTACATCTCGGCGGTGTCGATGAAGTTGATGCCCGCTTCGAGCGAGCGGTCGAGGATGGCGTGCGAATCGGCCTCATTGACTTGCTGACCAAAGGTCATGGTGCCCAGGCAGATGGGGGTGACTTGCAAATCGGATTGACCGAGTTGAACGAGTTTCATGGTGTTTCCTGTCGGTATGGCAATGGGGTGCGACAAGCCGCACTCGGGCTTGTCTTGTTCGGTCTTATTTTGTCACGGGCGCGCTCAGGCTTTTGTCGCCGAAGCTCTCGCCTCCTCTTGCAAGCGCAGCACACGCCGCTGCACCTTGCCGGTGGTGGTCATGGGCAGCTGGTCGATGAACTCGATCTCCTTGGGGTATTCATACGGCGCCAGCAACCCGCGCACATGGGCTTGCAGCTGGGCGCGGACGGCGTCATCGAAAGCGGCTTGGCCATCACCTGAAGGCCTTTGGGCCAAGCAATCGGGCGACATCACCACATAGGCCTTGACCAGGGCTCCACGCTCGGCGTCGGGCTTGGGCACCACGGCGGCGTTGGCCACCGCCGCGTGCTTGACCAGGCAGTTTTCAATCTCGCCGGGGCCAATCCGGTAACCCGCCGCCTTGAACATGTCGTCGGTGCGGCCCTGGTACCAAAGGTAGCCGTCTTCGTCCGCCACGGCCATGTCGCCCGTACGGCACCAGTCGCCGGTGTACTTGGCCGTGGTGGCTTTGTCGTTGTTCCAGTAGCCCAAAAAGAACACTGGATCAGGATGGCCGTGCACATCGAATCGGTTGACCGCCACTTCGCCGGGCGTGCCTGCCGGGCACAGCTGGCCAGCCTCGTCGATGACGGCGACCTGGTGACCGGGGTAGCCCTTGCCCATGCTGCCGGGTCGTGCGGGCCACAAGCGGGCGCAATTGCCCACCACGTAATTGATCTCGGTCTGGCCGAACATCTCATTGACCGTGACGCCCAATTGCTTTTGACAGTAATCAAACACCGCATCGCCCACAGCCTCGCCCGCGCTCATGATGGCCTGCAGCTTGAGGCGGTAACGCGCCTTGGCATCGGGCACGGCCTTCATCATGGCCTTGAGCGCGGTGGGGAACAAAAAGGTGTGGGTCACGCCATGGCTTTGCAAAATTTCAAACGCCGCCTCGGGCGAAAAGCGCCCGTTGAACGCCACGATGGGGCGACCAAAATACAGGCTGGGCAACAAGGCGTCCATCAGGCCGCCGGTCCAGGCCCAGTCGGCTGGCGACCAAAACACCGCCGTCGACTGGCTGCCGGGCCGATCGGGGTCAAACCCCAACCAGTTCTGGCTGCAAACAAAACCCGTCAGGTTGCCGATCAAAGCCCGGTGCGGGATCAGCGCCCCCTTGGGGTTGCCGGTGGTGCCGCTGGTGTAGATCAACACGGCAGCTTCTTCGGCCAAAGTGGCCACCGACTTGAAGGTGGCGGCGCGGGCCGCACATACCTTGGCGTAGTCCAGATCGGCGACAGCGGCTGCATCGCCCACACCGATCAGGCACTGCAAACCCGGGCAATCGGGCCGCGCAAGTTTCAGGGCTTCGATGGTGGATTCGTCGCACACCGCCACCCGGGCCTGGCTGTCGTTGATGCGAAAAGACAGCGCCTCGGGCCCAAACAACATGGACAGCGGCATGGCCACCGCGCCCATTTGCAGCACCGCCATGTAGGCCACGGCGGTCTCGAAACGCTGAGGCATGACAATCGCCACGCGGTCCCCGCGCCGCACACCTTGCGCACGCAAGACCTGGCTCAAGCGGTTGGCCGCGCTTTGCAATTGGCCAAAAGTCCAACGGCGCCCCAAGCCTTGGCCTGCGACATGTTCGCGGATCGCCACGCGCCGCGCCGTGGCCGCTTGTGCAGCCCATTGGCCGCAACAAGCCTGCGCCATGTTGAAGCGCTTGGGCACTTTCCAGCCAAAGCCTTGGTGAATGGCGCTGTAACGGTCTGGCACCTTTTGGTGGCGGTCATCGGTGTGACTGCGTGTCATGGCTTGTCTCCTTATGATTGAAAGTATGTACCAAGTTTTACGCCCCTCCATCAGCTCCTGGGTGCCGCTGCGCGGCTGCCAGTACCACGTGCGACAGTGGGGCACTCCTGAACCCGGCACCACACCTTTGGTGCTGGCCCACGGCTGGATGGATGTGGCCGCTTCTTACCAGTTTATGATCGATGCCTTGAGCGAAGCCTTTGTGCAGCAAAGGCCCATCATCGCCTTTGACTGGCGCGGCTACGGCCTGACCGAAGCACCCGCGACCGACAGCTACTGGTTCCCCGACTACCTGGCCGATCTGGACGCGCTGCTGGACACGCTCTACCCCGCTCAAACCATCGACCTGGTGGGCCACAGCATGGGCGGCAATGTGGTCATGATGTACGCGGGCGCCCGCCCCGAACGCATCCGCCGCTTGGTCAACATCGAAGGCTTTGGCATGCCCGCCACCCGCCCTGCCCAAGCCCCCGGTCGCATGGCGCAATGGCTGGACGAGCTCAAAGCCACGCGCCAGGGCGACAAAGACCTCAAGACCTATGCCAACGCAGGCGGTGTGGCCGCACGCCTGATGAAAACCAATCCTCGCCTGTCGCAAGTCAAAGCCGACTGGTTGGCCCAGCATTGGGCCCAAGCCGGAGCAGACGGGCAGTGGCGCATCCTGGGCGATGCCGCGCACAAGGTGATCAACCCTTACCTTTACCACGTAGAAGAAACGCTGGCGACCTACAGCCGCATCGGTTGCCCCGTGCTGGCCGTGGAAGCCACCGACGACTCGCTGGGCCTGTGGTGGAAGGGCAAATACACACTGGACGAATACCACGAACGTCTGAAGTCGGTACCAGAGGTCCAGATCGCCCGCATCGACAACGCAGGCCACATGCTGCAGCACGACCAACCCGAGACATTGGCCCAAACACTGGAACAATTTCTGACCATTTGAATTCTTTACCTTTACACAAGCCCTCTAAAATCCCCTGTCGATACCCAAAATAGTCAGGGATTTTTCTGTGCGTCATTTCACCATTGCATTGCTCAGCACGGCCTTGGCCAGTCTGATGGCCTGTACCACGGCCCAAGCGAGCCCATCCGAGCATTACTGCCCATCGTTTTTGTCCGTCGACGGTGCGCCCGAGCCCACTCACCGGGGCGAGGTGGTGTTCTCTCCCTACACCCACCACTGGACCCACAACCCCGAACACAAACCTGTGGTGCTGGTGGCCGTGGACGAGCAATTGCCCGGCAACCGCTTTTGCGGTGTCGCCTTGTTCAGCAATTCCTTTGGCCAGCCTTCCACTTATGTGTACGCAGGCCAACAATTCAACAACCTGTTGGGCAACCCCCACTTGTTTGTGAAGGTCACCGCTGGCATCTTGTACGGCTATGTGGGCAAATACGAAAACAAGGTCCCCCTCAACCACAACGGTTTCTCCCCAGCCATCATCCCCTCGATTGGCTACCGATTGACCGAACACGACTCGGTGCAAGTCAAGGTGCTGGGGACAGCTGGCCTGATGTTCTCTTACGGTCGCAGTTTTTAAGCCCTTGTTCGGCCGGCCCAAGGGCCAAGTCATGAGAAAATGCCCGGTTTACCGAACCGGACACTTTCCCCATGGACGCAGAACACATCAACCAAATCGGCGCATCCCTCACAGACCTGACCGCTCGTACCCACGAGTTACGGGGGTATCTTTGACTACGATGCCAAATCTGAACGGCTGAGAACCGTCAACGCATCGCTCGAAGATCCCTCGGTCTGGAACGACCCGAAAAAAGCCCAGGAACTGGGCAAAGAGAAAAAAGCCCTCGACGGCGTGGTGGTCACCATCACCAACCTGACGAGCGAATTGGCCGACAACCTTGAGCTCTTCGAGATGAGCAAGGAAGAAGGCGACGATGCAGGTCTGCAAACCATCGAAGCCGAAGCCGCCAAACTGGCCAAGCTCGTGGAAGACCTCGAATTCCGCCGCATGTTCCGCCACGAGGCCGACCCGCTCAACTGCTTTGTGGATATCCAAGCCGGAGCAGGCGGGACCGAAGCCTGCGATTGGGCCAGCATGTTGCTGCGCCAGTACATCAAGTACGCCGAACGCAAAGGCTTCAAGGCCACCGTGGAAGACGAAACGCCGGGCGACACCGCAGGCATCAAGGGCGCGACCATCAAGATCGAAGGCGAATACGCGTTTGGCTTGCTGCGCACCGAAACCGGCGTGCACCGCCTTGTGCGCAAGAGCCCGTTTGACTCGTCAGGCGGCCGCCACACCTCGTTTGCCTCGTTGTTTGTGTACCCCGAGATCGACGACTCGATCGAGATCAACATCAACCCGTCTGACGTGCGCACCGACACCTTCCGTGCCAGCGGCGCGGGCGGTCAGCACATCAACAAGACCGACTCGGCCGTGCGCTTGACACACATCCCCACGGGCATCGTGGTGCAGTGCCAAGACGGCCGAAGCCAGCACAGCAACCGCGATGTGGCTTGGCAACGCCTGCGCTCGCGCCTGTACGACTTCGAAATGCGCAAGCGCCTGGAAGAGCAGCAAAAGCTGGAAGACACCAAGACCGATGTGGGCTGGGGTCACCAGATCCGCAGCTATGTGCTGGACAACAGCCGCATCAAGGATTTGCGCACCAACGTCGAAATCTCGGCCACCCAAAAGGTGCTCGATGGCGACCTCGATGCGTTCATCGAAGCCTCACTGAAACAAGGCCTCTGACCCGGTCAGACCTCAAGCAAAACGGAGTTAGTGATGCGTGAAGGACAACCCACCGCGATTCACCGGGAGGCTTATGCTGCCCCGGCTTTCTGGATCGACACCGTCGATCTGACCTTTGATCTGGACCCGGCCAAAACCCGCGTCCTGAACAAAATGCGCCTGCGCCGCAACCCCGACGTGGCGGCCCAAGCGCTGCGTCTGGACGGTGAAGAGCTGAACCTGGCCCGTGTGCTGGTCAACGGCGGCGGCACCTCGTTCAAGATGGACGGCAACGTGCTCGTGTTGGAGAATCTGCCCGAAGGCCATGACGCTTTCGATCTGGAAATCTTCACCACCTGCAACCCCGAGAAGAACACCCAGCTGATGGGCCTGTACGTGAGCCAGGGCACGTTCTTCACCCAGTGCGAGGCCGAGGGTTTCCGCCGCATCACCTACTTCCTGGACCGCCCGGACGTGATGGCCAGCTACACCGTCACGCTGCGTGCCGACAAGGCCAAATACCCGGTGCTGCTGAGTAACGGCAACCTGGTTGAGCAAGGTGCACTGGAAGACGGCCCCAACGGTCCGAGACATTTTGCCAAGTGGGTCGATCCACACAAAAAGCCTTGCTACCTGTTCGCCCTCGTCGCGGGCCAACTGGTCGCGCGCGAGCAGCGCATCACGAGCCGCAGTGGCACTGAACACTTGCTGCAAGTGTTTGTGCGCCCGGGTGACCTGGACAAGACCGAACACGCGATGAACTCGCTCATGGCCAGCGTGGCCTGGGACGAAGCCCGCTTTGGCCTGCCGCTGGACCTGGAACGCTTCATGATCGTCGCCACCAGCGACTTCAACATGGGCGCGATGGAAAACAAGGGCCTGAACATCTTCAACACCAAATACGTGTTGGCGAACCCGGCCACCGCCACCGACATGGATTTCGGCAACATCGAATCCGTCGTTGGCCACGAGTACTTCCACAACTGGACCGGCAACCGCATCACCTGCCGCGACTGGTTCCAGCTCTCGCTGAAAGAAGGCCTCACGGTCTTCCGCGACCAGGAGTTCAGCCAGGACATGGCGGGCGAGGCCAGCGCCCGCGCCGTCAAACGCATCGAAGACGTGCGCGTGCTGCGCACCGTGCAGTTTGCCGAAGACGCAGGGCCCATGGCCCACCCCGTGCGCCCAGACAGCTATGTGGAAATCAACAACTTCTACACCGTCACCATCTACGAAAAAGGCTCTGAAGTCGTTCGCATGATGCAGACCCTGGTGGCCACGCCTGACGACCTGCAAGGCCGCAGCGGTTTCGCCAAGGGCATGAAGCTGTACTTTGCACGCCACGATGGCCAGGCCGTGACCTGCGACGACTTTGCCCAAGCCATTGCAGACGCCAACCCCGGCACCGCCCTGGCCGAGCACCTGAGCCAGTTCAAGCGCTGGTACAGCCAGGCGGGCACGCCGCGCCTGCAAGCGCGTGGCGTCTACAACGCGGCCGAGCGCAGCTACACCCTCACGCTCAGCCAGACCTGCCCCGCCACACCCGACCAGGCCAGCAAGCAGCCCTTCGTGATTCCGGTCACGCTGGGCCTGCTGTCGCGCGATGGCCAGGCCCTGCCCTTGCAACAGACAGGCAGCGCCGACGCCTTGCCACAGCAAACCCTGGTCCTGACCGAAGCCAGCGCCAGCTACACCTTCGTCAACATCGACAGCGAACCCGTGCCTTCGCTGCTGCGCGGTTTCAGCGCCCCGGTGGTGCTCCAAGATGGCCTGAGCACCGCCGACTTGTTGTGCCTGCTGGCCCACGACAGCGACCCCTTCAACCAATGGGAAGCCGGTCAGCGCCTCATGCTGCAAAGCGCGGCGCAAGCCCTGGCCCAAGCCGATGCCGCTGGCCCCGTACTGTCCGACGAGCTGCTCACTGCCTTGCGCAATGTGCTGCGCCACCCTGGTCTGGATGCGGCCTTCAAGGACCTGGCACTCACCCTGCCGTCCGAGAACTACATCGCAGACCAACTGAGCGTGGTGGACCCGCAACGCGTGCACACGCTGCGCGAAGCCATGCGCCTGCAACTGGCCACCGCCTTGCAAGCCGACTGGCAATGGGCCTGGGACGCCCACAAGAACAACGGCGCTTACTCGCCCGATGCCCTGTCCAGCGGCCGCCGCGCCCTGGCTGGTCTGGCCATGGGCATGCTGTGCATCGCTGCCGTGCAGACCGGTGACGATGTGACACCCGGCCGCGTGTACCAGCAGTTCAAGGACGCCAGCAACATGACCGACCGCTTCAACGCGCTGTCGGCCCTGGTGGTCAGCGGCCATGCTCTGGCCAACGACGCGCTGGCGCTGTTCCACAAACTCTTCCAGCACGAAGCCCTGGTCATCGACAAATGGTTTGCCCTGCAAGCCGGTGCGCCCGACCGCGCAGGCGACGTGCTGCCGCGTGTGCGCCAGCTCATGCATCATGCCGACTTCAGCCTGCGCAACCCCAACCGCGCCCGCAGCCTGATCTTCAGCTACTGCAACGCCAACCCCGCAGCCTTCCACCGCACTGATGCCGCAGGCTATGTGTACTGGAGCGAGCAGGTGCTGGCGCTCGACGCCATCAACCCGCAAGTGGCCGCCCGCCTGGCCCGCGCCATGGACCGCTGGAGCCGCCTGGCCGAGCCCTACCGCAGCGCGGCCAAGGTCGCCATCGAACGCGTGGCCGCCAAGGCCGACCTCTCCAATGATGTGCGTGAAGTGATCAGCCGCGCCCTGAGCAGCACCTGAACCTAAGGAACGAACATGAGCAGCAAAATCTCCCTCTCCCGCTACCTGGTGGAACAGCAACGCGACAAAGGCCACATCCCGGCCGACCTGCGCCTGCTGCTCGAAGTGGTGGCCCGCGCCTGCAAAAGCATCAGCCACGCCGTGAACAAAGGCGCCCTGGGCGGTGTGCTGGGCAGCGCTGAAAGCGAAAACGTGCAAGGCGAAGTCCAGAAAAAGCTCGACATCATCGCCAACGAAGTGCTGCTGGAAGCCAACGAATGGGGCGGTCACCTCGCGGCCATGGCCTCTGAAGAGATGGACAGCATCTACCTGGTGCCCAACCGCTACCCACAAGGCGAATACCTCTTGTTGTTCGATCCCCTCGACGGCTCGTCCAACATCGACGTCAACGTCAGCATCGGCACCATCTTCAGCGTGCTCAAAAAGCCTGAGGGTGACCAGGGCGTGACCGAGCAGGACTTCCTGCAACCGGGCCACCAGCAAGTGGCCGCAGGCTACTGCGTGTACGGCCCGCAGACCACCCTGGTGCTCACCGTGGGCGATGGTGTGAGCATGTTCACCCTGGACCGCGAACAAGGCTCTTTTGTGCTCACGCAAGAGAACGTGCAAGTGCCCGCCGACACCAAAGAGTTCGCCATCAACATGAGCAATATGCGCCACTGGGACGAGCCCGTGCGCCGCTACATCGACGAATGCCTGCAAGGCAAAGAAGGCCCACGCGGCAAAGACTTCAACATGCGCTGGATCGCCAGCATGGTCGCCGACGTGCACCGCATCCTGACCCGTGGCGGCGTCTTCATGTACCCCTGGGACAAGCGCGAACCCCAAAAAGCCGGCAAGCTGCGCCTGATGTACGAAGCCAACCCCATGAGCTGGCTGATCGAACAAGCTGGTGGCGCCTCCACCAACGGCAAGACCCGCATCCTCGACCTGCAACCGAGCCAGTTGCATGAACGCGTGAGCGTCATGCTCGGCTCCAAGAACGAAGTCGAACGCGTGACCAGCTACCACGCGAAGGTATAATTTTCGAAGGTTAGCCGGTGTAGCTCAGTCGGTAGAGCAGCTCATTCGTAATGAGAAGGTCGGGTGTTCGATTCATCTCTCCGGCACCAAAACATCAGGGTCAGCAGATCAAAGTCTGCTGACCCTTTTTTATTTTCTGCTTCCGCGTGATCAGAGAAACGTTCTCGCAAATTCGAACATTGACCATGCCCAAACCCATCCGACTTTTCGCCGCCCTGCTGCTCTTGACTTTTGGCCTGGGCAACGCCATGGCCCAGCGCATGTACGACAGCAGCGGCAGGCAGTTGGGCCGGGTCGATGCCGAGCGGTTTTACAGCGCATCAGGGCATCAGATCGGGCGTGTGGATGGCGAGCGGATTTACGACGCCTCAGGGCGGCAATTGGGTCGCATCGACGGGGACCGGGTTTACGACGCATCGGGCAGGCAGCTGGGGCGCATCGATGGCGAGCGGCTGTACAGCGCCTCGGGCTCGCTGATGGGGCGGCTCGATGGCGAGCGGATTTATGACGCATCGGGCCGTCAGATCGGCCGCGCCGATGGCCTGCGGCGCATGCAGATGATCGTGTACTTTTATTTCTTCATGTGAGCGGCGCATTGGGATGCCGAATGCACCACACAGCCGCCGACATGGCTAACACCAAGAAGGCGGCTTGAAGACATGCACCGGACTTCGCGTCCGATGCGATGCCTCACTTGGCGGGATAGCGGTTGGGGTACTTCTCGCGCATGGTCATGCCGGTCTCACCGTCTGCCGGGATATTGCCCAAGCGCTTGGCTTCTTCCAGCTCGGCCTTGACTTGTGCGCGGGTTTTGGTCGGGCCTGAAGGTTTGGCCGGGTAACGCCCGGGGTTGACTTCGCGCTCTTTGAGGCCCGATTCATTGGCACACATCACATCGCCCGTTCGCTTGGCCTCTTCCAGCTCGGCTTTGACTTGTTCGCGTGTTTTGCCTGGGGTGCCTGGCGCTGAGGGGTAGCGCGAGGGATTGGCTTCGCGCAAGGTGCGACCGCTCTCGTCGCCGCAAGGCATGTTGCCGGTGCGCTGGGCTTCTTTCAACTCGTTCTTGACCTGCTCGCGTGTTTTACCGCCTGCAGCATCTTGCGCGAATGCGTTGGAGAACAAGGCGGTCAAAAAACTCATGAGGATCGGGGCCATGATTTTGGAGTGACGCATGGGGGCTTCCTTTTTGGATTTAAAAATGGAAGCCCAATTTATCAAGCAGCATTCTTGCAGACAGTGGCTTGGCGCACACAAAGCGCAGCACCGCACCCATGAAAAAAGCCGCTCACCTGAGCGGCTTTGGAACAAGCGATCAGCGCCTGATCATTCGTCGGTGTCGGGCGGCAAGCCTTCAAATGCCGCAGGCACCGCAGGGCCAGTGACCACGTTGCGCAGGGTTTCGCGCAGCATTTTCTTTTCGGGCAGGCTCAGGGCGCGGGCCAGGCGCTGGCGCATGCGCAGCAGCAGTTGGCGGTCCACTTCTTGCGGAATGCCTCGGCTGATTTGCAGGGCGTCCTTGAGGTCTTCACGCAGGTCTTCGGGCTCTTCGTCCCACCAGGCGCTGACGACTTCTTGCATGGATTTGCGCAGCTCTTCGACGTCTTCCACCGCCAGACCCATGCCGGTGGGGATCTTGCCTTGCAGCATGTCGGCCAAGGCTTGCGAATTGACCACCACGCGGCGGTCGGCTTGGGCCAGCAGACGGGCCCAACCCGGATCGGTGCGGACCATTTGGGGCATGTTGCGGGCCGATTCGTCGGCCAGCAGGTGCACGCTCAGGCCGCTGAGCTGGGCTTCGTCGATGGTAGCCAAAAAGCGTTCATCGTCGCTGGCCACCAGCACGTGGTCGCAAGCATGGTGCTCGGCCAGCTGTTTGAGGTCGTGGCCCAAAGAGCGCAGCAGCGACGCGCCGCCGTCGGCGTCGTGGGCTTGTACCAGCCGCACGATCTGGTCGTCGATGACCAGACCATCGGAGCGGTCGCTGTACCAGTAAATGCGTTTGAGGTCGACGTCCAGCGCCGAGTGCGCCAGCGCTTGCGACAGCAAGCTGAGCAGGCCTTGGCGGTTGACCGATTCGCCAGTAGCACCCAGGGCGCCTTGCTGGGCCATCCAGATCAGGAATCGGCCGTCGATGAGGGCCATGCAGGTGCCGCTGCGTTGTTCGCCAAAACGGCGGTCAGAACGGGGGGCTTGAGAGAAGTAATCACGCTTCATGAGTAAACCTATACGAATAAAAAGAAACCATAGCGCTGCTAAAAAATGCAACGTGTCTCATTTTACGGCGGCTTGAGCCCAGAGCCCATGCTCTGGGGCCATCATGAAAACGCAGATGTCACTTCCAGGTGTAGGTCAGGGCGGCATAAGCCGTGGCCTGGCCAGACCGGTCGACCAAGGGGCTGTTGCGCACGGCGCTGTCCCAAGCGCGGTAGCGCCCCAGCAACTGCAAAGCCCAAGGCCCTTGCAAGGGCACCGTGGCGTGCAAAGACAGCACAGGCACCGTGGATGCACCGGCTTGATAAACCAGCAGGCCCGCAGAGGATTGCGCAGCTGTCACGCCATACAAGTGCTGCACATAGGCCGCGCTGCGGTGCTCCAGGCCCAGCTGGGGGTACAAGGTGGCCTGGCCCAGGGCCAGTTTGCCCGCCCAGGTCAGCTCCAGCAGTTGGCCGCCTGAGGTGGCGTCGTGAAAGACATAGGCGAACACGCCGCCCATGGCGGTGCGCTGAAAAGTGCCCAGCCCCACCGGCACGGGCGCCGAGCGGTCACCGGCGGTGCTGAAGTCGGTTTTGTGGGCCTTGAAGCCCTCTGTGCTCACGCGGGCCGCCAACTCCAGATGCCCCTCCCCCATGGGCAGCGCTTTGATGCCGAAGGTGTCCACACGCGCATAAAAACGGCCGTAATCGCCATAGACATAGGGCATGGCCGTGACGGTACCGCGGGCGCCCTGCACCACCGGCTGGCTGGCCACCAGCATACCGCCCGCATCGCCAACAAAGTGGTCAGGAAAGGCCGACTGCGCCTGCGCGACCGATCCAGCCGCCAACAAAATTCCGAATGTGTGTTTCATGCGCATGGTGTTTCTCCTTCAATGAATTGTGCCGCATGGCCTGGCCCTCTGCGAGGCGCCGCTGCGGTCGGGTATAAATACCGCTGTGACCCAACCTTTGTCCATCGATCCCCGCACGGTCCCCATTGAACGGGTTGACCATGATTTGCCCGCCGTCCCTTGGGCGCACATGCAGCCCGATGCCTTGCGAGCGCGTTTTGCGCAAGCACCGGTGTGGACCCCCGAGGTGGTGCGCGAGCCACAGTTCTCGAGCCGTGCACCCGCAAAGGCGGCGGTGCTGGTGCCGATTGTCATGCGAGGCCCGGCGGCGTCCGAGCCCACCATATTGTTGACACAGCGCACAGCGCACTTGTCGACCCATTCGGGACAAATTGCCTTTCCAGGCGGCAAGGTCGACGCCGAAGATGCCGATGTGCAAGCCACGGCTTTGCGTGAAGCGCAAGAAGAAGTCGGCCTTGACCCGCGCCATGTGCAGGTGATTGGCCAGTTGCCGCTCTACATCACCGGCAGCGCGTTTTGGGTGACGCCGGTGATTGGCTTGGTCTCGCCTGACATGGCGCTGCAGCCCAACCCCGATGAGGTGGACGATGTGTTCGAAGTGCCTCTGGCCTTTTTGATGAACCCTGCACACCACCGCCACCACAGCATGATGTGGCAAGGGGCGCAGCGGCAGTGGTTTTCCATGCCTTACCAGGAAAGCCGCATCGCCGCCGATGGTGAGCAGGCCTTGGTTGAACGCTATATTTGGGGGGCGACGGCAGCGATGCTGCGCAACCTCTATCGTTTTTTGATAGCCCACCCCGCGGGATGATTTGAGCCATGAGTTTCTTTTCTCTTCTTTTGGCGCTGGTGCTTGAACAAGCCCGCCCTTTGCTGCCACAGAACCTGATCTACCAGTGGATCGGCAACTGGACGGCCTGGGTGGCACGCACTTTTGACGCCGGTGTGCGCAACCAGGCCTGGGTGACTTGGGGCATCACCATCGTGAGCCCGGCCCTGCTGGCCATGCTGGTGCATTGGGTGCTCGAATGGGGTTTGGGCTGGGTGTTTGCAGTGCTGTGGAACGTGGCGCTGTTGTATGTGACGCTGGGGTTTCGACAGTTCAGCCACCACTTCACGGCCATCCGCGAAGCGCTGGACGACGGAGACGAAGCCAAGGCCCGCGAACTGCTGGCCGCTTGGCAACAAGTGCAAGTGGGTCAAATTCCGCGCAGCGAGATCGTGCGCCACGCCATTGAGTATTCCGTGATCGCGGCCCACCGCCATGTGTTTGGCGTGTTCTTTTGGTACGCCGTTTTGTCCATCATTGGCCTGGGGCCGCTGGGCGCCGTGGTGTATCGCCTGACCGACTTTGCACGCCAACGCTGGTTGCAAGAAACCACCGATGGCTCGGTCACCAGCCCCGTGCTGCAGGACGTGGCCATCAGCGCGTGGAAGACCGTCGATTGGCTGCCTTCGCGCATGACGGCTTTGGGCTTTGCGATTGTGGGCAGCTTTGAAGACGCGATGGACGGCTGGCGCAACCATGCGCAGAACTTCCCAGACGACAACGATGGGGTGATCCTGGCCGCCACGGCCGGCGCGATCAACATCCGCCTGGGTGGAGCGGCTTTGCAAGGGGCCAATGAGCCCGACGGCGACGACACCGCGGGCGGCAGCAGCACGCCAGGGCGCACGCCCGAATTGGCGCACTTTGCCCAAGTGGTGGGGCTGGTGTGGCGCACCGTGATCATGTGGTTGGTGCTGGTGGCCTTGCTGACCATGGCCAAGCTGGTGGGCTGAGCGCCCGCTGCTTCACCAGCGCTGCTGGCTCAACTCGTCAAACAACTGCGCATAAATGCGGTGGCGGCGGGCACTGATGGTGCCTGCGCTGTGTTCGCTCTCGACCTGCGCCAGCACAGCGCAGCCGGGCTCGTGCAAATGGGTGCAGTTGTAGAACTTGCAGCCCCCCAGATACTTGCGCAAATCGGGCATGCAATCGGCCAGGCGGGTCGGCTCGATGTGGTGCAGGCCAAACTCCTGAAAGCCCGGTGAATCGATCAGGGCGCTTCGTTGGCCTGCGCTGGTGTCCAAGCTGGGCACCCAATACCAGCGGGTGCTGGTGGTGGTGTGCTTGCCCGAGTTGAGGGCCTGCGAAATTTCACCGGTTTCGACCTGCGCATCGGGCACCAGGCGGTTGATCAAGGTGCTCTTGCCGCTGCCCGATGGGCCCAACACCAAGGTGGTGTGGCCCGAGAGGTGCTCGCACAAAGCAGCCACGCCGTCGTCGGCCACTGCCGAGCGCGGGTTCAAACTCACGGGCACCACGGCATAGCCCATGGCGCGGTATGGGGCCAGCCGCTCCCAGGCCTGCGTAAACGGCACGGCCAAATCGCTTTTGTTGAGCGCAATGACGGGCGTGATGCGTTCGGCCTCGGCGGCCACCAAAGCACGGGAGAGCTGGCTTTCAGAATACTCCGGGTCGGCCGCGATCAAGATCAGCACACGGTCCAGATTGGACGCGAAGGACTTGGTGCGGATTTCGTCCTGCCGGTAAAACAGGTTGCGGCGCTCTTGCAATTTTTCAATGCTGCCTTCATCGCCAGCGATTTGCCAGAGCACCTGGTCGCCCACCACGACCTGGTTTTTCTTGCCACGAGGATGGCAAATCAGGCGGCGGCCTTCAGGCGTTTCCACCAGGCAGTGCCGCCCATAGGTGGCCACCACCAGGCCGGGTTCGAGCACGGCCGCGTCGGCTGGGGCGGGGCGTTGTTTGTTGAACTTGCTCATGCGGGCAACAAACCGTCTGTTTGACGGGCGGCCTCAAAGTCGAGACGGCTCAGGCCCCGCACATCGTGCGTGCACCAGCGGACCACGCAGCGGCGATGGTTCAGCACCACTTCCGGGTGGTGGTTGAGCTTTTCGGACAACCAGCCCACGCTGTTGACGAACAACAGGGCCTGCGTGTGCTCTGCAAACTCGAATGTCTTTTCGATCACCACGGCATCGCCATCGCCCTGCAAGCGCCAACCAGGCACCTGGCCCAGCGCCATGACCACTTCGGTAGGCGTGAAGGCGCGCAGCGCAGCGGTGCTCATGCGGCGCCCATCCGTGCCAGCCGCTCACTGGCGGGCGGGTGCGAGTAATAGAACTTCACATACAGCGGATCGGGCGTGAGCGTTGAAGCATTGTCCTGATACAGCTTGAGCAAAGCCGACGACAGGTCTTGGCCAGGCGTTTGCGAGACTGCATAGGCATCGGCCTCAAACTCTTGCTGACGCGAGCGCCAAGACGACACGGGCGCCACGAACAAGGTGAACACCGGCGTGACCAGCATGAAGAGCACCAGCGCCAAGGCGTTGTTGCTGTCCGTCAGGCTGGGCATGACGCCCAAGCCCGTGTAGAACCAAACTTGCTGCATGAGCCAACCCAGCAGGGCCAGACCGGCCAAGGTGAGCGCAAAACTGGTGAGCATCATCTTGAGGATGTGCTTGTGCTTGAAGTGGCCCAGCTCGTGCGCGAGCACGGCTTCCATCTCGGCGGGGCTCAGTTGCTTGAGCAGCGTGTCGAAAAACACCACGCGCTTGCTGGCCCCAAAGCCGGTGAAGAAGGCATTGGAGTGCGCCGAGCGGCGGCTGCCGTCCATGACAAAAAAGCCCTTGGCCGTGAAGCCTGCGCGTTGCATGAGGGACTGCACACGGGCCTTGAGGGATTCGTCTTCGAGCGGGGTGAATTTGTTGAACAGCGGCATGATCACATTGGGGGCGATCGCCATCAAAAACAACTGCCAGCCCACCAAGGCTGCCCAGGCCCACAGCCACCACAGGCTGCCGCCAGCCTGCATCAGCCAAAGCATGAGCCACAGCAAAGGCACGCCCAGCACCAAGCCCAGGAGCAGGCCTTTGGCCATGTCGGCCAGCCACAAAGCGGGCGTGATCTTGTTGAAGCCAAAGCGTTGTTCCACGCCAAAGGTTTGCACCAGCGACAAGGGCAAGCCGATCAAGCCCCCCACCAAAGAGAAGGCCAGCACCAGCGCGATTTGCTGCCCGATGCCAGGCCCCATCCAGCCCAGCAGCACTTGGTTCAGCGCATCGAGTCCGCCCAACAAGGTCCAGCCCAACAAAACAGCGGCGTCGAGCGCGATGTCGATTTGCGAGAGCTTGGCTTTGGCCAGGGTGTAGTCGGCGGCCTTGTGGTGATCGGCCAGCGAGACAGTGTCGGCATAGGCTGCGGGCACCGCCGCGCGGTGACGCGACACGTGCCGCACTTGGCGCGCGTTGAGCCAGGACTTGAGCGCCACATGCGCCAACAAGGCCACCACCAGGGTCACCGTCAAAGAAAGAGAAGGATTCATGCGGGTATTGTAGGAGCCGCCCCTTCCCCCTTGCAGGTCGGCACCTTCAGGTCCGACATGGTCATCGGCTTCGGCGACAATCAGCGCATGTCTGAAGTGAACACCACCACCGCCCCCGAAGTGGCCGACTTGGCCAAGTCTGACCAGAACCTGGTCTGGATCGATTGCGAAATGACGGGCCTGGACCCCGAAAAAGAACGCCTGCTGGAGATCGCCGTGATCGTCACCGGCCCTCACCTGTCGCCACGCATTGAAGGCCCTGTGTTGGTGATCCACCAAAGCGACGAGCTGCTGGGCAAGATGGACGCTTGGAACAAAGGCACGCATGGCAAGAGCGGGCTGATCGACAAGGTCAAGGCCTCGACCACCAGCGAAGCCGATGCCGAAGAGCAGATCATCGCTTTTTTGAAAAAATACCTGCCCAAAGGCGCATCACCCCTGTGCGGCAACACCATCAGCCAAGACCGCCGCTTTTTGGTGAAGTTCATGCCCAAGCTGGAAGCGTTCTTTCACTACCGCAACCTGGACGTGAGCACACTCAAGGAGCTGTCACGCCGCTGGAAGCCCGAGGTGTATTCGTCTTTCAAGAAGCAGCAAAAGCACACCGCCTTGGCCGATGTGCACGAATCCATCGACGAATTGGCGCATTACCGCGAGCATTTCATCCGGCTTTGAAGTTTTTCAGGGAAAACCCTAGCGCTTTTTTTCGATCCGTGTCATAATCGTGGGCTCGCTGCGCAACATGTGCAGCGTTTCCTACATCTCCCTTCATGCCTTGACCCAACGATAGGGTCACTCACAGCGGCCAGGCTCCACGCCCAGCGCCACTCGCGAGCACCGTTTGATGGTTGATGTTTTTTCAACCTTGCGGTGCCTGCGGCCCAATGCAACAGCTTTTTCTGTTGACGGCCGTTGTTCCGTGCGAGTTTTATAGATACACATGACTGACACTTTGAACACAGTGCAGGACGACTTGTCGCCTGCCGAAAACATGGCCATCTCCACCGACCTGGCCCCTGCAACCGAATTGGCCGCAGACGCCACCCTCACCTCTGAAGCCGTTGCCGCCGAAGAAGTCGTGGCCGACGTGCCCAACGGCTTCGTCGAACTGGGCCTGGCGCCTGAACTGGTGCAAGCCGTGGCCGACCTGGGCTACACACAGCCTACCGCCGTGCAATTGCGCGCCATCCCTTTGGCATTGCCCACTGCGGGCGGCTCGAAAGACGGCCTGTCCAACGGCTACAGCGACCTGATGGTCTCCAGCCAGACCGGCAGCGGCAAAACCGCCGCCTTCTTGCTGCCCGTGTTGCACACCTTGATCGCCCAAATGGCCGAACAAGAAGCCATCGAACGCGCCGAGTTTGAACAAGCTTGCGCCGATGCAGCCGCCAAAGGCGAGCCAGCACCCAAGCGCGCCAAGCGCAAAGACCCCACCAACCCACGCAACTTCAAGGCACCGACGCCCGGCGCCCTGATCCTGTGCCCCACCCGTGAATTGGCCCAACAGGTCGCACATGACGCGATCGAGCTGGTCAAGCACACCCGTGGTCTGCGCGTGGCCAACGTGGTCGGTGGCATTCCTTACCAGCTGCAAATTGCCAAGCTGCAAAACGCCAACCTGGTCGTGGCCACACCTGGCCGTTTGCTCGACCTGCAACGCTCCATGCAAATCAAGCTGGACCAAGTGCAGTTTTTGGTGGTGGACGAAGCCGACCGCATGCTCGACCTGGGCTTCTCGGACGACCTGGCCGACATCAACGACATGACCAGCCAGCGCCGCCAGACCATGATGTTCAGCGCCACCTTTGCGCCGCGCATTCAGCAACTGGCCATGCGCGTGATGCACGACGGTGGTTCTTCGGTCCAGAAAATCCAGATCGACAACCCACAGGAAAAGCACAACAACATCAAGCAGGTGCTGTTCTGGGCCGACAACGCCCAACACAAGCGCCAGATGCTCGACCACTGGTTGCGTGACGCCACGATCGACCAAGCCATCGTGTTCTCCAGCACCCAAATCGAGTGTGACGGCCTGGCCGCCGACTTGCAGCAAGACGGCTTCTCGGCTGTGGCCCTGCACGGCGCTTTGAGCCAGGGCATGCGCAACCGCCGCCTGATGGCGTTGCGCAATGGCCAAGTCCAGATTCTGGTCGCCACCGACGTGGCCGCTCGCGGCATTGACGTGCCCACCATCACCCACGTCTTCAACTTCGGCTTGCCGATGAAGGCCGAGGACTACACCCACCGCATTGGCCGTACTGGCCGCGCAGGCCGCGACGGCTTGGCTGTCACCTTTGCAGAAATGCGTGACCGCCGCAAGATCGGTGACATTGAAGCCTACACACGCCAGCCTTTCAAGGCCGAAGTGATTCCGGGCATGGAGCCCAAAGCACGCATGCCTGAGGCACGCAAGCCCATGGGTGGCCGTGGCGGTGACCGTTTTGGTGGTGATCGCAACTATGCCAACGCCAGCGGTGGCTTCCGTGGCCGCTCGGGCGGCGGCGGCGGTGGTGGCCGTGATTTCGGCAACCGCGAAGGTGGTTTTGACAACCGCGCCCCACGTGGCAATTTCCGCGATGAGCAGCCTCGCTTTGAACAGCGTGCAGAGCCCCGCTTTGACCCGCGCAAAGATGGCCGCGGTGGCGATGCCCGCTTTGACAACAACCGTGGTGGCGATCGCTTCGAACAACGTGGTGCCGCACCTGCGCACCCTTGGGACCGCGAAAACCGTGGTGCACCGCGCCAGGACGCACGCGGTGAAGGCCGTCAAGGCGGCCGCTGGGAAGACCGTGGCGACAGCCGCAACGCGCCCCGCGCAGCAGCACCTCGTGGCGCAGCAGGTGACAAGTTCGCCCGTGGCCCCAAGCAATTTGGTGCTGGTAACTTCAAGCCCCACAATGCCGGCGGCGCAGGTGGTGGTGACGGCAAGCGTGGCGGCACCCGCGTGCTGAAAGTCACACGCGGCTGATCAAGCCACCAACAGCCATCAGGGCCCTCGCGCCCTGCACGCTTAAAGGCCTTGCCCTCACCCGGCAAGGCCTTTTTTCTTGGGGCTGCGCCGATGTGAACAGGCGTAAAAAAACCGCCACGGGCGAACCCGGGCGGTTTTTTCTACCTCGGAAAAAGGCTTTACGCAGCGGCCACTGGGGCTGCTTTGCGCTGAGGCAACTTTTCCTTGATACGTGCCGACTTGCCGCTGCGGTCACGCAGGTAGTACAGCTTGGCGCGGCGAACATCACCACGACGCTTGACTTCGATGCTGGCGATCAAAGGGCTGTAGGTTTGGAACGTACGTTCCACACCTTCGCCGCTGGAGATCTTGCGCACTGTGAAGCCGCTGTTCAGACCACGATTGCGCTTGGCAATCACGACGCCTTCGTAAGCCTGGACACGTTTGCGGTTACCTTCAACCACATTCACGCTCACGATCACGGTGTCGCCGGGGGCAAATTCAGGAATCACTTTACCCAAACGGGCAATTTCTTCCTGCTCAAGAGTTTGAATCAAATTCATTTTTTGAACTCCGTCCGATCATGCCTCGCTACACAAGGGGCGTTCTGTGCTGTAAGCGCTGGGCATCATGTGCACAACTGGAGCCAGATCGCGGCGGGTAGAGGATCGAAAAGCCCTTAATTATAGCTTTTTTTGCAAAAAGGCCTCGTCCTGACGGCTCAGGCGGCCTTGGGCTCGCGCTTGGTCGAGCAACTCGGGGCGGTGCTCGGCGGTCAAGCGCAAGCTTTGTTCGCGTCGCCAGCGCTCGATGTGGGCATGGTGCCCGGACATCAACTCGGGTGGCACGGCATGGCCCTGCCAGACCTCGGGGCGGGTGAAGTGCGGGCTGTCCAGCAGGCCGTCGAGCGCTGGGTTGAAACTGTCGAGCTGGTGGCTGCCTTCGTCGTTCAGGACGCCAGGCTGCAAACGGGCGACGGCATCGAGCAAGGCCATGGCGGCGATCTCCCCACCGGACAGGACAAAGTCGCCCAAACTGATTTGCACATCGACGTATTGGTCAATGAAACGCTGGTCCACGCCTTCGTAGCGACCACACAACAAAACCGCACCAGCGCTTTGCGACCAGTTGGCCACCGCGTTGTGGTTCAGCGCCTGCCCGATGGGCGAGAACAGCACCAAGGGCGCAGGGTCGGCCTCGTTGCGGTCGGCGCGGATGGCGCTGAGCGTTTTGAACAGGGGCTCGGCCAGCATGACCATGCCTGGGCCGCCGCCAAAAGAACGGTCGTCCACGCGGCGGTAATTGCCCTCGGCGTGGTCACGGGGGTTCCACAGGCGCACATCGACCAGCCCGCCTTCGTAGGCGCGGCGAGTGATGCCGCTGGTGAGCAGCGGCGCAAACAGTTCCGGGAACAGCGTGATGATGTCAAAGCGCATGGATGTGGCCCTCCACGGCCGGGGCCGATCAGTAGTCGGGCTGCCAGTCAACGGTGATGCGTTTGCCAGGCAGATCGACACCGTCGACAAACGCGCTGACGAAAGGAATCATGCGCTCGACGGGTTTGCCGCCTTCGGCTTCGGGTGCGGCTTCGATCACGAGCACGGTTTGCGGACCCGTGGACATGAGGTCACGCACCTCACCAAGTGACACGCCTTCACGGTTGACCACCTGCAGGCCCATCAGGTCTACCCAGTAGTACTCGCCCTCGGCTGCGGTGGGAAAGCTGGAACGGGGGACAAAAATCCGGGCGCCACGCAAGGCCTCGGCGGCATTGCGGTCGTCGATGTCGTGGGCGGTGGCCACAAGCGTGCTGGAATGGTCTTTGGACTCTTTGATGCGCAAGAGCAAGGGCTCGGTCCATGCAGCGGCGTCAGACTTGGCGGCTGCAGCTTCCGTGGGGCGCTTGGGTTTCATGGGCCGATCGGGCGGCAACAAAAACCAGCGCTTGGAAGAAAAAAGCGCCTCGGGCGAGGCGCTGTGGGGCAAGACCTTGAACCAGCCTTTGATGCCCCAGGCATCGGCAATGCGCCCGACCTCGATGGCGTCAGCGGGCAGTGCCGCTGTCTCCAAGGGTGGACGCATGGCCGACATCAGCCGATCAGGCTGCGGCTTTGCCGGCTTGACGGATCAGGCGTTCCACGGTGGGGGAAGCCTGGGCGCCCACACCCTTCCAGTAGGTCAAGCGGTCTTGGGCAATGCGCAGACCTTCTTCGCCGCCTTTGGCTGTGGGGTTGTAAAAACCGATGCGCTCGAGGAAGCGACCATCACGACGCACGCGCTTGTCGGCGACGACGATGTTGAAGAAAGGACGTGCTTTAGAGCCGCCGCGGTTCAGACGAATAACAACCATGATTTATCCTTGGGTGGTTGGGTGACTTCGGAACAATTGCCGAGACACCCGTTTTCTTCCAGCGTTTGAGACACGCAACTGGCCACCCGGCCAGTGACACACTGAAAAGCCCACCATTATACAACGGGAGCACCAATGCCCTTGATCCGACGCAGCCGGGACGAAGATATCGCGGCCATCACAGCCATTTACCGGCACCATGTGCTCACGGGTACGGGCACTTTCGAGATCGATCCCCCCTCAGAGGCCGACATGAGCGCCAGGCGTGCCGATGTGCTGGCCAAGGGCCTGCCTTACCTGGTGGTGGAGGACGCAGGACAGGTGCTGGGCTTTGCATATTGCAACTGGTTCAAGCCCCGCCCGGCTTACCGCTTTTCGGCTGAAGACTCCATTTACATGGCCGTCGATGCCACCCACAAAGGGCTGGGCAAGGCTTTGTTGACCGAGTTGTGCGCCCAGGCCGAAAGGGCTGGTGTTCGCAAGTTCCTGGCGGTGATCGGCGACTCTGCCAATGCAGCCTCGATTGGTGTGCACCGCTCAGTGGGCTTCACACCGGTGGGTACCCTCACATCTTGCGGCTGGAAATTCGACCGCTGGCTGGATGTGGTGATGATGGAAAAGCCTTTGGGCGCAGGCGACAGCACGCCTGCTCAATAATCGACCCCATGAAAAACAAAACACTGGCCACTTGGCTCACTTTTTGGGGCGGCCCCTTGGGCTTGCACCGCTTTTACCTCAAGGGCTTGGGCGACATGCTGGGCTGGCTCTTGCCGGTGCCAACGGCACTGGGCATGTATGGCATTCAACGCGTGCAGGCCTTTGGCCTGGACGACCAATTGAGCTGGGTGTTGATCCCGTGTTTGGGCTTCACCATCGCAGGCTGCGCCCTCACGGCCATCGTCTACGGCTTGATGCCCGTGGAAAAGTGGAACGCCAAATTCAACCCGCAAGGTGCTGCCGACGAGGTCGCCGGACAAACCAACTGGTTGACGGTTTTTGGCGTCGCCACCTCCTTGCTGATCGGCACGGCGGTCTTGATGTCCAGCCTGGCTTTCAGCTTTCAGATGTACTTCGAATACCAGATCGAACAAGCCAGACTGATCAGCCAGTGAATCAAAAAAGCCGGACAGTGTCCGGCTTTTTCATGCAGCACGCAAAGCCATCAGTCAAACACCTGAAAGCTGACCCAGTAAGCGATCGCAGCGACAAAAGCACTGGCGGGAATTGTGAGAACCCAGGCCCACACAATGTTGCCAGCCACCCCCCAGCGCACGGCGCTGGCGCGTTGGGTAGAGCCAACACCCACGATGGCACCCGTGATGGTATGGGTGGTCGACACGGGAATGCCCAGGGCAGTGGCCAGGAACAAGGTCATGGCACCACCGGTCTCAGCACAGAAACCACCAACTGGCTTGAGCTTGGTGATTTTCTGCCCCATGGTCTTGACGATGCGCCAGCCACCGAACATGGTGCCCAGGCCAATGGCTGCGTAGCAACTGATCACGGTCCAGGTTGGCGGTGCTTTGTCGCCGACAGCGGCATAACCTGTAGCAATCAACATCATCCAGATGATGCCGATGGTTTTTTGCGCATCGTTGCCACCGTGACCCAAACTGTATGCGCCGGCAGACACCAACTGCAAACGGCGAAACCATTTGTCCACTTTGGAAGGGCGCACTCGACGACAGATATGCGCCACAAGCACCATCATCATGGAGCCCAACAGGAATCCGAGGACTGGTGACACAAAGATGAAAGACACAGTCTTGATGATGCCCGACGACACCAGAGAACCAGCACCCGACTTGGCGATGACGGCGCCCACGATGCCACCGATGAGCGCATGCGAAGAACTGCTGGGGATACCGTAGTACCAGGTGATCACGTTCCAGGTGATGGCACCCACCAGAGCACCAAACACCACATGGGTGTCCACCACCCCGGGCTGAACAATGCCCTTGCCAACGGTGGCCGCCACACTCAGGTGGAAGATGAAAATGGCCACAAAGTTGAAGAACGCGGCAAACACCACCGCCTGGGTGGGTTTGAGCACCCCCGTGGAGACCACGGTCGCGATCGAGTTGGCCGCATCATGAAACCCGTTCATGAAGTCAAAAATGAGCGCCAGGGCGACCAGCAAGATCACCACCCACAAGGCGGCTTGTACGGTTTCCATATTCAGGATTCCCGGTTCGGATCAGGAGTTTTCGAGGACGATGCCCTCGATCTGGTTGGCCACGTCTTCACACTTGTCGGTGATGGTTTCCAGCAGTTCGTAGATGGCCTTGAGCTTGATGATCTCGCGCACATCGGGCTCGTCACGGAACAGCTTGCTCATGGCGCTGCGCATCACGCGGTCGGCATCCGACTCCAGACGGTCGATTTCTTCGCAGGTCTTGAGCGCGGACTCGGCCACAGCAGGCTCGCCGATGCGGGCCAGCAATTTGACAGCGTCCTGCACGCGTTCGCAGCAGCGCACGGACAGGTCGGTCAGGCGGGTGATCTCCTCGGTCATGTGGCGCACGTCGTACAGCGCCATGGTTTCAGCGGAATCCTGGATCAAGTCGGCCACATCGTCCATCAGGTTGATCAGGGCATGGATCTGTTCACGGTCGATCGGGGTGATGAAGGTGGTGTGGATCAGGCGGTTGACTTCCTGGGTCACGCGGTCTGCCGCGTGCTCTGCGTTGTCCACATCGCGGTTGTATTTTTCGCGCAGGTGGATGTCACCGTAATTGGCCACCAAGTTCGAAAAGGCCCGAGCCGCTTCGACTGTGCGTTCAGCGTGTTGGTTGAAGAGTTCGAAGAAATTGCCTTCTTTGGGCAGCAACTTGCCAAACAGCATGGGGGACTCCTGATGACTTGAAAGAGCGAATATGACATTCGCATGACAGCGGCGAGTTTAACCGTTTGTCACCCTCTCAAGGGCTGGAGACGTCAGGCGCTGCGGAAAATGAAGTAAACCGCGCCGACCATGCACAAGGCGGCCCAGAGGTAGTCCAGCTTGAACGGCTCTTTCAGGTAAACCACGGCAAAAGGCACAAACACCGCCAAAGTGATGACCTCCTGCATGATTTTGAGTTGCCCCACACTGAACTCGGTGTGGCCAATGCGGTTGGCGGGCACTTGGAACATGTATTCGAACAGGGCGATGCCCCAACTCACCAAAGCCGCCGCATACCAAGGCGCGGCCGACATGTTGCGCAGGTGGCCGTACCAGGCGAAGGTCATGAACACATTGCTGGTCAACAGCAGCAACACCGTCTGCAAGGCCACGGGCAAGCTGGTGAAAAAGGTCATGGCACGCTTTCCGTCAAAGGCTCGATGCTTTGCCCCGCCACACTGGCCCAATGCGCGGGCGTGACCAGATCAGGGGCCAGATCGGCCAAGGGGTACAACACAAAAGCTCGGGTCCACATGCGTGGGTGCGGCAAGGTCAGGCGAGGGCTGTCCATGCAGGCCTGGCCATACAACAGCACATCCAGATCCAGCGTGCGTGGTGCGTTCTGATAAGGCCGCAAGCGTCCTGCCTGGTTTTCAAGACCCTGCAGGGCATCCAGCAACTCAGGGGCGCTCAAACGGGTTTCGAGCCGCACCACCGCGTTGATGAAGTCAGGCCCCTGGGCCTCAAAAGGCGCGGTGCGGTAGAGGCGGGAGCGGCCCGAACACACGGTGCCGGGCAATCGGGCCAAGGCGCTCAGGCTGCCCAGCACCGTCTGTCGCGCATCGCCGAGGTTGGCGCCCACGGCCACGTAGGCGGTCACAGGCTCACGGTCTGCCAGCATGCGGCCGCGTTTATTCGGCGCTGGCCGCGCCGGGCTCACCACCGCTGCCGGGCTTGCGGCGGCGGCGGCGGCGTTTTTTGGGCGCCGAGTCATCACCCGATGGTGGCGCATCGGCATCGGATTCAGGCGCCGACTTCACAGCCGCAGCGCGGGGCGAAGCGCCCTCGCCTTGTGGCTTGGGCGCACGGCGTACGCGGGGCTTGGCCAGCTGCTCGGCCTTGGCGGCCTGCACCAGGTCTTCACGTTCCGAATCGCTGGCCATGCTGAACTCTTGCCACCAGTCGGCCAGGGTGTCGTCCACTTCTTGTGCATCGGCGCGCAGGCGCAAGAAATCAAAGCCAGCACGAAAGCGTGGCTGCTCCACCAGGCTGAAGGGCGTAGCACCCACGCGCTTTTCAAACCGGGGCTGCATCATCCAGATCTCGCGCATGTCGGCAGCCAGCTTGCCGCGGCCCGACACATCGCCAATGCGGGCGTCGAACACCTCGTCAATCGCGTCCTGCAAGGCCGGATACGGATGCTCCTTGCGCGCCAGGCGTGCCGCCCAGCCGTCACGCACATCGGCCCACAGCACACAGGCCAACAAGAAGCTGGGGGCCACCGGCTTGCCCTCGCCCACCCGGCGGTCGGTGTCGGCCAAGGCGGCTTTCACGAAATCGCTGTCGGCACGCTCGACCACCACATCCAGCAGTGGGTAAATGCCTTTGGCCAGCCCCAAGTGCTTGAGCTGTGCAATGGAGGCCAGCGCGTGACCGGTCTGCAGCAGCTTGAGCATTTCGTCAAACAAGCGGCTTTGCGGCACATCGGCCAGCAAGGTGGCCGCTTCGACCAGGGGCTTGGCGGTTTTGGATTCGAGCTTGAAACCCAGGTGGCTGAGCTTGGCCGCAAAGCGCACAGCGCGGATGATGCGCACCGGGTCTTCGCGGTAACGCGTGGCCGGGTCGCCAATCATGCGCAAGGTGTGTTTCTTGGCATCCTGAATGCCGCCGTGGTAGTCCACCACGATCTGGGTCTCAGGGTCGTAATACATCGCGTTGACAGTGAAGTCACGGCGCGTTGCGTCTTCGTCTTGCGGGCCCCAAACGTTGTCGCGCAGCACACGGCCACTCGAATCCACCGCATGCTGGATGCCTTCGAGTTGGCGCTTGCTGGTGCGCTCGTTGCCCTTGACCTGCTCGGCCGCCGCATTGTCCAAATGGGCGCGGAAGGTCGAGACCTCGATCACTTCGTTGTCACGGCCTCGCCCATACACCACGTGCACGATGCGAAAACGACGGCCAATGATGAAAGCGCGGCGAAACAGGCCTTTGACCTGCTCGGGCGTCGCATCGGTGGCCACGTCAAAGTCTTTGGGGCGCAAGCCCAGCAACAAATCGCGCACGGCGCCGCCCACGATGTAGGCCTCAAAGCCCGCTTGCTGCAAGGTGCGTGTCACGTTGATGGCGCGTTCGTCCACCAGGTTCGGGTCGATGCGGTGCACCGATGCAGGCACTTCGGTGCGACGGCCGAAACTCGGCTTGTTGCCGCCAGCCGGTTTGCCCAGCAGCTTGGTGATGAATTTCTTGATCATTCTTGAAACAGTTCGAGGATGCGCCAGCCACGCTCTGTGGCCAGCTGACGCAACCGAGCGTCAGGGTTCGTTGCCACCGGATGGTGGGCTTTTTCCAAAAGCGGCAGGTCGTTCATGGAGTCGGAGTAAAAACTCATCTCCACATCGTCCCAGTCCAGGCCTTGGCGGGCCAGCCACTGCGCCACACGGGTGACTTTGCCTTCACGGAACGACGGTGTGCCTTGGATCTCGCCGGTGATCCAGCCCGTGCTGTCGCGTTCCAGCTCCACCGCGATCAATTCGCTCACGCCAAAGGCTTGGGCGATCGGGCGGGTCACAAACTCGTTGGTAGCCGTCACGATCATGACCGTGTCACCAGCGTGCTGGTGCGATCGTACCAGCGCCAGCGCCTCGGGCGTGATGCGCGGGCGAATCACCTCGTCCATGTAGCGATCGTGCGCGCGGGCCGCTTCGGCCGCTCCACGCTCGCGCGCGGCCTGGGTGGCAAAACGCACGTAGTCATGGATGTCCAGCGTGCCCGCTTGGTAGTGGGCATAGAACTCGTCGTTGCGTTGGTTGAACATGGCCGGATCGTTCCAGCCCAGCTCGGTGGTGAACACGCCCCAGGTGTGGTCCGAATCGATCGGCAAAAGTGTGTGGTCCAGATCGAACAGCGCGAGTTTCATTCGTTCTCCAGCATCGCGCGCACCAAAGGAATGGTCAGGGCGCGTTGCATTTGCAAAGCATATTGGTCCAAGTGGTCGAGCAGCTGCATCAAGCTGCCCAGATCACGCGAGAAGCGGTTGAGCATGTAGGACATGACTTCATCGCTCAAAAACAGGCCCCGGGCATCGGCCGCCTGGCGCAACACAGCGCGGCGCTCAGGCTCATCGAGCACCTGCAGGGCATACACATGACCCCAACCCAAGCGGGTGCGCAGATCGTCGCGCAACTTGAGGTCAGCCGGGGGCATGGCGCCTGCGGCCAGCACCCAGCGCGGTGTGCCCACTCGGGGTGTGAGCGCGTTGACAAACCAGTTGAATGCGGTGTGCTGCTGCTCGGCGTTGTACAGGTGCACATCGTCCATCAGCACCGCCACCCAATCGTCGTTGAACTCAGGCGGGTTCATGGTGTATGCATCGAGCCAACCCACTTGGGCACCCTGCTCTTTGAGCGCGTGGTGCACCGCATGCAGCAAATGGGTTTTGCCCGAACCGCCCTCGCCCCAGAGGTAACTGGGCACAGGTGAACGATGGCTCGATGACGTCCACAAACGCAAATGACTCAAGGCGGCCTCATTGGGGCCAGCAAAAAAATTATCCAGCGTGGGGGACGAAGCCAGGCCGATGTCCAAAGCCAGTTGCTTCATGCCTTGCCAGGCCCTTGTTCATCATCGGCAGCGCCACTGTTCCGGTAAAGATCGCTGTGCAGGTATTGGCAGCGCAAACGGCGAAGCCCCACCAGCAAAACGGCGCTGGCAGGCAAGGCAATCAACACGCCCACAAAGCCCATCAGCTGACCAAAAGCCATCAAAGACAAGATGACCGCCAAAGGATGCAAACCAATGCGCTCACCCACCAAGCGCGGGGTGAGCACGAAACTTTCGATCAGCTGCCCCAGCCCGTACACCACCGCCACCATGAGCACGGCCTGACCTGGTGCCAATTGCAACAAGCCCGCCAGCAAGGCCAACAGCAGCCCCACACCAAAACCCAAATACGGCACAAACACCGCCAGCCCCGTGAAGATGCCAATGGGCAGCGCCAGCTCCAGGCCAAACAGCCACAAACCCAAGGCGTAATACACCGCCAGGCACAGCATGACCAGCAACTGACCGCGCAGGTATTCGCCCAAGACGGTGTCGCATTCGCCCATGAAACCGTCGAACACGCTGCGCCATGCAGGCGGCACCAGATCGGCCGTGGCATGCATCAGCCTTGACCAATCCTTGAGCAAATAAAACAAGGCCACAGGCACCAGCACGACAAAACCGGCCAAGGCCAGCGCGGCGCTGCCACCGAGCTTGAGCGAGGACATCAGCGGCGCCCACCAGTCTTCGCGGTTGGCACTCAAGTACGCGACCAGCTGGCTTTTCAGCTCGCTCAGGTCCAGCGACACCGAAATGCCCATTTGCGCGAGCCAGGGTGTCAGCGATGCATCGAGTTTGTCAAAAAGCAGCGGGATTTGCTGCTGCAACAAAGGCCACTCGCGCACCAGAATGGGCACCAGCAGCAACACGATGCCCAGCAAGGCCAGCAGCGCCAGGCCTTCGACCAGCACCACGGCCAGGAGGTGGGGCAAACGCCCGCCCGACACGCGCACCAGCTTAAGCACCAAAGGATTGAGCACATACGCCAGCACTGCAGCCACCACAAACGGGGCCAGCACAGGGGCCAAGAGCCAGAAAATCAGCACCGCCAACAGGGCCACGCCACTCCATGCGGCCAAGCGGGACATCAAAAATGGGACAGGTTGCTGCAAGTGGGACTCGTCTTTTGTGAAAGGGGATCGGGAACCGTCAGGGTGAACCCTTAAAATAAGCCTTGATTTTAGTCTGCCAGCCCGTTTATTGGCCCCCATACCCCATTTACTTGCCCTCTGAGGGCCGAAACCATGAGCCACACCCCACTTTCGTACAAAGACGCCGGCGTTGACATCGTTGCAGGCGACGCGCTGGTCGAGCGCATCAAGCCCCTGGCCAAGAAAACCATGCGCGAAGGCGTGCTGGCCGGCATCGGCGGCTTCGGAGCCCTGTTTGAAGTGCCCAAGCGCTACAAAGAACCCGTGCTGGTGAGCGGCACCGACGGCGTGGGCACCAAGCTCAAGCTGGCGTTTGAATGGAACATGCACGACACCGTGGGCATCGACCTGGTGGCCATGAGCGTGAACGACGTGCTGGTGCAAGGCGCCGAGCCCCTGTTCTTCCTCGACTACTTTGCCTGCGGCAAGCTGGACGTGGACACGGCTGCTGCCGTGGTGGGTGGCATTGCCAAGGGCTGCGAATTGTCGGGCTGCGCTTTGATCGGCGGCGAAACCGCCGAGATGCCCGGCATGTACCCCGCTGGCGAATACGACTTGGCCGGTTTTGCGGTTGGCGCGGTCGAAAAAACCAAAATCCTCACCGGTCAAAACGTCAAGGCGGGCGACGTGGTGTTGGGCCTGGCGTCCAGCGGCGTGCACTCCAACGGTTTCAGCCTGGTGCGCAAGTGCATCGAGCGCGCAGGCTCAGAAGCCCCCGCCACACTCGACGGCAAGCCTTTCAAGCAAGCCCTGATGGAGCCTACCCGCCTGTACGTGCTGAACGTGCTGGCCGCATTGGCTGCTCACCCCATCAAGGCTTTGGCCCACATCACCGGCGGTGGCTTGCTGGAGAACATCCCCCGCGTGCTGCCCGAAGGCCTGGCCGCGCACCTGCAAAAAGGCAGCTGGCCCCAGACCGAGCTGTTTGCCTGGCTGCAAAAAACCGCCGGCATCGACGACATCGAGATGAACCGCACCTTCAACAACGGCATCGGCATGGTGGTGGTGATTGACGCGGCCGAAGCCGAAAGCTGCGCGGCCACCTTGCGTGCCGCGGGTGAGCAGGTTTACACCATCGGTGTGATTGCCGCCCAAGGCAGCGGCGAACAGGTCGTCGTGGCCTGATCAGGCGGGCGCGTCGCCTGACAGTTCGCGCAAGCGGACTTTCAGCGCCGCTTGATCGGGCGCCGATGGCTCGGCGCCCAAATACACCTGCAAGTCGTGCAAGGCATCCTGCATGTGGCCCAGCTCGGCGTGCACCAAGCCGCGGTCGCGCCGCTCGGTCCACACTTCTGGAAGCAACACCACCAAGCGGTCCAGCACCGCCAGCATGCGAGGCCAGTCTTCTTGCGCACGGAACACTTCTTTGAGATTGCGCAGCATGCGGGCCAACAAGTCGCGCGGCGGGCACGCCTGCAAATACAAGCCCAGAGGCGTTTCGCCGCTGTCCAGGTCGGCGCCGGCAGCCCAGTCCACATCGTCGCGGTAAGGCCCCAGGCGTTCGGCCAGGTTGTCCAAGCCGAGCGACTCGCCGGTCAGCGGGTCCAGCACCACCAGACCGCCTTCGAGTGCAACTTTGACCAGAAAGTGTCCCGGAAACGAAATGCCTTGCGCGTGCAAGCCCAAGCCCTGCGCCAGCTCCAACCAAATCACCGCCAATGCAATGGGCAAGCCCCGGCGGGTGCGCAGCACCTCTTGCAAGTAGCTGTTCTCCGGCGCATAAAAATCATTGGCATTGACGCCAAAACCCATGTCTTTGTAAAACACCTGCGCCAGGATCGCCAGTCGGGTCAGCTCGTCGGCATCCTCGGGCAAACGGGCTTTGACTTTTTTCAACAAGCGCTCCACGTCGTCCAGCACATGCTGCACATCCAGATCGGGCTCTTCGTCTTGCGCCAAACTGGCTGCCGCTTCCAGCAATGGAAAGTGCTCATCGCTTTGCACCAGGCTGGCAAAGTAGTCTAGCGGCGAGACGGGTTCAAATTTCAAATCCATGGCTCAGACCTGCGCTTTTTCAACGCTTGAGGAAGGCCTTCAGGCGCACGCCTGTGGCCCACAAGGCGCCAAAGTACAACAAGGCCGATGCCAGCAAGACCACCACCATCCAGCCGATGCGCAGCCAGGGCGTCTGGCGCAAACTGACCCATTGCAATTGGTGCGCGGCCACCCACAACAAGGCCGCCAGCAAGCCCGTGGCCACCAGCACCTGCATAGCAAACCGCGCCCAGCCCGGCTGGGGCTTGTAACTGCCTCGACGCAGCAAGCCGATCAACAACCACAGGGCATTGACCAAGGCGCCCAAGCCAATGGACAGAGCCAGCCCGGCATGCTGCAGCCAAGGCACGAACAAGAGGTTGAACAATTGGGTGATCACCAGCACCACCACCGCGATCTTGACCGGCGTGCGGATGTCCTGGCTGGCGTAATAACCCGGAGCCAGCACCTTGATGGCCACCAAACCCATGAGGCCAATGCCGTAGCCGGTGAGCGACAAGGTGGTTTGCTGCACATCGCGGTCGGTGAAGGCCCCGTAGTGGTAGAGCACCGCCACCAAGGGCTCGGAAAACACCAGCAGTGCCGCCGCACAGGGCAAGGCCAGCAGCAAGACCAGGCGCAAGCCCCAGTCGAGCATGGCGGCATAACGGTCTGCATCGCCCGTGGCTTTGGCCGCCGCCAGCTGCGGCATCAAAACCGCACCCAGCGCCACGCCCAACATGGCGGTGGGGAACTCCATCAATCGGTCCGCATAACTGAGCCAGCTCACACTGCCGGGCGCCAGGTGCGAGGCAATCTGGGTGTTGATGAGCAAAGAAATTTGGGCCACGCCCACGCCCAGCAAAGCCGGGGCCATCAGGCGCAAGATGTTGCGGGTGGCCGGATTGGTCCAAGCCCGTCGAATGGCCGATGGCCTGATGCCCATGCGCGGCAACAAGCCCAATCGCTTGAGCGCCGGGATCTGCACCAGTAACTGCAAAACACCGCCGAGCATGACGCCTGCAGGCAAGGCATAAACGGCTTCAATGCCGCGCGCAGCCAGCCAGGGCGACAAACCCAGGGCCGCCGCGATCACGCTCACATTGAGCAGCACCGGCGTGGCCGCAGGCACGGCAAAGCGCTTCCAGGTGTTCAAAATGCCCGCGGACAGCGCCACCATCGACATGAAGGCGATGTAAGGAAACATCCAGCGGGTCATTTGCACAGCCGACTGGTAGCCCTTGGGGTCTTGTTGCAAGCCGCTGGCCAAAGCCCAGACCAGCCAAGGCGCGGCCAGCACCCCAATCACAGACAAGGCCAGCACCGACCAAGCCAGCGCGGTGGCCACGCTGTCGATCGCGTCTTTGGTCGCCTCATCGCCATGCTGGGCCCGGTTGGCCGCCAGCACCGGGACAAAGGCCTGGCTGAAAGCGCCTTCCGCAAACAAGCGGCGAAACAGGTTGGGAATGCGAAAGGCCACATTGAAGGCGTCGGTCAGGGCGCTGGCCCCGAAGGCCGAGGCGATCAACAGCTCGCGCACCAGCCCCGTCACCCGGGAGGCCAGCGTGAAAATGGAAACGACAGAGGCAGAACGTAGGAGGCTCACAGGCTAGGAGTGTAGCGGCCGATGGGCCACCTCTTGCCCCTGTCATGGCCGCTTGGCCCGCAGGGGGAGAATGGGCCGATTCATTCTGCTAGAATGCTGGGTTCGCCGACAACATCCTCAGACCACAAAGGAAATCATCATGGCATCAGCTAAGCCAAAGAAAAAGAACCCCCGTCTTGC
>NZ_JAOASQ010000043.1 GCF_030158565.1 Limnohabitans sp. | reverse complement strand
GGGCGCTCCCAGTCGCCCAGCACGCCCAGGCGCTTGAAGTCTTCGCGCTGCTGGTTGATCTGCTCGGTGGCAAAGGCGCGGCTTTTGGCCTGCATGTCGTCGCGGCTCAGGTTGCGGCCGTGCAGTTTTTCAATCGCGTTTTCGATCGGCAGGCCGTGGCAGTCCCAGCCGGGGATGTATTGCGCGTCAAAGCCAGCGAGCTGCTTGGACTTGACGATCATGTCCTTGAGCACTTTGTTGAGTGCATGGCCGATGTGCAGCTTGCCGTTGGCATAGGGCGGGCCGTCGTGCAGCACGAACAGCGGGGCACCCTGGCGGGCGGCGCGCAGTTTTTTGTACAGGCCGCCTTCGTTCCAGTCTTTCACCCAGCCTGGTTCGCGCTTGGGCAGGTCGCCTCGCATGGGAAAGGGGGTGTCCGGCAGGTTCAGCGTGGCGCGGTAATCGGTGTTGGATGCGTTGCTGGGGGCGTTGTTTTGTTCAGACATGAAAGAAATCCGGGGGCGCGGCCATCAAAGCCGCTGGGAGCAAGGCGGGCTGTGCAAAAGGCCCGAAGGGGTGGCACAAGGCTGTGCCGGGACGCTGGAGCGTCAAATTCGGTCGCGTGTGGTCTGGCGGTGTGTCTCGCTGTGGCGCGAAGCAAACCAGGCGTGCGCATCGTCGCAGTCCTGGGCGATGCCTTTTGTCAGGGCGTCCAGACCGTCGTATTTGAGCTCGTCGTGTAGTTTGTGCAGCAGATCCACGCGGATGATTTTACCGTAGCCCCCCTCGGCCCCCAGATGGGCTGGCCAGTCGAAGGCATGCGTCTCCAGCAGCACGCGCCCGCCGTTGATGTCATTCGGGTCCAGCGAGGGGCGGATGCCCAGGTTGGCCACGCCGCGCAAAGGCTGATCGGCCAGGCCGTGCACCTGCACCACGAAGATGCCGCTGGCGGCCGGTTTCCAGTGCGCAAAGCGCAGATTCAGGGTCCGAAAGCCATCGCCCGCGCCTTGTGCCGTGGCGGCCAGTTCGCGCCCGAGCTTGCGACCGTGCACCACATGGCCGCTGATGCTGTAGGGGCGGCCCAGCAGGGCGGCCACGTCGGTCATGCGGCCATAGCCCAGCGCATCGCGCACCGCCGAGCTGGAAACGCGCAGGCCATGCACTTCATAGCTGTTCATGCGCGCCACGTCAAAGCCCAGGCGCTGGCCTGCGGCGTCCAGCATGGCGTAGTCGCCCGCCCGTTTGGCTCCAAACCGGAAATCGTCGCCCACTTGCACATAGCGCACGCCCAGGCCCTGAATCAGCACCTGCTGGATGAAGTCTTCGGGCGACTGGCTGGCCAGTTTGGCGTCAAAGGGCAGCACCACGACCTGATCGACGCCGCAGCGCTCGAGCTCTTGCAACTTGTCGCGCAAAGTGGCGATGCGGGCTGGGGCCAGCTCCGGTTTGTTGAGGGCTTTGGCGAAGTAATCACGCGGGTGAGGCTCGAAGGTCATGACACAGCTGGGCACGCCCCGGTGGGCGGCTTCGCTGCGCAACAGCGCCAGCATGGCCTGATGGCCCCTGTGCACGCCGTCGAAATTGCCGATGGTCAACGCGCAGGCGGGGGCCAGATGGGGGTGGTGGAAGCCTCGGAAAACCTTCATGTTGCTTGTGATGCCCAACCGCAGTTCTGGCCACTCGCCAGCTTTTACGGTTTTGTCAATGTAAGAGGGTATATTGTGACCGAGCCCGATCACCGCAACCTGTCACCTCAGTCGTGCGGATCGATCGAGAAGATTCTTTTCGTGTCAGTGGTTTTTTAAACTGTTGGATGGAGGCGTCTGTGAAGGTTTTGAAACTCTCGGCCCAAGGTTTGCCGCAGTCGTGGATCACGCTGGAGCAAGCGGTCACCCATTACGCCGCCGACGAGGTGCGCTGGGAAGCGGGCCGGCAAGTGGCGGTGTATCGCGGTGGCCACAATGCCATCACGGGCGAGCAATCGGTCATCACCGTCAACAGCATCATCGGCACCCAGGGCGTGCCGCGCATCAACCCGTTTGACATGCGCCCGGGCCTCACCAACCCCAAACTCTTTGTGCGTGACCGCAATGTCTGTGCTTATTGCGGTGGGCATTTCCATGAGGCAGAACTGACCCGTGAGCACATCGTGCCCTTGGCGCAAAAAGGCCCGGACCACTGGATGAACGTGGTCACCGCCTGCCGTTCGTGCAACCACCGCAAAAGCAGCCGCACCCCGGAGCAGGCCAACATGCCCTTGCTGTATGCGCCCTATGTGCCCAGCCTGTGGGAAGACTTCATCTTGCGCAACCGCCGCATCCTGGTCGACCAGATGGCGTTCTTGATGGCGCATGTGCCCAAAACCTCGCGTTTGCTGGTTTGAGCTGCGGGCGCTTGCAGACGCGGGCGAAGCGTTGCATCATCACTTCCTGAAAAAAACAAAGCGCGGGCTGAACGGTCCAGTGCAATCAGGGAGGAGTTCATCATGCACAGCCATGAAAAAGTGGGCACGCCGCTCGTCTCGCGGCGGCACGTCATCGGCAGTTTGTTGGGCGGTGCGTGGTGGGCACCGCCTGCACTTGCTGCTGGTGAATCGGTTCAACTCGCGCAGGCTTGGCCTACCGGTCGTTCACCGCAAGGTTTTCTGGTCAGCGAAAAGTTCGATGGCGTTCGCGCCGTGTGGGACGGCAAGCATTTGCGTTTTCGCAGTGGCCGCATGATCGCAGCCCCTGCCTGGTTTTTGGCCGCCTTGCCACCCTTGCCGCTGGATGGCGAGCTGTGGATGGGCCGTGGGCAATTCGACCGCCTATCAGGAGCCGTGCGCAAAACCGTGCCCGACGATGCCGAATGGCGCAGCCTGAAATACCTCGTGTTTGACGCATTGGGGCGCACCGAGCCGTTTGCCCAGCGTGTGGGCGTGCTCACGCAAGCCGTGTCGGCCGCCAAGCTGCCGTGCTTGCAGGCGGT
This sequence comes from Limnohabitans sp., assembly GCF_030158565.1. Taxonomy (GTDB): domain Bacteria; phylum Pseudomonadota; class Gammaproteobacteria; order Burkholderiales; family Burkholderiaceae_C; genus Limnohabitans_A. The sequence continues at coordinate 7,266 of NZ_JAOASQ010000043.1, read as the reverse complement.
ACTGCACAGCAGCTTGGAGGATGCGGCGGCATTGCAGGCGCGCTTGCATGACGTGGTCGTTAAGGGCGGTGAAGGCCTGGTCTTGCACCGCGCCGATGCGGTGTGGCAATCCGGCCGAACAGATGCCTTGTTCAAGCTCAAGCCGCAGCCCGATGAAGAAGGGCGGGTGTTGGGTTACCAGGCAGGCAAGGGGCGTTTGGAAGGTTTGACGGGTGCGCTGCTGCTGGAGACGCCGCAAGGCCAACGCTTCGCTTTGGGCGCTGGCCTGAGCGACGCCCTGCGGCGCGATCCGCCGCCCGTGGGGGCTTGGGTGACTTACCGTTACCGTGACCGTACGCCCTCAGGTTTGCCAAGATTTGCTTCTTTTTTGCGGGTGCGCCAGCCAGAATGAACAAGGGCGCCTTGCGGCGCCCTTGTTCATGGGGTCAGCAGACCATCAAGCGAAGACGCCTGCCGTCTCCTGCATGCGGGCCGACACTTCACCCAGCTGGTGCAGGGTGTCGCCAAAGGTCATGTCCAGCTGCGTCAATTTCTTGAAGTAGTGGCTCACGATGTACTCGTCGGTGACGGCAATGCCGCCGTGCAGCTGCACCGCTTGCTGGCCGATGAAACGCATGGACACGCCCAGCTGGTACTTGGCACGGGCCTGGGCGCGGCGGCGCTCGTCGGCGGGCGCGTGCAGCTTGAGGCTGGCGTAGTAGCTCATCGAGCGGCCCAACTCCAGCTGCATCTTCATGTCGGCCACGCGGTGGCGCAGGGCCTGGAAGCTGGCAATGTTCACACCGAACTGCTTGCGGGTGTTCATGTAGTCCACGGTGATGGCCAAGGTTTTGTCCATCACGCCCACGGCTTCGGCGCAGGTGCAGGCGATGCCGATGTCCACGGCTTCTTCCAAAGCGCTCAGGCCGTTCAGGGTGATCAGCTGCGCGGGGGCTTGCTTGAGCACGACTTCGGCAGCGCGTGAGCCGTCTTGCGTGCCGTAGGCCTGGGTGCTGACACCGCTGGCGCTGCGCTCGACCAAAAACAGGGCGATCTGGCCGTTCACGGTGGCGGGCACCACAAAGGCATCGGCCTGGTCGCCCACGGCCACCACGCTCTTGGTGCCGGTCACCGACCATGCACCGTTCGATTCGGTGGCTTGCGCCGCGCAGCGGCCCAGTTGGTAACGGGCACCGCGCTCTTGCTGCGCCAGCACCACGATGGCTTCGCCTGCCGCGATGCGCGGCAGCCAGGCCGCTTGCAGTGCTGCAGGGGCGTGGGTTTGCAGTGTGGCGCTGCAGATCAGGGTTTGGGTCAGGGGTTCGAGCACGATGCCGCGGCCGAGTTCTTCCATGGCCACCATGGCTTCGGTCGGGCCCATGCCCATCCCGCCGTGGTCTTCGCTCACGTAAAGGCCCGTCAGTCCCAGTTCGGCCATCTCGCCGTAGGCAGCGCGGTCAAAACCGCCGGCCGCCACGATGGCGCGGCGACGGTCAAAGTCGTAGCCCTTGTCCACCCATTTGCGTACCGCGTCGCGCAGTTGTTCCTGGTCGTCAGAAAAATCGAAATCCATGTGTGTGTCTCCTTAACCCAGAACTGTCTGGGCGACGATGTTGCGTTGCACTTCGTTGCTGCCGCCGTAAATGGTGGTCTTGCGCATGTTGAAGTAGTTGGCAGCCAAGGGCGCATTGGCCAGCGTGCCGCCCGGGAAGTTGCCTTGCCAGCCTGCTTCCATGGCTTCGAAGATGTAGGGCAGGCTGAAGGGGCCTGCGGCTTGCATCATCAGCTCGGTGTAGCGCTGCTGGATTTCGCTGCCCTTGATCTTCAAGAGGCCTGCGATGTCGAGCGAGTTCTTGCCGGACTTTTCAGCCGACAGGACGCGCAGCACCAGCATTTCGAGCGCCACGATGTCGACTTCGAGCTTGGCGATTTCGTCGCGGAAGCGCAGGTCGTCGTAGACGCCTTCGGCTTTGGCGATGCGCTTCAAGCGCTCCAGTTCGCGCTTGGCGCGGTTCACGTCGGCGATGTTGGTGCGCTCGTGCGCCAGCAGGTGCTTGGCGTAGTTCCAGCCCTTGTTTTCTTCGCCGATCAGGTTTTCAGCAGGCACTTCGACGTTGTCAAACCAGACCTCGTTGACCTCGCACTCGCCGTCGAGCAGCTTGATGGGGCGCACGGTGATGCCGGGCGACTTCATGTCGATCAGCAAGAAAGAGATGCCGGTTTGTGGCTTGCCTTCGGTGCTGGTGCGCACCAGGCAGAAGATCCACTCGCCGTACTGGCCCAGGGTGGTCCAGGTTTTCTGGCCGTTGACGATGTATTTGTCGCCCACGCGCTCGGCGCGGGTTTTGAGCGACGCCAGGTCCGAGCCGGAGCCCGGTTCGCTGTAGCCCTGGCTCCACCAGACTTCGCCGCTGGCGATGCCGGGCAAAAAGCGCTTGTGCTGTTCGGCATTGCCAAAAGCCATGATCACCGGGGCCACCATCACCGGGCCGAACGGCACGACGCGGGGGGCACCTGCCAGGGCGCATTCTTCTTCGAACAGGTGTTTTTGCACGGCGGTCCAGCCCGGGCCACCAAACTGTGTGGGCCAGCCGTAGCCCAGCCAGCCCTTTTTGCCCAGGATCTTGGCCCAGGACTGCATGTCGTCACGCGTCAAGCGCATGGCGTTGTGCACTTTGTGTGAAAGCTCGGTCGGCAAATTTGCCTTGACCCAGGTGCGAACTTCGTCGCGGAACGCGAGTTCTTCGGGGGTGAATGCCAAATCCATGGGGGAATTTCTCCGTTGGGGTAAGTGTTTTTGTAGTGCGGTTCAAACAAAATCAAACGACCGTGCTTTTTATCACGCGGCAGGCGCGTGGTCATGTCCTAGGTGCGACAAACAAGGGTTAGCAGGGGGTGTGCTGGGATAATCGGCGCACACATGAAAAACATTGTCATTTTGATTTCCGGCTCGGGCTCCAACATGGCGGCCATCGTCCGCGCGGCCGAGCAAGAGCGTTGGTCTGACCGCTTGAACGCCCAGGTGGCCGCCGTGATCAGCAACAAGGCCGATGCCCAAGGCTTGGCCTTCGCCAAAGCGCAGGGCATCGCCACCGCAGTGCTGGACCACAAAGCGTTTGCCAGTCGTGAGGCTTTTGACGAGGCCTTGATGGCGCAAATCGACTTGTTCTCGCCCAGTCTGGTGGTGTTGGCGGGCTTCATGCGCATCCTGACCCCGGGGTTCGTTGCGCATTACGCAGGGCGTTTGCTCAACATTCACCCGTCCTTGTTACCGGCTTTTCCGGGTCTGAACACACACCAACGGGCCATCGATGCCGGGTGCAAGTTTGCCGGTGCCACCGTGCACCAGGTGACGGCCGATCTGGACCATGGCCCGATCCTGGATCAGGCGGTGGTGCCGGTGCTGGCCAGTGACACGGCCGAAACACTGGCCGCACGGGTGCTCACGCAAGAGCACTGGATTTACCCGCGTGCTGTGGCGAAGTTTTTGGCTTAGTCGCCCACGCGTTCAAAGCGCGGCTGCAACTGGCCGTTGAATTCGGCCACATCGGCGAACATGGCCGCGGGCCGCACCCACAGGCCTTGCTCGCCATACAGCGCCTGGTACAGCGTCATGGGCTGCAGGTCTTCGCTGTGGCGCACGGTGCCCAGCACGCGGTACATGCCGCCTTTGTAGTGCTTGTAGAGGCCTTTGGGGGTTTCGATCAAGGGAGGCAAGGTTTCTTCGGACATGTGTTTCCTGGGGAGGTGCATTTCAAAGGGGCAAGGGTGGGACAATACGCCCCATGCATCCAAAAGCCCTTTTAGACGCCTGCGCCGATCTGGTCAGGCTGGTTCTCCAATTTGAACATCCCGCCGACGCTGTGGTGTCGCGCTATTTCCGTGAACACCGTTCCCTGGGGCCGCGTGAGCGCGCCACGCTGGCCGAAACCGCTTTTGCGGTGCTGCGCAAAAAACTGCTGTTCGAGCAGTTGGCCCGTTCGGGCTCGGGCCCCAAAGAGCGCAAGCTGGCCATTCTGGGCTTTTTTGGCCCACGCGACTTTCTGGCCGCAGCGCTGAACGACACCGAAAAGCAGTGGCTGGCCACCTGCGACGCCATTCCCGCTGACGCCTTGATGGCGCCGCACCGCCACAACCTGCCCGAGTGGATGGCCAAAGCCTTGCAGGCCCAGTTGGGCGAAGACTTTTGGGCTTTGGCCGAGAACCTGCAGCAGCCTGGTACGCTGGATTTGCGTGTTAACACCTTCCAGGCCAAGCGCAGCGACATTCAAAAAGAACTGGCCCAGGCGGGCATCCCGTCCAAGCCCACGCCTTATTCACCTTGGGGTCTGCGCCTGGAAGGTAAACCCGCCCTGCAAAAGACCGATGCCTTCACACGTGGCGCCATCGAGGTGCAGGACGAAGGCTCGCAGCTCTTGGCCTTGCTGGTAGATGCCCATCGCGGCGAGATGGTGGTGGACTTTTGCGCTGGTGCGGGCGGCAAGACGCTGGCGCTGGGCGCGGCGATGCGCAGCACAGGTCGCTTGTATGCCTTTGATGTGTCTGGTCACCGTCTGGATGCGCTCAAGCCGCGCATGGCGCGCAGTGGCCTGTCCAATGTGCACCCCGCCGCGATTGCGCACGAGCGCGATGAGCGCGTCAAGCGCTTGGCCGGCAAGATCGACCGCGTGCTGGTCGATGCTCCGTGCTCGGGCTTGGGCACTTTGCGCCGCAACCCGGACTTGAAGTGGCGTCAAAAGCCCCAAGCTGTGCAGGAGTTGACCGAAAAGCAGTTGGCCATCTTGCAAAGCGCTTCGCGCATGGTCAAGTCGGGTGGCCGTCTGGTCTATGCCACCTGCAGCGTCTTGCCCGAGGAAAACGAATTGATTGCGCAAGCCTTCAGTGCGGCGAACCCGGATTTCGTGCCGCTCAATGCGGCGCAAGAGCTGGATCGCCTGAAGGTCCCCGGCGCTGAAGGCTTGTGTGCCCCCGCTGTTTCTGTGGACGAAGACGGTGTCCGCTCAGGTGGCGATTTCCTGCGCTTGTGGCCACACCGCCATGGCACGGATGGCTTCTTTGCTGCCGCTTGGACCCGAAAGTAAATATTTAGAGTTCTTTCAGATGTGGGCTGGTGCGAAAGACCTGTCCTTTTCGACCTGAAAAACCTAAAATCGAAAGATTGCCTGAAAACAGGCGTTCGTAGAAAGACAGATGCATGTTGTTGCCTGATTCGGCTTTTTTAGATGCTTTGATCCAATGGATGGGTCACGGTTTGTTTGACCTCAGCTGGTGGCAAATCGTCTTGGTGACCTTGGGCCTGACCCACATCACCATCGCCAGCGTCACCATTTTCCTGCACCGCCACCAGGCGCACCGTGCGCTGGACCTCCATGCGATTCCTTCACACTTCTTCCGTTTCTGGCTGTGGTTGACCACGGGCCAGGTGACCAAGGAGTGGGCCGCCATCCACCGCAAGCACCACGCCAAGTGCGAACAGGCCGAAGACCCGCACAGCCCTCATGTGCATGGCATCAAGACCGTGCTGTTGACCGGTGCCGAGCTGTACCGCAAGGAGTCCAAGAACCTGGACACCATGAAGCGCTATGGCCATGGCACCCCCGATGACTGGATCGAACGCAACTTGTATACCCGCTTCTCGTGGCAGGGCGTGGCCCTGATGCTCATCATCGATGTGGCCCTGTTCGGTTTCATCGGTTTGACGATCTGGGCAGTGCAAATGGCCTGGATCCCGATCACGGCGGCCGGCATCATCAACGGCGCTGCGCACTACTGGGGTTACCGCAACTTCGAGGCGCACGACGCCAGCACCAACATTTCGCCCTGGGGCATCCTGATCGGTGGCGAAGAGTTGCACAACAACCACCACACCTACCCCACATCGGCCAAGCTGTCGGTCAAGCCTTACGAGTTTGATCTGGGTTGGGCTTATATCCGAGCCCTCGAGATCATGGGTCTGGCCACTGTCAAGAAAACAGTGCCTCGTCTGGCTTACGGTGACATCCGCCCCGTGGCCGATGAAAAGACGCTGGAAGCCTTGATCGCCAACCGTTACGAGGTGATGGCCGGTTATGCCCGCAATGTGCGCACGGTGATGCAGCAAGAAGCCGAAAAACTGAAGCTGGATGCCAATGTGCTGCAAGCGGCCAAGCGCTGGTTGCACCGCGATGCTGCCAAAGTGCCCGCTGAGGCGCAGGCTCAACTCAAGCAGGCCCGCGCCGCCAGCCCCGTGCTCGACAAGATGGTGCAGATGCGTGAAGAGCTCAGCCAGATCTGGCTGAACACCTCGCATTCACGCGAGCAACTGGCCGCCGATTTGCAAGCTTGGTGCCGCCGCGCCGAAGAGAGTGGCATTGCCACTTTGCGTGACTTCTCGGTCAAGCTGCGCGCGGTGCGTCAAACAGCTTGAGGCGTTGAAAACACCACGATAAAGGACCTTCGGGTCCTTTTTTATGGGGCCTCATCATGTCACCCCGGGCTTGACCCGGGGTCCAGCCCGCTGCCCTTTGCCATGTCCGTGGGGTGAATGGATCCCGGATCGTAGTCCGGGATGACAGACTTCTTGCACTTTCCACGCTGGGTTGGCCTCCTGGACTTTCTACGCCGGGCGGGCCTCCTGGACTTTCTACGCTCGGCGGGTCTCTTGCTTTTTCCACGCTGGGCAGGGCCTCTTGGATGGGGCACCTCGGGCTTGACTTCTTGGGCTTGTCACCCCGGGCTTGACCCGGGGTCCATTTCCATTGACCTGGTGACCTGAAAGCCTTGTCAGGCAACAAAAAACCCGCCAGAGGCGGGTTTTTTGTTGCAAGGCTCAGGCCGAATCACTTCAGCTTGATTTCCTTGTATTCAACGTGCTTGCGAGCTTTGGGGTCGAACTTCATGATCGACATTTTCTCGGGCATGGTTTTCTTGTTCTTGCTGGTCGTGTAGAAGTGACCAGTGCCAGCTGTGGATTCCAGCTTGATTTTTTCGCGTCCGCCTTTGGTTGCCATGGTGGATGACTCCTAATGTTCTGGGTTTAGGCTTGACCGCGTGCACGCAGGTCTGCGAGCACGGCATCGATGCCGTTTTTGTCGATCAGGCGCAGAGCAGCGCTGGAAACGCGCAGACGCACCCAACGGTTTTCTGTTTCAACCCAGAAACGACGGTATTGCAGGTTCGGCAGGAACCGGCGCTTGGTTTTGTTGTTGGCGTGGGAAACGTTGTTCCCGGTCATTGGGCCTTTGCCCGTTACGTCGCAAACGCGTGCCATGTGGACACTCCGATACTTTTAAAACAGCCGGTGCCGAT
>NZ_JAOASQ010000042.1 GCF_030158565.1 Limnohabitans sp. | reverse complement strand
GGCGCGCCATGGTCTGCGCGTCCCCGAACACGATGCGGGCCTGGTCACGGGTGGTGGCCAGTGAATACACCTCGGCGCCGCCCTCCCGGTCAGCGGCCAGCATGTAGAGAGCCACAGCCGATGACAAGGTGGATTTGGCATTGCCGCGCGGCACCTCAATGTAGGAGCGCCGAAATCGCCGTTTCCCATCTGGCTTGACCCAGCCGAACACCGTGGTGAGGATGAAAACCTGCCATGGCTCCAGCGTGATGGGTTCCCCGGCCAGAGGACCTTTGACGTGCGGCAGCTGTTCAATCAGCGCACACAGGTTGTCCGCCGGGCGGAAAACCCGTCCATACCGGTCCGCCAGCTTGGGGTTGAAGCGGTAGGGGCTGTTTTTGCCCTTGAAGCGCTTCAGATCATCGAGCTGGCGCTGGCAAGCGGCCTTCACCCACTTGCAAGTCAGAATTCTTCCGGCCACCACTTGCTCGGCATAACGCTTGGCCACGGTTGCATACGATCCTTGACGTACATCCATGTATTTACAAATCCCATGCCATAGACTAAGATGTACACGTACATCCATATTGTTCCTGTGAGGTACGGCATGACCAGCACCAAACTTTTCAAAAACGGCAATTCCCAGGCCGTGCGCATTCCGGCCGAACTGGCCTACAGCAGCTGGGATATCGAACTGGTGATCGAACGCCAGGGCGATGAGTTGCGGATCCGTCCCGCACGCCGCCGCATGGGTGATGTACTGGGCAAGCTGGCCCAGTTCTCCCCTGATTTCATGAGCGAAGGCCGAGGCCTCAACATCGAAGGCGAGCGCGAGGCCCTATGAAGCCCAAATACATGCTGGACACCAACATCTGCATTTACCTGATGAAGCACCAGCCCCCTCAGGTGCGGGCACGCTTTGCAGAATGCTTTGTGGGCGACGTGGTCATCTCCGCCATCACCCTGGCCGAGTTGGAGTTCGGGGTCGCCCGTTCAGGAGAAACCCAGGCTCACAATCAGGTGCTCCTGGACAGCCTGCTTGAAGACATCGTTGTTGCACCCTTCGAAGCCCGGGCTGCGCGGGCATACGGACCGCTGCGCGCTGCCAGCCGCGAGCGCAACAAGGACGCACTGGACAAACTCATTGCCGCACATGCGATGTCCTTGGGCGTGACACTGGTGACCAACAACGAGGCCGACTTCCGTGCCCATACCGGACTGGTCGTCGAGAACTGGGTCAACAACCACTGATCACCCAGCAATTTGTTCCCAGGGGTCGTCAACACCCGGCGCAGCGATCTCTGCCGCACCCAGGCGAGCGCGGGAACTCGGTGTAAATCCCAACTCTGCTGCCAACATGGTCATGTCCTTGAGATACGCCCGTGCCGCCGTTGAAAACGGGTTGTGCATCACGGGGCGATCTTTGGGATCAAGACCCGCGAGCTTGGCACCACGCACTGGGATGACATCTGATTTGGCAGCCAGCCGCATGTTGAACTCATAGCGATATGCCGCGTTACACCACGCAGCCAACAGGTACATATCGAGCTTGCGCAGTAGCCCGCGTGGGGCATGGGCGATCGCGTGATCCCAATAGGGCTTGGCCTCCTCGAGCAACATATCCGGCGTTGCATCGCCCGGCAGTGCCTCTTGTTGCTGCAACACCTGTGCTCTGGGATTGATTGCCCGCTTACCTGGATTGCCTTGGAGCAGCTTGAGTTCGATTGGCGTCGGTTTTCGTCCCCGTGTGGCCATACTGATTTCTTTCTATTGCGCGGCATAACCACATCAAATCCTGCGCCTTCACCCCCAAGCGTCGAGTCAAATCGACTCTCAACCGGATGAGGACACTCTGAGGCAAGCGCAGCCGGATCCAGTCGGCATCTGTCATGCCCAGGACGTCTTCAACGGATGGCGCCATGCGTGACAACTCCTCGTCGCTCACTCGCACCGCCCTCCAGTTTTCATCCGTGACAGCATTGCGCGCCAGATCAAGCTCTGCATTGCTGGAATGCCGTGGGTTATTGGCGTTCATGGTTTTTAAGGCCCAACACCTGGACGATAGGGGGTCGTGAATTTCGCGGTCACAAAAATTTGGGCAAGCGCACGCATCTTTGGGTACCAATCACAGAGATTTAACCCCCCTCCCGTCCACAACTCCGCCCCCAGGTCTCCGCAGCCGTCTTGCGGTTATGGCAAGGCACACACAGTGCTTGCAGATTGGCCGCATCCAGGCGCGCACCACCGTCCTTGATTGGCAAAACGTGGTCAACCACCGTTGCGGCAACTGTTAGCTCCCGGGCAGCACACACCCGGCAAAGGGGATGCAAGCGCAGGAAGCTGGCACGCAAGCGCCGCCAATTTGCCGATTGATAGAACCCGACCTCGGTATCAAAACTACGCCTTGCGCGCCCGTAATCCCGATGAACCAGCGAGCGGTGGGCTGCGCAGTAGCCAGGCGTTGAGAGCACAGCCATACATCCCGGATATCTGCAAGGCGTAGGCGCACTTCTTGGCATCTCAATCGACTTTCAAGGAATAAGCGACACGTCGCGAAATCAGCTTGGCTTCTTCTCGAAGCAGAGCGTCAATGCTCTACATCGCAACGCACACAGGAGATTGGCATGAGGACCCCAACCATGAAACAACCCGACAAACACAAAGTCATCGAGAAGATCGCGCTCGACCACCTGTTCATCGAAACGCTGGAGACCCAGCACCGCGATCGGCTGGACTTTCACGACGTCTCGGTCTGGGCGGTCAAGAGCGCGCTTGAAGCCGCCTACGCCGCAGGGATCGCAGCAGCACAAAACACATCAACAACATCGAAAGGAAAGAAATGAAACTCACGGATACCCAGCGCAGCCTGCTCGAAGCAGCGGCCAAGCATCCTCAAAAACTGTTGACCGACTTCCCGGCCAACCTCAAAGGCGGCGCACTCATCAAGGTGCTCACCGCCCTGGGCAACGCAGGACTGATTGCCCCGCACAACAAGACGCCCGAGGGCAACACGCAGTTCGTGATTTCCACCGCAGGCCTTGAAGCGATCGGTTTGGCACCGCAGCAACCACCCAAGCAACGCGATGGCACCAAACAGGCCACCCTGATCGAGTTGCTCAAGCGCCCTGATGGGGTGAGCCTTGCCGAGATGGTTCAGGCCACTGGCTGGTTGCAGCACACCGTCAGGGGTGCAATGGCCGGCGCTCTGAAAAAGAAACTGGGCCTGAACATCGTCTCAGAAAAGACCGATGGCCAGGATCGCAAGTACCGCATTGTCTGAGGCACACATGAAAACCATGACCATCACCATTGAACGCAAGCCGATCACTGTCCGACTTGATGGCAAGGCCCTCGAAGTCGAAGAACTCAGCATCCGGCTGCCCTTCGGCCGCAAGCCCGCTGACATCACGGAAATCGCCGCCTGCGGCGACTACACGGTCTATGTCTCAGACACCCGGGAGATGACCCCCGAGGAGTTCGACGGCTTTGCGATGAACCTCTACAAGTCACGCGACTGGCTCAGGGGCAAAGGAGGCTACATCGGCAATGGCCGACTGTGTGTGGAGGTCCACGCTCCCGGCCGCCCTTACCTCTTCATTGACCCGTCTGGCGGCGATACCGCCAGGTACGTTGCCCGATTGGGCTGAACCGTCGAAAACACAGGAGATCCAAATGGCAGCCATCAACACCACACCGCAGATCGAAAACAACTACGACAGCTTCATCACCGAGCTGACCGCCCTCACCCGCAAATACGGGGTGGCCATTCAGTCAGTGGGCGGCGTGTACCTGGCAGATGAGCGCGGCGAGTTTGACAAGGTCACCTACAACGCCGACATCACCAGCGGCGACCTGTACCCGAATTTCCCGGGCAACTGAGCTCAGGCGCCCTGCGCCGCAGGGGCCTCTGGCACCGGTGCATCGCCAGCACTGGTGGTCAGCTCGGCGAACTTCACGCCATCCTCTTGACGCACCGCCTGCAGACCGGTGTACTCCTCCCAGCGCTTGACGATCACATCCACGAACTTGGGATCGAGTTCCATGAGCCGTGCCTGACGCCCGGTCTTCTCGCAGGCAATCAGGGTGGTGCCCGAACCACCGAAGAGGTCCAGCACGATGTCCCGGCTCTTGGACGAATTCTTGATGGCCCGCTCAACCAGCTCGACCGGTTTCATGGTCGGATGCAGGTCGTTGACCCGGGGCTTGTTGTAGTTCCAAATGTCCGACTGGTCCCGGTCACCGCACCAGAAGTGGTCAGCGCCTTGCTTCCAGCCGTACAGGATCGGTTCGTACTGGCGCTGGTAGTCAGCCCGGCCCAGGGTGAAGGTGTTCTTGGACCAGATGATGAAGGTGGACCACTTGCCACCGGCATCCAGCCAGGCCTTTTGCAGGGTGTGCAGCTCCGAGGAGCTCATGGCCACGTAACAGCCGCCCTTGGTGACCATCAACAGGTTCACGCAGGCGTCGTACAGGAATTGGTAAAAGCCATCACCCAGGGCGTCGTTGAGGATGCGCCGGTCCTTGCCCCGCATCTTGTCCTTGGCGTTGTTGCCATAGTCCACGTTGTAGGGCGGATCGGTGAAGGCCATGTCGGCCAGCTCGCTGCCCATGAGCTTTTCCACATCGGACAGCATGGTCGAGTCGCCGCAAAGGAGGCGGTGGTTGCCGAGAATCCACAGGTCACCAGGTCTGGATACAGGTTCCTTGGGTGTCTCTGGGACTGCGTCATCATCGGTCAAACCACCGCCGTCGTCTCCATTGATCAGTCGGTCGAGTTCGTCGTCACTGAAGCCCATAAGGCCCAGGTCGAAGTCGGCGTCCTGCAGATCGGTCAGCTCAAGTTTCAGCAACTCTTCGTCCCAGCCAGCAAGCTCAGCGAGCTTGTTGACACTGAGTCGAAACGCTTTGATCTGCGTTTCGGTCATGTCATCTCCCAAAAGCACAGGGACTGTTTCCAGACCAAGCTTCTTAGCCGCTTTGAGTCTCAAATGTCCGTCGATGACAGTGCCATCGCTCTTGGCAACAATCGGAACACGGAATCCAAACTCGCGAATTGCCGCAGAGACGGCATCAACAGCATGGTCGTTTTTGCGAGGATTTCGTGCGTATTCAATCAATCTTTGAATCGGCCAATACTCAAGCTGCTGCATGCACATCTCCCAGCACATTTTTCACACGTTGAATGACGTCATCAATGACCTGACGACAAACTCTGTTTGAACGGGCCAGATTCGCTCTTGAGAATCCGCAATGCACATGCAGGATGTAGATTGACATGAAATCAGTCGTGAATAATTTTCTGTTCTTTCGGCCTCCCAATCGTGGATTGAGAAGTCCTGTCCGGATGGCGTGAGCGTTGTTCTGGGCCACAGTTACCCACTCTAGGTTTTCAAGTCTGTTGTCTGACTTGTTTCCATTGCAATGGTTAACGACCTTGCCTACTTCAAGACCATGCCATGCACTCATAACCATCCGATGTCCTTTGACATGCTTTTTTGTGCCGTCAACACTCATTCGATAAACGCGGTATCCGTCAACATCCAGGGAGCCCTTGAGTTTCAAAGTCTCATACCGCCTGATCAATCGACCTGATTTACTGTATTGCTCACGGCACACCCGAAACATGTCTCCATTGCGGTCTACGGCATAGCAGTCGTTCTCAAGACAAAACCTGAATTCATTCACTCCGATGGAAGACAAATCAGCCGCAATCTGCGCCACTTGCTCATCGCTGTGGGTGCGGGCATTGCGGGCGTAGGGAATCAGGTTATCCACAGGCGTGATTCGAATTTCAGGGCGAATCTGGGCTTGGCTCATGCGAGTTCCTACAATGACCTGCAATCGAAAGCAGGTCAGATGAAGATTGAAGTAAAGAAAGGCGTCCTCGCCCGCAAGTTGGGCAAGGATTTCAAAGACGAAGGATTTGTCCCCTTGAACGTGGGGACCTACGAGGTTTCAGGCCCCGCTGAGCACGGGTACCTGGCTGTGACCGTTTCCGCTGACCTCACCGGCTTCATCCATGTGGACAAGCTCGAGGAATTCGTGAAACAGGACCTTGTGGTGCTTTGCTGAATCAAGTTGCTTTGATTCCCAAGGTATCGAGAATTTATCTTTTTTCTCGCCGAAATGCGACACCCTTTTTTCGGCCAATTTACGCAATCACCGTCACTCTGACAGCAAGCGTCTGAACCCACTGGAAATATTGCCCAAAATTGCCAATCACGGCTCCGGGCAATACTCCAGCATCCCTGCCTCACGTGGTGATCTGGTGGATCACCTGCAGCATGGCGTACTGCCAGTGGCGCTGCGCGGTGCGTGAGCAGCAGCCAAAGCGCTGGCCAATGTCACGCCACCCGTAGCGTCTGGCTCGCATCCACACCAGTTTTCGCTGCTCCACCTCCAGGCACTGGATCCAGCGCATGACCTCCAGCATCTCGTCGACCTCCTGGGGTGTTGGCGGGAATTTGATGTAGCGGCGCTCTTCGACCGCGCTGCGCTCCGTGCCTGTGGCCTTGATGTCGGGCCAGTAACTGACGTAGCCCTGCACCCGGACGGCGGGCAGACGGTAGGCCGTGCGGGCGGCCTGCCGAAAACGCTCGCCGATGCTCTCGATGGTGTGTTCATCCAATTTTTCCCCCTTTGCTTTTTGACCCATAGAGCCGGTTGCCGATGCGCTCGATGAGTTGTTGTTCCAGAAAATCGAGCCGCGCATCACTCGAGGAGATGACGAGCAGGTGGTTGTTTTGCCAGCCGTCCCTCTTGGTGCGTTCGATGTCCATCGGGATGGGCTGGGCGCGGCCCAGCGGAGACGGGTAGCGAGGAGCCGGGATCTTCATCTCACACCTCCTCGTGGTTTTGGATGGCCAGGTGCAGCAAGGCGATGGCATCGGCCTCGTTGTCATCGCTCACGTGGAACCCGAGCTCACCGACAGCCCGGATTACCTCGTCCTTGGAGGCATTGCCCTTGCCGCTGATGTGGCGCTTGATGGTGCCCACTGGCACGCCCTCATACGGGATCTGGTGGTGCTCGCACCAGGCGGTGAGCGTGGCCATGAGACCGCCGTAGACGTGCGCAGCGTCTACCCCGAGGTGGCGGCGCACCTCTTCGAAGCACACGGCGTCGATGCCTTGCTCGGTTGTGGCCTTGATTTCGGTGAGCCAGCGCTTGAAGCGCAGAAAGCGCATGCCGCCGCCTTCAAAGCGCTGGGGCTTGAAGCTGGCAAAGCCGTGTGTGATGGCTGCAGCCTGATCGCGCAGCGCCCATCCCGTGGTCGTGCCCAGATCGAGGGCCAAAATCGTCTTGAGTGTCATGGTGGTCCTTGCTCTGACGCACCGACGCATATCGACGTTGTTTTCTATATTCCCTCTATTACGCGTACGCGTGAGACGTCGATAATAGGAAAACAGCGTCGAGCTGTGTCATGCGTCAGTCGTGTGTCTGAAAGTGAATTCTTTTGAGTTTGTTTTCGGTTTGCTTTTGGTCTCAGTCGACCTCGTGGGGCGTGAAACGAACGGGTGCGCCCTGCTTCAAACCGATGCCTTGGAAGCCCCGCACACCACTTGAGTTGCGCCATCGCTCCACGCCTTTGGAGATCAGCAGGTCAGAAAACCGCCGCTGCGAGCCCTGGTATTCCCCGTTCGTTTCGGCCCACTGCTTCCAGTCGTTGTAGAGCTCAAAGGTCAGTGACTTGGCGTTGCTCACCAGCACACAGCGCTCCTCGATCCAGCGGCCCATGACGTCCTCGGACTCGAAGTACTCGTTGGTGGCAGACGTCACCGAGGTGGGCTGCTTCAAGCCCTCGCGCTGCCACATGAGGCAGCCCTGCACGGCCCAGGCCAGGATGCCGTCGCGCTCCTTCAGGAGCTTGGACTGCAGCTGGTGATCGCGTTTTTCAGGCGGGATGGACAGCGTGAAGGGAATCAGGTGCATGCGCCGCTTGATTGCTTCATCAATGTTGCGAATGGCGGGCTTGTGGTTGCCCGAGATCACGATCTTGTAGGCGGGCACGTAGGTGAAAAAGTCCTGGCGCATGAAGCGCGCCGAGACCCGGTCACCGCCGGTGATCTCCTTGATCTTGGATTCGTTCCAGCGCCTGCCCTGCTCGGTTTCCGTGGCAGTGACCAGGCGTGAGCCCATGAGCCCGGCCAGGTCCGTGGGGTGTCGGTCGTTGCGCGACTCCATGAAAGTTTCCATGGGCGCATTGGCGGCGTAGTCCCCCATGATGGTGAACAGGGTGTTGACGAACACCGACTTGCCGTTGCCGCCCGTGCCGTAGAGGAACAGCAGTGCGTGCTCTGTGGTGAGGCCTGTGAGGCAGTAGCCTGCCATGCGTTGCAGATAGGCCAGAAGCTCGGCATCGCCTCCGGTGACTTGCGCCAGAAACGCCAGCCACTGCGGACACTCGCCTCGGGGACTGGCGGTCGTGATCTTGGTCATGCGGTCGATGCGCTGGTGCGGCCGAAGCACCCCGGTCTTGAGCTCAATGACGCCCTCGGGGGTGTTCAGGAGCCAGGGATCGGGGTCCCACTCTTCGATGTTGGCAGCGTGCTTGGGGTCGGAGCGGATGATCCGCTCCACCGACCCAATGGAGGAGGCGCTGGCCAGCTTGGATTTGAGCTTGGGCGTGTCGGCCTTGCGCGAGGCTGCGCGGCAGATGCCCCGCGAGAGGTGCTGCACGTAGAGCATCTTGTCCTCGATCCAGCGCTTGCCGTTCCACCAGAACCACTTGCCCAGCTGTGCGCAGTAGCGCAGGTCAATGCCATAGCGGTTGGTAAAAGCAATCGCCAGCCCGTCCTCGGTGCTCCAGTTCACCCCATCGACCAGATCGACCGATGAGGTGTCCATCTCCGACGGATCCGGGTCCTTGGCAATGGGCAGCCTGTGCCCGGTGAGGATGAAGCCATCTACATCGAAGGCGACGTCGCCATCGCTTTGTGCCTCGCTCTGCCCTGAACCCTCGGCCAGCGCGTCGGCAGCGTCCCAGCCTGTGGGCTTGAAATCTGGAGGGATCAGGATGTCGCACGATCGTGCGCCCGCCTCCAGTGCGGCCTTGGCGGCCGACTCGGCGTAGCTCCAGCCAGGCGCGTCCTTGTCCGGCCAGATCAGCACCGCCTTGCCCTCAAGGGGGCGCCAGTCAGTCTTGTCCACCGGCGCGTTGGCCCCTTGCATGGCAGTCGTCGCGCAGTACCCGGCATCGATCAGCGCCTGCGCGCATTTCTCACCTTCGACCAGGATGACCGTCTCGGCAGCGAGCATGCCCGGCTGGTTGTACAGCGGCCTGGGGGTGGGTGGCGCCATGCGGCGCTTTTTGACATCCCAGGGCCGAAACTCCTTCTTGCCGGGCTCAGGTTCATAGCGCGAGACCACGGCGATCAGCTTGCCGCTGGCGTCCTGATACTCCCACTTGGCCGTGGGCACCCCCAGCTCATCGACTGCGGGGCCGGTTTTTTTGGACCTTGCCTTGGGGATGTCCAGCCTGGGCATGCCCAAAATCTCCTGGGCGACTTCGATGACCCGAGAGAACTCGGTCTTGATGTCCAGATGCCGGTTACCGGCAATCAGGTGGAACAGATCGCCACCGGTGCCCTCTGCCCTGTCGGTCCACAGCCCTGCCTTGGGGCCACTCAGGACCACCTCCAGGCTGTCGCCTGCCGCGCCATAGACGTTGCCCACATAAAAGCAGTTGCGCCGGATCACGCCTGCGGGCAGCAGGTGCGTGAGCACGCTCTCGGCGTTGTCGAGCAATGCAGCTCTCACCCGCTCGCGCATCTGCCCTGCATCGCCCGGTCCCTTGCGCTCTGGCGCATCGCCCTGTTCATTGAAATCAAGCACTCTTTTCCCCCTTCTTGTTCTTCTTGATGGCGCGCGTTGGCGCCTGCGGGCTCATGAATCCGGTCTTGAGCGCCACCTCACGGATGAAGTTGGCGTCAAGGCTGACGGTGCCCGCCCAGATGTCCAGGCGCTCGTCGTGCATGAAATTCCACGCACGGCTTTGCTCCACAGGCGTGGCATACAGGCAGTCGTGGATGGCCTGGCAAATCATTCCGACCACCAGATTGGCCTCGGGGCACTGGGGTTGTGCCTGGCGCGAGAGCATCTGAAAGATGGCAGAAATCCTGACCAGCGGCTGGGCTGGCTTGTGCAGCTTTCTGGGATCGATCACCATCACGCACCTCCCCAGCAGCGGTCCGCCCAGGAGCAAAAACGACACTCGAAGTGCGTCTGGTCCATGAAGGCGCGCGGCAGCAACTCGCCCACCTCGGTGGCCTTGAGGATGCGTGCGGCCCGATCGGACATGCGCTGCGCCAGTTGCGCATCAAATGGCACCAGCTCGGCGTAGATCTCCATGGTGTCGGCGTTCACGGCTGTGAAGAGCGCCGGGTGCTCGTGCAAGTCCAGATAGCTCTGGTACACCGCAACCTGCGCGGCGTAGACAGGCTTGGAGACCGCCAACTTGTGCTTGACCAGGTCTTTCCAGGACTTGGCGCTCAGGCACTTGTTCTCCCACAGCGCGGGGTACGCAAAACCCTCGGGGCCGCCGAGCAGGATGCCGTCGATGTGCCCGCGAAGGCGACCCTGTGCGAGCGAGAATCCGAACTGGTGGCCATCGCTCTTGTGCGTTTTGAGATCAAAGCCCGCCATGCGAAGCCAGCCAATGACCATGTCCTCGGTCTGGTGCCCGCGCTCAAACACGCGCAGGATGCGGCCCGAGAAGCCCTTGCCCTGGTCCACCGGGGCCTTGACGTACTCGTACTGGAGCTGGCGCTCACAGGCCGCCCCCAGTCGCGATCCGCCCAGGTAGGTGCGGGGCGTGTTTGCTTCGTTTTTCTTTTGCATGGCGTGATCGATCAACCATTCGATCTGTCCGCTCACGCTTGCATTCGAGTTGAAGTCCATCATGGCTTCACCTCCCAAGGTAAGTCATCCTCCATGTCCGCAAACGGGTTGGTTGAGAGCGCCTGCACCGCCGCATCCTTGATGGGGTCGTGCACAGGCTTGGCCTTCATGCGAACGGGTGGATATTTGGTTTTTTCATGTGCCTGCGTCATGGCCTCGACGTAGCCCGTGACGATGGCGTTGATGACACTCAAGGCCTGCGCCTCGCTGTAGCTGCCCAGCGGCTTGTCAAAGCCAATCTCGCTGGCGGCCTCACCGAAGAACTTCAGGCACTTGCGCATGCACTCCAGCTCAAGCTCCGTGGCATCAACCATGAGCGCCTCCGCTGGCTTGTCGTTGTCCAATGCCCTTACCCAGCTGCCATACATGCGGTGAAACGCACGCTGACAGCGCCCAGAGCAAAACACCCAGTCGATGGGGTAACGGGCGGGCGAACCCACCCGTTGCCGGGTGTCTGTGTGTAGGAAGCCCCTGGCCTCCCGTGAGCAGACCCAACATTTCATGACCCTCGCCTGTTACTGAGCCCAGCTCGGTTTGCCAGACGGAGCAGACGCTGCAGGACGTGCCTGGGGCACATGTGCGTTACCCGCAAAGGCTGGGGTAGCTGCTGCCGGTGCACCGGAGTTGCCACCGCCTGGGCTCGCCTTGCTGGGCACGCCCATGAAGGCGGCGTAGTCCTTGTGGTCGGGCTCCACGGCCAGGCGCACGATGTTGCGGTCGTCCCCCCGGCCGTCCTTTTCCACATCCACGCGGGCGAGGAATTCGACGCCATCAAGGTCCACAAATCCGTTGATGCGACGGGCAGCGGAGGCCTGCGGCGAGTTGTCCTCCGGGTGGACATTGCGGGCGCTGTTGAGCAAGGCGCGGATGAAGCCGCGTCCCATCTGCCCCCAAGCTGGTCCCTTGGCCGAGTGCAGACCGATGTTTGTCCACATCTTGCGCTTGGCGTACTGGCCTGCGGTGACCACGAACTCGGCCGCCAGGTACACGGCGCCCGTCTCGTTGGACTGCGTGGCATAGCCATCGGTCCAGCCCTGGGTGT
Organism: Limnohabitans sp.; assembly: GCF_030158565.1. Classification (GTDB taxonomy): domain Bacteria; phylum Pseudomonadota; class Gammaproteobacteria; order Burkholderiales; family Burkholderiaceae_C; genus Limnohabitans_A. The sequence continues at coordinate 36,356 of NZ_JAOASQ010000042.1, read as the reverse complement.
AGTCGTCAAAGCCACCGGGCTTGATGGACATGCGCACCGGCACGATGGTGCCCTTGGGGATCAGGTCAAAGCCGCCTTGCTGGGCCTGTGCGTCGTTGAAGTCGTTCCAGCTGGAACCAGAGGTGTGGGTCGTGTTCATGTTGAATCCTTAAGCTGTGGTTTGTTGGATTTGGGCTGCGAAGGCCTGGGCGTTTGCCGTGGCGGTCACGTTCAGGCACTTGTTGATGAGCTGCCCCAAGTCAGGTGCTTCGAGCGCGTCAAGGCGCCCCGAGCGGTCCTTGCTCGGAAAGCCATAGGGGTTGTCGGCGCGGGTGACAAAGGCGCGGTAGCTGCCGCCGTTCTCGTCCTTGATGGAAGACAGGGTGATGACCTCATCGAGCACGCCCGGCAATTCCAAAGCGGTCTTGCTGCCCTCGAGCTGCAGCTGAAAGGTGCGGCGGCCGATGTCATCGGTCTTCTCTTCCAGGATGGCTACGAAGATCACGTGCTTGTCGCGAACGTGCTGCAAGTGGGTGAGCGCGGCGATCATTTCCTGACCCAAGAGGCCATAAGCACCCCGGCTGTCGGGCTTGCCGGTTTTTTCGCTGAAGGCCTGCGGCTGGGTCTTGCACCAGGCCAGGCACAGGCGCGAGAGCACCGTGAGGCTGTCGACAAAGTAGTAGTCGTACTTGGACAGTTGCGCCGGATCTCCGTACTTCTCGCACACGTGGTCGTAATGCGCCTGCGAGAACGTCTGGTCCTTGGTCGCAGTCGGCATGGGGCCAGCGAGGAACACCACGAGATCGCGGAACTCCTGCCAAGTGCGTGGACGCACCGAGTCCCCCGTCCAGGATTTGACGGACAGGTCACCGGCCTCAAGGTCCACGAACAAGGTGGCCTTGGCGGGCAGCGTGTGCAGCTGGCTGGTTTTGCCGATACCGGGAATGCCGACCAGGCAGATCTTGGCGCTGTGTTTTTCGCGCAGGCGTTCTTCAGCGGAGATGATGGGTAAAGACATCACTGCACCTCCACGCCGTTGAACTCGACCTTGATCGCGGGCTTGCCGCCCTTGACCGTGCGGGCATCCATGAACTGCTCTTTCATGTTCGTGGGCCAGGCCGTGAAACGCTTTTCCGACACCGAGAACTCCACGTCGATGTACTCGGACAGGGGCTCGCCTGCGGCTACGATGCGTTCGGCGATCGCTTTGAGCTTTTCCTGATCCCAGCTCACGCGCTTGGGCAGGTCGTAGCTCACCGAGAGCGGCCCGTCGTTGAAGTGGGTGGAGCCGAAATCACGCCCTGAATCGAGCAATGCGCTGCGGCCCTGACCACCAAAGCGCAGCTCCATGGCAGCGTCGAGCTTTTGACGGTTTTCCTTGGCCCACTTGAGGAGCTCATCGAGGTTGGTAGTGGCCTCGAGCAACTTGGCGTGAGGCAGTGCGGCCAGCTGGTTGACCGACATTTCCGCAATCTCTGCGGGATAGACCATGAGGTTTGACATCGCTTAGACCTCCGCGCTTGCAAGACGGGAATGGGGGTTGGCGTACAAGCATTCGTGCTCGTAGGCCTCGATGTCTTCGAGTCGGTACATGACCTTGCCGCCGATCTTGAGATAGACCGGGCCAACGCCATCAGAGCGGTATCGCTCGACTGTGTGTACGGACTTGTTCCAACGGATGGCGAGCTCCTGCTGGGTCAGGTGCCGTGACCTGCTTGCTTCTGTCTGCATGTGCAGCTCCTTTGAGAGTTAAAAACCACCGGTTGACAACACTTGCTGTGCATTGCTGACCGATGGAGGTGATCCTCTCGAAGGGGGGTGTGCCAGGCGTTACTCAGACTACTCAGGGTCGTTACTCAAATGCGTTTCGAGCGTCCAAAATGCAAAAAACCCGGCCAGACTGGCGTCTGAACCGGGTGAAGATTTATGTTCTTTATTGCTCGTAGATGCCGTCTAGGTTGCTGCCACCGCTCTAGGTGATTGGATGCTCCGTTGATTCACAAAGTCGAAGCAAAGTCCGGGATCGGCAGCAATCGGCCAAGAGCCGACCCTCATACTGACTGTCAGAGCACCCGTATCGGCTGAATGCCGTCATTCAGATTGGCTGCGCGAATGACTTGCTGATTTTGAGCTGGTCATGTCTGATTAACGGCAGATACAGAGTGGACAGTTTCAGATTGACATTCTTACTGGTGAAAACACCTATGCCTTTTAATGAAATTTCTATTTCATTAAAAGAAATCAACACATAAAATAAAGACATTGATAGATGGAGACTCAGATGAACGAAGTAAACAAGGCGGCTCAAGAAGCGCCTCTTCGCAAGCGTGGACGCCCGCGTGCGGGACAAGAGCGAGACGATGGTGCCGCCAGCGTTGGTTCATTGTCACGCGGCCTTTTGATTTTGGATGTCTTGCGCCAAGCGCAGGGCTTCATGGCGCTGTCCGACATCTCGATCGAAGCCGGACTGGATGCCAGCACGACCCACCGCCTTTTGCAAGTGCTGACCGAAACCGGCTACGTTGTTCGGGATGACGCGCAAAAACGCTATTTGCCGGGCCCGCGCGCGCTCTCACCTCTGTCGCTGTTTCATCCACTCTTGCAACTGCGCAATGAGGTCATGCCGGTGCTCAAAATGCTGCATGACGAGATCGGCGAGACCGCTGCGCTGATCCTGTTCTTGGGGCGCGAGCGTCTGATCGTGGAGTTCTCGCGTGCAAATAACCAATTGACCCCGTATTACGACACGTGGCTGCGTAGCCCGTTGACTGGCTCTGCTTCGGGGAAGTTGTTGTTGGCCTGGATGTCTGAAGATGAGCGAAGCGATTTGCTTGGTAGCGGCCCTTATACCGCCCACACGCCCAAGACCGTGACAGACCCGGTTGCTTTGCTGCGAGATATGGACACTGTGCGCGAGCAAGGTTTTGCTGTGGCTCGGGAAGATGGTTTTCAAGGCATTGTGTCTGTGGGTACGCCCTTGGTGTTTCAGGCAGATGGACAACCGATTGGTTGTCTGACCTATACGGCGTTAAGCGCAGCACTCACACCCGATAAAGAGGCTGAAGCCATCGCGAAACTGCGGGATGCGGCCAATTTTTTGGTGATTGGCGCACCGGCTTTGCAAGCCTTTAAGAACTGGGCTCCACGTGGAGCCGGTCGACGCTAAGCGGAAATAGCACTCTGGACTGAAAAAACTTCAGTCTTTTCTTTGACAAAAAAGGAGACCGACATGGCAAAAACTGCCGTTCAGTGGGTGGCTCGTCCACGCCTGCCTGATGACCACTATGTGTCATCGACCATCTATACCGATCCCAACATCTTTCAAGAAGAACACCAGAAGATTTTTGGCCACACCTGGAAATTTGTGTGTCATGAAAGTGAGCTGCCTTTGCCAGGTGATTTCCGAACGGTCGAGCATGTCGGCAAGCCGTTGCTGGTCACGCGTGGACAGAATGGCTCGATTCAGACTTTCTTTAACGCTTGTCCGCATCGAGGGGCCAAGCTGGTGAACGAGCCGCGTGGCAACGCTAAGAATTTCACGTGTTTTTTCCATCTGTGGTCATTCAACAACCAAGGTGAGTGCGTATCGATCACTGCCCCCAAAGGTTATGAGGAATGTGGCCTCACGCCCAAAGACTGTGGGCTCCGAAAGGTCAAGACGGCAGTCAAACTGGGCATGGTATTCGTCAACCTAGATGACAACGCTGAAGATTTTGAGAAGAACGTCGGTGACATCATGGCCTGCTTGGAAGAGCCAATGGGCACAGTGCCTTTGGAAGTGTTTCACATCCACCGTGTGGTGATGAAGTGCAACTGGAAGCAGTGGCATGAAACCAATATGGAGGCTTATCACGAGTGGGGCCATGTGGTGAACCGCACGACCGGCATTGTGGCTGATGGTTACAACGAAATGCTCACAGTTGTGAACGAGAACGGCCATGCCACAGTCAAGCCCCCCAAGCCGTTGGAAATCAAATATGACAAATACAAGGGTTGGGACAAGCGTGAAGCCAATCCGCTCCCAGGTTTGACGGCATCAGAATTTCGCGTAGTGGATTTGTTTCCCAACACCACAATCATCCTGCGTGCGACAACACTTCGCATCGATACCTGCATTCCGGTCGCGCCGGGTGTCACCATTTTGGAGCAGCGAGGTTTGGGCATCAAGGGCGAATCGCCAGAAGACCGCGCTGAACGGGTCAAACACCATAACCAATATTGGGGACCCATGGGGCGAAACATTTCTGAAGATGTTTTGTTTGTGGAGGCCGTGGAAGCAACCAATCGTGCTGGTACGTCTGAGTACGGAATCCTCGCGCGCCGCCAGGGCGGCAAGGGTCAGGACGACGAAATGATGCGCGCTTATTACCGCGTGTGGGCCCGAATGATGGGAAGGAAAGCATCCGATCCCCATGGTCAGAACAGCTGATGCAGGCAAGGAGTAAAAAATGAAAACTGAAACTATTCAACGTCTGATTTACAGCACAGCCATCACACTTGACGCAGAAAATTTCAAACCCTTTCTGGCCTTGTGCAGCGAAGATTTTCATTACTCCGTGGTTGCTTACAGCCCGGATCTGGGCATGGATATGACCTGGTTGAACCACGACCGCAAGTCCATGCAGGACATGCTGGCCATGATCCCGCAGCATGTTCGACTCAAAGGGTGCTTCAAGCGCCATGTGAGTGTCTACTTTGTGGACCCTACTGCTGATGGGCAGAGTGCCTCGGTGGTTTCCAGCGTGTTGTTGATTCATACAGACAGCGTCGGCGTTTCCAAAGTGTTTGCCGCAGGCAACTACGAAGACTTGGTTGACCTGACAGGTGACACGCCGCTTCTAAAGAAACGGCTGGTTCGTCTGGATACCCGTGATCTGAGTCCTGGCATTCACATTCCTGTTTGAAGGCTCAGATGACTAAACAAAAAATTCCTGTGGCAATTCTTGGCCCGGGCAACATCGGAACCGATTTGATTTACAAAATAGCCCGCAACCCGAATTTCGAGTTGGTGCTGATGGCAGGAATTGATCCAGCCTCAGAGGGGCTGGCACGTGCACGCGATCTGGGGGTGGCGACCTCAGCCGATGGTGTGCGAGCTGTACTAGAGGCGCGTCCGGCCATTGTTTTTGAAGCCACTTCGGCCTATGCGCATAAAGCCAATGCACCACTTTATAAGGATGCAGGCATCTTTGCTGTTGATCTAACACCGGCAAAGATGGGTCCAAGCATTGTGCCCTCAGTGAACATGAGCACCGATTTTTCGGCCATGAATGTGAACTTGATCTCGTGTGCTGCACAAGCCACCATTCCGCTGGTGCATGCCGTCTCGCGAATCACCCCGGTAAGCTACGCTGAAATTGCTGCTGGCTTGGCAAGCCATAGCGTGGGTCCTGGAACACGCCAGAACGTGGAGGAGTTTGCCTTCACCACCCAAAGTGCGATAGCCGCAATTGGTGGTGCCTCCAAGGCCAAGGCGTTGGTTGCCATCAATCCTGCCGAACCTCCTCAAATCATGCGAAACACTGTCTACACCATGGTGGCGGACGATGCAGATGATGAAGCCATCAAAGCGTCTATCCACGCCATGGTCAAGCAGGTGCAAAGCTATGTGCCGGGCTATCGCCTCACCATGGAGCCGTTTCGACGGGGTGACCATTTCATGGTCGGCATTGAAGTGGAAGGTGCAGGCGATTACTTACCCAAATATGCAGGCAACCTTGACATCATCAACGCGGCAGCGATCGCTGTCGCTGAAGGCTATGCCGCAACCCTGAATTGAGAACGCACCATGGCAAACATTACCTTTGTAGATGTGACACTGCGTGACGGAAATCATACGTACCGTCACCAATTCACACCCGAGATCATTCGAAACACTGCCGCTGCGTTGGATGCAGCTGGTGTTGACATGATTGAAGTGGGTCACGGCGATGGCATTGGCGGCAGCAGCTTGCATGTGGGCCGTGCGGCTGCTACAGACCGAGAATTATTGGAAGCAGCTTGTGGTGCCGTCAAGAATGCAAAAGTTGCGGTGTTCTTTGCACCTGGATTGGGCAATTTTTCCGACCTGGAAATGGCGGCCGAAGTTGGGGTGAAGGTGGTGCGTATGGCCACGCATGCGACCGAGGCAGACATCACAGAGCAACATATTCGGCGTGCCAAGGCCATGGGGTTGTATATCTGTGGCTACTTGGTTTCTGCAGGGATGGCTTCGCCTGAAAAGCTGGCTGAAGAAGCTCGCAAGATGGAGAGTTATGGTGCTGATTACATCAACTTGGCAGAGTCGCAAGGACACCTGGTTCCCAGTGAAGTAGCCGCTCGTGTGGCTGCGGTGCGTCGTGCGGTGAACATCCCCATTGGGTTTCATCCACACAACAATCTGGGATTGGCCATTGGCAATATCTTGGCTGCGATTGGCGAGGGGGCCAGCTTTGTGGATGGCAGCCTCAAGGGCTTTGGTGGTGGTGCAGGCAATGCACAGACAGAAGTGGCTGTGGCGGCGTTACTGCGCGCTGGGCACACACTGAAAACGGATCTGTTCAAGATCATGGATGCGGCTGCTGTCTTCAAAGCGCAAGTTGGCAGTTACCCCATGCCCGTTATTGAAAATGATTCCATTCTCATGGGCTATGCCAATGTCTACGGCGGCTATCTGCACCCGGTGCAAGAAGCAGCAAAGAAGTACGGCGTGGACCCGCGCGCCTTGGTCTTGCGCCTGGGTGCGCGTAAGGTGGTCGCTGCTCAGGAAGACATCGTGGTGGAAGAGGCGCAACGACTTGCTGCCGTCTCGCCCGTTTGATCCGAATGGTCAATTGAACAACAGAGAATTCACAATGGAACACCGCATTGAGCTTCGAATGCCGGATGCCATCCGGGTCTTCTCTTGTGAAAAGACTGAAAAGTTGCTTTTTGCCGCTTTGCGTGCAGGCGTCGATCTACCGTATGGGTGTGCCACAGGAACCTGCGGTGGATGCAAGCTGTCACTGCAGCAAGGTCAGGTGCATACCGCATGGCCTGAGGCACCAGGCAACCGAGCTTTGCGCCACTCGTCAGATGTACTGGCGTGCCAAACTGTGCCAAACACCGATTGCGTGATCGATGTGCGCGCCCTGAAGTCAGGTCATAGCGGTGCTGTGCTGGCATATTTTGACGGTGTGCTGTCGCGAGTCACGCCGTGGGGAGACGGTCTGTACTGTGTGGACATTGAATTGGATCGCCCGCTGCCGTTTCTGCCAGGTCAATTTGTGCTTTTGGGCGTGGATGGTATAGCGGGTTACCGTGCTTATTCACCGTCAACAGCCAATCCTTTTGCGACTCGACTGCAATTGGTGATTCGCAAATCAGTCCAAGGTCAGATGACATCGTTGTTGTGTGACCCGAATCGAGTTGGACAATCCTTGAAGGTGCTAGGACCTATGGGGCATGCCCATGTCCGTTCGGGTGTTGATGGCGACTTGGCTGTGTTGACCGGAGGATCGGGCAGTGCCGTTGCCTTGTCTTTGCTCGATTGGGTCAACCATAGTGGTCATTTGCTCCACCACCGTATGGACCTTGTCTGTGGCTTGCGCACTGCAACACCCAGTCCACTGTTGGAGTCGCTATCCCGCGCAGCCTTGCGCTGGAAAGAGAAATTGAATGTGACTGTGGCCGTTTCTGAAACAGACGCCCAATTACCAGTCACGGATGGCATTCGCATTGAGCGCGGCATGGCACACGAAGTGGCAGCACGTTGCTACAAGCTGGACCAATGGAAGGAGCGAGCCGTGTTTGTGGCCGGTCCCGAAGTCATGGTGCAAGCAAGCATGCGCACCCTGATAAAGCAAGGCCAAATCTTTCCTGCCTCCATCCGCTTTGATAACTTTTCCTGAGCCCTTTTGGAGAAAACCATGAACCCTCGTGACGTTGAAATGTGGCAAGAAGCCTGCACAGTGGCCGACTTTTCAGATGAAGAGATGCGGGAATGCAGTGTGGGTGAGCAGCAGGTATTGCTGGTGCGTGTGGGTGAGGAATTCATCACTTGCCCGGCGCTGTGCCCTCATCTGGATGAACCACTGGTGTTTGGCATGGTGGACGGCAGCGTTCTTACCTGTACGAAACATGCTTGGCAGTGGGACCTGAAAACAGGCGACGCAATAGGGTTGGCCGAATGTCCCTTGCCTGTTGCTGCTGCACGTGTGGAAAACGGCAAGGTGATGGTCAATTTGGCCGCGCTGTGCAATGCCCCCACAAAGATCTGATTCTTTACCTTTCGCAACCAAAAAATATCATTTAACCGGAGACAAATCATGAAAACCAAATTCCTCAAAAGCTCCCTGGCGACTCTTGCCGTCATTTCAACACTTTGGAGTCCCGCAGCTCAGGCACAGAAAGTTATGCGCATTCAGGACTATCCTGGTTTGGGCAACTTCTTGGTGCGGGTGGCCAATGCCAATGGTTTGTGTGAAAAAAATGGCATCAAATGTGAACTTCGTCCTCTGGTCAGCAGCCCACTTGGATTGCAAACTTTGATGGCTGGAGATCTGGAGGTTGCCTTTGTTTCATCGGACTCCTTGATTCAGGCGACCAACAAGGGCGCAGACTTGAAGGTCATCGGTAGTGGTTCGCGTGACCCAGTGTTTTTCATGATGGCCGCAGCAGGCCTGTCCATGCCGAACGCTGCTAAGGGTTATCCGGCCGTGATGCAAGATTTCAAAGGCAAGAAAATCGGCATCACAGCGCGTGGTTCTGGTGCCGAATTTGTGCTCAAGGACATGTTGCTGGATGCTGGCATGAAGCTCGATGATGTAATCATGGTCGCTGTCGGAGCTCCAAATACCGCCTTTCCTGCGATTGCAAACAAGCAAATCGATGCCCTGGTCCTTTTCACACCAATGGACGGATTCTGTGAGGTTGCAAAGGCCTGTACTGTCGTGGTAGACCCACGCAAGGGGCAAGGCCCAGCTGACATTATCAAAAGTCGTGGCGCATCCATGCTGCAGGTGATTCGAGGTGACTACGCGGCCAAGAATGCAGAATCGGTAGAGGCTTTTAGCAAAGTCATGCGAGAGGCCGAAGTCATAGCGCAGAATCCGGCCAATTTTTCTGCCATGCTGAAGATTGCCAGTGACACCTTCAAGATTGCGACAGAAGGTGGGGACAAGGTGTTGGAGATCTCCTTGCGAAACACCATGCCAGGCCTTCGTTTTGCGGCAGATGCTCAGGCGCTTCAGCACGTGGCTCAGTACAACTTCAAGAACGGCCAGATCGACAAAGTGGTGGATACCTCCAAGTTGCTCTACGCACGTTGAACTGACGCGGGACTTCTGAGCCATGATTTCAGCCAATAACGTGCAATTGAGTTTTGACGGCCACAACGATGTTTTGTCCGATGTGACTCTTCACATCGCAGACGGCGAGTTTGTGTCATTAGTCGGCCCCAGCGGATGCGGCAAGACCACGTTGCTCAATCTGTGCGCGGGGTTAGTACCTCACACAGGCAAGGGAACGATCGAAGTTGCCCATGGTGCGCCAAGAGTAGGCAATCCGCAAATTGCTTACATGCTGGCTCGCGACAGCCTGTTTCCTTGGAAGACGGCACTAGAAAATGCCGAATTCGGAGTGCGGGTACGGGGTGCATCGCCTGCAGAGGCAAGAGACCGTGCACGGGCAATGCTTGCAGAGGTGGGCTTGGGAGCCTTCGAAAATGCATTACCAAAATCACTCTCGCATGGCATGCGTCAGCGCACTGCACTGGCGCGCACATTTGCTATGGATGCGCCGGTTCTGTTGATGGATGAACCGTTTGGGGCACTTGATGCGCAGACTAAATTGCAACTCGAAGACTTGTTGCTGAAATTGTGTGATTTACACAAACACACCGTGTTGTTTGTTACCCATGACCTGAGTGAGGCGGTGGCCGTTTCAGATCGAGTGGTGGTGATGTCTTCACGTCCAGGTCGAATTGTTGCGGATGTACCTATCGCGCTGCCACGCCCGCGATCGATTCGTGAGTTGCAGAAAGACCCAAGTTTCCACGAGCTGTATGCACAGCTGTGGTCTCACCTTGAATCAGGATGGACACGTCATGAAGGCTAAATCAATGCAATGGGCTGCTTTGCACGCGGCATTTATGGTGCTCGTCTTTGGAGCTGGAGAACTCGCCTCACGCCAAGGTTGGATTAATCCGACCTTTTTTGGCCGCCCAAGCGGTGTTGCCCTGTTTTTGTGGGAGAACCTGCAAACACTGAAACTTTGGACAGACTTGATGTGGACCATGACAGGTGTCATGGCGTCCTTTGTTTTGGGCAGCGTGGCAGCCTTTGCTGTGGGCTTGGCCTTTGTCCGATGGCCTCGCCTGGAGCAATTTTCGGAGCCTTACCTGAATGCCATTAATGTGATGCCTCGCATTGCGCTGGCTCCGCTTTTCATTCTTTGGTTTGGACTTGGGCTGGGCAGCAAGATCGCTGTGGGTTTTTCCTTGACCTTCTTCATTGTGCTATCGAGTACCGTTGCGGGTATTCGCAGCGTGAGTCAAGACCATATGACCTTGTGCAAAACGTTGGGAACGAGTGCTGTCGCTACCTTCTTTCAGGTGACTTTGCCTGGCGCAGTTCCCGTGATTTTCTCTGGATTGCGCCTGGGGTTGACCTATGCACTGTTTGGCGTAATCGGCGCAGAAATCATTGCGAGCGAGAAGGGCTTGGGACAGACGCTGGCCTATTTGAGCTCGATCTTTGACATCAATGGTGTGATGGCATTGCTGCTGATTCTGGCATTACTGGGTGTGGGCATTGTTCGTGCCATGACATTGATTGAGAAGCGTCTTCTGCATTGGCAATGACATTCCAAGTGCTTGCAATTATTCCAACAAACGAACAAGTTGATGTCTGAATCTAAGCGTTTCACTCCCGAAACTCGTTCTCCCGTTCTGTTGAAGGGGCGTCTGGCGTTTTTAGTTCCGTGGCATGCAAGATTGCCTGGAGTGTTGATGTGCGCTGTGATTACCATGGCGGCCACATTTCTGTCTGAGCACTACGGTGGGCCACAGTTGTTGTTTGCCCTATTAATCGGGTTGGCTTTCCATTTCGTGATGGAGCAACCAGGAATGCGCGCGGGCGTCGAGTTTTGCAGCAAGACATTGCTGCGTTTGGGGGTGGCGCTTCTTGGAATGCGCATTACTGCCTCACAAATTACTGGACTGGGTCTTCAAACAGCCTTGGTCGTTGTATTTGCGTTGGTCTCCACGATTTTGGTGGGATGGTTGCTGGCGCGCTTGATGGGACAGCCTGCACAACACGGCATTCTGAGTGGAGGTGCCGTGGCGATCTGCGGTGCATCGGCTGCCATGGCCATATCTTCGGTATTACCTCAATCGCCAGCCAATGAGCGTTTCACATTGTTGACCGTTGTGGGTGTGACGCTTTTGTCCACTTGTGCCATGGTTCTCTACCCTTGGATGCTCGCTTGGTTGGCATTGAGTCCTGCGGGAATGGGTACAGTTTTGGGAGGGACGATTCATGATGTCGCACAAGTTGTTGGTGCTGGTGCTCTTATGGGAGAAGAGCAACGCGATGTGGCCACTGTCGTGAAATTGTTTCGAGTCATGCTGCTGATGCCGGTCGCCATTGTTTTGACCATAATTTTTCGACGCCATGAAAATGTCAGTGTTGACAGCAAACCAGTGTCCATCGTTCCAGGATTTTTGTTGGGTTTTGTTGTGCTGGTATTGCTCGGAAGCACTGGAATTTTCACAGTAAGCAGCGCTGCATTCGCCAGTGAGGTATCTCGCAATTTGTTGGTCATGGCTATTGCTGCCGCAGGTGTCAAAACCACATTCAAAGATCTATTAGAACTTGGATGGCGGCCTTTGGTAATGTTGTTGACAGAGACCGTTTATATCGGCGCGGTAGTAACAGTATTGGTGTGGAAGCTGGAATAGCAAAAAGCACTTGGATTGAGTTCGAGTTGACCGATTTTCAATCGTTGTTCCTCAAGCTACGCTACTTGCAGAAAGATGTCGGCAAGTTCAATTAATTTATGACGTTAATCGCGGCGTGAATTTCCCTGGTAATTGAGACTATCTTCATAGTCCGAGGAAATTAGATCTAGCCAGAGCGGACTTTCGAGTTGGTGTTTGTGATGGACTGCAAAGGGTCGGTAACTGCCGCTCGCTTCAATATTCGGTCCCATTGTGCTTGCAAAAAACTCGGCCAGCCGAGTGTCTGAACCTGGTGAAACATTGGCAACTGCAAACCAATGGAAATCAGTGGGTCTGATCCTCCAGCGGGATCAGCAATTGGTAACGCTCATCGTCCCGGAGGTAGCGAATGAATCGTTTGTAGACCGACTTGTTGCGCTCGAACTCCTTGCTCGGGGAGAAGCTCTGCGACTGGGATCCACACTTGCGCTGCAAAGCGTCCTTGTCGAGCTCGTGGTCCAGGTCCTCCAGCAGTGCAATGATGATGAGCCGCTGCCGAGGCTCGAGCTCATAGCGCTCGCCATCCATCCAGACACAGGATTGCGATTCAACGTACTTCAGGGTGGTCGTAGGTGTTGCCTCTGCCATGACCTGTGTGGCCGTGCTCGCGCTCTCATCAAAGAACTCGAACCGGCTCTGACTGATGCGCGCGGTCATGCCCAGAAAGCGAACATCAAAGCCCTCGATGGGTGATGCCGCTGGCAGCGGCAAATCGGTGCTGGTGAGCACGACGCTGGACTCGGTGGTTTTTTCCAGGCGAATCTGCTCACGAAGCCTGTATGCCACTTCGGGTTTGTAGAGCTGGCGCGCGAAATACCAGGTCACCGGCTTGGCCCTGCCCGACTGCGTTGTGCCCAGTCGCCAGATCTGCTCGTGATCAATCACTTTGTGACCAGCACTGCCTAGCCCCAAGCCCGAGGCAAGGTTGTTGACCAACTTGGGCAGTGAGACCTTGTGGTTGGTGCAGTAGTGCCTGGGCGCCGTGACGTCCACACACTCGGGACACATGAGCAGGATTTGATCGCTGGACAGGTCCCGAACGACCCGCGCCAGCTCCACACCGCACTCCGGGCAATTGATCCATTGGTTGGAACTGCCGAGCACCAACATTCGCTCCCGGATCAGGTGTGTGGCCGCATCACTGGACTGGCCAAACAAGGTCTGTCCGTCGATCTGCGGCTTGTCCATTTCGAGCAGGCGGCACAGGACCTGGGTTGAATTGATTTGCGCCTGGCTCATCAAGCCGCCATCTGTTCAAAGGCTTCAAAGTCGCCCGGCGCGTCTTCCACCTCGATCACATCCAGCGCTTTGAGCACTGACTGGGCGATCGCCTGATTGCGCTCGGAGAGGTTCTTGATGGTCGATGACCCGGACGATTGCACCCCAAAGCTGAAGTGTGCGTGCTTGCCCTTGGCGTCGGGCTTCATGTACACGATCAAGGTCGCCGAGGCCATGGCGTATTCGGCCTCAAAGTAGCTGCTGACCTTGAGCAGCGCCAACGCCTCCTGAATGGCATCGGGCTTGTCCATCTCAGGGGTGGCCTCGACCTGAACGGCCACACCTGCCCTGCCAATGGGCTTGAAGCGGGCACGGCGCAGGCGCACCTTCTCTACGCCAAGGGCAGACCAGTCCACAACAGGCTCAAACATGCCGTCGCGCAGCGCATTCAGACGGAATGACTTCTTCTCGATCTCCTCGGGCTCGATCTTCTGCCCCAGCACATGCTCCCCGAACAACTGAAGCACCGCTGCGTGGTTCTTGGCACCACCCCTGACGATGGACTCCACGATGCCTTGTGTGGGGTGGTACACCAGCGCCGTTTCAAGTGCAATTCGCGTGGTCACGCGGGTGAAGTTGCTCTGCTCAAAGTGGGCAATCGCGGTGACGGGGCCTTCCACGTAGATGGTCACCTGAACGCTGTTGTCCTTGGCGCGCTCGCTGACCTCGACGTGGCTGCTTTTGCCAGCGCCCACTTTCTTGTAGAGCTTGGTGACCTCTTCACAAAACGATTCAAGTTGCGCTCGGTCCCTGGAGAGCTTGAGCCCGGCAGGAATGAGATGCTTCTTCCAGAACTTGCCATTGGTCTTGGCCTGGAACGCAAGGTGCAGCTCGGCGTCACGGAATGCCTTGTCCCGAAAGGCCAGCATCCACAGAGCGATCTCGCGCTCGGTGCGGTTGTCGAACGCGGCCAGCGCCAGCGGATCATCGGCGCAGATGCAGCGGAACTCCTGCACCGCTTGCGCGTTGGACATGGAGTGGGCACGCTTCAAATCATCGTGCCAGAGCATGAGATCATGCTCCAGGTCTTTGCGCGCCTCAACCTCAAGGCCACCTTGCACCAGAGACTCTTCGAGCCGATCAAGCTCCTTGCCGACAAGGGCATGCAGCGTGTCGGCTGCGGCCTCCCAGTCGATGTTCAGCTTGGGGCTGATTTTGTGTTGTTGCGTGAACTCTCGCAGGGTGGGCATCGAGATATGACGCAAGAAGTGGCGGTCATTGAAAACTAGCATTTGTCGTCCTCCATCGTGTTTTTGAAAATAAGCAACCCCTCAGCGCTATCGCGCTGATTTTTTTATCTGTATGGTGAATTCGGGTGGACCTGGTATTAGGTCTAGTAACGCCTGACCAAACCCACAAGAATTCCTATGACCTGAAGACTGCCCTGGGGGTGAATCAGGGGGTACTTCTGGTTGTGGGGTTTGAGGGCGTATTGCCCCCTCTCCCGCACGAGCTCTTTCAAAGTGAACTCGTTGTCGACATTGGCAATCACGAAATCACCGGCCTTGGCCTTGCTTGATCGCTCAACTACGGCGAGGTCGCCGTCAAAAATGCCCGCTTCGATCATGGAGTCACCCTTGATGGGAATGACAAACGTCTCATTGGGCTTTTTGACCAGGTACTCGTCGAACACTAGCGGCTGGCTACCCACATCTATGGCCGACACCGGCACGCCTGCGGGCACCGATGCGTCAATCATGGGTCGTGCAAAAAAGCGACTGCCTGGAATCCAGGCATCGTCGTCAACTGTTCGCTCAACAAACCCCTCGTCTGCCAACCGCCCCATGAGCTTGACCGCAGCCGAGCGCGACGAAAACCCCAAAAGGGCTGCAATGCGCTGAAGGCTGGGAATGCGCCTGTTGCTGGCGTAGTAGTCCCTCAGCGACTGCAGGTGCTCGTCATCTCGGTTGGGTGTTCTCATGGATTAAATCGGGGTTTGGTGTTGATTTCGACACCATTTTAGAGAACAAATCGACACCATGCAAACATCCCCATTTTTGGGGGTTTGCAGCGCATATTGGCCCGCTTTTGGCGAATTTCCTGAGTTCGAAGCGGCACCTCCAGCAACGGCGCGTTGTGGGTCAGCCGTGAACTCTTGCAGCTATCGGGAAGGACAGCCTAGGGGTCGAAATTCAAAAATTTCTGCCCGTCCACAACCCCTGATCTCCCCATGATTGAAGTCACCTACAACGTCATCGACCCAGCTCAGATGACAGAGCACGAGCGCCAGCAAGAGGTCGCCCAGATCCTTGCTTTCGGGGTCATTCGCCTGTGTACCCAGGCTGCCCAGGAAATTGCGCAGAGAAAGCAGATTCAACTTGCTATGCCTGGCCACAAGAGCGTTCATACGGTTCCCAAAAACGCAGTCCGCAAGGGCGAGAAATAAGGAAACCGAATGACCGTTGAAAAGCAAAAATCACCCAAAAATCGCATGAGCCAATCTGTGCTGGCGCAGATCGCCAACCTGCCCTCCCTGAACATCAAAGAGCTCAATGCGCTTTGGTACAAGCTCTACGGCAAGGCGCCCACGGTGCAGCGTCGTCCCTATCTGGAGGGTCGCCTGGCCTATCGGATCCAGGAGCTGGAATACGCCCAGGTCAACCCGAGTCTGCTGGCCAGCAACGAAGCCCGGATCGAGAAACTCACAGCCAGTCTCAAGCCCCTGGCCAAGGTCCAGAAAAAGAAAGAGCCCTTCAAGCTGGTGCCCGGCACACGGCTCAAGCGCGACTTTCAGGGCAAGAGCTACGAAGTCAATGTGCAGTCTGACGGCACGTTTGAATACGAGGGACGCCCTTACACCAGCCTCACCGCTGTCTCGCAAGAAATCACCGGCCAAAAGTGGTCTGGACCAGCCTTTTTTGGTCTCAGCCGCAAGAGTGAAGCCGTCATTGGAGGTCGACGTTGATGGCGCGTGTTGAAGAAGCCTCTCGCCCAAGGGTGCGGTGTGCGGTGTACACCCGCAAATCTACTGAAGAAGGGCTGGAGCAGGACTACAACTCCATTGATGCCCAGCGTGACGCGGGGCAGGCCTACATTGCAAGCCAGCGCCATGAGGGCTGGATTCCTGTGGCTACAGACTACGACGACCCGGCCTACTCAGGCGGGAACATGGAGCGCCCTGCCCTCAAACGCCTGATGCAGGACATTCACGCCAAGCTCATTGATGTGGTCGTGGTCTACAAGATTGACCGGTTGACCCGCAGCCTGGCTGACTTTTCCAAAATGGTCGAAGTTTTCGACGCCCATGAGGTGTCGTTTGTCTCAGTCACGCAGCAATTCAACACAACCACCTCCATGGGGCGGCTGATGCTCAACGTCCTGCTCTCCTTTGCCCAATTTGAACGTGAAGTCACAGGCGAGCGCATCCGCGACAAGATCGCCGCCAGCAAGGCCAAAGGCATGTGGATGGGTGGCATCCCTCCCCTCGGATACGACGTGGTGGACCGCAAGCTGGTGATCAACGAGGACGAGGCGTGCATTGTGCGCAGGCTTTTTGGCGACTACACCCGTTCCAACTCCCTGACGATGCTGCTGCAACACCTCAGGGATGCGGGCGTGCGCACCAAGAGCTGGAAGACCCAGGATGGCGTTGAGCGTGCGGGAAAATTGATCGACAAGAGCAACCTCTACAAGATGCTCAACAACCCGATTTACTGCGGGGTAGTCCGCTTTAAGGGGCAGGAATACAAAGGTGAGCACAACGCCATCATCACCCAGGAGATGTGGGAAGCAGCGCAATCCAAGCTCAAGGGTGCGACTCGCGGCTGCCGAAAGGGGCAACGCAAGGGAACGCAGACGGCGTTGCTCAAGGGCCTGATCTTCACACCGGACGGTCATGCCTTGACCCCCTATGGCAAGAACAAACCAGGCACGCAGAAACAATATCGCTACTACCAGTCCATCCAGGACCAGAAGGTCAAGTCAAGGACCTCAGGGCTTCCCATGCTGCCTGCGGACGAGATTGAGAACGCTGTGATGGAACAGGTCAAACGGATCTTGCGCACCAGCGAGATTTCCCTGGATGTGCTCAAGGCCCTCAGGAATCTGAATAACCCGGTCACTGCACACCTGGACGAATTCCAGACATCCAATCTGATGGCCACGGTCGAACGGGTTTGGGATGCGCTCTACCCCATTGAGCAGCACCGCATCATGCATTTGATTGTTCAGAAAGTGGTTGTATCCCCCACTCGGCTGGACATCACCTTTCATCCATCAGGCATCGCCAACCTTGTCATCGAGGTTGCCAAAAAACCAATCGAGAAGGTTTGCGTATGAGACCGACCACTGTTGAACGCACCGACGAGCCTATGTTCTACCGAGCGCAGGATGGCTCCATCACGATCTCCATTCCCATGAAGATCAGGAAGTACAGTGGACGCAGCCAGGTTCTCCTGCCCAAGACCATCAACCACGCTGATTTCAAAGAGAAAGAGGAATTGACCATTCTTCAGGCTGCACTTGTAAGGGCCAGACGTTGGCAAAAGATGCTCGACACTGGAAAGTACAAGACCCTGCGGGAAATCTCGGTAGGCGAGAATGTGGACCCGAGTTACATGAGCCGCGTCATGAAACTCAACCTGCTAGATCCCGAAATCGTCGAACTGATCCTCAATGACGAGATGGAATGCACGACCAACTTCAATGACTTTTGTATTGACCTTCCGAGCACCTGGTCTGATCAATACACGCATGTCAAAGTCACTTCGTTTACCTAGTGAAGGTGACTGGCTAAGATTTCCCGAGTGCCAAAACGAAACGGCCCCGAAGGGCCGCATCGTGTGAGCGAGTCAGCTCATTTCTTCTTGTTCACGGCGGCCTTGAAGCCTGCGCCAGCAGAGAACTTGGGGACGGTGGCAGCTGCGATCTTCAGCTTCTCGCCAGTGCGGGGGTTCTTGCCAGTACGGGCAGCGCGCTTGGCGGCCTTGAAAGTACCGAAACCGATCAGTTGCACATCCTGCTTCTTGGCCACGGTCTTGACGATGGTCTCGAGTACGGCATTCAGGGCGCGGCCAGCAGCGGCCTTGGACAGTTCGGTTTCTTTGACGATCGCTTCGATCAGTTCAGCCTTGTTCACTCAGATCTCCTTGGTTATGAGGATAGCATTCTGGCAGATCAGGTTTCATCAGCCTGACTCAGCTTGGCAGCCACTTCCTTCTTGCCCATCTTGCGCACGGCAGAGATAGCGGCCAGCTGGCTTGCACGGGGCTTGGTCTTTCCTGTTTCCCAGTGATACACGCTTTGCTTTGTGCGGAGACACCCAACAGCTTGCCCATTTCAGCTGCACTGATGCCCAGCTTTTTGCGCAACGCAGCAAAGCCGGCAACTCGGAATCGCAGCGATGGGGAATCGCCACCCTTGTCCACTGCTTCAGGTTTCTGAGGATACCCACTAGGAGCTTTCTTGACGGCCGCTTCCAAGCTGACGATTCGGCGCCTGAGTGCCGCAATCTCAGAGCGGTACTGGGCTGATGCTTTTTTCAGGTCCTGAGTTTCAGCACGCACTTCTTTGCGGGCAATGGGGCTGATCTCACCTTTAATTTGCTGAGCGAAGTTTGACATCAAAGGGCTCCTCTGGTTTGAGAGAAATGGGATGGAGGATTCTCATCACAATCGATGGGTGTCAGATTGGTCGCTCATCGTATGGTGTTTTACCATCCCCGAAACGCTTGCTGATGTATTGTCGTAGCCACTGGTGGCCAGGATCTCTGTGCAAACGGCCGTGCCAGAACTGGTGGATCGCGCTTTGATCAACCTCGATGGGCAAATCGCGCTTGACCAGATCAAAGGGTTTGAGAATACGGTCGGCAAATCGCTCGGGCACCGTCGCAATTAGGTTCGAATGTTTCAACACATCCCCTAAGGCGACATAGTGTGGAACGGTGAGCCGAAATTTCCGGCGCAACCCTTCCTTATCTAGTGCCACATCCACCCGCCCGTGGCCAGTGCCAGCTGCCACGATTCGCACGTGCTCAGCCTCGGTGAAAGCACTGAGGGTGAGTCTGTGCTTGAGTTCAAGTGGATGCGATTTGCGCATCAAACAGATGTACTTTTGGTGAAACAGTGCCTGTTGATAGAAGCCCGCCTGCAACTGGGGCAGCAGTCCCATGGCCAAATCGATTCGGCCGGTCGACATGTCTTCCTTGAGCGAAGGGTGCGTGACGCTGACCACTTTCAGGGTTACCTCGGGTGCAATGGATGACAACTCATCCACCAACACCGGAAGGAAATACATCTCCCCAACATCGGTCATCGCAATCGTGAAGCTGCGGGTACTGTTGGCGGGATCGAAGGCTGCGCGAACGTTCAATGCCTGTTGCAGGCCGTCAAGAGCAATCGCAACGGGCTCCGCTAGTTGCAGCGCATAGGGTGTGGGTTCCATGCCGCCCTGGGTTCTCAGGAAAAGCTCATCGCCCAAACTGGCCCGCAAACGCCCCAAGGCGCTGCTGACCGCAGGCTGGCTCATCCCCAGAGTTTGGGCAACCGCCGAAACACGCTTGAGCAGCAGCAGGTGGTGAAACACCACCAACAAGTTCAGATCGAGCCGGGAGATGTCCATAATTATTTGATTTATGAATTTTAATTATACCAAAAATCCAGTTTACTTAATTGTGTGATGCCAGCATGATCTGCGTCAAGTTTTCAAGAGGAGACGCCATGCAAGAGCAAGCCATTCACTGGGAAAGGAACGACACCAGCCGTGTGCCTTTCGCCGTTTACACCAATGAGGACAGCCACAAAAAGGAACTGGAGCGGCTTTTTTATAAAAACCACTGGTCATATGTGGGCCTGGAAGCCGAGATTCCGAATCCTGGTGACTTCAAACGTACGGTCATCGGCGAACGTTCGGTGATCTTGACCCGCAGCCAGGATGGTCAGATTCATGTGGTGGAAAACGTGTGTGCCCACCGTGGCATGGCCTTCTGCCGTGAGCGCCATGGCAACAAAAAGGAACTGGTTTGCCCCTACCACCAGTGGAGCTATGCCCTGGACGGCAAGCTGCAAGGTGTTCCCTTCCGCCGAGGCGTGCGCCAGGACGGCAAAGTCAATGGCGGCATGCCGGCAGACTTTGATCCCAAAGACCACGGTCTGACCCAACTCAAAGTCGCAACGCGTGGCGGTGTGATCTTTGCCTCTTTCGACCAGAGTGTCGAGTCGCTCGAAGACTACATGGGGCCCACCATCCTGAAGTACTTTGACCGTCTCTTCAACGGCCGTAAGCTGACCATCCTGGGCTACAACCGCCAGCGCATTCCCGGCAACTGGAAGCTCATGCAGGAAAACATCAAGGACCCCTATCACCCGGGCTTGCTGCACACCTGGTTTGTGACTTTTGGTCTCTGGCGTGCAGACAACAAGTCGGAATTGCGCATGGACGCACACCATCGCCACGCAGCCATGATATCGACCCGCGGCACAGGCGGTCAGGCCAGTGGCGACAAGGCGCAAGTGACACAGGTCAGCAGCTTCAAGGAAAGCATGCAGCTTAACGACCCCAGCTTTCTGGACATCGTGCCTGAAGAGTGGTGGCGCATGGGTGATCAGATGCCCACCGCCGTGATGATGACGCTTTTTCCCAGCGTGATCTTCCAGCAACAGGTCAACAGCGTGTCCACCCGCCACATCCAGCCCGATGGCCACGGCGCCTTTGACTTTGTATGGACACATTTCGGGTTTGAGGACGACACCCCGGAAATGACGACCCGCCGACTGCGTCAGGCCAACCTGTTTGGCCCGGCAGGCTTTGTGTCTGCCGACGACGGCGAAGTGATTGAGTTCTCCCAAGACGCTTTTGAAACCAAGCAAGACCATCGCGCACTGGTGGAATTGGGTGGTCGCGACGTGGGCGAGACCGATCACATGGTCACGGAGACCTTGATCCGTGGCATGTACGAATACTGGCGCAAGGTGATGGGAGATTGATCATGGTGGACTTGCAAACCTGGTTTGGTATTCAGCAACTTTATGCCGATTACGCGATCGCGGTGGACAGTGGCCACTGGGACCAGTGGCCTGAGTTTTTCACAGAGCAGTGTGTTTACAAAGTGCAGCCTCGCGAGAACCATGAGCGCGGCTTTCCCTTGGCCACATTGTTCTTGACCAGCAAAGGCATGCTCAAGGACCGCGTCTATGGCATCACCGAAACCATCTACCACGACCCTTACTACCAGCGTCATGTGGTCGGGGCACCGATGGTGCGTAAGGTTGAAGAGGGGCGCATCCACAGCGAGGCCAACTACGCCGTCTTCCGCACCAAATACGACAAGGAAAGCACGGTGTTCAACGTGGGCCGCTACATCGACACCATCGTTCAAACCCCCGAGGGCTTCAAATTCGCCGAACGCATCTGCGTCTATGACAGCGAAATGATCCCCAACTCCATCATCTACCCGATTTGATCATGAGCAACTGGACCGATGTCGGCTCTGAAGCCGACCTGTTTGAAGGCGCTGGCATCGCCGTGGCACCTGAAGGCCATGACATTGCGGTGTTCAAGCTGGAAGACGGCGTTTATGCCATTGACAACCTGTGCAGCCATGGCAATGCCAAGCTGTGCGACGGCTTTGTTGAGGGCCACATGGTGGAATGCCCCTTTCATCAGGCCTTGTTCGATGTGCGTGATGGCACCGTCACCTGCGGCCCCGCCACTGAACCAGTCAAATCCTGGCCAGTCAAGATTGAAAACGGCCGGGTTTTTCTGAACCTGGTGACTTGAAGATCGATCAATCACCATGAGTTTTCAAATTTCGGTGGAGCCCAGTGGGCTCCACTTCCGCAATGAGGCTAACGAAACCTTGCTCGCCGCCGGCATTCGACAAGGCATTGGTTTGCCATACGGATGCAAGGATGGCGCATGCGGATCTTGCAAATGCAAAAAGGTTTCCGGCACCGTCGTCCATGGTCCGCACCAAGACAAGGCATTGTCAGAAGATGAGGAGGCTCAAGGGTTCGTGCTGACATGCTGCGCAACTGCGCTAAGTGATGTGGTGCTTGAATCCAGACTGGTTTCCAAAGAAGGCGGACTTCCCGTCAAAAAGATGCCCGTGCGTGTGGTTAGCCTTGAAAAGGTCTCCCATGACGTCATGGTGATGAGATTGCAGTTGCCGGGGACTGAACCCTTGAAGTTCAGAGCTGGCCAGTACATCGAGTTCATTCTGCGTGACGGCACACGCCGCAGCTACAGCATGGCCAATGCTCCTCACAAACTGGAGCAAAGTCCCCAGATTGAGTTGCATATCCGTCACATGCCAGGCGGCAAATTCACTGATCAGGTTTTCTCGACCATGAAGGAGAAAGATGTCCTAAGGGCCGAGGGGCCCTATGGCAGCTTTTACCTGCGGGAAGATTCGGATAAACCCATGGTCTTGCTGGCATCAGGTACGGGTTTTGCCCCGATCAAGGCCTTGATTGAACATATGCAGCATCAGGGAATCAAGCGGTCGGCCACCCTGTACTGGGGAGGACGTCGTCCTGACGATCTCTACATGTCGCAATGGGTTGAAGCGCAATGCGCTGCCATGCCAAACCTGACATACGTCCCCGTCATTTCCAACGCAGAAGCATCCGACAACTGGAAAGGCCGCACAGGATTTGTTCATCAGGCTGTTTTGGAAGATCACCCCGATTTATCAAATTTTCAGGTTTATGCATGCGGCGCTCCCGTCGTGATTGAGTCTGCACAACGGGACTACACCACCAAGGCAGGATTGCCGCAGGAAGAGTTCTATGCGGACTCGTTCACCTCCTCTGCAGACAAATAAGTCAGAACAGAGACATTTCCCTAAAAATTCACACCACGGACATTGACATGAGTGATCTTGGACGACTTGAAGACTTGCCCAAGCAATACGTGCAGGACCTGCGCGATCTGAACCTGGTGCCCCTGTGGCCCAGCCTGCGCGCCGTGCTGCCGCCCAAGGTTCCCACGCGCCAGACCCAACCCACGCACTGGGCCTACAGCACGCTCAAACCCTTGCTGCTGCAGGCGGGCGAGCTCACCCCAATTGAGAAAGCAGAGCGCCGCGTGCTGGTGCTGGCCAACCCCGGCCACGGCCTGGAGAACATGAAGGCCAGCCCCGCGATGTACCTGGGGATGCAACTTCTCTTGCCCAACGAATGGGCGCCCAGCCACCGCCACACACCGAATGCGGTGCGCATGATCGTCGAAGGCGAAGGCGCCTACACCACGGTGAACGGCGAGAAATGCCCCATGAGCCGCGGTGACCTGATCCTGACCCCCACCGGCCTGTGGCACGAGCACGGCCACGACGGTACCGACCCAGTGGTCTGGCTCGATGTCCTCGATCTGCCCCTGGTCTATTACATGGAGGCGAGCTACCACATCAACGGTGACCGCCAGACGATCGTCCCCGGCCGGGGCGATGTCCAGAACGTCCGCGCCGGCGTAGCACCCACCCGCATGTTTGAGCGCACCAGCAAGGCATACCCGATGCTGCGTTACCCGTGGGCAGACACCCGAGCCGCGTTGCTGGCCCTGGCTGCCGACGAGCCTGGGCAAGAATGCGTGCAGGTCACCTACATCAACCCCGAAACCGGTGGCGACGCCGAGAACATCCTGGGCTTTTACGCCCTGATGCTGCGCCCGGGCCAGAGCCTGCGCCTGCCGGCTCGCTCGCCCGCCCAGGTGTTCCACGTCATCGAAGGCCAGGTCGAAGCGGCCATCGCCGATAAGACGTTCAGCATGGTCGAAGCCGACACCTGCTGCGCTCCGGGTTACGAAGCCGTGACCCTCAGAAACTTGCGCGCCGATCAACCCTCCTTTGTCTTCATTGCCGATGAATCCCCGCTGCACCGCAAGCTGGGTGTTTACGAGAACCGCGGATAAACCACATGACTTCCTACCTCTTCAATCCCCCTGCCGTCCAGTCCCTGCCCATCTGCGGCAAAACCGAACGCTTCCCGATCAACCGCATCTTCTGCGTAGGCCGCAACTACCATGCACACGCCGTCGAAATGGGCCGTCCGGTGGACAAGTCTGTCGAGCAGGCCTTCTACTTCACCAAGTCGCCCCAGACCCTGGTGGACAGCGGCTCCACAGTGGCCTACCCGCCACGCACCAACAACTACCACTTTGAAATGGAACTGGTGCTGGCGATTGGCAAATCGGGTTTTCGCGTGAGCGAAGCTAACGCGCATGAACTGGTCTACGGCTACGCCGCCGGTCTGGACATGACCCGCCGTGATCTGCAGCTGGTGGCGCGCGACAAGGGCCGCCCCTGGGACACCGGCAAGGACATCGAACAGGGTTCCGTCTGCACCGAGATCGTGCCCATGCCCGGCGTGGTGATCGAGAAAGGCGCCATCGCGCTCGAAGTCAACGGTGCCACCAAGCAGTCGTCCGACGTGGACAAGCTGATCTGGAACATCCGCGAAATCATCGCCGACCTGTCCACCTACTACCACCTGCAACCCGGCGACCTGATCTACACCGGCACACCCGAAGGCGTGGGCGCTGTGGTGCCGGGCGACAAGATCACTGGCCGCGTAGAAGGCGTGGCTGAAATTGCTCTAACCATCGGCCCTGCCGAATGAACTTTTGTGAAATTGCAGTGAATCTTCAATTTTTTTAACAGGAGACAACCATGACACAACTCAATCGCCGCCAGATGCTCAGCCAGGGCGCAGCCCTCATAGGCACCGCCGCTTCTGGCCTGCTTGTTCCGCAGCATGCGCTCGCGCAAAGCGGCAAGATCCGCGTCGGCTTCATGCTGCCCTACACCGGCACCTTCGCACAGCTGGGCGTGGCCATTGAAAACGGCGTGCGCATGGCCATCAACGAACAGGGCGGCAAGCTCGGCGGCCGCGAGATCGAATGGTTCAAGGTGGACGATGAATCCGAACCGGCCAAGGCCATTGAAAACGCCAACAAGCTGGTGCAGCGCGACAAGGTGGATGTGCTAATCGGTACCGTGCATTCGGGCGTGCAGATGGGCATCCACCGCGTGGCGCGCGAGAGCGGCGTGCTCAACCTGATCCCCAACGCTGGTGTACACATCGCCACGCGCGCGCAGTGCGCGCCCAACGTCTTCCGCACAAGCTTCACCAACAGCCAGCCGACCATGGCGCTCGGTGAAGCCATGGTCAAGCGCGGCCACAAGAAGGCAGTATGGATTTCCTGGAAATACGCAGCCGGCGACGAGGCCTATGAAGGCTTCAAGGAAAGCTACACCAAGGCCGGCGGCACGATCATCAAGGAGCTCGGTCTGCCCTTCCCCAACGTCGAGTTCCAGGCCCTTCTGACCGAAATCGCCGCCCTCAAACCCGACGCCGTGGCCTGCTTCTTCGCGGGTGGTGGTGCTGCCAAGTTCATGAAAGACTACGCGGCTGCAGGGCTCAAGGACAAAATCCCGCTGTACGGCTCCGGCTTCCTGACCGAAGGCGTGATCGATGCCGCCGGTCCCGCTGCCGAAGGCGTACTGACCACCCTGCACTACGGTGATGGCATCGAGACCAAGCGCAACAACGAGTTCCGCCTGGCCTATGCCAAGACCTTCAAGATGCAGCCCGACGTGTACGCCGTGCAAGGCTACGACACCGGCCTGCTGCTGATCCAGGGCGCCAATGCCGTCAAGGGCGATCTGAGTAAGAAGGGCGAGCTCTACAAAGCGATGGAAGGCGCAACCATCGACAGCCCACGCGGCAAGTGGAGCATGAGCAAGTCCCACAACCCGGTGCAGGACATGTACCTGCGCCAGGTTGTCGGCAAGGAAAACAAGGTGATTGGCGTGGCCGCCAAAGCCTTGGCCGACTCAGGCGCTGGCTGCCGCTTGTAATTCCTGACCGCACCCACAGGAAGGGGGGGGGAGTTTTGTTGTGCAGCTCTCCCCTCCCGCATTGAGGCATATGAAAGGGCATTTGCTCTGATTATTTATGGACTTCGTCAATTTTTTGATCCAGCTCCTCAACAGCGTGCAATACGGCCTGTTGCTGTTCATGCTGGCCGCTGGCCTCACCCTGATCTTCGGCATCATGGGCGTGGTCAACCTGGCCCACGGCAGCTTTTACATGCTGGGGGCTTACCTGGCCTGGTCACTGGCTGGCATGCTGGGTAGCTTCACCCTGGCCATCATCGTCGGCACCGCGCTGTCGGTGGCCTTCGGCCTGCTGCTGGAGAAAGTGCTGTTCCGTTACTTCTACCACCGCGATCACCTTGACCAGGTGCTGCTGACCTTTGGCCTGATCTATGTGTTTGAGGAACTGCGATCCATGCTTTGGGGCGACGATGTGCACGGCCTGCAGGTGCCCGAGGCGCTGTCGGCCTCGATTGCGCTGACCGACACGCTGTCGTACCCGATCTACCGGCTCTTCATGTCGGGCATCTGCCTGCTGCTGGCTCTGGGCTTATACCTGCTGATTTCTAAGACCCGCCTGGGTATGAAGATCCGTGCGGGCGCTTTCAACCACGAGATGACCGAAGCGCTGGGGGTGAACATCAAGCTCATCCACGCGGTGGTGTTTGCTCTGGGCGTAGGACTGGCCTCGATCGCCGGCATGATCGCCGCACCGATTTCCAGCGTCTACCCCAATATGGGCTCACAGGTGCTGATCATGTGCTTTGTCGTGGTGGTGATCGGCGGCATCGGCTCGGTGCGCGGCGCCCTGATTTCGGCGCTGCTGGTCGGTCTTGTGGACACCTTCGGCAAGGTGCTGCTGCCGCAAGTCTCGGGCATGCTGGTCTATGTGCTCATGGCCGCGGTGCTGTTGTACAAGCCCGAAGGCCTCTTCAAGCAGTGAGAACCCCATGAGCGCTCCACAGATTCACATTGAAACCCTGCCCCGCAGTGTCCAGCTGTTGCTGGTGCTGGGCCTGCTGGCTTTGGCTGCCTTTCCCTTTGTCGGCTCGGACTTTTACATGTCCATGGTCAACCGCATGATGATCCTGGCCATCTTTGCCATGAGCCTGGATCTTCTGCAGGGCGTGACCGGCCTGGTGTCGCTGGGCCACGCGGCCTACTTCGGCATTGCCGGCTACGCGCTGGCCTTTGTCACGCCGGCCAACGAGCCCATCAGCCTGTATGCCAGTCTGCCGATTGCCGTGGGGGCTTCGGCCCTTGCTGCACTGGTCATCGGCTTTCTGGTCGTGCGTACGCATGGCATCTACTTCATCATGGTCACCATGGCCTTTGCACAGATGGTGTTCTATGTGTTTTTCGACAACAAGGCTCTCGGTGGCTCGGACGGCCTCTTCCTGAACTTCCGCCCTGATGCGGTGCTGATCGATCTGGAAAACAAGCGCGTGTTCTATTTCTTCACGCTGGGCTGCCTGGTGGCCGTCTACCTGTTCCTGCGCCGCGTGCTGTGGAGCCCCTTTGGCCGCTCGCTGGCCGGCATCCGTGTCAACGAGCACCGCATGCGGGCCCTGGGCTTTGGCACCTTCAGCCACAAGCTGGCGGCTTTCACCCTGGCTGGCGCCCTGGCTGGGCTGGCCGGCTTTCTGTGGGCCGCGCAGACCGGCTTCGTGAACCCCGAGCTCATGGGTTTCCACTTGAGTGCACACGCCATCATGATGGTGATCCTGGGCGGCATGGGCAATTTTGCCGGGGCCATCATCGGGGCCTTCTCCTTCGAGTACCTGCTGCACCTGTTCAAGGACTTGCCCGCGATCGGCAACTTCAACACCGGCAAGCACTGGCAGATGTGGATGGGCCTGTTCATCGTGGCCCTGGTCATCTTCGCGCCCAAGGGCATTCTGGGTCTGCTGGCCCGCGCCTTCGCGAAAAAGGAGGCCAACAATGAGTGATTCCAAAGTCCTGATGTCGGCCAAGGGCCTGACCAAGCGCTTTGGCGGCCTGGCTGCCGTGAATGACGTGTCGCTGGACCTGTGTCACGGCAAGCTGCACGCGGTGATTGGCCCCAACGGCGCCGGCAAGTCCACGCTGACCAACCTGCTCTCGGGTGACCTGCCGCCCACCAGCGGCAGCATCACGCTAGACGGCCACGACATCACCGGCTGGACGCCCGAAAAAATCTCGCGCCATCGCCTGGGCCGCAGCTACCAGAAGACCAACATCTTCCGCACCTTCACCGTCTGGGACAACGTTCGTCTGGCGGCGCAATCGCGTGTGCAGCCCCATCCGTTCAACCCGCTGGGCTGGCTGGGCAAAGCCGACAGCATGGTGGCCGTGAACGCCCGCGCCGAGCGCGCCATCGAACTGGCCGGCCTGCAAAGCCGCCGCCACACCATGGCGGGCGCGGCCAGCCACGGCGAGCAGCGCCAGCTCGAAATCGCCATGACGCTGGCCACCGAACCGGTGGTGCTTCTGCTGGATGAACCGCTGGCCGGCATGGGCGTGGCCGAGGCCGAACGGATGGTCGAGCTGCTGCTGCGCCTGAAACAGGACCACGCGATGATGCTGGTCGAACACGACATCGACGCCATCTTTGCCCTGGCCGACCACCTGACGGTGATGGTCAACGGCCAGGTGATCGCCAGCGACACGCCCGCCACTGTGCGCGCCGACCGCAATGTACAGGCCGCTTATCTGGGAGAGCATTGAAGTGAGCGACACCCTGATCCACGCCCACGGCATCCACACCTACTACGGCGCCAGCCACATCCTGCGCGGCATCGACTTCACGGTGGGCCGTGGCGAAACCATCGGCCTGATGGGCCGCAACGGCATGGGCAAGAGCACCCTGCTCAAGTCCATCATGGGCATCGTGCCGCCGCGCAAGGGCACCGTCGAGATCAAAGGCCAGCCCATGAACGGCCGCCCCACCTTCGAAGTGGCGCAGATGGGCATTGCCTACGTGCCCGAGGGCCGGGGCATCTTCGGCAACCTGAGCGTCGTCGAGAACCTGAAAATGGCCGCCCGAGCCGGCACCCGCGGCCAGCGCGACTGGACCTATGAACGCGTGCTGGAGACCTTCCCGCGCCTGAAGGAGCGTCTGGGCCATGGCGGCCAGCAGCTCTCGGGCGGCGAGCAGCAGATGCTGACCATCGGCCGCGCCCTCATGACCAACCCCGATGTGCTCATCCTGGACGAGGCCACCGAAGGCCTGGCCCCGCTGATCGCCCGCGAAATCTGGCGCATCTGCAGCGTCATCAAGGACAGCGGCATCAGCTCCATCATCGTGGACAAGAACTGGAAACACGTCACCCAGATCACCGACCGCAACGTCATTCTGGTCAAGGGCGAAGTCGTGTTCGAGGGCACGTCCGACGCGCTGCACACTGACCCCAGCGTGCTGGAACAACACCTGGGCGTCTGAGGATCGAATGATCTCCATTTTTTCGACAAACTTTTAGTCTTGCACGGACGACCAGAATGAAGCTCTACAACTTTTGGCGCAGCGGAACTTCTCACCGCACGCGCATCGCGCTCAACCTCAAAGGCTTGTCCGTTGAATACGTCGCTGTGCATCTTGGCAAGGAAGAGCATCTCAAAGACGAATTCAAGATGGTCAATCCGCAACAACTGGTGCCTGCTTTGGATACCGGCAGCGAGGTACTCCTCCAGTCGCCAGCCATCATCGAGTGGCTGGAGGAAAGGTTCCCAACACCCGCACTGTTGCCGCATGATCCACAGCGGCGCGCTCAAGTGCGCGCATTGGCTGCCATCGTTGGATGCGACATCCACCCGGTCAACAACCGCCGCATCCTTGAATACCTGCGAAAACTATTCGGTGCGAATGACGAGGCTATCAACCAATGGTGTGGCACTTGGATCGGTGCTGGCTTTGATGCCTATGAAGCTTTATTGAACGCCGACAGCCTGCGTGAACGCTTCAGCCATGGTGACACGCCCACCGTCGCCGACTGCTATCTGATTCCGCAAATCGAAAGCGCACGAAGGTTCAATGTAGATCTGACGAAATGGCCACTGATCATGAACGTGGAGAAGGCGTGCATGGAACTGGACGCGTTTCGCATGGCGGCACCCGCCGCACAGCCAGACGCGACATGACAGCCTTCCGCGATCTCGCCACCTTGAGAATTATTGTTGATCGATCACATTCTCAGGTGCGTAACGTTCGGTAACAGTCGCAGGTCCTTTGATTCGAGCCACTTCATGAATTCGCCATTCATCATGAGCCAAGAAGACCGCGTGATGTTGGCGCGCAGAAAGTATTTTGAAGAGGGAATTCTGCCTACGGGGATTGTGAGCGACTCCATTTTTCAATCATGGACGCGCTGCCACCGTGCGAATCAAAGACCACAGGAAAAAATTGAGTTTCAGCCTGTATCGGCCAGTAGAAGCCACTTGGCATTGCAGAAAAATTGGAAACTGCACGAGGCATGGCAATGTGAACTTCCATCGTTGTGGAGCGCCTTGGGCTCTGCCAATTGCTCAGCCATCCTGACCGATGCGTCGGGCGTTTTGATCGGTGCAACACCGGCATCTCAGCACGATCAAAAAATCATTTCGATAGCCCACAGGGTGGGTGTGAACCTCTCTGAAGAGCATGTGGGCACCACCGCCCCAGGCATTGTGGCCAGAACTGGCAAGCAGGCCTGTGTGCTCGGAGGAGAACACTACTACGACTCGGTGAAGTCGATGTACTGCACCGCAGCGCCCATTCGTAACATTCATGGGCAATTGGCAGGGATCCTCGATATCTCCAGCGAGGGCAGCCCATTCAAATTTGATCCCTCGGCAGTTGTCGGACTTTATGCTGCCTCGATTGAAAATCGCTTGCTGGCAGCTCAGTCGAACGAACATTTGGTTGTTTACTTCCAATTTGTACCCACGATCCTCGACACCCCTATGGTCGGTATGCTTGGCCTTGATCACACGGGAAAACTTGTGTGGGTCAACTCAATCGCCAGCAATCTCTTGGGCATTCAGCACGCACAAGAACACCGGCCATCGCTATGGGTAGAAGACATCTTCGATATCAATTTCTCTAATTTGGCTTCATTGGCCGGTGCTGGACTGAAAACTTTACGCTTGCGCAGCGGACTGCAAATTTACATGCGCTGTGATTTCTATCTGAATGGCCGCGCACATCTGGAAATCTCCAGTCCAATGCATTGCGACTCGGAGTATGGCGACATAGCTCTTGGCCAAACTATCCCGACTGAAACAATTGCATCTCCTTCAATCAACGCTGAAGCATTGATAGAAAAGGCCGCCAGTTTGAAACAAGCTGATGCCGATTTGATCCAGAAGGTTCTCAGGGAGTGCAAAGGCAATGTCTCACAAGTGGCGAAATTGCTCAAAGTCTCTCGTGGACTGATATACAGGCGGATGACAGCACT
This sequence comes from Limnohabitans sp., assembly GCF_030158565.1. GTDB lineage: Bacteria > Pseudomonadota > Gammaproteobacteria > Burkholderiales > Burkholderiaceae_C > Limnohabitans_A. The sequence goes on along the minus strand of NZ_JAOASQ010000042.1, from coordinate 4,921 downwards.
TGGCATTGACCCCAAAGACTTCAAAACGTAAGCGCTGCTCGCGCTGATCTACCGCCTCTGCGAATTCAGCGGTTGAAATAACGCTTTACCCGAGGGACGAAGCTGTAGTACGTCCAAAGCTCTCTACCCCCAGCTCGATCCTGTTGCCAGCCCACCGGGCTGTTCTGTCTTGGAACAATTTGGACTAGGGGAAATCCCGATATACGAAGAATTCCAACGAATTCCTAAAGTCGCTGCCTGTGGCTATTGGAGCGATGCGCTCCTCCAGAGGAGACATATTCGTCATCGACCAACAGGAATTCAAAATGACCCAACATATCGACACATACAGCGAACCCAACGACGGCTTGCTTGAACGATTGGAGCGTGCACTGATTGCTGGTCGCCTCGATCGCCGTGGCTTCATGCGCGCGGCTGCTGCGACCGGCTTTGGCCTAACTGGCTTAGGTGTTTTGGCCGACGAGCTGGATGCGGTTCGTGCCAACCAAAAGGAGCGCGGTGCCAACCTCAAAGCATCCTACGATTACGTGGTGGTTGGCACGGGTACAGCAGCCTGCGCCCTGGTGGGCAGGCTTGCAACACGCAAAGACGCTTCCATTCTCATGATCGAGGCAGGCGACTGGGACACCGCCCCATCCGTTCAAGATCCCAGTGTCTGGTTCACCAATCTGGGAACAGAACGTGATTGGGGTGACGTAGCGATCGCATCCCCCAGCACCAATAACCGCGCCATTCCAGAGCACATGGCCCGCGTGGTGGGTGGTGGCAGCAGCATCAACGCCACCATTTGGGCCCGACCCTTCAAAGACGATCTGGACCACTGGGCCAGCGTCAGCGGTGACAAGGACTGGAACTACGAATCAGGTTTGGCAATTTTTCGCCGGGTTGAAAACTGGCAAGGCAAGGCTGACGAGAGGTATCGCGGCAAAGGCGGCCCCGTTTGGTGTCAGCCAGCCCACAACCCACACCCCCTCGCACCGGCAATGCTCCAAGCCTGCAAATCACTGGGATACACCGTATTCGAGGATCAAAACGGAAAACGCGAAGAAGGTAATGTCGGATTTGCCCTGATGAATCAAATCATCCGGGAAGGCCGCCGCCAGAACATGGCCCGCTCCTACCTCTATCCGGTTCTTTCTCGCCCCAATGTGACGGTCATCGTCAATACCCATGTAGATCGACTGGTGCTCTCTGGTACCAAAGTCACAGGCGTGCAAATCAATCGCGGTGGCACACAAAGTGTGGTGGGTGCAAACACCGAAGTGATTCTGTGCTCGGGTGGCATCAACACACCGAAGCTGCTCATGCTCAGCGGCATCGGTGATGACGCTCAACTTCGTCAACATGGCATCAAGACCGTTGTTAACGCAACAGAGGTCGGTAAGAACTTCCAGGATCACCTGCTGCACGGTGGCTGCATCTTTGAACCCAAAGAGCACATTCCTCACCGCAACAGCGCTGCCAACGCCGCTGGTTTCCTAAAGAGCAAAGCCTCCTTGGCTTCTCCTGATGTCAACATCGTACAAATTGAACTGCCCTACGCCTCGGATGTGGTGGCCAAACAGTACACCCCACCCAACACGAGCTGGGCTTTGTGCGCAGGTCTGGTGGCACCCAAGAGCCGTGGCGAGATCAAATTGCGCTCCGCCGATCCCAAAGACCGCCCGGTGGTGGATGCTCGCTTCCTCAGCCATCCAGACGATGTGAAAGCACTGGCTTATGGCATCGAGGTGAGCCGAGAAATTGCCAACTCAGCGGCGATGAAAGACTTCGTCAAGCGTGAAGTCGCACCCGGCAAGAAACTGCAGGGTAAAGAAATGGAAGACTTTGTGCGCAACGGAGCTACGACCTACTTCCACCAGTCCGGCACATGCCGCATGGGCAAAGACAGCAAAGCAGTTGTTGACTCGAAACTGCGCGTCAATGGCGTGCAAGGTCTGCGCATCGCCGACAGCTCCATCATGCCCCGCATCGCTGGCGTTGCCACCATGGCCACTTGCGTTCTGATCGGTGAGCGGATGGCCGACATCTTGACCGCAAAAGCTTGAGAACGACGTTAATACGGCTCAACACTATGCTGAATTTAATCAAAAGCTTCTTTATCAACCACCAACCTGAGGAGTCTGCTCTCATGAAAGCCCAATTGCTCATCGACAACCAGTGGGTCAATGCCGAAAACGATGCAAAATTTGAGCGTCGTCATCCCGTCAGCAATGCCTTGGTTACCGAGGCTTCTTCGGCCAGCGTGGCCGATGCCAAAAAAGCCGCCGAGTCAGCACACGCCGCATTCAAGGCCTGGCGCAATTCGCCCCCCAGCGAGCGTCGTCGTTTGCTGCTGAAAGCTGCTGACATTCTGGAATCGAAAACCCCGCAGTTCATCGAAATCATGGCTGCCGAAGTGGGCGCCTCGCCCCTCTGGGCTGGTTTCAACGTTCATCTGGCTGCCAACGTCTTCCGCGAAGCAGCTGCTTTGGCCACTCAGATTCAAGGCGAGACCATCCCAACCGACAAGCCCGGAGCACTTTCGATGACATTGCGCCAACCGGTTGGCGTCATCCTGAGCATCGCGCCCTGGAACGGCACGGTGGTTCTGGCGGCCCGCGCGATCGCCTATCCTTTGGTATGTGGCAACAGCGTGGTGTTCCGTGGCTCTGAAGCCAGCCCGCGCACGCACGCTTTGGTCTCTGAAGCGCTGGTGGAAGCCGGATTCCCTGCGGGTGTGCTCAATTACCTGAGCAACTCTCCACAATCCGCACCGGAAGTGGTCGATGCATTGATTGCCCACAAAGCCATTCGCCGCATCAACTTCACGGGTTCCACCCGCGTGGGTCGTATCGTGGCTGAAAAAGCGGCCAAGCAGCTCAAGCGTTGCTTGCTTGAACTGGGCGGAAAGTCACCTTTGGTGGTGTTGGATGATGCGAATGTCGATGAGGCAGTCAAGGCCGCTGTTTTCGGCTCGTTCCTGTACCAAGGTCAAATTTGCATGTCGACCGAACGCTTGATCGTGGACGAAAAAGTCGCTGACGAATTCGTGGCGAAGTTTGCTGCCCGTGCCAAAGAATTGGTTGCCGGTGATCCAGCCGTCAATCCTGCATGTATCGTGGGCCCGATGATCAATCCTTCCTCCGGCGCCCGCATCAACGACATGCTGCAAGATGCACTGAACAAAGGAGCCAAGGTGGTTTGTGGTGGCGTTGCCGACGGCGCCGTGATGCCCGCCACTATCCTGGATCATGTCAACTCCAGCATGAAGATTTACGACGAAGAAACCTTCGGCCCGATCACCGTGGTGGTTCGTGTCAAGAGCGCGCAAGAGGCGATTGCGGTCGCAAACGACAGCGCTTATGGCCTCTCTTCCGGCGTATTCGGCCGTGATGTGAACCGTGCACTCGCAGTGGCCATGGAATTGGAATACGGCTCTGTGCACGTGAATGGCTCTACCGTTCAGAACGAGGCTCAAGCCCCTTATGGCGGCACCAAGGACAGCGGCTACGGCCGTTTCGATGGACGAGCCGTCATTGACGAGTTCACCGAACTCAAGTGGCTGACCATTGAACCTCAAGAGCAGCAGTACCCATTCTGATTGACGTCAATCTCTGGTCAATACAAGGCGGCCTATGGTCGCCTTGTTTCGTTAGACATTCAAGTACTTGCCTGAACGTCATAAAAAATGGGCTGCAGCAACACACTGCAGCCCATTTTTATTGCTGCAGCGACAGTCGTTTTACTGATTGCCAGAAAGAAGGGGTATTCACTGAAAATTCCTGGCCGCGAAAGACTGCCGCTTGTGGTTGCTGCGCTCAGCTACATGTTCGTCTGGCATATCGCCAGCACTTATGCGGCAATTCTGTTGCCTTCAGGACAAGCCGCATTGCTGGGGTTCACCATGCCAATTTGGACGATGTTGCTTTCATGGTTGGCCCTTGGCGAAAGGCCTTCCCTCCGGCTCTTTGTGGCCGTAGCGCTGGCTGCCTTAGGTGTGGGTGTTCTGGCTGCAGGCGCTTGGGAGGCGTATGCTTCGGCTCCCTTGGGCTTTTTATGCGGCCTTAGCGCCGCCATGGGTTGGGCCATTGGGACATTGGTGATACACCGCGCCCAGCTCACAACACCATCGATCGTCGCCACCGGCTGGCAACTCATGATTGCTGGCATTCCTGTCAGCGCGATAGCGCTGATTCACGGCAGAGGTGAATTTTTCATTCCCCACTGGACTACTGCACTTGTTATCGGATACATCACCTTGATACCCATGAGCTTAGGCAATATCGCATGGTTTCAGATCGCAAGTAATTTGCCAGCAACAGTCTCTGGCATAACGACGGTCATGATTCCAATCGTGGCCATGGTCACAGGCGCGATATTTTTTGACGAACCGTTTGGCATAGTGCAAATGTTTGCAATGGCCAGTTCAGCTTGTGCTGTTGCCATTGCTCTCAGCAACAGGCGGTGAGGCTCACTTTTAAAGACTACTGAAGGTGATCATTAGCCCAAATATCGGCCCCCTACTCCCAATTCCCACACAACACATTGAGCAAGGCGCCTCGTGGACTTTAAAAAAAGAATCCTAATTGCGTACGCATATTCCGTATCCTTTGAGCAAGCAATCACCATAAACCATAAGCACTTATTGTACGGTTTTGTGTTTTTTGCCAATATTGGGTAGGCAGTGTGTCAAAAGGAAAGGGTGTCTGGAGAACTCTCGTAAGTCCTTGATTTATAAGGACTGGACTTGTGGACACGGCATTCTCCTGTCCACGAGAAATGGAGAATAGAGAGCAAAATTTCCTGAAAAACGGTGTTTTTTAGGGTCGCCACTAAGGTCCGTGTCCACGAGCCAAAATGGCGAAAACCCCGCAGAGACTGGGCCTCAGCGGGGTTTCCAAAAAGTGAGAGAGTGTTTTTCTCACAAAGCATATGGTGG